>JBBRAE010000021.1:0-50926 GCA_038207085.1 Armatimonadota bacterium
GAGTTTCCCCTGTCAACGCTTCCCCACCGTCCTTACGGACAGCAGGACATGACTCGGGGTCGGCGTGGCTCGCTATGCCTTCACCGTAGAGACTCTCACTCCTTACACCTTGCCGGTCTTAATCGGCGCATCTAACGTTACGCTTCAGGATGGTTAGCTACACTTCAAGCCCCCTGTAGTGCTGCGACTATCTCCGTCAGGGGGATAAAGGGGACGGAGCCCTTTTTACTCCAAAAACAATCCAACATCCGCCGTCACTACAGTGTTCGGCAAGTGACCGTTCTATCCTCCTGACCACGAACCCCACGCTCAAAACGACGAAAAACCCCAGGGTTGATGTCCCCGCCTCATCCATGAGCTTAGCTTGGCGCAACGCAGTATACGAACCCAAACAATCACGACTGGTTGACAAACGCTCATGCCTGGCTTAAAATATAGTTAAGTTGTGCAATTTCTCACGAATACTTTTAGCCACGGATTTATGGAGCTAGTGATGATGCAAAAGATACTCCTGATCGAGGACGAAAGCGCGATCGCCGATTCAGTCGCCTACTCCCTTCAGGCCGAAGGGTTTGAAGTGGCTATTGCAGCAGATGGCCTCGCTGGCTTGGCGTCTGCGCGTTCGGAGTCGCCTGACCTCATTATCCTGGACCTTATGCTTCCTAAAATGTCCGGGCTAGATGTCTGCAGGACTCTTCGCAAGGAAAGTAGCACGCCGATCATCATGCTCACCGCCAAGACCGAAGAGGTCGACCGCGTCGTTGGGCTCGAACTCGGGGCCGATGACTACGTCACCAAGCCGTTCAGCACACGCGAGCTTATGGCCAGAGTCCGTGCAGTGCTCAGACGCGCCAAAGGCAGTAATCCTGAGGAAGATCAGATGCGCCTCCAGGCCGGCAATATATCTATGGACCTCGGACGCAGGCGCGTGGCCGTCGGCGACACTCCGATCCACCTGCCGCTCAAGCAGTTTGAGCTCTTAAGAATTCTCATGGCGCACCAGGACAAGGTGCTGACACGTGACTACCTGTTCCAGACCGTTTGGGACAGTGATACAGCCTATGATACTGGGACACTAGATGTCCACATCAGATGGCTCAGAGAGAAGATCGAAAAGGACCCCAGCCATCCTCGCTATGTGCGCACGGTCCGGGGTGTGGGTTACAAGTTTGTGGCAGATTCTGACTAGACTTCCCATCAGGTGGCGGTTGACGATAGCTTATATCGCCGTCATCTGGCTTTCTATGACGGTCGCCGGGCTGATTCTCTCTTACCTCATTGAGAATCAGTACAGAAGCGGCTATCAGACCGTGCTTACGTCCCACGCATCGCTTGTGAAGGGAGTTATCGAGCACGAATACGAGCAGCAAGGCAAGTCTGCCATCAATGATAAGACCCTCCGCAACCTCGCAAGCAAGATCAACGCGCGAGTGCAGATTCTCGACCCCAAGCGCCGACTTCTCGCTGACAGCGCCCGCGGCCAGGTGTCTCACGACCCTGCAGGACCACTCAAGTCGTTCGGCTGTATGCTCTGCCACCCCGAGGCACGTTCCCCCCAAGTTATGTCGGTGAGCCAGAACCTCACATACGGGACAAGCCCTATCGGAAAAGCCGAGATATCTGTGTCGCTCTTTGGGGTGAAACAGGCGGCTGCGCGAACCCGGCGCGTAATCCTGTCCGCACTCGTTATTGCCGCGATTCTCGCTGCACTGCTCAGCCAGCGCCTTGCCTTTTCTATCGCGAAACCGATAAGTGACATAAGCGACATTGCTGAGAAAATGTCCCGAGGTGACCTGAGTCTAAGAGCCACAACTGACGGCGCAGATGAAGTATCCAAACTCGCTGCAAGCTTCAATGGAATGGCTATGACCATCCAGCAAATGCTCCACGAGATGACCGAGGAGCGTGACCGGATGGAGACTATCCTCACAACGATGGCCGACGGGATCATCATCACAGACAAGTCCGGCAGGATAATACTCTTCAACAAAGCCTCTGAAGGCATATTTGGGCTAAGAGCCGAAGACACAATCGGGCTGCCGATCGCCGAGGTCGAGCTGCATCCAGAGCTTGCCGATATGGTCGCAGAGACGCTTGCCACCCAAAGAATCGTCCGAAAAGATCTGAAGCTCGAGCCAAGTGGCGTCGCGCTTAGCGCCTACTCGACGACTGTCAAAGACCCGCCGTCCAACGTCGAAGGAGCCGTCGTCGTGCTCTACGACCTGACCGAGATTCGCAAGCACGAGAAAGCCCAGAAGGACTTTGTCGCAAACGTAAGCCACGAGCTTCGCACACCGATCACAGCGGTGCGGGTGACAGCGGAAGCCCTGCTCGGAGGCGCAAAGGACGACCCCAAGCTACTTGACCGGTTTTTGACGACGCTCGTCAGAGAAAGCGAACGCCTTTCTGCACTGATCGATGATCTGCTCGAAGTTGCAAAACTTGAGTCGGGCCGCATCGAACCCCGTCGCACTGAGGTGGACCTTCGCAGTCTCGCAGAGCGTGTCACATCGCTTTGTCAGGGCGAAGCTGAGAGGGGCGGGATAAGGCTTGATTGTAGAGTGCCTGATATCGCAGTGCTTGCCGACGAACGTCAGATTGAGCAAGTCCTCGCGAACCTGACCGATAACGCCATCAAATACACGCCCGAAGGCGGCTCTGTCACCATCACTGGAAGCGAAATGGACGACACGGTGTCGATCGTAGTCTCAGACACAGGTATCGGCATTCCACAGGGCGATGTGCCGCGGATTTTCGAACGCTTCTACAGGGTGGACAAGGCCAGGTCACGCCAGAGGGGCGGCACAGGGCTAGGGCTCTCGATCGTCAAAGACATCATAGATGCGCACAACGGCACGATCGTCGTCCAGACCAGGCTGAACCACGGAAGCACTTTCACCGTTACATTGAGAAAACATATCGCGCCGGTCGATGCTGTGCAAAGCGTCGCCTGATACCGTATCAATCCCGCACTTCAGGGCTAACGCATCTTGCGGGCAGCCGACGTAGTGGCCGTCCCGCCGCGGTGGCCTCTCGCATGACTTCGGTGATGCTGTCGGTGAGACCATCGGTGCGGAACGCGCCGAGCAAACGATAGAATTTCATACAGTTGTCCATTTCGCGCAGCACCTTTGCTGCTGATGGCGGGCGCGGCGACCCGCCACTACGGGCGTTCGGCGCTACCCGACAGCTAAGATGCGTTCGCCCTGACTCGCACTTGACGGCAAATGCGGGCGCGTGTTAAACTCTCGTGTCGACGCGAAATTGGTGTCGATTTATGTGCTACGCGGTATGAATTAAATAGTGATCATGAAATAGATCAGGCGATCCCGACATCAACTCCGGGATGGTGCCGGGCCGAGATTCAGGCAGCAGGTGAACCTGCGGGACTACTGTGATAGACCGCGGGTTTTTTGTCGTTTCAGAGGATGTAATGAACCAATTTTCAACCAAGAGCGGCGCTGCGGCGCTGTCTATTCTCTCGAACACTGTTCTTGTTATATTGAAGCTGGTCGTGGGGATCATCACGCAATCGGTGTCGGTTATTTCGGAGGCAGCGCACTCTGCGATTGACCTTGTAGCGTCGATCATCGCCTTCTTCTCAGTTCGGGCGGCGGATGTTCCTCCCGACGAAGACCACCCCTTTGGTCACGGCAAGATCGAGAACATCTCGGGAGTGGTCGAGGCTATTCTGATCTTCTTCGCTGCCGCGTACATCGTGTATGAGGCGATGGAAAGGCTCATGCAGTCACTGGGCGGCAAGCATACCGAAGTCCAACCGTCCTGGGGCATCCTCGTTATGGGAGTCTCGATGATCGCAAACCATCTAATTTCGGGCTATCTCTTCAAAGTCGCCAAACGCACCGATTCGGTTGCGCTTGCGGCGGATGCTCACCACTTGCGGACCGACGTTTGGACATCGGTCGGGGTCTTCGTGGGATTGATCATAATGGCGCTCCTCAACATCTTCAAGATTCCCGGAGCTGCGGTGGTCGACTCGGCGGTCGCGATTGCGGTGGCGTTTTTGATCGTCAAAGTGGCCTATGATCTCACCAGGGAAGCCGGTATGCCGCTCCTTGACACCCGCCTTCCAGGCGATGAAGTGAGTCTGGTGAAGAACATTCTCTTGTCTGACGAGCGAATCGTCGGCTACCACAAGCTCAGAACGCGAAAGGCCGGGGCGTCTCGACATATCGACGTTCACCTCATCGTGCCGGTATCGATGTCTGTGGCAGACGCGCACGATGTCGCCGAGGAGATAGAGGACAAGATTCGTGCGGAGCTCAACTTCGCCCACGTCATGACCCACGTAGAGCCCGACACCGAAGACAACCTCAGGGACTCACAAATCGAAGGGCTCGCCGAAGACTAGAGTTCCATAGCCATTGGTCGGTATCGGGGACGGGGGTCCCCGATACAACGATTGGTTTATCCTAGCCGGCTTTATTCGTGAAACGTGAATAATGCGGGTTAGCCGCTTATGGCTGAGACTTCCCCTGAAGCTCTCGAAGTGTCTTCGCCAGAGCATCCATCTCTTTTCCGTAGGCTGTCCAGTCACCACGTTTCAGCGCCTGTTGCGAGCGGTTGAACTGCTCGTTTGCCTGACGAATCAGCCCTTGTGCGGCCTCTGACGCCTGTGCGGGACGCCCGCCCACGGCAGTAGGCAGAGCCTGCCTTATTCCTGTCGTCTGAGAGGCAACGCTGATGTTCGCTCCTCCCATAAGCACCGACAGCGCGGACTGAAGCGTCGGCTCCATCGAAAGACGGTTTCCGAGCGAAACGATCACACGTTTGAACTCAGGAATCTGATTGGACGTGGACTCAAGGTAGAGCGGCTCTACGTAGAGAATCGAGTTGCTGATGGGAATAGCAAGCATGCTGCCGCGAACGACACTTGAACCTGCCTGGCCCCAAAGAGTAAGCTGCTGGCTGATCACGGTATCCTGATTGGCTCGCGCCATCACCTGTGCCGGACCAAACACCGTTTCACCGCGCGGAAACTCAAACGAGATAAGCTGGCCGTACTCCTCCGGATCGCACTTTGCTGATATCCACGCGACCATGTTCGGCCTGCCGGGGCGCACAAACGGCAACACCAGGATGAACTCGTCCTTCGTCGAACGGGGGAGCCGGGTGATCAGATAATAGGGCTCAAGCTGTTCTCCCTGGGTCTGCTCCGCAGTCGTCCCCATTGTCGGAATCGCCCAAAGGTCGTTGCCGCTGTAGAACACCGCCGGGTCAGTCTGGTGGTATCTCGCATAGACTTCGGTCTGAACCCGGAACAGGTCCTCGGGGTAGCGCACGTGGGCCCGGAACTCCGTCGGCATCTCCGAAGCCGGTCTGATCGCGCCGGGGAACGCCTTTGCGTAGGTGCGAATAATCGGGTCGCTCGGGTCGAACATATAGGCAGTAACTTTGCCGGAGTAGGCGTCGGTGACGATCTTCACTGAGTTGCGGATATATCTTATCCCAGACTCCTCGGTTGCATCCGAATATGGGTACAGGCTGGTCGTCGTGTAGGCATCCAGGAACCAGTACAACCGGCCCTTGATGGTGACGAGATACGGGTCCCTGTCATAGGTCAAGAACGGGAATATGGTCCGTGCCCGATCCGAGATGTTCCGTTTGAAGAGAATGCGGCTTCCAGGAGTGATATCCTGCGATAGCACCAGGTTCATGTCCCCGAAGCGAGCCGCAAACGCAAGACGCCTGAAGAACGAGTTCAACCTCGGGCCGACGTCTCCCTTGTACGACGTCGTAATCTCAGACGCGCCGCCTACGGCATAATCAAACTCCTCACGCTTGGTGTTTACGAGAGCAAAATCGTTCGTAGTCTCCCCGAAGTAGACCTGAGGTGTGGTGACCTCAAGCCCCTCGACAGTCGCAACCGGGATCCCGCTTGCGAAATAGACTGGAAGACCTTCAGGCGTAGCCTCGTTAACGGGGGTCATCGCAAGCCCGTAGCCGTGCGTGTAACGCAGGTATCTGTTGACCCAGGTGTTGGCGTTTGATGGCAAGCCCGCGAGCTCGCGCGCCGAAAGCATTACCTGACGGTATGCGCCCTTCACCATGTAGCGGTCGATATCAACATCGTTGAACTCGTAATAGGGCTGGAACACCTGAAGCTGGTTATACGCGCGCCTTAGAGGCTCGTAGTCCCAGAGTCGGATGTTCTGAACCGCGGCCCGGTTTGCTTCGAAATCGGCTGGGGTGAGGTCGGGCTGGTAGTCGAACTTGCTGGACTGGATCTTGTCGACGCCAAATGCCTGCCTTGTGGCGTTTATCGCTAGCGTGATGTACGGCCGCTGAGCATCGAGCTCATTCGGCTTCACACGCAGCGACTCAACCGCGCTTGGGTAGATGTAACCCACAAGCACCGAAAGAACGAGAAGGCCAACAAATGCGCCGGATGCAAGCATTATCCCACGCCTGCGAATGTTCACAAGCACGAGAATACCGCCGATTATTGCAGCAACGAGCAGTATCCAGAGCGCAGGAAGCCTCGCGTGAACGTCGGCATAACCCGCGCCGTCAAACAATCGGCCAGGAGCAAGCACGAGGTTATACATGGAAAGCTTGTAGCCTACTGCTTTCAGGAAGAACAGCACGGCAACGAGTATCCCAAGCTGCAGCTTCACCCCAGGGGCAAAGCGCGGGACGTTGCCGTAGAAGTCTATCCCCTCATCTACATAGTGAAGAATCGCCGTAGCGAGACCAGCGACGAGTATCGTTCCAAAGAGCCAGTTGTAGACAAAGCTGTAGAACGGCAGTTTGAAGACATAGAAGCCGACATCTGCCCTAAATAGCGGATCATGCACGCCAAACGGTGTCGAGTTTGCGAACTTCAGCCATTGTTCCCACTGACCGGCTGCGTTAAGCCCCACGAAAAGCGCAATTGCAAGGCTGCCAAGCAGGATGACAGCGCCTAGCCCGCGCCGGATGAAGTCCTCGACCCGCGCGCGGACCTCTTCTTCCCATCCCGCACGTGTGCGACTGGGAGGAGGCGCAAGGCGACGGGCGATGCGCAGGTTTGTGTAGACAATCACAAAGAAAAGCCCACCAAAGACAGCTGCCATCGCAAGCTTTGTCCAGATAACCTTGGAGAATATGCTCCTGAATGCGCCGCCGAGGTCGCCAAACCACAGCCAATCCGTATACAGCCTTATCGCCGTACCACCAAAGAAAAGAACGAGCACAGCCAATATGCCGATTACAACCCCTAAGTTTCGTTTCATCTAAGCCTCAACAATCCCAGAGAGTGAGTTATTATTTCCCTCACAAATCCCTGTTCAAACCCGGACATTATAACACCAAGCAGCCAAGCGGGCAATCGCATGACGGAAAGTTTGATCATGCCCTTGAGTTCTTAAGCTTATCAGCCAAATATATAGGATGTGCAAGGATAGCACAATTATGTACGGGCAAGAGGCTTGAATGTATTTAATAATTGGTTTGGTTACGCTTATGGCCAGCATCCTCATTGGCTTCACGAAGGCCGGAGGTAAGGTCGGGGCGCTAATTCAGATATCGGAGTTCATCGTCATCGGCGGAGCTGGGCTTGGCAGCCTGATCGCGGGCACTTCGCTTCCGCGCGTCATGATGATCTTCAAAGACGTTCTCGCGCTTATCAAGCCCGATCCTTACGGCAAGGCGGCCTACTCGGAGCTGTTGCAGCTTCTCTACGAAATCAGCAACCTCGCTCGCCGTGACGGTCTACTTGCGCTTGAGTCGCACGTCGAACACCCCGACACAAGCGAGATCATCCAGCGCTACACCACGTTCAAAAGCAACCATCACGCCGTCGACTTTCTCTGCGACAGTCTCCGTCTGGTCGTCATGGGCGGCGTCGGTCACTTTGAGCTCCAGGAGATGATGGAGGGGGACATCGATGTCTTCGCTGAAGAGGCGAAGAAAAACGCGGGTCTTGTGACCAAGATCGGCGACGCGATGCCTGGTTTTGGAATCGTCGCAGCGGTCCTCGGAGTCGTCATCACAATGCAGGCGATCGGCGGTCCTCCTGAAGTTATCGGCGAGAAGGTAGGCGCGGCGCTTGTAGGAACGTTCCTCGGGATCCTCCTTGCCTACGGTATCTTCAGTCCGATTTCGATGGCTCTTGAGACGCGCGCAGAAGGAAGTGTCGCCTATATGAACTGCCTTCGCGCCGGGCTTTCGGCGCTTGCGCAGGGGATGGCCCCGATGCTTGTGGTCGAGTTCTCCCGCAGATTGATAGACCCCGAGATTCGTCCCAACTTCCAGGAAGTCGAAGACGTGGTCAAGGGCCGAAGCATGGCACAAGATAAGGCGGCTTAGCAGATTTGTCTGAACAGATCAGGGTAATCAAGAAACACAAAAAGGGCGGGCACGGCGGTCACCACGGAGGCAGCTGGAAGGTTGCCTACGCCGACTTCGTCACCGCTATGATGGCGTTCTTCCTGGTCATGTGGATCGTAGGACTGAACCAGTCGGTGAAAGACTCCGTAGCGGCGTATTTCAAAGACCCTATTGGCTTCATGCAGGGCGTTGAGAAGGGAAAGAAACCGTTCAATATCGAGACACCGGGCGCGCTTTCATACCCGGAGGTTACCAAGGACATCCGCAAGGACTCCATGAACATGCAACAAAAGCTTGATGTCGAAAAGAAACGCTTTGAAAGCGCCAAGAAGGAAATCGAGCACACGGTCAAGAGCAACCCCAAGTTCAGGAAGCTCGCCGAGAGCACTCAGGTGAGAATCTCCCACGAAGGTCTGCGCATCGACCTGCTTGAGTCTGCCCCGGAGGTGTTTTTCGATAGTGGCAGCGCGATGCCCAAGCCAAAGACCAGGGACCTCCTTAAGAAAATAGCCGGGACGCTCGGCAGGCTGCCCAACAGAATGATTGTAGAAGGGCACACCGACAGCCGTCCCTACTGCGGGCCAAACGGCTGGACGAACTGGGAACTCTCCGCTGCTCGCGCCAACGCGGCACGAGCGATTATGGAAAGCTCGGGCATTGGTTCCAGCCAGCTTCTTGAAGTTCGAGGGCTTGCCGACCGCATGCTTCTTGACCCCAAACACCCGGACAGCTTCAAGAATAGACGCGTGAGCATCCTGCTACCGTTCTCCGTCGATGGACCAGCTGAGGTTATCGATATGAACCCAAGCAACATCGCGCCCGACATCGCCCCAAATGTGAAAAAGCCGGTGCATGCACCCTCTGTCGCAGCGCCGAAGGACTCCCCGCACCCAGCCGAACCCCGAACACCCGCAGATTTCCATCACTAAATAAAACAATCTCATCCCAAATGCACTACACAATGCGTGAACGGGGTATATAACTGAACGGAAGCACCCGTTTTTGGAGAGTAGCGATATGATTAACCCGGATGCAGGATACGTAAAGCGCCTTGCATACGTACTGCGAAAAAGGGATGTTGAGGAGTTGCGCGAGTTCCTCAGGCACGAGGCCAACTTGAGGGAGCCCGAGCGCGCCGGAGAGATTGATGAGATTGCCGGCCATGATCTTGAAGTCAGGATGCACAAGATGATCCTATCACGTGGGGACCTCGCAGACATGCACGCCGACGCCCGCCGGTGGCTGAGAGAACACGATGTAGAAGTGGCTTGAGCGTCCCAACTGAGTCTTAATGCTCGTGGTTGTGCTCGTGCGGTCCTCCGTGGTGATGATCGTGCGCGTGAACGACATCTTCGTGGCTGTGTGTGTGCACGTGCACCAGGTTCACGCGTTCAAGAAGCTCATGCGAAGAGAGGATGCCGTGGATGGGGCCATCGCTTGCGACTTTGTGGTTTTCGGTCAGAATGATACCCCGGTCGGCCACATCGTGAGCGAGTTCGAGGTCGTGAGTCGCGATGACGATCGTCTTTCCCGCGTCGCCAAGCTCACGCAGGCAATCGATCAGGAACGCGCGGTTTCTTGGGTCGAGCCCGGAGGTCGGTTCGTCGAGCATCACAACCGATGGCCCAACAGCAAGCACCGCCGCGAGCCCTACCCTGCGCTTTTCGCCCCCACTAAGGGTCTGAGGTGCACGGGTACGGATCTTTTCGAGTCGAAACACCTCTACAAGATCCTCGGTTCGCTCTTTTATTTCCTTTTCGTTCATCCCCAGGTGCCTTGGGCCAAAGCTGAGTTCCTCCTCCACGCTGGAGCAGAAAAGCTGGGCATCGACGTTCTGAAAGAGAAACGCAACCTGCCTTCTGAAGAACCGGCCAAACTCGGTGCCATCCAGTGTCCTCTCAGATAGCATCTCGCCAAACGCATAAGCCTCACCAGAGGTCGGAAAGACGAGACCATCGAGAATGGAAAGCAGCGTCGACTTGCCGCTTGCGTTTGCCCCGAGAAGCGCGATCTTCTCGCCTTCTGCCACGCTCAAGCTGACGCCTTCAAGCGCCGCCTGACCTGAGGGGTAGGAATAGGCTGCGTTGTCGACTCTAAATATCTCTTTCACAGAAGACCTGTCTTTCTATCAAGAACTATGAGCGCTGCCCCGACCACAGCCGCAAACACGACCCAGGCAAGATCGACCACCCTTACACGCGAGGTAGGAGCGGGCATCCAGACGCCGTCGAAGCCTCGGGAGATCATCGCAAGATGCACTTCCTCGCCAAGCTCTTTTGACCTGACAAAGAGCGCCCCCACCCGTTCGCCTGCCCACTGCCTCGCTGCGCCCAAGTTCGATTCGTCAGGAACACGGCTTTTGCGTGCAAAATGGTCATCAAGGGCAGCTCGGGCGATTACCTGCAGATACCTGTAAGTCATCAAGAGCACTGCCACAAACACCCCCGGCGCGCGAAACCACCTCAGTGCGGAGAACAGCTCCTCCACAGGGTTTGACGCGAATAGTCCGATGCCAAAGACCAGGCACGCCGTTGTTCTGATGAGCACCTGAGAGGCGGCGAGTGTCCCTTGCGATGTGAAGGCGACTCCACATAGCTCGAATATGGCGCGTCCGGGCGTCACAAAGCTGGTCGCAGCGGGAAGCATCGCGGCGGCGGTCAGTCCGCCGACTCCGAGCACGCCTGCAACCAGCGTTCGCCTGCTTGCTCCAACGAGGGAGGCGAGAACGATCGATATTACAAGGCTCACCACAAGCGCCGTGGGGCTCTTTAGAAACGTCGTAGAGACTATCAGGATGACGAACACAGCCACTGCGGCGCGCGCGTCGAGTCGAACCACACCCCGCCTGCGCTCACCCGCAGGAGCGGTAAGCAGGATCAGTCTGCCGATCGCTTTTGAGATCCATGACCTGCGCCCGCGTGTCACTTTCGGCGCATTGGCCGCCTGTTCGCACAGCCAATCAGGAAGCGGCATCTTCACCCCTTCGCGCAAGCAGCCTCGCGATTCCCCAACCGATGGCAACCGTCACAGCCGCGCCTGCCAGAGCGACTAATATGATCCCAAACATCCCGGGGTCATGACCGGCGATGGTGTAATCCGGCAGCGGGGCCTTCCAAGAATCCATCCCATGAGCCATTTTCGACGGGACATGCCCGAACATCGCTTTAAGCTCATCCGTGCCCCATTCTCCCCACGCCGCGCCTGCTCCGAACTTACCAGGAAGCCAGACACCAAGCGGCGCAAGGACGAGGAGTATCGCTGAAACGATCGCAAGCCGCTTCGTCGGCGCACTACTATGCTTTTCGGCGAGTCCCGTTTCTGTCCGATACAGATAACCGACTGCGGCGGCTGTGATAATACCTTCGATCGGAGCGACTATCAGCATGTGAGGGATCAGCATCGCCGCCAGCGCCACTCCCACGGAATACGGCAGGTATCCCGCAGGCTGCAGGCTGAACTCCAGCGCGACCGCCGCCGAAGCGACGACCAGCCCAACGTATCCCGCCGCCGCCGATGACAACCAGAGCCTCGCGCCCACTGGTTTTCGACCGGAGAGGAGCTTGAACACTCCCCAGCTGATAAATGGCATAATGACGGCTATATTGAGGCAGTTCAGCCCATAAGTCGTGATCCCACCGTCGCCAAATGGCACAGCCTGTACGAGCAACGCCGCCGATATCCCGATGCAAGCCGCCCAGGGGCCGACCACAATCGCGACCAGCGCCGCGCCTGTCGGGTGAGCGGTCATCTTGCCCATAACGGGGATATTCAGGAACATCACGACGAAGCTGAAAGCGGCTCCGAGCGCGAGCATCGGCGCCTGTTTGCGCGAGAGCGTTCGCCTGAGGATCTTGGATGCAATCGCCCATATCGGGGCCATCACGACGTAGGCCGCGCCGTAGGTCTGGGGAGCGATGTAGCCGTCGGGGATATGCATTTAGATCAAATCCTTTCCCGTAGTTGTGCAGACGAGCTTGCCGTGCTTGACGCCGCGCGTGCTGATCAGCCGCTCGGCGATGCTCCGCACGTTGCCCGCCTTGCCCTTCATAACGACCGTTTCGAGGCAGTTGTGATGGTCAAGATGAACGTGGGTGGTGCAGATGATCTCATCGTGATGATCGTGCTGCAGGTCTGTGAGGGTGTCTGAGAGGTCGCGGGTGTGGTGATCGAAGACGATCGTAACCGTGCCGATCACGTCAACATCCCCCGACTCCCACTGGCTCTCGATCATATAATTCCTGATGATATCCCGCAGCGCTTCCGATCTATTTGAATATCCCTGCTCGGCAATCAATCTATCAAAAGAGTCCAAAAGTTGCGCGTTCATCGACACGCCAAAGCGTTCAACAGTCTCCATACGTTCTCCTGTGTTACGAACTGAGGATATCGTAACACGATTATTTGTGACTGTCAAGCGGTGTTGGCAGTATGCCTACCGCAATTCCGCAAGCCTTGCAAAGGATTCTTCGAGCGAAGGATAAAGCGATGCAAACAACTCATAGAACCGTGTGTAATCTGACTCACAACCGGGTGTAACATCTCGATCGATTCTGACAAACCGCCGCGCCTCATCGTAGCCGTTGAATATACCGACGCCAATCCCAGCCGCCATCGCCGCACCATAGGAAGTCGCCTCTTTCGGTCTTGAGGGGATGTGAAGTGTTCGCCCATAGACTGAAGCCAAAATCTCCGTCCAAAGCTCGCTTGACGCCCCTCCGCCGATCATCCCCAGTGACTCGATTTTCACGCCGTTTGACTCTATCAAATCAGCCACACTTCGAAGCGCGTAGGCGACGCCTTCGAGGACCGCTCGAAACATATGGGCTCGGCCATGCTCTGCGCCGAGGCCGAAGAACACGCCGCGGGCGTCGGGGTCCCAGATCGGGGTGCGCTCGCCGAGAAGGTATGGGAGGAAGATCAGGCCGCCGCTTCCGGCTGGGATACTCTTTGCCATCTCGTCGAGGAGCCTGAACCGGATGCTTGGTTCGATATCAGGGCCGAGGGTTTCGGCGGCCCACTCGCAGGCGGTTCCGGCGGCTTGGACGGTGCCCATCAGGCTGTATGTCGAGGGGTCCAGGTTACAAAGCACAAATGTGCGCATCAGTTCGTCGATTACCGGGCGATCGGTCACGGCTGCGACCCAGGCGGTGCTCCCGAGGTAGCTGTAGGCGTCGCCAATTGACACTGCTCCCGCGCCGACCGCAGCACACGCCCCGTCGCCGCCGCCAATCACAACTGGTAGCCCCTCAGGCAACCCCGTTTCACGGGCAGTGGAACTCGTCACCCGACCAATGACCTCGCTTGAGGCGACGATGTCGGGAAGCTTCCCCTCGTCCACTCCCCACACCCCGCACATCTCCTCCGACCACCGGCGTTCGGTGATGTCAAATACGCCGTAGAGCGAGGCGTCGGAGAAATCGGTCACACCAAAGCGGCCCGTGAGGCGTCCGGCGATCCAGTCCTTGCTCTGGAGGAACCACCTCGCCTTGCGAGAAACATCGGAAGAGTGCTCGGCAAGCCACGCGATCTTTGGGGCCGGGTAATGGGAGTCGCACGGGTTTCCGGTGGTCTCGTAGATGTCACGCACACCGACCGTCGCTACCCGCTCGGCAATACCCGCGCTTCGGGTGTCGGAATGGATCATCGAACGCGAGAGCGGCGTGCCGTCGTCTGCAACTGGAAGGCAGCCCATCATATGTCCGCTGAAGCCGACTGCGGCGATATCATTCACACTCACGCCCGACTTCTCGATCAGATTGCGCGTCGATGTGACGACGGCGTTCCACCAGTCCGTAGGGTCCTGCTCACACCAGCCGGGATGGGGATAGTAGGTGGGGTAAGGGGCAAATGCGGAGGCGACGACCGAACCGTCCTCGCCGAAAAGAGTCGCCTTGTCGCCCGTCGTGCCGATGTCATGGGCGAGGATGCAGGTCATCCGAGCAGCTCGCGCACCCTGGCGCAGAGCTCGTCCAGAACAACCGAAAGCGGACGCTCCTCAAGCCCGATGAAGACCACGTGCATCTGCTGGACGGGCACGAGAATCTTTGCGGCGCGGCTCGACGCGATCGCCGTAGCCATTGCGGGCGTGATCTCACCCATAAGCGAGTTGGGGATTATCACCCCAATCGGCCCAAGCACAATATCGACCTGCGGAACAGTGACGACCATCGCGTTTTCGCCCGTAGCCCCGACTTCCGCGCCGGCCTTCATCATCGCAGCCGTAGCCGCGGCGTTCGCCCCAAGGGCGATCAGCTGGTGACCCGTGGTGATCTGCCGCAGGCGCGACACGATCTGCGCGCCGATTCCGCCACCCATTCCATCGACAACCGCAACCTTCATCTTCCCGAAAGAGCCTCCAACCCAAAATCTTCAAGTATCCTGCCGAGGCGATATACCGGCAGCCCGACCACGTTGAAATAGTCACCCGTTATGCCTTCGATCAACACCGAACCCAGCCCCTGAATCGCGTAAGCGCCCGCTTTGTCCGAAGGCTCTCCTGTCATGACGTAACGCACAATCAGGGCGTCATCGAGCGCTCGAAACCGCACGTCGGTGCTCTCTGAGGCACACTCTTCACGCCCATCGCGGGTGTCGATCACGCAGACGCCAGTGTAGACCTGGTGCGCCCGGCCCGAGAGCATCCCAAGCATGCGCGCGGCGTCGGCGTCGTCTTTTGGCTTACCCAGAATGTGCTCATCTACCGCAACCACGGTGTCCGAGCCTATCACAAGCGCCTCCCCCACCCTTGCAGCGACTTCCCGGGCCTTTTCAGAGGCCGATTTGGTCACATGCTCGGAGGGAGAGAGATCATCGGGCATCAGCGACTCGTCAAACTCGGATGGGATCACCTCGTAGTCCGGGCAGATGAGCGCAAGGAGTTCTTTGCGCCTCGGAGAAGCAGACGCAAGCACGATGCGCCGTTTTGTCGTGTTTCTCACTAACCCATCAACCTCACAATCGCGTCGGCGAGCCTGTCCGGGTCGTGCCGGACTACGTCGGTCTGGCTGATAAACTGGCCTACGACCGGTTTGTAGCCCAAATCTTTGATGCCGTCCAAGTCGGGGAGCACCAAGTCCGCGCCCTGTTCCCGGTATTTATCGAGCAGATCGAGCCGGGGCACCTCGCGGTTCACGAGAACATGGGTAAAGAGCTTCCTGTCACCGGAGTGGTTCGCGACCGCCCTAACGTGGTCCGCCGCAGTAAACCCGTCGCTCTCACCCGGCTGGGTCATCACGTTGCAGACGTAGACCTTGATTGCATGCGACGCCTCGATAGCCTCACCTATACCCTTAACGAGCAGGTTCGGAATGACGCTCGTGAAGACGCTTCCGGGGCCGATAATGATCGCATCGGCGAGCCTGATCGCGTGCAGTGCGTCCTCCGGCGGCTTGATGTCGGCGGGCGTCAGGAAAACGTGGCGGATCGGCTGACCAGCATTGGCGATGTTGGTCTCCCCATCCACAAGCGTGCCATCTGCAAGCTCGGCGTGGATGTTCACGTTCTCGACCGTCGAGGGCATGACCCGTCCGCGGATCGCAAGAATATTACTCGTCTCCTGAACGGCCTTCTCGAAGTCACCAGTGATGTTCGTCATCGCCGCAATGAGCAGATTTCCGAACGAATGCCCGTGAAGCGCGCCGGTTGCGCCGTTAAATCTGTATTGGAAAAGCTCGGTCATCATAGGCTCGGCGTCGGCGAGGGCGACCAGGCAGTTTCGGATGTCCCCCGGAGGGAGCATACCAAGCTCTTTATGGAGCTCGCCAGAGCTGCCGCCGTCGTCGGTCACGGTAACGACCGCGACGATGTTGCTGCTGTACTGCTTCAGACCACGAAGCATCGTCGAGAGTCCCGTCCCGCCGCCAATAACCACTATCCGCTGTCCCTGAGCGAGGTATCTGTTCTGAAATATGAGGTCCGCCAGCTTGTCCCGTGCATTCGGGTTGATAACGCTCAAAATCGAGCGTATGATCTGGCGTATAGCGATGAATATCAGGACCAGCCCGATCAGAATCAGCGCAAGACTGATAGGAACAAAGACTATAGGCTCGCGCAGGTCTACACCAAACCACTTGAAAACGATGCGAGCGGCGGTGTCGAGGTAGTCGATGACGGCGTACCTGGCCAGAAGCCCTACGCCCAGCACAATCGCAAACGCGCCAAAGGGCACGAGCATCAACCACCGCTTGACCCTCATCCCCGGATAAAGCCATTTTAGCGTGCTTACTACGCCTTTCATTTATCCGCCTTTCGGGCAGTCCCTGTGCTCTATCACGATATTGTAGTCGCGCATACGGAGATAACGGGCGAGCTCGTCTGCGATCACGACGGAACGATGTCGACCACCCGTGCAGCCGATCGCGATCGTCAGATACGCCTTGCCTTCCTTCTCATACAGGGGAATCGAGAACTCAATCAACCCGCAAAGCCTCTCAAGGAGCGGCTCGGCGAGCGGGTCCGAAATCACGTAGTGACGAACGTCCTCGTGAGAACCATCGAGCTTCGAGAGCGCAGGAACCCAGTAGGGGTTTGCAAGAAACCTCACGTCAAAAACCAGGTCTGCATCGAGCGGCATGCCGTGTTTGTAGCCAAAAGAAACGACGGTTATAACCATCCCGTTTCGCCCGGTGTCCGCGCCAAAGTACTGGCGGATTTCCCGGCGAAGCCCTTCGGGCTCAAGGTTGCTCGTGTCGATAATTTTATCGGCCCGAGCGCGAACATCAGTGAGCATATTGCGCTCTTCGACGATGCTCTCAACTACGCTTCGTCCGTCGCCAACGAGCGGGTGCCTGCGCCGAGTCTCTTTGAACCTGCGAATGAGCACGGAGTCGGAGGCATCGAGAAAGAGAATCTTCGGGCGGCCGTAGCCCTCGAGTGTGGTCGAGATCACTTTATCGTAAGCGCCCAGGAACCCACCAAAGAACTGGCCCGTACGCACGTCTACGACTATCGCGATGTCGGAGTGGGACTCCGTCTGCTTCCACAGGTTCGCGATGTCCTTCAAGAGTTCGGGCGGCAAATTGTCTATGCAAAAGTAGTTCAGGTCCTCGAACGTCCTCACCGCAAGGGTCTTGCCTGCGCCGGACATCCCCGTTATGACCACGATTTGTTTCTGCAACTAACTTCCTCGACTTCCTCTGCTTCCAGGCCTGTGCCTGATGATACTGTTGATGATCCCACTCAATAAACTAAGAACAACTGACCCAAAAAGCGCTGCCCAGACCGTCTTTACTTCAAGCCCGTGAGTGGCCCACGCCGTCAGCCAGAATAGCAGCGCGTTCACCACGAAGGCAAACAGCCCAAGGGTAAGGCATGTAATCGGCAGTGTAAAAAGCTTTACAATAGGCCGTATGAACGCATTCACAAGGGCGAGCACTATTACAAAGATAAACGCGGGGCCGATGCCCTGCCACTCAAGCCCAACGCCGAACAATCGGCCGACGACAACCGTCAGCCACACCGCGACTACCGAGCCAACGAGCCGAAGCAAGAAGTTCATAGGTCGATACCCTCCAACTCAAGAAGACGCCGTTTGATCGCAAGCCCTCCGGTGTATCCCCCGATTGTGCCGTCGGAGTGTACCACACGGTGGCACGGAACAACAATCGGCACGGGATTGCGGCTCATAGCGTTCCCAACCGCACGCGCAGCTGCCGGTGACCCAGCAAGCGCTGCAAGCGATCTATAGCTCACCAGCTTACCAAATGGAATATTCATGGTTTCCCTGAGCACGCTCTCTGCAAACGGACCAAGAACGCCAAAATCTACAGAAACGTCCGAAAACTCGACGCACTCGCCGTCCATATACCTGCGCAACTTTTCCGGCAGATCGCCGAACCTATCGGGGCACTCCTGCGCGCCAGTGGGAACACGCTCAAGCGCCGCCTCAAGTGACTCAAACCCAAGGTCAAGCCCGGTAAGCACGCCGTCCTTGCCAACAAGCAAAACTGGACCAATAGGAAGCTCAATAATTGTATAATAAGTATTCATACACTGTAATACGCTCATCACATAGGTTTCGACGCCCAGCTAACAGCTAAATGCTAAATGCTAATAGCTCTTCCATAGCATACCAGACTAAGCGGCTTGCGTCCAGACTGCGTGCTCGGATATAATCGTGTGGAATGACCTCACAGAGGAGAGTAGATGAAATACGGCCATTTTGACGACCCAAACCGGGCTTACGTGATCACCGACCCGATCCCGCCCCGCCCCTGGATCAACTATCTGACAAACAGACGGCTTTCCGCATTTGTCAGCCAAAACGCGGGCGGGCTCTTGTGGCACCATGAGCCGCTTTCAAGGCGCGTGACGCGCTATCACTACATCCCAGCGCCGCAGGACAGGCCGGGGTTCTATCTCTATGTTAAAGACCGAACTCACGGCACGCTCTGGAACCCTCATTTTGCACCGACATGCACCGAGCTTGACCGCTACGAGTGCATCCACAAACCGGGAGAGACCGGGTTTGTCGCCGAAAAAGACGGTGTGCGCGTACACGTGAACTATTTCATCCCCTGGCAGGATGATGTGATGGTCTGGCAGGTCAAGGTCGAGAACATCGGCAGCTCACCCGTCGACCTTCAGATATCAAGTTACCTGGAGTTTGGGCTACTCGAATTCCTTCGGGAGACGCTTGCTTGGGCGTATCTCAAAAACCACTGCGCGTTTGCCTACGACGAGGCGAGCCAATCCATCAGATACGACTACCACGTTTTCGAGGCGCCGTACACCCCCAGAATGGCCTTTGGGTGCACCGCCGATAATGCTGGGTTTGAGTGCTCAAGGGAAGTCTTTGTCGGTCAGACGGGCTCACTTGAGCGGCCTGCCGCGCTTGCCCCGGATGCAAAGCTCTCGAACTCGGTGCTTCCGCTGGGCGGACACGGCTGTGGTGTTATCGGGGTGGACATGGCTCTTGCGCCGAGTGAGTACCGCGAGTTTGCCTACCGATTCGCCATAGCAGACACCTGGGAGGAGGTCGACTCGCTCTTTGCCAAATACTCAGACGCGGCCTCCGTCGAGCAGTCGCTAAAGAACAGCTCGGAAACTTGGACAGAGATGTTCAACACCACGCAATGCTCCACAGGCGACGCGACTGTGGACAGGTTCATCAACACATGGAACCCGCTAAATAGCATCGTCACTTTGCAGTTTGCCAGGATCATATCCACCGATCACGTTGGGATGGACCGACTCCGCTACCGGGACACTACCCAGGACGCGCTTGGCGTCGCAAACATCGATCCCGACTTTGCCAAAGAGAAAATGCACCTCGTTTTCAAGCAACAGACACCGGACGGCGGCGGGTGCTTCAGCTTCTCTGAGTTTGAGCCACACGCTCCGCAGGACGATCCACACCGCTCCGACAACGGGGTCTGGCAGATCTACACCGTAAACAACATCCTCGCGGAAACCGGCGATATGTCGTTTCTCGATGAGGTTATTCCCTACCGCAATGGAAGCCTGGGCACTGTCTACGACCATACACTGCGGGGCCTGAAGCACATCTTCGACCGCCGCGGTCCAAACGGCCTGCCTACACTCTTCTACGCCGACTGGAACGACAGTCTCGCGGTATTCCAGGACGAAGCATCAGAAAGCGTTATGCTCGGAATGCAGATGGTCTACTCGGCCAAAGAGTTCCGTGACCTCGCCCTGCGGCTCGGCAACCACGACGACGTGGCGTGGTGCGACAAAGTTGTTCAAGAACTCACACTAATATTAAACTCGCCCAAGTCCTGGGACGGTGAGTGGTACAGGAGACTTCTGCTCTCAAACGGTAAACACCTCGGAGGCGCAGGCTGCCGCCAGGGGTCGATCTATCTGAACCCACAGTCTTGGGCGGTTATCTCAGGCGTTGGGGACGTTGAGGGTCACGGACAGAAAGCGATGGACTCTGCTGAGCGGCTTCTTGATTCGGACTGCGGGCTCGTTCTCCTCGCGCCGCCGTATACAGGCATTCCAGAACCCGAGGATCCGCTGCTTGGGTCGAGCCCCGGGACCAACGAAAACGGCAGCATATTCTGCCACGCAAACACCTGGGCGATCATCGCTGACTGCATGCTCGGAAACGCAGAGCGTGCGTTCAAATACTACCGGCAGATGCTCCCTGAAGTTGTGGCGTCAAAAGTCGGGGACGATCACTACGCACGCGAACCTTACGCTTACGCGTCTTCGATCGTCGGCCCGGCAAGCGACAGGTTCGGCGAGGCTGGGATCAGTTGGCTTACGGGAACCGCGAGCTGGATGTATATCGCGGGGACGCACTATCTGCTCGGGATACGACCGACGCTCGATGGGCTTTCTATCAAGCCCTGCCTGCCCGAATCGATGGGAAAGGTACGGGTGACGAGGCGCTTTAGGGGATGCACCTACGATATCACAATAGATAACAAGAGGCGCGGTGCAGTGACGCTTGAGCTTGACGGAAAAGCAATCGATGGGACGGTCATCCCGCCCGTGATCGCTTCGAGCGCTACTGTCATCTGCAGGTGCTAAAAGCAAATGGGGACGGCGAGCGTGTCGTCGTCCCCTGTAAAACACTAGTCCCAGTCGAAGGATGAAATCCCTTCTATAGCGGCGAGCCTCTGAGTAACCGTCGAAACGTCAAGTCCGTGCGGGAAATACATCCGAAGCCTGACCTCAAGTCCTACACCTTGATGAGCACCCTCAGTGTGGACGCCCTCGACGTTGACGCCAAGCTCGGCCAGTTGCCCAAGAACCTCCGCCACCCCGAACTTTCCGGTCGACAGTTTCAGCCAAAGGTCGCGTGTGCGGCGGCCATCGAGAAGACTGCGCTCGATTGGGTTGATCAAGCTCAGCGTCAGGAAAGTGATGATCGCCGCGATGACGCCGACGTAGATCAATATGCCTCCGGCGCCGGCGGCCATGCCTATCGCAGCCGTAGTCCAAAGACTTGCAGCCGTAGTCAAACCACGGACGACACTCCCCTGACGGATGATCGTTCCCGCACCGAGAAAACCGATGCCGCTTACGATCTGGCTCGCGATTCGCGACTTATCAGCGTCCGTCCCACCAAACTGCGCGCTTAAAATAGTGAATAGCGCCGCGCCAAGCGACACGAGAATATGCGTGCGCAAGCCAGCAGGCCGCCCATGCGTTTCCCGCTCAATGCCGATCAGCGCTCCAAGGCCCACGGCGAGTATCATCTTCAGGAACATCATCAGAACGCCGTTTGGATCCATAAACTACTTTCTCGCAGCGTTCATAGAAACATGGTCCGCCGCATCGAAATACTTCCGCTTCTCGGCCTCGACAACCGCTACGACCTCGGCGGTCGCCTGATCGATCGATAGCTCCCTGCCCTGTTTGTCGCTTCGCAGCCGCATCTCGATCTTGCCCTCTGAGGCAAGCCTGCCAACTACGATCTGAACAGGTATACCGAGCAGGTCAGCGTCCTTGAACTTGACGCCGGAGCGCTCATCGCGTTCGTCGAGCAGAACATCTACGCCCTTCTCCTGAAGCTCTTCATACACCCGCACAGCAGCCTCGGCCTGAGCCTCGTCCTCAGGGTTGAGAAGCAGCACGACCGCATCAAAAGGCGCGATGGAGATCGGCCAGATCAGCCCGTCCTTGTCGTGATTAGCCTCGGAGATCGCCGCAAGCATTCGGGATACTCCAAGGCCGTAGCAGCCCATGATAAAGTGCTTCGCCTGGCCGTCCTCATCAAGGAACGTCGCGTCCATCGCTTCCGAGTACCTTGTGCCAAGCTTGAAGATGTGACCGACCTCGATGCCGCGCGTCCCGATCATCGTGCCTTCGCAGTGAGAGCACGCGTCGCCTTCGCTTGCGACTCGGATATCGGCCCAATCGTTTACCGTAAAGTCTCGATCGAGGTTCACATTCACATGGTGCGCATCGGTCTTGTTAGCGCCGGTGATGAAGTTGGCGAGCGTCTTGACCTCGTGATCGGCGACAATTCTGACGCCTTTCAGCCCAACCGGACCAGCGAAACCTACATCAGCGCCGGTGAGCTTGATGATCGTCTCAGCGTCGGCCATCTCAAGCGTCCCGATCTCAAGCAGGCGCTTCATCTTGGCTTCGTTAAGTTCCCGATCGCCTCGGACGAGCGCCGCCAGCGGCTTGCCATCGGCAACGTAGAGCAGCGTCTTCACGAGCTTGTTCGGCTTGGCCTTGAGGAACGCCGCCACCTGCTCGATCGTTCGAACGTCGGGCGTGTTAAGCGTGGTGAGCGGCTTCTGCGCGTCAGAGGAAGGCTCATAGCCACGGTTTCCGATCTCGCAGCGCTCGGCGTTTGCCGCATAGCCGCACTTGTCGCATCGCAGGACCATATCTTCGCCTGCGTCTGCGAGCACCATAAACTCCTGGTTGTCCTTGCCGCCGATCGCGCCCGATTCGGCCTCCACCATCACAAAGTCCGCGCCCATCCGCGAAAACGAGCGGCCGAAGGCGGTCTGCATCTTCTTATAGGAGATATCGAGCCCTTCCCAGCTGCGGTCGAACGTGTAGGAGTCGAGCATGATGAACTCGCGCCCACGGATCACGCCGCCGCGGGGCCTTGGCTCGTCCCTGAACTTGGTCTGAATCTGATAGAGGTTAATCGGAAGCTCTTTATAGCTTCGAACGTCACGGCGAACGAGGTCTGTTACGACCTCCTCGTGCGTCATCCCAAGCCCGTGCCAGCGTCCTCCCCGGTCCTGAAGCTTGAAGAGCACGTCGACGTTCCATCGCCCCGTTTCCTGCCAAAGCTCCTCCGGCAAGAGCGCGGGCATCAGAATCTCCTGACCACCCGCCGCGTCAGTCTCTTCCCGAATGATCTTCTCGACCTTCTTCAGCACCTTAAAGCCAAGCGGCAAGTAGGAGTAAATCCCCGCCGCGGTCTTTCTGATAAACCCGGCGCGAAGTAGTAACCGATGGCTCGCAAGCTCCGCATCGGCGGGAACTTCTCTAAGTGTTGGAATGAACAGTTGTGATGCTCTCATATAAGCTTTTAGCTATCAGCTGTTAGCTGTTAGCCATGATCCTCCCGATCGTAGGTATGAAAAATCTAACGCCGCAGGTTATGCGACGCGAATAGCATTGAAAGGCGGCACGACTACCGCATCGAATCTTGGAACAGAAGGGCGAACTTCGGCGAGATAAAGAGTATCGTCACATCAAATAGAACCGTACAAGAGAGGATGAACACCATTACTCCCCACCAGACTCGCCTTGGCTGATCGTGCCTGAGTCCTCTTCGGCACTGTACCAACATCGCGGTGGCAAAGGCCAGCATCACTGCTGGCAACACCCACGACTGCGGTCAATACTACACACCAGACAAAGTATCTCTTGCTCATTTCGTTCCCCCTAAACGATCAGCTTGTCCACCCACTCCACAACGACCGTCGCCAACTCAACCGCTTCCCGATGATCTTCCGCACTCACATCGCCGTGCAGACTAGGATAGCGCAGTTGGGCAGCGTACTTGGTTAGCCTTGCGGCAGAGTTTTGTTCATCAGGCCAGTCTACGCCTGATTCTTGCACAACGGCGATCAGAACTGAGAGATTGTGAGTATACGGAAACTGAACACCACGCTCGACCAAAACTGCCTTGATCGCCTTTTCTGCTGTCTGCTGTGCGTGAAAGCACAAAGACTCCAGCATAACACCCTCAATGAGCGTCTTTGCGAGTTTCAGGTCACTTCGAGCATGTCTCATCCAGTCCTGAGGACTCCCGAGATCAGGCACTTCAGTGGACATAGATATCGCGTCCCTCTCTCAGCGCCGGATAGTACACCAGGCTAAAATTGTCCCCGTACCGAGTCAAATCGTCCTCAGTCGCAACGATGACATCAACAGGAAGCGAGTAACCAATGAGCTTACGGTAGATATCACCGGTAATATCTCTGCACTTCAAATCTTCATCAATGACCACGAGCACATCAATATCGCTGTTTTCGTGCATCTCGCCGCGAGCAGCGGAGCCAAACAAAATCACCCTTACAGGCTCCACTACGTCCCGAACTCGTCTTATCAATTCATCCTGCAAAGTCTGATCGAAAGTTGTTGCCATCTTCAACCCTCCACATTGCATACGGGCGATCAAATATCCCTGACAAGCGCCTCTTCCCCGCAGTCCGGGAACTTCGGGCAGTGGATGCACTCCGACCAGATTTTGTGAGGAAGCTCGCTCTTGTCGACGTGCGTGAACCCGGCTTTCTCGAAGAAACCCGGCTTGTAGGTGAGTGCGAAAAGCTTTGGGACTCGAAGCTCACGGGCGTCGCTCATGCAGTGGTCGAGGAGCATCTTGCCGACACCCTTTCCCTGGCACTCATCAGCGACCACGAGTGCCTTTATCTCAGCAAGATTCGCCCAACTTACGTGCAGCGCACAGCTTCCGACAATCCTGTCGCCATCGATGACGATATAAAAGTCCCGGATGTTCTCGTAGAGGTCGTTAAGCGACCTCGGGAGCAGATCACCCCGGTCCGCAAAGCTATTTATGAGCTTCTGCAGCTCTTTCACGTCGTCAATACGCGCTTTTCTAATCGTGTACAATTCGCTCTATCTCTTTCATCAGTTCATCGACGAGTCTGTCTTCCGTGACTTTCCGGGTCACCTCGCCGTGCGCGAACACAAGGCCTGCACCCGCACCGCCAGCGATTCCGACATCGGCCATCTTCGCCTCACCCGGACCGTTTACGACGCAGCCCATAACGGCCACCTTGAGCGGCCTCGCGGGAGGGTTCGCGACAAGCCTTCTTCGCACCTCGGAGGCTATCGCCTCAAGGTCGATCCCGCAGCGCCCGCAGGTGGGGCACGAAACAATCGTAAACGCCCGCTCGCGCATATCGAGCGCGGTCAGTATCTCAAGCCCGACGTTTATTTCCTCGACGGGGTCGCCGGTGAGCGACACCCGAACGGTGTCCCCTATTCCTTCGGCAAGCATCGCGCCGATTCCTACCGCCGAGCGTATTGTTCCTTCCCAGGGCAGGCCTGACTCGGTGATCCCCAGATGCAAGGGATAATCGGTCAGAGCGGCGACTTTTCGATATGCCTCGACGGTGAGCGGCACGTCAAAGGCCTTGAGCGAGATCACAATGTCACCAAAATCAAGCTCTTCGAGAATCTTGACCTGGTCAAGCACACTTGCCACGAGCGAATCAGCATTCGGATCCCCGTAGCGCTCTCGGTCGATGGAGCCGACGTTGCCGCCGATCCTGATCGGCACACCGCGCTCTTTGGCGGCACGCGCCACAGCCTCCACGCGATCACGAGAGCCGATATTGCCGGGGTTGATCCGAAGCTTGTCGACTCCAGCCTCGAGAGCCGTGAGCGCAAGACGGTAATCGAAATGGATATCGGCGACAAGCGGAATCTTGATCGCCCGCTTGATCGCACACAAAGCCCCGGCGGCCTCATTGTCAGGAACAGCTACACGAATGATATCGCAACCCGCGTCGATGAGCTTCTCGATCTGCGCGACGGTAGCCCTAACGTCCCGCGTGTCGGTATTGGTCATCGACTGAATCGACACAGGCGCGCCACCGCCAATGGTTACTCCGCCGACGTTTACCGCCCTTGAAACTCGTCTTATCATAGACTAGCCCATCTTGCCCGCGAGAATGCGAACCGAGTCGTAGTAGACCAGGAACACCGCAAGGAAGAGCAAGAGCGCCATGCCGACCATCTGGATCGCATACCAGCTCTCGGGAGCCAGCCGCTTGCCGCGGATCTTCTCGATCAGGAGGTACATCAGGTGCCCGCCATCAAGCACCGGCAGCGGCAGCAGGTTAAGAATCCCGAGCATCAGCGAGAGCATCGCAAGCTCCACAAACACCGCGCGCGGGCCGCTCTGCACAGTCTGATGCGTCATATAGCCGATCGCCACGATCCCGCCGACGTCCTGGGTGATCTGCTTGCTGAACAGGCGCGATAACATCATCCCAACAAAACCAACAGTCTCTTTGGTCCCGCGCCCAATCGATTCGACCACTCCGACGTGCTCCATCTCAGGCATCAGCGCAATCCCCAAGAGCCATACCTTCTCTTTGGCGCCCATGCGCTCTCCGAGCTTTGGAGCAGTCTTGACGGCGACAGTTTTGCCGTCGCGCTGGAGTTGAATCGCCAAGGTCTTGCCGCCGCTTGCACCCGTCAGTTTTTGCACATCCAGGCCGTTCCTGGTTGCGCTTCCGTCAATCGCGACGATTCTATCGCCTTCCTGCAGTTTGGCAACAGCTGCGGGAGAACCTTTGGCGACTGCGGCAACCTCATTGGTCGCCCGATCGGACGGAAAGCCCCACGCAAAGCCGATAAGGAGAAAAACGACGTATCCGAGCAGCAGGCTCATCACCGGCCCGGCGAGGATCACAAGCGAGCGCTTGTAGATCGGTTTGGTGTTAAACCCACCTTCAATCGACTCGCTTTCGCCCGGGTCCATCCCCGCTATTCGAACGAAGCCGCCGAGCGGCACCAAACGGATATTGTACTCAGTGCCATCTCGCTTGAACAGGCGAGCGAGTATCGGGCCAAAACCAAAGGCGAACTCGTGCACCTTCATGCCAGCCCAGCGAGCGACCGCAAAGTGCCCGAGTTCGTGGATAATCACCAACACTCCGAGCAATGCGGCAAACACAACTGCTGTCTTAAGAATGAGCAGAATTTGCTCCAATTAACTTCCTCCCGCAAGACTCACGGTCAGTTCGCGCGCCCAAACATCTGCCGCTTGAATATCATCGAGCGTTGGATGCAGAACGGAGGTATGAGCCTCCATTGCGCGCCTGACGAGCCCCGCAATATCGAAAAAACCTATCTTTTCATCAAGAAACAGACCAACAGCGACCTCATCGGCCGCGTTCATAACCGCCGGCATCGTGCCGCCGATCTTGGCTGCGTCACGAGCGATCCCAAGCGCCGGAAAACGGTCATAGTCCGGTGCGCTGAACTCAAGCTTTCCGACTTTCAGTATATCGAGCCTCGGCAGCTTCGAGTCAAAACGCTCGGGATAAAGCAGCGCATATTGAATCGGCAGTCGCATATCAGGTAGCCCGAGCTGAGCGATGATCGAAGCATCGGTGAACCGGATCATCGAGTGGACGATGCTCCCGGGATGAATCACGACCTCAATATCTGATGCATCGACTCCAAACAGCCAGCGAGCCTCTATGATCTCAAGGCCCTTGTTCATAAGAGTCGCAGAGTCAACCGTTACCTTCTTACCCATCTTCCATGTAGGATGGTCGAGCGCCTGCGCAGGGGTCACCGCGCGCATCTCATCAAGCGTGGCATGCTTAAACGGCCCGCCCGAAGCCGTCAGATATATCTTATCTACGGAATTTTTCGTCTCACCGTTCAAACACTGAAAAATGGCCGAGTGTTCGCTGTCTATAGGAACGATCTTGACTCCGCGCTCTTCGGCTCTTTGCATGACTATCTCGCCCGCACAGACCAGAACTTCTTTACTGGCAAGAGCGATCTCTTTTCCGGCGTCGATAGCTGCGAGTGTAGGCATCAGCCCAGGAGTCCCGGCGACTGACACTACGACCTTGTCGGCCTCAGAAAGAGTCGCAGCGGCAAGCCAGCCCTCAGCTCCACAGACGATCTCGAAGCGCTCACTGCCAAGCTCTTCTCGAAGCTCAGGGAGCCGCTTCTCGTCACCGAGGCAGACCAATTTCGGACGAAACGCCTTCGCCTGTTCAGCAAGCAACCTGACGTTGGAATACGCGGCAAGCGCGACGACTTCGATCTTCTCCGGAAGCCGTTCAACAACGTCCAACACCTGTGTGCCTATCGAACCAGTAGAACCAAGAACTGAAACTTTATTGGTCATTGTATCTTTCGCCACAACCGAGGGAGTTACCAGTCCCCAGTCTGTATCCCCCAACCCCTATTTCTTCACCTGATCAGCAGTCTTTCCAAACTTACGCGTTCGTTTCTGGTAGTCCAAAATGGCTTTGGCGAGATCATCTTCGCCGAAATCCGGCCAAAGAACGTCCGTTACATGAATCTCGCTGTAGGCGATCTCCCACAATAGAAAATTGCTGATCCTCATCTCACCCGCTGTTCTGATCAACAGATCTGGGTCCGGAATCTCAGGAGAGTATAGGTATTTACCAAAAACTTGTTCATCTATGGACTCGGGATCGAGCTCACCGGACGCCACAAGCCGGGCGATCTTCTTTGTGGTGTCGATGATCTCCCGACGGCCACCGTAGTTGATTGCAAGATTAAGCGTGAGCGACGTGTTGTCGGCTGTAAGCACTCGGTCTCTGTCCAGTTCCACCTTGACCGGATCCGGCAGCTCGCCAAAGACGCCGCTTATGGTGATGCGCACGTCTTTCTCATGGAGATCTGCGAGCTCTTTTCGCGCGGCCTCGGCGATCAACGCCATAATGGCGTCAGTCTCTTCTTTGGGGCGACGCCAGTTCTCGGTCGAGAACGTGTAGAGGGTCAGATACTTGATCCCGTAATCGAGCGATGCTTCTACGATCGGCCGCACTCGCTTGTAACCAGCGCGGTGACCTTCGGTGCGTTCCAAGCCGCGACCTGTGGCCCACCGGCCGTTGCCGTCCATAACAATCGCCACGTGACGCGGCACTCTGTCCATTTCTATTTCATACATGTCTTAATGTACCAAAGGGGCTACGGGCCAAAAGCTGACAACCGGCAAAACCGGCCCCCGGCCTCTAACCCCCAGCCCCATTATTTATCGTATATAACGCTGTTTTAGACTTCCAGCAGCTCAGACTCTTTAGCCTTGACAAGCTGGTCGAGCCTCTCGATATACTTGTCGGTCAACTTCTGAACCTGTTCCTGAGCGCGCTTGTTTTCGTCCTCTGAAATCTCTCGTTTCTTCTCAAGGGCTTTCAGATGCTCGTTCACATCGCGGCGTACGTTTCGAATCGCGATCTTGTGATCCTCAGACTTTTTGCTAAGGGCCTTGATAAGCTCCTTGCGCCTCTCCTCTGTGAGGTAAGGCACGTTCAGCCGGATCACGTTGCCGTCGCTCTGGGGGGTCATACCGAGGTCCGAGTTCATAATCGCCTTCTCGATAGCAGGGATTGCTCCCTTGTCCCACGGCGTAACGATGATCTGCCTCGGCTCCGGAGCTGTTATGCCCGCGAGCTGGTTGATAGGCGTCTTGGAGCCGTAATACTCCACCTGGACGCCGTCCAGCACAATCGGGTTAGCTCGACCGGTGCGGATGGTGGAAAAATCGTGCTGTCCCACCTCGACCGCCTTGGCCATTCTGTGTTCCGCGTCTTTTGTCAGTTCGGGTATCAATCTACTTTCCCCCTAACTATTGTTCCTATTGGTTCTCCCCAAACCGCGCGCTTTATGTTGCCCGGTTTGGTCACATCGAACACCACTATAGGTAGCTGGTGGTCCCTGCACATTGTAAACGCTGTGAGGTCCATAACCCCGAGGTTTTTGTTGATCGCCTCAAGGTAGTCGACTTCGTCGTAACGCTTTGCGTCGGCGAACTTCCTCGGGTCACAGTCATACACCCCGTCCACGTTCGTAGCCTTGAAGATGGCCTGAGCATTGATCTCAAGCGCACGAAGCGCAGACGCGGTATCCGTCGTAAAGTAAGGGTTGCCGGTGCCAGCCGCAAGAATGACGATGCGGCCCTTCTCCAGGTGCCTGATCGCCCGCCTTCGGATGAACGGCTCAGCGACTTCGGACATGGAGATTGCTGTCTGCACACGGGTCTCGCACCCAATCTTCTCAAGTTGCGACTGCAGTGCGAGAGCGTTGATCACCGTCGCCAGCATACCCATGTAGTCACCGGTACCGCGATCAATCCCGGCGTTTGCTGCAGCGGCTCCCCGGACGATGTTTCCACCGCCGACGACAATCGCTACATCAACCCCGCCTTCCCTAACCGACTTGATGTCACGGGCTACAATCTCGACCGTGTCGTAGTCAATCCCGAAGCTGCCGTCGCCGGCAAACTCGCGACCAGAGAGCTTAAGCAGGATCCGACTCCATTGGGGCTTATCTACCATACTAACTACGCCTGCTCTCCGACTCTGAATCTGACGAACCTCTTGACCTCGATCTTCTCACCGAGCTTGCCGATGATCTCATGGATGAGATCCCCGATCTTCCTGTCGGAATCCTTGATCCAGGGCTGATCCAGCAGAACGACATCCTCGTAGAACTTCTCAAGACGACCCTCGACGATCTTCGGAACAGCAGCCTCAGGCTTGTTCTCTTTTGCTGCCCATGCCTTGTGGATCTCACGCTCGTTCTCGATGGTCTCAGCAGGAACTTCCTCGCGAGTGATGAACTTCGGCTCGCTCCAAACGACCTGCATAGCAAGGTCGCGGGCCAGTGTCTGGAACTCCTCGGTCTTTGCAACCGGGGCGGTCTCGCATGCGAGCTCAACCATAACAGCCTTCTGGCCGCCGGTGTGCACGTAAACGCCGATGGTGCCTTCGGTGGTCGCTCTGGTTTCACGCTTCGCCGCAACCGCTTTGCCGCGCTGCCTGAGCAGGTTAACCGCCTTGTCGAAGTCGCCGTTGGTCTCCGAAAGCGCCTGCTTGCATTCCATCATACCGGCGCCGGTTTTCTCTCTGAGTTCCTTAACCATATTAGCAGTAATCGCCAATTTAAGCCTCCAAATGCCTTCGGACAGTATCGTCCGCGAATATATTATGTAGTTTCAAAAAATAGTTGCAATAAATGTCAGCATTCACTGAGTGCTGCTAACCGATTGCGCTTAACACCCTTGACCCGGTTGCCCAACGCCACAAAATCGCCAGCAGGAGATTATGGCAGCCATATCAACAGTACAGCCACTCTCTACGGTTGCTGATAAACAGCGTCGATACTCGGATCGTATATCTCCGTTCCAGATGGCACTCGCAGCTTGTATGCATCGTCATCAATGGACGGATTGATCAGGAAATCCTTTCCGTAAGTAGCAATGATAGTCGAGAGCTTTCCGTGCCTGCCGTCCACACCAAGACCGTATGTCACCTTTGTTGACTTGGCGGGTCCCCAAATACCACTACTGTAGGCACGCAACTCCGTGATAGTCTCAGCGACTAGCATCTTCTCTGAGAGACTTCCGCCCTAAACCCATACCTGATACTTAGCCCGCTTTATTCGTGAAGCGAATAAAGCTTTCGCTAACAGAGCATTATTCACGCTACTCGTGAATAATGCGGATTAGGCACTGTATAACCTTTGGCAGGAGTAATCCAGAAGACCTGCGTCAACTTAGTTGTGTTACCGCCAGATAATCGACTGATATCGGCCTTCTCAACTACAACGCAATCGTCACCATCTATGGTTTCGTGACGTGTGACAAGCATGCGGTCAAGCGTGGTTGGTGATTTCACGCTGCGGTCCAACCGAACAAGGCCGTGGTCGATCATACTCACTTCGTCCAGCACCTGAGTGTTAACTGATTGCCCAAACCTACTTCCAAGGTCGGCGGATGTGGCAGTATTGTGATCGGTATAAAGAACACTAACCTTCTGCCCATCACACATAAACACCCTGCGTGTCTTCGTACCAGGCACGATGAGCGTCTTGCATTCCTCCGGTGTCAATTCGGAAGATGGTTCAACCTTGTCGTATACCATCTCTTGGACTACGTTGTACCTGCTGCCATCATAAGTGACCGTGTATTCACTTGTAGTCTGGTAGCTGATTCTACCAGTGCTTGATCGTAATACTGTTACTTTACCCTTTGCACCGTGAACGAGTGACGCAGTCACGTTGCACCCCTTGATCAACACATCTAGTTCAGCATTCTCTTGAGAGTAGCCAGACTGAACACATGCTGACAATCCACATACGAACACTGATATCACAACGCACATCCACAGCCGTTTCATTCCAGGTAGACTCCTTCCTTGATGACCTATGGATTGCTGGTGGGCATCCAAAACTGGCTGAGAGGGGCAATCACACTGTCATCCCTCTTACAGGTATGCACTTCGCACTTGCATCCATTCACCCATCCGCAGTTCGCTCTCGTATGATAGACGGCAGTCCCGGACTCTTTTGCTTGTGGAACCAGAGGGTTCTCAATCTCCCGGCTAGTACATGGGTCGGTTATTGGTGTACAGTAATCGTCATCTAGTCACAGCTCTATATTAATACCGCTCTTGCAAAGCTCAATAGTAATCTTGTAATTGTTGCTACACCCACCCTTCACTGCATTCATCTCATCTTCACACAGCGACCACGCCCCAAATGCGGCCATTGTGAGGGGCAGTGTCACCATTGCGGATAATGCGACAACTGGAATCAACTTCACACTCACAACCTAATCCTGCAAGAATAGACAACTACGAATCTTGCCAATTGCCTCCAGCAAACTGCTCTGGAAGAATCCTGCGTTCCAGATACGCATTTGCGCAGGGCGTCATGCCCTGCGCAAACCGTGTTACTATTCGAATTAGTCGTTATTGCAGAGTCAGGTCGAGCTTATTCGGCCGGTTCAGCAGCAGGAGCTTCTTCGGCGAAAGTCTCGACGTTCCCAACCTCAACTTCACGCTCGGTGACTTCGGACTGGGACTCTCCCGAAACGGTCTCATCGACGAACTCCACGCCCTCAACCTCGGGCTCCATCTCGACTTCTTCACCCTCGGTCTCAACCTGGCGGATCTCAAGGATCGCGTCTGCGATCTTGTTGGAGATCAGCTTGATTGCGCGGATGGCGTCGTCGTTTCCAGGAATGACATAGTCGACTTCGTCCGGGTCGCAGTTGGTATCAACGATCGCAACCACAGGGATGTCGAGCTTTCTTGCCTCTGCAAGAGCGATGCGCTCCTTCTTCAGGTCGACGATGTAGATCGCACCGGGGAGCTTGGGCATATCTTTGATACCGCCAAGGAATCTCTCGAGTCGGTCGGCCTGTTCGCGGAGCTGAGCAGCTTCCTTCTTGGTGAGCTTCTCAAATATCCCGTCGGCTTCCATCTTCTTGAGCTCGTTCAGGCGGGTGATTCTCGTTCTGATGGTCCGCAGGTTGGTGAGCATCCCACCAAGCCAGCGCTGGTTCACGAAGTACATTCCACAGCGTTTTGCAGCCTCTTCGACCGCTTCCTGCGCCTGCTTCTTCGTTCCTACGAAAAGCACATCCTCGCCGTTTGAAACCACTTCCTGGATGAATGCTCTCGCATCCTCAAAAAGCTTGAGGGTCTGGTGCAGGTCGATGATGTAGATTCCGTTGCGTCCCCCGTAGATGTATCTTTTCATCTTCGGGTTCCATCTCCGGGTCTGATGCCCGAAATGGACTCCTGCTTCCAGAAGTTCTTTCATTGTAATTGATGCCACGTGTACTGTCCTCCTATTGGTTAATGTCCTCCCGCCGCATCTACCTTCAGTCGACCCGCGCAAGCGGGCACCCGACGTCAGTCCGCGACGGTGCGTGATCCAAACCTTGTTAGTTTACCATATTCATAGCACAAAACGCAATACTTTGTGTCCGTTTGATCGCTTTCGTCTATTGTAACGGGTACCAACTTAGGAGCACATCGTAGCTGTAGCGATCGCTCCCGGAATTGTTGCGAAGAAACGCCGTGGTCAGAGCATACTGGTCCGACAACGTGAAGCCAAGCCCAAGCGACGCTGCGTTTTCGGAACCCGTGGTGTAGTCGGCCAGCAGTGCGACGCGTTCGCTGAGCGGTCTGTCGTAGCCAAGCATTACCCTGGTCTGCCCTTCGAAGCGGATCAAGCCGGAGTGCACCCTTGAGCTGCCGATCTCAACGTATCCTACAACATAGGGCTGCGACTTTTGGCCGCTTCCGGCGTTCTGTATGCCAAGGGCGACAGCGCCTTTCTTGACGGGCCATCTGACTTTGGCGTTCCAGACATCCGACGACTCGTCACCATCTCCAGCGACGTCGTAGCCGACCTCCACGTTCTTTGCCAATCCGTACTGCAGCAAAGTGGACGAATCGGCTGCCTTGAAAGCCGCTGTCGGGTCGCCGGTCATGTCGAACTCGACGGCAAGCACCCCGCGTTCAACCACATCAGCCGTGGGAATGACATTCAAACCGCTTGTCGCGCACATCCCTGCAGATGCGACCATCACTGACAACAAAGCGACTGACCTACATGTGTTCTTCACAATAACCTCCGAATATCGTTGCTATGGGTGTTACTTATATGTGCATTCGTAGCACTCCTGCCTATTTGTCGCCTGCCTGCAAAATAATGGAAATAATTACGATTTGCTTATTGCGCGCAACTTCCTAAGGCAGTAGAATACCTCTGTTCAAGCCGCCAACCGGTTGCGGATATTTCAGGAGTTACTAACTTTGCGACTAAGAAAGCCAAAAGCGCCGAAGATTCTCAAGAAGAAGCATATACTCAAGCGGACTTTGCCGCTTTTTGGGCCTTACAGATGGCAACTGCTGCTTTCAATGCTCTTTGTGAGCATTACAGGACTGTGCTATTCATCTATGCCGATGTTCACAAAGCACGTAGTTGATGTTTCCATACCAAACAGGGACTTTGGCGATGCACTTATAGTCATGATCGGGTTTGTCGGACTGATGATCGTGCGGATGGCATCGTGGTATGCGGGGCAGTGCTTTCTGTTGATGATCCGCGAACAGATTATCTTCAGCCTGCGCTCGTCGGTCTTCGCTCAGATGCAGGAGCTATGCCTGCGGTTCCACAACCGCTACAGCCCGGGCTATCTGTACGACAGGACACTGGGCGGGGCATCGACGTCTGTCGGTATGTTTCTATCGATGTTCTTCAACAATATTGTGACCTACGGCGTCGTGCTTAGTTTCTCGGTGTTCTTCTGCATCGCGCTCAGCCCTGTTATGACCGCCATTCTCTTTACAATGAGTCTGAGCTACGTGTTTGCGGCGAAGCACTTCCGCAAGCAGATTCACAAGGTCACCAAAGCCTTCAACCTCGAGAGCAACGAGTTTGCGGGGATGCTCACCGACCTCCTGCGCGGCGTGAAGACCATCAAGGCGTTTGCGATGGAGCAGCGCGTGGTGGAGGACTTCAATTCGCGCCTCTGGCCGCTCCAGATGAAGAGTCTGGATGTGAACAAAGAGACGATGCGCCTGAACTTCGTCTCGGAGGGGCTCGGTTACTTCATCTCGACCGCCGTGATACTGCTCGGCTCCTATATGGTGATCTATCACAAAATGCCGCTCGGAACTCTTGTGGCTTTCGTCTCATACCAGGGGATGATCACTGGAATGTTGATGCAGCTCTCCACCGTCGCAGGCACCTACGGATCGGCGATCGCGGGGCTTGAGCAGATATACGAGGTCCTTGACGAGGAACCGACCGTTGTGGAATCCCCAAACGCCGTTGCGCCTGAGTCGCCGAAGGGCAGGATCACATTCGAGCACGTCTACTTCTCATACGAAGAGGACAAGCCGGTCGTCAGTGGAATGTCTGTCGATATCCCGCCGGGGCAGTCGGTCGCGCTTGTCGGCCCAAGCGGCGGCGGCAAGTCGACCTTTGCGAACCTGCTTCTCAGGCTCTACGACCCCGACAGCGGCGTGATCAAACTCGACGGCAAGGACATCTGTGAGCTGTCACTCACCGACTACCGCAGTCTCTTTGGCGTCGTCCTACAGGAGCCGTTTCTCTTTAACGAGACGATCTACGACAACCTGCAGGCCGTAAAACCAGACGCAACCGATGAGGAGATGCGCGATGCGCTCACTCGTGCACAGGCGTGGGAGTTCGTCGAGAACTTGAGCGGTGGTTGGCACTTCAAGGTGGGAGAAGGCGGCTCGCAGCTCTCCGGCGGTCAGCGCCAGAGGATCGCCCTCGCCCGCTGCATCCTGACCGACCCGAAGATCATGGTGCTCGACGAAGCAACAAGCGCGCTCGACAACCAGTCCGAAGCGCTCGTTCAAACTGCTTTAGAAGAGATGATGCACAAGCGCACGGTAATCGTCATCGCCCACCGCCTGAGCACCGTGCGAAACGTGGACCGGATTCTGGTGCTTCAAAAGGGAAGAATCGTGCAGGACGGCACATTCGATCAGCTCTGCCGGGAGCCGGGGGTGTTCAGGGATCTGCATATGTTGACGCTTCGAGGGACTGAACCTGCTGGTGAGGAGTGCTGACAGAAATGCGTCACGTGCTCCAGACGAAGAATTGGGATGTTGGGACGGCGGACTACGATAGGTGTTTCGTGCGTCGTTGCAGCATTGTGGATAGGGAGCACCTTCTTTCCCACTGCCGACGTGTCTGCAAGAATCAATACTCTGGTAGTGATATGTGTGCAGCTGTGACGGTCAGTGCATTGGGTTGACGATTTCTAACCCGCATTATTCACTAGTGTCGGATTAACTTGAATCTGACGCATTCGCCACCCTGTTCATCGAAGCCTCTGCACGCTTCGGTACGGCTAAGAGCTACTCGTCCCCCAGCGCCTGCAGGCGATCGGCCTGGTCGGCGGCTACTAGGTGGTCGATCAACTCCTGGATGTCGCCTTCTAGGACCGCGTCTAGCCTGTAAATGGTGTAGTTGATACGATGATCTGTCATGCGGCTCTGTGGGAAGTTGTAGGTGCGGCACTTGTCGCTGCGGTCGCCGGTGCCGACCATCAATCGCCTCGCCGAAGCCTCTTTTTCCGCCTGCGCCTCAATCTCGCGCTCAAGGAGGCGAGATCGAAGGATCTTCATCGCGCGTTCCCTGTTCTGGAGCTGAGAACGCTCGTCCTGGCACTGCACGACGATTCCCGTCGGTTTGTGCGTAATGCGTATCGCGGTTTCGTTCTTCTGGACGTTCTGACCACCCGCGCCAGCCGAGCGATAGGTGTCGATGTGAAGGTCGTCGGGGTGAATACTTACGTCGACCTCCTCGGCTTCGGGGATGACCGCAACCGTTGCAGCCGATGTATGGATTCGACCGCTCGATTCCGTCGCCGGAACGCGCTGAACTCTGTGAACGCCCGACTCAAATCTGAGCGCACTGTACGCGCCCTGTCCTCGAATCTCAAGCACAGCTTCCTTGTAGCCGCCGATGCCCGTAGAAGTAGCGGACAGCATATCCGTCTTCCAACCGCGACGCTCAGCATAACGCTGATACATCCTGAACAGGTCTGCGACAAAAAGCCCTGCTTCTTCGCCGCCGGTGCCCGCGCGAACTTCCACGATGACGTTCTTGTCGTCGTTCGGGTCTTTGGGCAAGAGCAAAATCTTAAGTTCCTGCTCAAGTGGTTCGACAGCGTCTTTCAGCTCGTCAAGCTCGGCCTGCGCCATCCTGCGCATGTCGTCGTCGAGTGACTCTGAAAGCATCTCCTCAGTCTCGCGAATCTGGCGTTTGACCCCTTGATACTCGCGGAACTTGGTGACCACATCAAAGAGGTCCGAGTGCGCCTTGGCGACGCGCTGGTACTCCGAAGGATCGTTGACGATCCCCGGGTCCCCCAGCCTCTCGCCGAGCTCTTCGTATCTAGCTTCTACTTCTTTAAGTCGTTCAAACATGTATATAGTCGCCAGTAGCTGGTAGCTAGATGGCAGCCTCTTCTATTTCTTTCACGGCCATGAATGACTTGATCGCCACCTCGACCTGCTCATCGGATGGTTCCTGGGTCGTCAGTTTCTGCATAAGAAGCCCCGGGCCGAGCAACAGTTTGGTGTACCAGGAGTGCTTTCGTCCGCCCGCAAATCTGATAATCTCGTAGGCGATCCCGGCGACTATCGGCAAGAACAGGAGCTTGTAGCCTACCCGAATCAGCCAGTTGTCCCAAGAGAGCAGCATGAACACCAGAATGCTGACAAACACAACGACCAGCAGGAAACTCGTGCCACATCTGACGTGAACAGTGGAGTATTTCTGAACGTTGGCGGTCGTAAGTTCCTCATCGGCCTCAAACGCGTTGATGACCTTGTGCTCAGCGCCGTGGTACTCGAAGACGCGCCTGATGTCCTTCCAGTGGCTGATGCCCCATATATACAGGAACAGGAAGGTAAGCTTGATGCCGCCCTCAAGGAGCCCGCGCCATATCTGAGGCACGTCCTTACCAGGAAGCGCAAGCTTGGTGAGCCCCGCGGGGAGCATCATAAACAGGACGATCGCAAGCGCAAGTGAGACAAACATCGTCACACTGAGCGCGATCTCAGTCACCTTGCCTGACTTCTTTGGGTCCTTTGGGGCGCAACCGGCCTCGACGGGATTGGCTTTCGCCTCTTCGTCGGCCATAGCGATATTTGCGGCCCACATCAGCGACCGCATACCAAGGACAAGCGAGTCGGCGAGCATAAGCGTCCCGCGGAAAAGCGGCTTGTTCAGCCACTTCATCTTGCCGAGGATAGTCCCCTCGATCGGTTCTGCGGTTGTCTCTATACTACCGTCAGCGCGTCTACATGCGACAGCAAAATGCTTCTTGCCGCGCATCATGACGCCCTCAATTACCGCCTGCCCACCGTAGTGAAAGCTTCCTGCCTTCTCATTTGCCACTTTATTGCCTACCTTGTTCCAGGCAAACAAAAAGGAAGCAAACCACCCGAGCAGAGCCCGAGTGTTTCCGTTGCTTCCTTTATCAAACTTGCCCGAAAATACTAAGATTCTTTCTTCTTTGCGAGGTTGTACCTCTGGTTGAACTTCTCGACGCGGCCCTCGGTGTCAAGAATCTTCTGCTTGCCCGTAAAGAACGGATGGCAAGAAGAGCAGATTTCGACGCGGATCTCGTCTTTGGTCGACTTGGACTTCCAAGACACGCCACATGCACACGTCACGTTTACTTCTTTATATTCAGGATGGATTCCCGCCTTCATCATTCACCTTCCCACAGATAATTACCGCCGAACATCCATTAGGACGTTGGACGGCGACTATAGATTATACCATACTCTCTCAAATACTGGCAAGAGTCACTTCAAGCGTGGTATACTTCGTTTAGCCAGCTATATTCACTTCACGAATAGAGCGATCGCCAAAAAGTGTGGAGGCAGCGCGATGTATTGTCAGAAATGCGGGTCAGAGCTTGGTTCCGAAGTGAGTATGTGTCCAAAGTGCGGCGCGTTTACAGGAACGACCGAACAGACGGGCCAATCGCCGAAGTCGCGAAGCAAGCTAGTCTACATTTTAGCAGGGATACTTGGGGTTGCGATTGTCGCAGGGATAGTTGCGCTTCTTATGCTCCGCGGCAGGCCGATAACTCAGGGAGAGCAAACTGTCTCAAACTCAGGGCCTGCGATCACAAACACCGAGCCTCCCACTCCGGGCGGCGGACCGGCGATCACAAACGCTGCGCCCGCACAACCCTCTCCCGCGTCGCCGACCAACACACCGCCGAAGAAGCCCAATGCTCCGCAGACGGTCATCGACTACATAAACTTCGTGAAACAGGTGGAAGCCTCTCGGCAGGCGCTTCTGCGCGATACCGCCCGTGCCATTTCGCTCTCTGCAGGAGCCGCACAGGCTCAAAGTCTCATCGATGCGATCGATATGGCGATGGACGACTCGCCTCAAGACAAGCCGAAGAAGGCGAATGCAGTCGAAGATGAGCTCAAGCGCCAGGCTACAAACTGGTCCAACCTCCTGCGCAACTTCGACTCTCGGCCAGCGCCCCAGGAGTGCAATGAGTTTGCAGGAAATTATCGCTCTGTGCTCTCATCGGAGACTCAGGAGATGCAGAGACTCGGTTCGATCCTCGGCGGCACAGACTGGACGAACGTCCAAAGCATCCAGGACTCACTTTCAAAGCTGCAGACTATGAAGAGCGACCCGAATCTGCAGGGAAACATCGACAAAGCAGTTGAGAACGCAGACGGGCGACTCACCACTCTCTGCGACAGCTATGCAAATATGCCGAAGCCGTTCACGGTAGAAAAAGAGACCGGTGGAGGCAGCATTATCGGACCTGGCCTGTAGCACAAGCTATCACTGTATAGGTATATGGAGAAATCATTGACAGAGTTTATCATCAGACCAGGGCAGACAGTGCTCTTCCAGGGAGACAGCATCACCGACGGCGGACGTGGCAATGATCCCGAGTTCGATATGGGCTTTGGCTACCCAAAGTATATTTCCTCGTGGCTGTCTGCCAAATATTCCGAACACAATATCAATTTCGTCAACCGGGGTATCAGCGGCAACAGAATCTGCGACCTGGAATCCAGATGGAACACGGACTGCATAGATATCAAGCCCGACCTCGTATCGATTCTGATCGGCATCAACGACACCTGGCGGCGGTTCGACAGCAACTCGCCCTCTGATATCCCGGAGTTTGAGGCATGCTACAGGCGACTTCTGTACCAGGTAAAGTCAGAAACTGGCGCGACTATCATCATAATTGAGCCGTTCGTCCTGCCGTCCCCTGCAGACCGCGTGGAGTGGAGAATCGATCTCGACCCGAGGATACAGGCCACGAGGCGAGTGGCAGCCGACTACGGCGCGATCTATATTCCGCTCGACGGCATCCTTGCAGCCGCATGTGCCAGACGCGAGCCCGCATTCTGGGCACAAGACGGTGTCCACCCGACACCTGCCGGGCATGCGCTGATCGCTCAGGAGTGGATCAGAGCTGTCGGTGGTTAGACCAAGCGTTTGAATAGGCTTCCACCAAGTGCTATAATTGTTCCAGATACGACGGCCTCACCGATATCGGTGGGGCTGTCGGTGTTTTAGAGGCGATAACGAAGTTATGCAGATGAGCACAAATGGGTCAAGATCGGAAATCGACGAAACCGTTGCGAGAACACTTGCGCGAGAGGTGCTTCTGCGCGTCTTCGGCTACACCGAGTTTCGCGGCGATCAGGAAGAGATAATCACCCACGTCGCAACAGGCGGCGACGCGTTCGTCCTGATGCCGACAGGCGGCGGCAAATCGCTATGTTTTCAGATCCCCGCGCTCATTCGAGAAGGGGTCGGACTTGTCGTTTCTCCCTTGATCGCCCTTATGCAGGATCAAGTCACGGCGCTTCTTGAGGCAGGGGTCAGCGCGGCGATGCTGAACTCATCCCTTACGCCGGAGGAACAGTGGGACGTCATCAGACGGGCAAAGAACGGACAGCTCGACTTGCTCTACGTCGCCCCGGAGCGGCTGGTGATGGAGTCGACGCTTCGAATGCTCTCGGAAATACCCGTCGCGCTATTTGCAATCGACGAAGCCCACTGCGTCAGCCACTGGGGACACGATTTCAGGAAAGAATACCTCGCGCTTTCGATCCTGCACGAGAGGTTTCCAGACATCCCCCGCATCGCTCTTACCGCGACCGCCGACGAACCTACTCGCAAGGAGATCGCCGAGCGTCTGAACCTCGGGGATGCCCGAATATTCGCCGGAGGGTTCGACCGGCCCAATATTCGCTACCAGATCGTCATCAAAGACAACCCTAAAAAGCAGCTTCTGCAGTTCATAGCCGAGGAGCACCCAAACGACGCGGGGATCGTCTACTGCCTGTCGCGCAAGAAGACCACCGAAGTCGCGAAGTGGCTCACCGATGCCGGCAAAACTGCCCTCCCCTACCACGCGGGGATGACCCCCAAGGCTCGCCAGAAAAACCAGGAACGATTTTTGCGTGAGGACGGAGTGATAGTCGTCGCCACGATCGCATTTGGTATGGGGATCGACAAGCCCGACGTGCGTTTCGTCGCCCACCTCGACCTGCCTAAGAGCGTTGAGGCGTATTATCAGGAAACGGGACGCGCGGGACGTGACGGGCTCCCGGCAGACGCCTGGATGGCTTACGGGATGGCCGACGCAGTGCTTCACAGGAGCCTGATCGAGGGGTCGTTTGCAAACGCCCAGCACAAGATGCTGGAACACCGCAAGCTAAATGCGCTTTTGGGGCTCTGTGAGACGACCTCATGCCGCCGCCAAGTTATGCTCGCCTACTTCGACGACGTGCTCCCCGAACCGTGCGGAAACTGCGACAACTGCCTCTTCCCTACTGAGACGTTCGACGGCACAACCGCTGCCAAGAAGGCGATATATCTGGTCAAGCAGACCGGTCAGCGCTTCGGCTCGACCTATCTCGTCGACGTCATGCTCGGCAAGACAAATGAGAGAATACAAAAGTTCGGACACGACCAACTCTCCGCCTACGGACGCGGCAAGGAGCTATCCGAGAAGGAATGGTCGTCGGTTTTCAGACAGCTTGTTTCGATGGGCCTGCTTTCGGTCGATATGGAAAACTACGGCAGCATCAAGCTCACCCCAGAGAGCATGAACGTGCTAAGCGGCGAGACTGAGATCAGACTTCGCAAGGACCACCTCTCAAAGGACAAGAAGAAATCCAAGTCGAAGCTAAACAGCGCAAGCAGCTTACAGAACTCTGAGACAAAGTCGCTATTTGAAGCCCTGCGGGCCAGGCGTCTTGAGCTCGCACAGGAGATGAGCGTGCCGCCATACGTCATCTTCCACGACTCGACGCTTCTCGCGATGTCCGAGGTGCGACCGAAGACCCTTGAGGAGATGAGCCACATATCAGGCGTCGGCGAGCGCAAACTGGAGAAGTTTGGACAGATATTCCTCGACGCAATCGCCAACTCAGATGTTGAACAGATCAGTTAATGGGCGGTTCTGTTAAAACCGCCCACAATCGCTACACGTGCGCCTTCTCCCGCTCCCTGCGCGGAAGCTTGCTTGATGGTTCCTGTTCTTCGCCCTGTTTTGCCCTTTCCGGCATCTGACCGACCCCGTGGACATAGGCCATCTCACCGCCTAGCCAACCGGTGTAACCGAGCGTAAGCACTCCGACGAGCGAAAGGAACTTGGGGAGGAACCCCGTAGGCCTGCCCTGTGCGCGGCGGGAGCTTCGAATAGCCGCGTTGATGCCGTAGAGCGCGGTTCCGGCGGCGTTTAGCGCGCCGTGGGTGAGCGCAATGTTCTCCTCCTGGCTGTCTTTCCTGGTGCGGGTGAACTCGGCGATCCCCGTTGCTGCAGATAGCCCCGCGCCGAAAAGCCCGACGGTTACTGCCCGGTCGGCAGCCTCCTGCGCACATTCGCTCTTGGTCACGGATGCAAGCCCGTCCATCACAAGGCTGAATATCCACACACCTATCGGCACAGCGACAAATGCGGGGTGTAGCGGATGGTTCAGCCAGTCTTCACCTTTGAGAACCTGTTTCGTGTCCATTGCATTCTCCTCCGAAAGATCATATTCCCGGCAAGTTCGTATGCCATAGTCTACCCCGGATAGCGTGCTGGAAACGTCCGCACTGTCGAGGTTTCTGTTTGAGGGAAGCGGGGTAATTGCTTGTGAGGAGCAGGCAGGCGGCCTGTCCAAAACCACACCAAGATATATCATAGGGCCAATTACGATGAAGCATCGCATGCAAACTATGTTAATGATTCTAGTAGCAACTTATACACTATCGGTGAAAGTATACGGTGAAGTCGGCACGATTCCGAGCAAGATCGCGATCGATGGACACCCCATTCATCCGATGTTCATCGTCTTCCCGCTCGGACTGTTTGTCGCCACACTGCTGTTCGACGCAATCGGACTATGGAAGAAAGACGCGTTCTGGAGCAGGGCCGCTTACTGCACGCTTGTAGTGGGATTCATCGGAGGAGTTGTCGCAGCGGTGTTCGGACTAGCCGAATATCTTATCACGATCCCCGATGGCAATCCCGTTGACGCCGACGCCGAGCTTCACGGCATACTGAATGCTGTCGCTATGGCTTTCTTTGCTGTGAACCTGTGGCTTCGGTGGCGAGTCAAGCCGGACTACCAGAAGGCGGCCAGAGTTGGAACATTTCTATCTGCCGTTGGGGTTGTTATAATGCTCGCTGGGGCGGCAATCGGCGGTGAGATGGTCTTTCGGGACGGTGTTGGAGTAAATCTCGAAGATGAAGATTCCCGAGCGCCGGTGTCTCCGCTCGCTCAGGACTCATATATCGCATCAGCTCATTGGGGGAATCCAGTCGCCGTGAGCCTCAAACATGTCATCGACGAGACTCCAAATCTGATCCAGCGTGAGCTCGGCTGATGTATGTGGGTCCATCATAGCAGCGTGGTAGACGTGCTCGCGCTTGCCTGTGAGCGCCGCCTCCTGCGTAAGCTCCTGAACATTCACCTGAGTGCGAACGATCGCCGCAACCTGGGGAGGAAGGTCCCCTACGACACAGGGCTGGACGCCGTTTCGGTCAACCATGCACGGAACCTCCACACACGACTTGTCGGGCAGGTTGGTGATCATCCCACGGTTCAAGACATTGCCGTAGATCACGCACGGCTCGCCGGTTTCCATCGAATGGATGATGTTTGAGCCGTACTCGACGCTTCGCTTGACCTCGATCTTCTCGTCTTCTGTGAGCATCGTGTCGCGCCTATGTTCCCACTCCTTGGTGATATCGATGCAGCGGCGAATATATTCATCAAGCGACACCGCGAACTTTCTGATCAGGCTTTTTTTGTCTCTTCTGATGAAATACGGCACGTATTCAGCCGTATGCTCGCTCGACTCGCCGCCGTAGTAGCCGAGCCTCTTAAAAAGCTCCGTACGGACCCGATCCTGCCGCACGAGCTTGCCGCCCTTCTCCACCTTCTCGCGGAGCAAGGGATACATATCTTCGCCGTTGTGTTCGAGCTTGAGAAAGAACGCCATGTGGTTCACACCGGCGGCGACAAACGCAAGCTCATCTTTCGGGATTCCCAAAATGTATGCAAGCCAATCGTGCGACCCCTGAATCCCGTGGCAGAGCCCGACGGCTTTGACCTTGGTGCCCTTCAGGACCGCGCCGGTGTTGATGGTCATCGGGTTGGTATAGTTGAGAAGCATCGCGTTCGGACAAAGCTCCTCCATGTCACGGCACATCCCAAGCATCACGGGTATGGTCCGAAGCCCTCGGAATATGCCACCGATCCCAAGCGTGTCGGCGATTGTCTGGCGCAAGCCGTATTTCTTCGGCACCTCGAAGTCGGTCACCGTGCACGGCTCATACCCGCCGACCTGGATCATATTGATAACATAGTCAGCCCCGTCAAGCGCCTCTTTGCGATCCAAATGCGCGGTAATCTTCGGTTTCACGCCAACAGCGTCTGCCACTTTTCGAACCATCGCCTCGGATATCTTCAGTCGCTCAGGGTCTATGTCCATAAGCGCGATTTCCGAGTTCGCAAGCTCAGGAAAAGAAAGAATATCTCCGCTCAGGTTCTTTGCAAATACGACGCTGCCTGCGCCAACCATTGTAATCTTCGCCAACTTACTTCCTCCTAAAAGAGAGGCAACAGGAATCTTGCTACTGTTGCCTCTCCCACTGTTTCTTCTTACTTAACGCGCTCCCAGATCGGCTGGACGCGGGCCTTGCCATCTGCTCCGAGGACAACGGGAGTGATCCCCGCGATCTCGCAGAAGTAGACGAGCGCCTGCAGCTTGTTTCCGGCGATTCCCTGAACGTGGTTTGCCGGGAATACCGAAAGGAACTCGTCAAACGAGCAGTCGAGCCTCGCGTGGACGTGCGGCCAGGTCGGGTTGGTCTGGGCGTTCAGCATCTTGCGCTGTTCGGCGGGCAGGTCGAGCGCCTGACCGTTCACAATGACCATAAAGGGCTTCTCATCCCAGAGGCCGAGCCTCGCAAATGTCATCTCACCAGGGGCCGCGTCGAACTCAACCGATGCCCCGCCCGCCTTGAAGTAGAAATCAAGCGCGGGGTGGAAGGTGATCTTCTCGAAGTTATACTTCGGGTCGAAGCTCTGCGCGGCATACCAGGAGCTGTGGTTCCCTGAGTTGCACCAGTCCCAAATGTCCAACTCTGGGTGATAAAGTCTAACATCCATAAACAGCGAGGGAAGTCCGCCGCTGATATATTTCATAGCCTGCATAGTAAGCGCGGCGTTGGCGTCAGCCTCGGTCGAGCATACGACGGGCTCTTTCGGGCCTCTCCAGTCGTAGGGGTCGTTCAGGATCATCTCAGGCACGTCGCCGAGGCAGACGTACTCAGTCAACTCCCGCTGGCCCTTCAGCCCACAGAGATCAAAACCCTTCTCTTTGTTGACCTTCTCCATCGCAAGATAGAGCCTGATCTGGGTCTTCAGGGTCTCGGGGGTGAGCATCTTGCCGTCCCAGAGGATCCTGCCCGGCATCATCGCTTCAAACCACTTGAGTCCCGCTTCGACTTCCTTCTCGTCGATCGACTTCATCTCTTCGACGAGCAGAAGCTGGTCGATCTGGCTGCAGGTGGTCCCAAGCGACTTGATCGTGGGTGTGAGGTGGAAATAGCCCGTCTCCATACCCATCGAGTGGCCGCCGTAGAGTCCGTAGACCTCGTTCTTCATCGTGGTGACGGCCTGGGAAGCTCGCAGCCAATCGACTACCTGCGTCTGAGTCGCGGGGTCGTCGATATTGCCGACGATGCGGTGGGTGCGGCGTCCGGCCTGCCGAAGCGCGCCGTCGCTTGCAAGAAGCCCGACGTTCCCGGGATACTCGCCGTTGTTATTCGATAGCGATAGAATAGGAGTGTCTGCCCCGAAGCTGTTTACGAGCGGCCACACGAAGAACGGGAAGTTCCAGACGTTATAGCACATTACGATCTGCTTGCAGTTCTTCTGCGCAAGTTCAGCGCCAATCTCCTGGGCGACTCGAACGCTCGTGACGATCTTCGATGCAACAACGACTTCAACCGAGCTGCCATCCTGGTTCTTCAGTCCGTTCTTGATGACCTCAGCCCAACGGTTGACCACGGCCTCGTTCGCCGGGTTGTTCTTTGACCAAACGTGTTCGCGCTCGTCGTTTAGCATAACGAGCCCGATAGCGGTGCTTCTCATAAAAAACGCCTCCCTAAGTCAAGCAAAATAAGCTGTCGAGCATAGGTTATAACAAACTGGAACGAAATGCAAGAGAGAGAAAATACGTAACACAAAAGAGGCGATCTATTACCTATAATCTGGTTTGACAACACAGTGGCTTTCAGCTACCATATTGGATAGGAGAATTTTGTAATATGGCCAAGTTTAGTGCGCCGCGGGGCACTCAGGACGTTCTTCCTGATGCGACCCCGCGGTGGCAGTATGTTGAGGGAAAATTAAGGGAAATCTGCAAACTCTTCGGGTTCAGGGAGATCAGGACTCCTACGTTTGAAGAGACTGAGCTTTTCACGCGTCACACGGGTGAGACGACCGACATCGTCACCAAAGAGATGTACACCTTTACCGACCGCGGTGGACGCAGCATCACGCTTCGTCCTGAGGGCACGCCTCCGACTATCCGCGCGACGCTCGAGCACAATCTGACCGCCGAGAACCCCGTGGCAAAGCTCTACTATATGGGCAGGATTTTTCGCTATGAGCGGCCTCAGGCGGGGCGGTATCGTGAGCACAATCAGTTCGGGTGTGAGATGGTGGGCTCGGCGGACCCGTCGGCTGACGCTGAAGTGATCTCCCTTGCCTGGACGGCGCTTCGTTCACTTGGCATTGAGGACGTTGAGCTGAAACTCAACTCGCTTGGCGGGCCTGAAGACCGACCGGCGTACCGTGAGGCTATCAGAAAGTTCGTGGAGCCGTTTCTCTCCGACCTTTGCTCGACCTGCAAGGAGCGCTATGACAAGAACCCGCTCAGGATGCTCGACTGCAAGGTGCCGGAGTGCAAGAAGCTTCTAGCTGACGCGCCGGGGCCTGTCGAGTATTTGTGCGACGACTGCCGGACGCACTTTGAAACGCTTAAGGCCTATCTGGACGCGCTTGGCATCAAGTATGTGCTCGACCCAAGGCTTGTGCGCGGGCTCGACTACTACACACGGACGATTTTTGAGTTCCAGACCCCGCACCTCGGCGCGCAGAACACGGTCTGCGGCGGTGGGCGGTATGACAATATGATCGAGGAGATGGGCGCCTCCCCTACCCCTTCGCTCGGGTTTGGAATGGGGATTGAGAGGCTCCTGCTCACGCTCGAAAAGCTCGGGATAACGCTCCCTATAGAGAAAAAACCGCCCGTATTCATCGCGACTATGGGTCCGGCTGCCAAGGCCGCGGGGGTCAAGTTGCTCTCTGACCTGAGAAACGTCGGGATGGCCGCCGAGACCGACTTCATTGGCAAGAGCCTGAAGTCACAGATGAAGCTCGCCGACAAGCTCGGTGCAAGCTGCGTGCTGATCCTCGGTGACGATGAGGTGGCACAGGGCGTAGTAACACTTAGAGACATGCTTTCTAAAGAGCAGCGGCAGATTCCGGTGAGCGACGTCGTCATGGCGCTCAAAAACTCAAGCTGCGATTGATAATACCCAGGCTGGCAGCCATCGGCTGACAGCTGATAGCTATAAACAGGAGATTTGTATGCTGCAGAGAACAAGGTGGTGTGGTGAGGTCACGAGTGCGGACATCGGGACCGAGGTCAGGATCGACGGCTGGGTCCAGAGGATTCGCGATCACGGTGGGCTGATTTTTGTCGACCTCAGGGACAGGACCGGGGTCGTCCAGACCGTTATAGACCCGGTCGCCTCCCCGGAATCGTTCAAGATTACCGAAGGCGTGCGAAACGAGTTCGTGCTTGAGATCACCGGCACGGTCCGCAAGAGGCCTGAGGGGACAGAGAACACTAACCTCGCAACTGGACAGGTGGAGATCAACGTCGAGAATGTTGAGATTCTGAACGCCTCCAAGCCGCCGCCGTTCCCGATAAGCGACGGAGTCGATGTTGACGAGAATATCAGACTTAAGTATCGATATCTCGACCTGCGCCGCCCGGAGATGCAGCGAAGGCTGTTCCTGAGGCATAAGATTGTTAAACTTATGCGCGATTTCCTGGACAGCCAGGGATTCGTCGAGGTAGAGACACCTATTCTTATCAAGAGCACCCCTGAAGGCGCGCGCGACTACCTGGTGCCCGCGAGGCTTTACCCGGGGAGCTTCTACGCGCTTCCGCAGTCGCCTCAGCAGCTCAAACAGCTTTTGATGGTCGCTGGGTTCGAGAAATATTTCCAGATCGCACGCTGCTTCAGAGATGAGGACCCGCGCGCCGATCGCCAGCCGGAGTTCACCCAGCTCGATCTTGAGATGAGCTTCGTCAAGCAGGAGGACGTCTTCGAGCTGATGGACGACCTGCACGCGCAGATGATCGAAAAGCTTTCGGATAAAAAACTCAAGTTCCCCATGCCGTTCCCGAGGCTGAAATACGCAGACGTGATGGAACGCTTTGGGTCCGACAAGCCCGATCTTCGGTTTGGGATGGAGCTTTTCAGCCTCACCGATATCGCCGCGACGACGGATTTTCAGGTGTTCAAGTCGACCGCCGAATCCGGTGGCCAGGTGAAGGGCATCGCCCTTCCGGGATGCGCCGGTTACAGCCGCAAAGAGGTCGACGAGCTTACGGAGTATGCCAAGAAGTTCGGCGCGAAGGGCCTTGTCACGATTATGCTCGGTGAGGAAGGCGTGAAGAGTTCGATCGCCAAGTTCCTGACTGACGATCAGATGAAGGCGATCATCGAACGCGCCGGAGCGAAGACGGGCGACCTGCTCGCGATCGTCGCCGACAAGCCCGAGGTCGTCGCAAACGTCCTTGGCAGGATGCGCGCCGATATGGGCAAGAAGCTTGGGCTCGCTGACCCGAACGAAGTCGCGTTCGCCTGGGTGATCGACTTCCCGCTTGTTGAATGGAACGCAGGCGAAGGCCGCTGGGACGCGATGCACCATCCCTTCACCTCGCCGCACGAGGACGATCTGCAGTATATGGACACCGACCCAGGCAAAGTCCGGGCTTGGTGCTACGACCTCGTCTGCAACGGCTTCGAGCTTGGTTCCGGGAGCATCAGGATTCACCGACGAGATATCCAGCAGAAGGTTTTCGAGCTTATGGCTTACACTGCTGAAGAGGCTCAGGCTCGGTTTGGGCATCTGCTGGAGGCGTTCGAGTATGGCGCGCCGCCACACGGCGGGTTTGCGACTGGAGTCGACAGAACGGTCACTATCCTGACCGACGACGACAGCATCCGCGAGGTCATGGCGTATCCCAAGACCTCGACCGGCATCGACCCGATGACCGCCGCACCGGCCCCAGTCGATCAGAAGCAACTCGACGAGCTTCACATAGCGATCGTAGTAGACGAAGAAGAATAGACACTCCGGGGCACGGGTTATCCAGCCTGTGCCCCACCACTCTAAACTCTGTAATCTCAGCTGAATGCAATTCTCGGCACTTCCAACGGGCTTTGTAACCCAGAGCTTGTGGTATAATCCATTTACACCAATCCGCTGAGGTTGCAATGGAACAATTACCCGCGTGCCGTAGTCGAAAATAATGAATCGACAGCCGGTCATGTGGCTCGTAACGACACACGGCTGGGGTCAGGTGTAACGCACTTGCTCAATACGTCGTGGGAGTTGGTAAGCCTATGAAATCCAAAACACGCATTCTTCTAGCTGCATTGCTTTTTGGGAATCTGCTTGTTCCGGGAGCCGTCTTTGCCCAGGGAACCATCGACTGGGGAGGATACCACAAGGATGAAAGGCATACGGGTTTTGTCGACTCCCTCAAAGAAGACGGATCCCAGATCGGCCTGATCTACACGTTCCCGAGAACCGACGCATCTCCCATCAACGCAAAGAACAACGTCGTTGATATTCCAGGCTCGCCCAACACTGACTGGATCGTGCCGGGCGGCTGGAATGATCACACCGCTATAACCGACCTCTTAGGCGCACCCAACGACTTCTACGGCCCAAGCAAAGGCACTGTTGGCGCTGGTTACTATTGGTCTCCGGTTGCAAGAGATGACTACCCAAATGCGTCTCCCAAC
>JBBRAE010000022.1:0-46607 GCA_038207085.1 Armatimonadota bacterium
CCGAGCAAGCGGCTTGCGGTCCTTGGGCTTGCGACCACGCCAGTGAGCTTTCCTGACGTGCTTCTCCACCTCCACAACCTCCAGGACCAACACGAACCGACGTTCCTTCTCCGTCAACTCACCGATTTCCTCACGCAAATATGGAAACAAAGAACGCTGGACACTACCAAGCAAATATGATATTCTCTCCACAGGCATCTACCGTTATCCTTTCTACTCATTAAAGAATTCGACGGTCGGTGCCTAAAATCCTCATCTTTTTACTATTTTGCAAGAACCTCAGCTGTTAGCTGTTAGGTTTCATGTTTTTAATATTTCGTGCTTTCGTGATGAGAAAAGCCTGACATTACTTATATGAGAATAGCTCACATTGCCGATACCCACCTCGGGTATCGCGCCTACAACAGAACGACGCGGTTTGGCCTGAACGTTCGCGAAGCGGATGTCTTTAACGGCTTTCGTCAGGCGCTTGGGCGGATCGCTGAGATCGCCCCTGACTTGGTGGTTATCGCCGGGGACATGTTCCACGTCGTGAGGCCTTCAAACCTGACGATCGACCAGACCTTCCGGGAGCTTATCAACTTCAGGATGCGCTGCAACGCGCCTATTGTGTTGATCGGCGGCAACCACGACTCGCCGCGCTCGACCGATACGGGCTGTATTCTGGATTTGTTTAAGAATATCCCTGCTACTTATATCGTCCATAACGAGTTTCAGGCCGTAGAGCTGCCGCAGCTTGATACTACGGTGTTCTGTCTGTGCCACAGAGCGGTGTCGATGCTATCGAGCCTGAAGGTGGAGCCGAATCCCGCGACCAAATACAACGTGCTCGCCATCCACGGCACGCTTGAAGGGGTAGGGAAGCATTTCCAGGATATGGGGACGCCTATCACCCGCGCACAGATCATCCACGACGGCTGGGACTACATCGCGCTCGGCCACTATCACGTTTTCGAGAAGATGGACGACCGCTGCTACTACTCGGGTTCGCTCGATTACACGAGCCCAAACATCTGGGCCGAGCTTGGCGTGTCGAAGGGGTTCATCGAGTTCGATCTTGAGACTCGGGAGCTTGTGAAGTTCCACGAGGCAAAGACCCGCGAGGTGATCGATCTAAGAGCGATCGACGCCGAGGGAATGTCCGCCGTGCAGCTAAGCGACATCGTTATGCACCGCATCGCCGGAATTCATGGTGGGCACCACGAGAAGATCGTCCGTCAGGTGGTAGAAAACGTCCCGCGCGCAATCGTCCCGGACCTCGACTACCGCACGATCCGCCAGATCAGGATGGAAGCGCTGCACTACGACCTCCAGCTCCGCCCGCCAAAGAGAGTCGGCCTGACCGAGCGCGAAGGAAGAGACCACCACACCGCGCGACCCTTGGAAGAAGAGTGGCGCGAGTTCGCGAAAGACTACCCCATTCCCGGCGAGGTCGAGCGAGAAGAGATGGTCGCAAAGGGCGATCGCTATCTGGAAAATGAGAAGTAGGACGCTCCGTTCGTCCGGATCTGTGATCCGGGACGAGCTTGCCGGATAGGCATCTGTGATGCCGGTTGATCGGGCATGGTGGATATTACGGGATCACAGATCCCTTACTTGCCAGCGGGGTTCGGATTGCAAATCCGACCCAACAATAGGACTCTGACCTCTGCACTCTGAACTTACAAACTATGAAACTAGTATCAATAGAACTGGAAAACTTCAGACAGCACCGCTCGACCAAGATCGAGTTTTCGCCCGGCGTGACGGGGATCATCGGCAAGAATGGGTGTGGGAAGACGACCGTACTTGAGGCGATCGCTTGGGCGCTCTACGGCGGCCCGGCGGTTCGGGGAACCAACGAGACGATTCGCTGTCGCACGGCTGAAGGCAATACGCCTGCGGAGGTGACGCTCAAGTTTGATCTTGGGCCGCATTCTTATACAGTTACCCGCAGGCTGGAGTCGTCGCGCAGCTCAGCGAGTCTGTCGATCGACGGCGTCCCTGCCAAGACCGGGTTTAAGGAAGTGACCGAATCTATTACAAAGTTGCTCGGTATGGACTACCAGGCGTTCTTCACGAGCTTCTTTACAGGGCAGAAGGAAATGGAGTTCATGCGTGGGATGGATGGTCGTTCCCGCGCCGCTGCGATCAGCAAGATGCTCGGCTACGAGCGGCTGGTGCGCGCCCGGGACAAGGCGAACCAGGACAGAATCGGCCTCGCCCGCGAGATCGAGGCGCTTGAGCGGGGCCTCGGCGACCCCGAAGAGATCATCAGGCGCAAGAACGACGCCGTCGAGTCGGTCACAAACGTCGAAGCCGACGCAAAATTCGCTGAAAAACGCGCAGCAGAGAGCTCAAAAGAAGTAGAGCGACTAAAGCCGCTTAGAGAGCTTTCCGAGCAGAAATCCAAGAGATATCAGGACCTCTCAAGGCTCCTTGACGTAAGCCGCGCCGACTTCGCCCGCGCGTCCGAGCGAGTCACCGAGCTTTCCAAAGAAAAAGAAGACCTGACAGCCAAGGCGATTGAGCTAAACTCGATTGTCCCTCAAATTGACGAATACAAGAAGGCCGGCGCGGAGTATAAGCAGCTCTCCGAACTCCAAAAGCATGAGGCGGCGCGCACGGATATTCTCGCCAAGTCCGCCGCCGCAGAGGAACGCGTGAAGTCGCTTGCCGAGCAGATGGAGTCGCTCTCAGCGGCACCGGGTGAGTTTGACGAAGCCGAAAAGTCACTTTCAGAGCTCGGCATTACATTTACAGAGATCGAGTCCAAGATCGAACGCGAGCGTGAAGCGTATTCTTCTTCCAAGGCGACCGTCAAAGCCGACCTCGAACACATCGCCCGCGAGCGTGCGCAGGTTGCATCGAAGAAGGGGACGGTCGAGTCGGCGGGCAAGGACGGCAAGTGCCCGACCTGCGAGCGTCCGCTCGTAGACGAGCTTCCCAAGGTGCTCGCGAGCTTTGACGAGCAGATCGTGGCGCTCGACTCGCGCGAGTCCGAGCTTCAGAAGCTCGCCGAGTCGCTTGCACGCGAACCAGAATCGCTCGCAAAGCTTGCATCTGATCGCCTGGAGATCGAACGCCGCCGAAACGAGATGAGAACTGCGCGGGACCTCGCGTCGGCCCGTTCGTCCGAGCTGAAGCGCGCGAAGACCGAGCTTGAAGCGAAAAATAGTGAGCTTGCACGCCTGAAGACGGAGCTTGAACAGATACCGTCGGGGTTCGATCAGAAGCGCTACACCGAGCTTCGAGAAGCTGGCGACAAGCTAAGAGCGTTCTGGGACCGCGGTATCCAGCTTCGGACAGAGCTAAATCGGTCAGCCGACGTAGAAACCGATCTCACCCGCGAGGAAAAGTCGCTTGCGCAGGCCAAACTTGAGATATCGACCTCAGAAGCCGAACTAAAGCAGCTGGGGTTCAGCGAAGATGAGCACGCAAAACTCGTCGCTGTCTACGAGCAGGCGGTTGGTGCGCTGAACGCCGCGAACATAGAGGCTGAGCGCGCCAAGGGGTTGCTTCTTGCTGCCAAGGCGGCGCTAGCTTCGGCTGAGAAGGAGTTCAATTCCTACAAAGCCCGAGAGACAGAGCTTCGCGAAAAGCGAAAGGCCCGTGTAGAACTCCAGACCATCGCTGAAGCCTTCGACAACATGCGAAACGAGCTGAACAACCGCGCCGCGCCGGAGCTTGCCGCTGCAGCAAGTGAAATCTTGACCGACCTGACCGACGGCCGCTACTCCACCCTGGAAGTGAACGAAGATTACGAAGCCGTCATCCGGGACGACGGTGAGCTGAAGCCAATCATCTCAGGCGGGGAAGAAGATGTCGTCAACCTCGCTCTGCGACTCGCAGTCTCGACGATGATCGCCGACCGCGCCGGGCAGGATCTCTCGCTTCTGATCCTCGATGAGGTCTTCGGCTCGCTCGACGACATCCGCCGGGACAACGTGGTAAACCTGCTTCAGGCGCTGAAGAACAGGTTCGAGCAGATCATAATCATCACCCACGTCGAGTCGATCCACGATGCGCTCGACAACTGCATCTGGATTGACTACGACGAGCGCACAAAGACAAGCTCACTGCGCGCCGAAGACAGCATGGCTGGCGCGTTCGTTGAGGACATCGTGCTGCTTAGTTAGTCCGTCCGTATCCGCCAGGAGAGCCTTTCGTACTGCCCGGTAGTCGGGAAGAACGGTGGCGGGCAGGCGGCGAGCCTTGGGTCGTAGACATAGTTCTTGACGTAACCGGAGGTCGTCTGTCCCGTGCCCGAGTTGAACGTGCCGACCGGTCCTCTATCCTTCTGAATGATCCCTCCAAGCAGGCTGAGTGTCCCTATGGAGCGACTGTTATAGCTTTGGGCGTAGAAGCTGCCGCTCGTCGTGTTCTGTCCGCCGGAGAGTGTGACTGCGTCGAGTCGCATATTGGTGGGACAGGCCGTTGAGATGATCGTGCTCTCCGCGACAAGTCCCATAGTCCCTGCTGCAAGGTTCGACGTGTCGCTCGCGTCTTTGGTCTTGTCCGGTTTGGTGTGGTAGTAGAGACTGCCGGTCAGGGTTATGTCCTTGCCCGCGTTGACGTCGGTTGCTATTGTGTAAGCCGACCTCTTGGTTATACCGCTCGAGTTGTACGTATTGTCCGCGATCTCGCCCTGGAGCGAAGTGATATTGCCTGTACAGTAAATAACGCCGTCGGGCAGTTTGCTGATGTTGCCGTCGCTGCCGGTGCCTTTCACCCCTGACAGTGTCGTGGAGCTTGAACCTAGCAGCACCGTAATTGTTGTAGTGTTGTTCTCCTGAGTGATGAGTATTTTCTGGTTACCGGAGGCGTCCAGTGTGAATTGAATTGCCGCGTCGCCACGGATGTATATGCCACCGTTCACGCTTGCTCTCAAGTAGACCCCGTTGGTGTTCGGGAATCCCGCCGAGGAGCCCCAAGCGGCGTTCTTTTGCGCCTCGGTAGTGCTGGGTAGCTCAATTGCAGGGACGCTGAGCTTGTAGCCTTTGCTGCCGTCCGAGAAGATCTTGCGGAAAGTCGTCTCAGTCGTCGGGCGCGACGGCGTATAGTTGATCGTGTTCCCCGCGGCAGTCACGACATCTTTGAATATCGGCGCGTTTGACCCGTTGTAGTTTATGTTGAAGTTCGAGTTGTCCTTGTTGTTGCTGTGGACGGGTCCGTCGACGGTTTCCCCGGCTCTCCACCATATCGCGCCGCCTGAGATGCTGGAAGTTTCTTTGTCGGTGAAGTAGGCGTATCTTCCGAACGATGCCTGCTGTACGACCAGTTCGACCTTCTTAGTTGCGCCTTTGAATGTGCCGGTACAGACTATCTGGTATTTCTTGAGAAACACCGTCAAGTTGGAGGCGTCGGGGTAGATTGTTGCCTGATAAGTTCCACCATCGACCGCAACCGCTCCTCCAAACGGGTCCAACGGCGTGAGCGTCGCCGGTGGGGTAGACATATCTCGGAGCACCTGGTAGCCGTATTCCGCGCCTGACTCCGCCAAGTTGAACGCGATGGCCCTCTGCTGTTGAGAGCCGTTCAAATGGATCGCCTGGGACGTGACCATAAGCACCCCGGCCGTTGCCGCCGCCACGACGAACATCGCGACGACGACAACAAGGAGTATAGCTCCGCGATCACCGCGGCTGTGTGATAAACTATGTATATGTTGTCTTGACAAACTCATACCAATATATCCTATAATTGCCTGCTGTCGATGGGGGTGTCTAGTAGTTCCTGAGATAGACTACTCGCTGGGTGAGCTCGGTCTCTTTGTCTCCGTCAGCGGATGAACCTTTGGCCGTTACCGTGATCTTGACCGACCTTGCGGTATCCTGCTCGAAGTAGAGGCCGGTGACGTTTCGCTTGATAATTTGTGTGGTGCTGTCCTTGCTCCTCCACAGCCAAGTGCCGATCTTTCCCTGGGTGCCGGTTTTGTCTGACAGGTAGTAGCATATCTGATGCGCGGCATCGGCTATGTGCCTGTCGTAGTAACCGGTCGACGTGTTCTTTACGGGAAACACGATGGTTAAGTATGCACCGTTTGTTGGTATACTAACGCTCTTGGCTTCGCGCACGTCGTCGACTATTCGGTTCATAGCAATGACCGCATCAGCGTCGGTGAAGGCCTTGGTAGACGCGCCATCCGCCGTCTTGGTCGCGGTAATGAGCATTCCCATTGTGCATGCCGCGATGAACCCGAAGAGTCCGACTGATATCATGACTTCCGTAAGCGTTATGCCCTTGTTGTTTCTGATCTTGCGCATAGTATTTTCCTAGTCGGCGTTCGATATATAGGCCGAAAGGCTCATCGAGCTGGTTTTGCTCTCATAGCCGGTAGTTTTCCAGGTGATGGTCGCTGTGACTTTTAGTACCCGCGTGCTCCATGCCACCGTATCGACGTGCAGCGAGGTCGTCGCATTCTGCAGGTATTCGGGCACGCTGTCGACTGTTGAAAACGTGTATGGTGAGGATGTTGGGTTCAGGTCGACAATTTCCGCGTCCGAGAGTTCAGTGTAGTTCAGCCTGCCGAAACCGACTGCGCGAAGCTGGTCGATCTTGTGTTGGCATAGGCTGATGGCCTGGGCGTATTGTCCGTTCATATTGGAGGATTTGTCGGCGAGCGGCACCGCCGTCGCGAACATGATAATCAGCATGGAAAACACCGCGACTGCGATCATGACCTCAATCAGTGTAAAGCCTTTTCGTCCCGATATGCTTGATGATCTCAATGACTTCCTCCACACAATGCACTTTCAAGTATATGTTTCCACGGCTGCAACCAGGATTACCAAGCAATAATGCTTCATTGCTGCAATTGTGAGGACATGGGGTTTCCGTCCGATGGAGGTTTGATGGGTGGGAAGCTACTTTTCTTCGTAGGGCTTGATGTTTCGCTTGTAGTAGATCGCCCCGATCTGTGCGCCGAGGATCGTCACAAGCGAGGAATAGTTAATCCACACCAGCAGCAGTATGATCCCCGCAAGCGAGCCGTAGACCGCGCTGTAGTTGGCGATATTGTTCACATACCAGCTGAACCCATACTTGGCGATCTCCCAGAGCAGTCCTGCAACCGTTCCCCCGGCAAAGGCAGCCCCGCGATGCACGTGGACGTTTGGCAGCACTTTGTAGATCAGTGTGAACGTGAGGATCGAGAAGCCGATCGGCAGAACATATAAGAGTATGTTCCAGACGAGTCCAAAAGCATCTGACACGCTCCTGCCGAAGACTACATAGTCCTGGGATCTCACGGCGCTTGCTGCTGCGGTTATCCCAAACGAGGCCACCAGAAGCAACCCGACTATCAAGAGCATGATAATCGCGATCAGCCTGCTTTTCACAAACCCCCGCATAGGCGCGTCCCAGGCGGTATTGATCGCCATCTCAAGGTTCACAAACGCCTGGCTTCCAGCCCAGAAAAGAGCTACAAGCCCAATCCCGGTCGCCGCGCCGCTTCCTTTGATGATCTCCTGAAGTAGTGGGACCGTTCCGTTGGCGCCTTCGGCAAGCGCCGGTGAGTAGTTGTGGACAAACGAAAGAACGGCTTGGTAGGCCTGATCCTGGGACTGCAAAATATAGCCGAACGCAGCCATCGCGAGGAGCAGGAGTGGCGCAAGTGAGAGAAACACATAAAACGACACAGCCGCAGCCATCATGCCGCTGTTGTCCTCGGCGAACTCTCGAAACAGCTCTTTTGTGAAGTCGGCGCTAGGTTCAAGCCATTTTGGGATCTTCATAATAGCCATAGTTACCCCTGAGCTTCGATATCTACACGTTGGGCCGTACGTAGAAAAGGCCCCGGGGTGTCTCGACCCGGGGCCCTCTCTGGAAAGGAGAGAAAGGGAGTGTCTAATTACAAGACTGCCCGGACTCTCATTTTGTTCCGGCTTGGGGAAAGTTTTTCTTTTTTCTTGCAGACAAAACTCAAGCGGCCCCGGGGTGTCTCGACCCGGAGCCGCTTTTGAAAGGAGAGAAAGGGAGTGTCTAAATATAAGACTGTTCAGGCTACCGAAATGTTCCAGCAGTATATAAGAAAATATTTCCGGTAATTACGCCTGTTTCGTGTTACCCGGTAACGATGCCTGCACCGATTGGTTGGTTCCTAATAGAATAACAGCCATGGATCGCAATAGCGAACGGAGGATCATCCATGCGTAATCGACGCGGCACAACTCTTATAGATGTTATGGTCGGGCTCGTGCTGCTCACAGTTGCCGGGCTTGTTTACTCTGCAACGTTCCCCGCCGGGTTCAGGGCGGTGCGGCAGGGTGGTGAGAGCAAGAAGGCGGTAGCTATAGCTCAGGCGAAGATTGAACAGGTCAAGCTGCTAGGCTATGAAAATTTGAATTATGAAACAATGCAGAGCCAGGGCGTCATAGACTCAGCGTCTGCAACATCTCCCTTTGTGTTCACGTCAGTGGAGTCTTTGACCACTCAGCTTCCGAACCCCACTGGGACGCTTGCGATTTCCGACTACTCAGTTACCACCAAGCTTGTCGTCGTCACCGTAAACTGGCGAAGCGACAGCATAACCAGATCGGTTACACTGCGCACGCTGGTTGCCGACAAGAGCACATACAGGGGGTCATGAATATGATCAAGCCCAGTTTCTATAAGAACAGACGCGGCTTCACAGTGATCGAGTTGTCGGTGACCATGGTCACGATGGCAATGATCGTTGCGACGCTTGGAGTTATGATGTGTAACGCGCTCAGGGGCTGGTCCTCGGGTGTAAGCCACGTTGGCGCTGACGCTCGGGTATCGACCGCCGCACACAAGCTCTGGCAGGAGGTGCGGCTCGGCAAGTCTGCTTATACCGTCAAGGGCACGAGCCTCGGCGACCAACTCTATGTCGTTGTCCCGCCGCTTGTTACGGACGTCAACCACGAAACCTTCTACGACCTGTCCGCAGCCGGGACGACACACCGTTACTATGTAAGCAACGACGTGTTGTATAGGCAGATAGGCACAGGCACAGCCGAGGTATTCGCGCGCGGTATCTCCAGACTCGAAGTCTTTGGCGTGTCCGGCCCGATGGTTATGGTCCGGCTACTTCGGAGTGTGGATAGAGACGGCGCGGTGACGACCAACGAAGACTACGTGCAGCAGAAGATTCTCATGAGGAATAGTTTAAACTGATGAAACGGGAAGGGTTGCCTATGTTTACCAAGAGGATAATAACCAGTCGGCGCGGATCAGCGGTGATCATCGGCATGTTTGCGCTTATGATTCTGCTGGCCTTTGGTGTCTCGTTTGTCTCTGTTGCCGTGTCGAACCTGTACAGCGCCAAGCGTGACGATCTCAGCTCAAGGGCGCTTGCAATCGCCGAGGCGGGTATCGAGCGCGGTATCTCCTTTGTGCGTGTCGACGGAAACTGGCACACGACCCACCCGTCGAGCAACCCCGATGACCACACCGGCGACACCTGGTTCAACGAAACACTCGCGACAGGCGAGTCGTTCAGGATCTGTGTCAGAACCGCCGCAGGAGGCGACGCAGACAGGCTGGTCATTACAAGTGTTTCGACAGTTATCCGAGGTGACGACGTCGCCTCCCGGACTCTCCGGGTAGTAGTCGAGCGCAAGGCTGAGAACGTCAACTGCTGGAACAACGTCATCTTCGCCGGAGTCGGTCAGGCTGGTCACAGCATCAACGGAAACGTTGTTATGCGGGGTTCGATACACCTGCTCGGCGATGGTGAGCCGTTCACCGACATCGACCACGACGGCAAGTGGGACAACGACGAGGCCTACACCGACAGCAACCATAACGGCGTCTACAACCTCGGTGAGCCCTATACCGACACAGACCACGATGGCCACCGCGATTCCCGCGAGCCATTCACCGATCTAAACGGCAACGGTTCGCGCGATCCGGCTCTGACCGTTACGGACCTTGCAGAAGAGATGTCAGGAACCGCCGACGTAGGTAACAACTATAGCGGTATGTCCTCAACTCTCACCAACAAGGTGCCGGCCATCCCGACTACGACTTTCAATGGTGAGACGGTAGGAACTCTGGACGCCAAGCTCAGGGTCAAACACGGACAGGTGGGAATCTCGGGCGCGGCTACGGTCGGCTCGGGGAACACAGCGGGCAACTCCATCAAGGAAACTATGGACGGCTGCTACGTAACCGATGGTTACACCGGCAACAAAGGCGCATCAAGTGTCTATTCTGACAACGGCTCCAACGCCGACTACGATCTCGGCGATGGGCTTGTGACCTTTCCGTCGCTTGCCGATCCCTGTCCTCCCTATGGTACATATCAGGACTACCTGCAGAGCACGTCTTATGTAAGAAACGGAGCCTTGACGCTCGGCACGAGCACCTCATACGTGTTTGGGGATGCAAACGGCGGTCTAGTATATAACAAAGACACAAAGACCCTTACAGTGTATGGGAAGGTCTACGTCAGCGGTGACATAACGCTCGATACAAGCATCAAGTATGTGGGCGCGGGCACGTTGATCTCGACCGGAGACATAAACATCAACGGCAACCTGCTTCCCAATACCGGGTTCCCACTTACGGACAGGCTGGGTCTGATCGCTGCACATAACATGACCGTAGGCGGTTCGTCTCAGCTCACTGTCGCGGCGGCGTGTTACGCTCAGTATCAGATAAACATACCGAAGCAGACGGAATTTGCCGGGACGTGCGTCTCAAGTTACTTCAGTGTGAAAAACGTTCCGCATCTCTATCAGGTGCCCGCGCTGAAGGACAACCTTCCACCCGGCATGCCCGGGTCCGACCCGATATGGGTCATAGACGTAAGCGTTCTCAGCTGGCAGGACGTGTCCGGCTCCTCGTCACAGACCCACTAGCTCGAACAAATGCACAAAAAAGCGCCTCAGGAGGGATTCTCCGGGGCGCTTTTTTTGTAAGTGACCAGCGTTCTTACGCTTCCGGCTCGGCAAAGCCAAACTCCCTGATCTTGCACCGCAGAGTCTTGCGGTCGATCTGCAATATGCTCGCCGCAGCCGACTTGTTCCAGTTGCAGTGGATCAGCACTCGCCTGATGTGGTCACGCTCGATGTCTCTGAGCGGTTTTGCCACATTGTGTTTGCGCTTTGAGAGCCCTCCGCCGTTTAAGCTCAGGTGCGTGGGTTGGATCATTCCTCCGTCGCAGATCATTGTAGCGCGCTCGACACAGTTTTCGAGCTCCCGGACGTTTCCCTTCCACTCACAGGCGAGTATAAGCTGCATCGCCGGTTCCGATATCCCCGATATGCTCTTGCCGGTTTCAGCCGCGTACTTGCCTGCGAAATACTTGGCAAGCGCAGGGACATCCTCGACTCGCTCGCGAAGTGGAGGCAGGCTGATCGTGAAGACATTCAGATAGTCGCAGAGCATCTCCGGCTTGTTGGGGCCGATCACCTCAGTGAGGTCAGCGTTTGTCGAGGCAATGACCCTTACGTCAGCCGAAAAAGTCCTGCTGCCACCGACCCGCTCATACTCCCTGTGCTGGAGCACTCGAAGGATCTTGTCCTGAACATCCGCGCCAAGACCCGCGACCTCGTCTAGAAATAGCGTTCCACCGTTTGCAAGCTCGACCCGTCCGACCTGCCTCGATGAAGTCTCACGGGAGACTCCTTTTTCACGCCCAAATAGCTCCGCCTCGACCGCTTCGTCAGAAAGCCCGCCGCACGCGAGCCTGACGAATGGGCCGGCCCCACGTCGGCTCTTGTAGTGGATCGCCCGGGCGAAATACTCCTTGCCTGTCCCGCTTTCGCCGCAGATCAGCACCGGCGAGTCGGTTTCGGCGATCTCAAGGGCCATCTGATACGCCTTCTTTGACGCCATATTGGTGGCTATCATCGTATCAAAGCTGTAGAGCCCCTTCAGCTCTTCAAGAAGATGGCTATTTTGGTCGACCAGTCTTCTGTGGCGGAGGGCTCGCAGGACGCTGTGCTTTATCACATCGGGGTGCAGCGGTTCAGTTAGAAAATCAAACGCGCCGCGCTTCATAGCTTCCAGCGCTGAGTCGACTTCCACGTTTTCTGACTTGGCGATGATGGTTATCTCGGGGCACTCGTCCATAATCGCCTGAAGCGCCCGCATGCCGCCTCGCTTGGGGAGGTCTATATCGAGTATGACCAGGTCATAGGCGTAGACGCACGCAGCCGATACGGCCTTTTTGCCGTCCGGGGCCTGATCCACGACGTGTCCGTCCGCTTCCAGCGACTGGGTAAAAAGGGACCTGCACTCCGCATCATTGTCTACGATAAGAATTCTGGCCATTGTGTTCTAAAGTTAAGTCCGTGAGGAGGATTATCGGCAAACTGATTATACCCCAGGTAAGCCTACTTAGCAAGACGGCAGGTAGGCTTACCTCCCTATCTTGCTGCTCGTATGTTTGCCAGCCTGTTCGGGCTTGTGATATAATCTGAGCGACTATATGGATGAGATTTTTGGAGGTCGGAACCAATAGATGGATACCAGTGATTTCAAGAATGGCCTTTCTATCATACAGGACAACGATATTTTTACGATCGTTGAGTTTCAGCATGTAAAGCCTGGAAAAGGCGGGGCATTTGTTCGCACTAAGATAAAGAACCTTCGCACCGGAGCAGTGGTCGACAAGACTTTCCGCGCAGGTGAGAAGATGGATCAGGCCATTCTCGATCGCACGCAGATGAACTATATCTACGAGCAGGATGGAGACTACTACCTGATGGACCTGGAGACCTTTGAGCAGGTCCCTGTGAAGGGCAGTCTCATCGGCGACTCGGTCAAATATCTCAGGGAGAACGAGCAGGTTCAGGTGGTTCTTCACAACGAGATTATCATCGGAGTTGAGCTTCCGTTCACCGTGGAACTCGAAGTTATCGAGTGCGCTTCGGGCGAGCGTGGCAACACCGCCTCCGGTGGGTCAAAGCCTGCCAAGCTTGAGACCGGCGCAGTCATTCAGGTGCCGTTCTTTATCAACGTTGGAGATAAACTGAAAGTAGATACACGCACGGACGCTTATTTGGAGCGAGTCAAATAGCCATCTGATAAGACCTAAGAGGTGGTAATGTCAATGAAAAGTCAGCGTTCCAAGAAAGCCAGTCAGGTCTTCGACATTATCGAGTCCATTGCAGACTTGGGGATCAAGCTTGGCGGCATAGCGTTTCTGCTGATGCTGTCCTATATCATCTACGGGCTTGCCGCGAAGAACGGGTTTACCGCTCTTGCTGCGATGCCCAAGGCTGACAGACTGCGAGTGCTCAGTCTGGTGATGATCACGGGCAAGATTTTCTGGGTATCGGGAGCAGTCGTCGCATTTTCGGTCGCGGCGCGTTACTACGTTGAGGAGGCGCTGGGGTATATTATCTCGCTCCTCGGTGTGCTGCTCTATCTGGGCACTCCGTATGTGTTTGCGACGAAGTTCCCGCACGAGTTGCTCGCGAAGAATGTGGCGATTGGGATCGTTGTAACGAACTTCCGCTCGCTTGGGATGACTCTATTTATCCCTGGTGCGATATTGATCCTGCGGCATTTCGCGCTGAAGATATTCAGACTGTTCAGGCGTCAAGATATCAAGAAGGCCCGCTACGACAGTAGCTTTATCGTAGGTGAAGTGCCGGATATCGATCCGGAGCCTTACAAGCCGAGGCCTTACTCATCTTGCTGGCATATGCCTTACTGTCGGACGTTTATCCGCGGGTTCTGCCCGGCACATGAGGCTAAGAAGTCGTGCTGGAGGCTAAAAAGAGGCTGCATGTGCGACGGCGACATCATTATGGGCGCGCTCAAGGCAAGAAGCTCCGACGGCAGCTCGTTCCACAAGGAACTGATGTATCGCGGTGCTGATATGGCGCCGAAAACCAAGCTTACGGCGGCGCAGAAGCGACTGCGCTGCCGGATGTGCGTAATTTACGATTTTCACCAGAATCAGAAGTACAAGATAATCAGTCCGCTTGTCTTTCCGTTTGTGGTTTGGCTGATGTGGTCGAGCTACTCAAGCGTGGTCGGGGTATTGCAGACGGCGGTAGACTTCACGGACAAGCTGATGAAGACCGTTGCTTTTGCGCCGGGCGCTGACGGTCTAAAGCACATATCGGCGTCGGCGACTCCTGATTATGTGTTGGTAGTGTTTGTTGTGTGGCTCGGGCTTATTGCTATGAGCTACTTGTTGCAGTTCGTTGAGTTCTGCATATTTGGTCTGAAAATCTAGTCGGCTCGGCGCACGTGTCGGGCCAAATTGGTGGGACTTGGTGTTCTGCCTGTTGAAGGGTGTTCGAGATGGATCTTGATCGAATAGAAGCGATTATTGAAGTCGTTAAAGACGCGGCTGTGACTGAGGTCTCCGTGCGCCAGAACGGCTCAACCATCGTTGTTAAGAAGCCTCTTGGCAAGCTGAAAACTTCGGCTGTGCCTCGTAAGGCGTCTCCCAAAACTGCTGCGGAGGTCTCACAGGTCGCGGCTGTCGCTGTTGACGAGATGGTTGTGAACGCCCTGATGGTCGGGATTTTTCGCACCATCGACGGCGTCGCGACTGTCGGCGACATCGTCAAAAAAGGTCAGGCGCTCGGGGTGATCGAGTCTATGAAGCTCATGAACGAGATCAAGTCCGATGCCGATGGCTCAGTCGCCGAGGTCTACGTTGAGGATGGAACGCCGGTCGAGTTCGGCCAGGCGCTATTCAGACTGAACAAGGCATAGGAGACGTGAAAATGCTTGGTAGCGTGAAAAACGAGCGAGGTAACTTGTCGCTTGTCGGGCTTTTGGCCGGTGTGGCTATCATCGGCCTTTTGATGTATTTTGTCCTGCTCCCGAAGCTCAACACCTCCACCAATCGGGCTGTCAAAGAGGGTCTAGTCAAGCCCAAAGACGGCCAGAGCGTCTACAGTGCGGCGATGGACAAGGGTAAGGAAACCGAGTGTATGTCCAATCTCCGTGAGATCCGTCAGATGATCCACATGGAGAAGGACGCAAATCCTGGCGGGCAGTTATCCGGCACGCTTCAGGAGATGAAGGCGCCGAACGAGATGATGTCTTGTCCGGTTTCCAAGCAGAGGTATGTCTATGATCCCACTGCCGGTACGGTGCGATGCGTCACTGAGGGCCACGACAAACTCTAGGAGTTTCAACTGTGTTTAAGAAGGTTCTAATTGCAAACCGCGGCGAGATCGCCGTTAGAATAATACGCGCCTGCAAAGAGATGAAGATCGCGACTGTTGCGGTCTACTCTCAGGCGGACGCGAACTCGCTCCACGTCAGGCTTGCTGATGAAGCCGTCTGCGTCGGCCCGCCGCCGAACAAGGACAGCTACCTCAATATGCCGAACATCATCAGCGCTGCGATGATCACCGGCGCTGACGCGATCCATCCCGGCTATGCCTATTTCTCAGAGCAGCCGAGTTTCGCCGAGGCGTGCGAGGCGTGTAACCTCACATTCATCGGCCCGAGCGCGTCCGCTATCGAGAAGATGGGCAACAAGTCCAAAGCCCGTGAGATCATGCAGGCGGCTAATGTCCCCATCATCCCCGGCACCAAGGGCACGATCGAAAGTGAGCAGGAAGCTTACAAGACGGCGCAGAACATGGGCTACCCCGTGCTTATCAAAGCCTCCGCAGGCGGCGGTGGCCGAGGTATTCGCCTGGTTCAGAACGATGAGGAACTTGTAACCCAGCTCAAGATGGCTAAAGCCGAGGCTGAGTCGACGTTCGGAAACGGCGCTGTTTACATGGAGAAGTTTATCGAGGACCCGCGCCACATTGAGATTCAGATCATGGCCGATAAGCACGGCCACTGCATCCACCTCGGCGAGCGCGAGTGCTCCATCCAGACCGCGCGTCATCAGAAGATGGTGGAGGAGTCGCCCTCTGTTGCGATCACCCCTGCGCTTCGTCAGAAGATGGGCGACGCCGCCATTCGGGCCGCAAAAGCAGCCAACTACTCGAGCGCAGGCACCGTTGAGTTCCTGCTTGACAAGGACGGCAGCTTCTACTTTATGGAGATGAACACCCGCGTACAGGTCGAGCACCCTGTGACAGAGGCTGTTACCGGCATGGACATCGTCCGCGAGATGATCCTGGTCGCCTCGGGCGAGAAGCTCAGTATGACTCAGAAGGAAGTGCAGTGGCACGGTCACGCGATCGAGTGCCGCATCACCGCTGAGGACCCTGACAACGGCTTCAAGCCCGCGGTCGGCAAGATAACGACCTTGAGCCTCCCCGGTGGCCTCGGCGTGCGCGTCGATACCCACATCTACGGAGGCTACGAGATCCCGCCGTACTACGACCCCCTGCTTATGAAGCTTATCGTTTGGGGCAAGGACCGCAACGAGGCGATCGCGAGGATGACCCGCGCGCTTGACGAAGTCGAGATCGGCGGACTGAAGACCAACGCGGAGTTCCACAAGAAGATTATGGGCAACGCCTACTTCCGCAAGGGCGATCTGTCCACCAGTTTCCTTGCTAGAAGGATGCTGAACGAGGTTTAATGCAAAAACAAAGAAGGGCCGCGCGAGAATTGGCCTTGAATATCGCGTATCAAGTTGACGCTATCGGAGTGCCGTTTGAAGAGGCGCTCGAGACTGCCAAAGAAAACGCCAGAGCCGAGCCGGAATCTGTTGATTATGCCGAGATGCTCATAAGTGGGTTTCGCGAGCACCGGGAATCGATCGATGCCGTGATATCCCGACTGTCCGAAGGCTGGACGATAGAGCGCCAGCCCGCCGTGGACCGCAACATACTCCGGCTTGCGATGTTCGAGATATCGCACACCGAAGGCGTGCCTGCGGTTGTCGTCGTAAACGAGGCAGTCGAGCTTGCGAAGAAATACAGCACCGCCGACTCAGGCAAGTTCGTAAACGGTGTGCTCGCCGCGTATTTGCGGGAGATTAAGCAAGAACCAATAGTAATAGAACAAGAAGCTGACAGCGAGTAGCAGTCAGCAGTCAGCTTTATATGGATTTACAAAAGTATCTCAAAGACCGGGGCGCGATCGTAAACGAGGCGCTGGAGTGTCATCTGCCGCTTGCCGGCGATCTGCCCGGTGTCATCCACGAGGCGATGCGCTATAGCGCAACCGATGGAGGTAAGCGTGTTCGCCCGATACTCGCGCTGGCGGCCTGTGAAGCCGTTGGTGGGAGCTATCAGTCGGCTATGCCCGCCGGTTGCGCCATCGAGTTCATCCACGCCTTCTCTCTCATCCACGACGACCTACCTTGCATGGACGACGACGATTTCCGTCGCGGCAAGCTGACGAGTCACAAAGTCTACGGCGAGGCGATCGCGCTTCTAGCCGGTGACGCGCTCATATCCCTTGCCTTTGAGGTCATAGCCGCAACCCCTGACGTCCCCGCTCTGCGACTTCTTGAAGTCAGCCGCCTGGTCGCCCGCGCGACCGGCACACGGGGGATGATCGGCGGCCAGGTGCTCGACATGCTGGCCGAGGGCCGCGATGTCGAGCTATCCGATGTTGAGGCGATTCACAGGCGAAAGACCGGCGCGCTTCTTGAAGTGTCGGCAGTTGTCGGAGGAATTCTAGGCGGCGGCTCGAAGGATCAAGTTGACGCGCTTTCAATTTACGGCAAGAACATTGGTCTAGCCTTCCAGGTGGCCGACGATATATTAGACCTAACCGGCGACTCCGAAAAGCTCGGCAAGTCAACCGGAAGTGACCTTCGACAGAAAAAAGCGACATACCCAAGTGTGATCGGCATCGAGAGATCAAAATCCCTTGGAGAAAAAGCCGTCTCAGATGCAATCGAGGCGCTTTCGATCTTCGACGAGAATGCCGACCCGCTCAGAGCAATAGCGCGGTTCATAATAGAACGCGACGTGTAAACCAAAGAGAAAATCGGGAGCAAGCAATGACCATCGACCATCTCGAACAGCAACTGAACGACTTCAACCCCCTGGTGCGTAAGGAAGCCCTTTCTGAGCTTGCCAAACGCGTGGAAAGCGGCGAGATATGCATCCCCGAGGCGAAGCCGGAAGTGAATATCCACTTCCACACTTTCTTTTCGTTCAACGCCGAGGGCTGGTCGCCGAGCCGTGTGGCTTGGGAGGCCAAGAAATACGGGCTGGAAGTCGCAGGCATCGTTGACTTCGACGTGCTCGACGGGCTTGATGAGTTCATCGACGCGGGTGAGACGCTTGGTCAGAAGGCTACGGTCGGACTGGAGTCGCGTGTCTTTGTCGAGGAATACTCGGACAAGGTGCTAAACTCGCCGAACGAGCCCGGGATTCTCTACTTCATGGCCCAGGGTGTCTTCAAAAAGCCCGATGTCGGCACCGCGTCACACACCACGCTTTCGATGATGTCCGAGACCGCCCGCGAGCGCAACATCGGGATGATAGACCGCGTCAACGCGCACCTGGGAGAGTTCACACTGGGCTACGATGCCGACGTTCTGCCGCTGACGCCTAAGGGCAACGCGACGGAGCGCCATCTGCTCCTCGCCTACGACCGCAAGAGCAAGACCGCGCTCGACGGTCGTGCGTCGTCGTTCTGGTCCGAGATTCTGGGTGTTCCCGAAGCTGAGGCGGCTGCGCTTGTCGCCAACACTCCCGAGTTCCACGAGAAGATGCGCTCCAAGCTGATGAAGTTCGGCGGCGTCGGCTACGTCAAGCCCGACCGCAAGAGTTTCCCGTCGGTCGACGAAGTGATCGCGATGGCTCGCGGCATGGAAGCGCTCCCGACCACCACCTGGCTTGACGGCACAACACCTGGCGAGGCCGACATGATGGCGCAGCTCGAGCTTATGACTTCAAAGGGCGTCGTTGCAATCAACATTGTCCCCGACCGCAACTGGAACATCAAAAACGCCGAAGAAAAGGCGATCAAAGTCGCCAAGCTCGCCGATGTAATCGAAGCCGCCCGCGCCTTTGACCTGCCGCTTTCTATCGGAACCGAGATGAACAAGGGCGGTCTGCCGTTCGTCGACAACTTCGCCGCTCCCGATCTCGCGCCGTATGCCGACGAGTTCGTCGAAGGCGCACACTTCTTCTACGGTCACACGCTGCTTGCCCGCTGGGCAAACTTCGGCTACTTCTCCAAGGGCGCTGATGCCGCATTCGGCTCTGATCGTAAGGCCCGAAACGCCTTCTTCGCCGAAGTTGGTGCAAAAGCCGTGCCAGTCGCGAAGCTCTACGAATCGCTAAGAGCCGGGGCAGGGGAGTGGGAATCGGCGAGCTTGCTTGATCTGGTGCGCTAGATGCTGATCTGTTAGTGTGTGAACAGGGGGCCAGTGATCATCGACCAGATGGCCCCCTGAGTCTTTAGATTAATAATCGCAGTGCGCCCGGAACACTTCGAGCGCGTATTTGTAAGTCTCCAGGCTCACCTGAGGGCTGATGGAGTGGTCGCTGTGCATAAAGTATGCTGCGCCAAGCGACTTAAGCGCGCCCATCTTGCCTGCGATCTCGGCTTCGATTTCAGGCTTGTTGCCGCGCTCCAGCACCTGAATGTCGATGTTCCCCATAAATGCGAGCTTGTCCCCGTAATCTTTGGCAAGCTCAACGACGTTCACCCCGGCTTTGGCCTCCATCGGCTGCAGGCAGTCGACTCCCTCTTCGATCAGCATCGGGACGGCGGCGGTGATATTGCCGCAGGAGTGCATAATGACCGGCATCCCTCTGTCATGGAAGTAGCCAAAGAACTTCTTATGGTGCGGCATTATGAGCTCGCGATACATGTTCGGCGAGCAGAATAGCCCCTTGTTATAGCCCAAATCCTCGTATATCAAGACGCCATCGGGCTGGCCCGCGTGCTCGAACAGGTAGTCGATATGACGGATCATAAAGTTCGTATAGGTCTCGCAGAAGTCTGTGATCCACTCCGGTTCAAGAGCGAGGCTTTCGAGCATCGCCACGTCGCCGAGCGTGTTTCGAAGCAGCTCGAAAACGAAGATGTCGCCGTAGTAGCTGAACCTGCCCGAAGCTTTGGCGGCTTCAAGGCCCTTTTTTGCAGCCTCTATGTCCACCCGGCTAGGGTCAAACTCAAGAAGCGGTGGCTTGTAGATGCTTTCCCACTTCTCAGGCGTGGTGCAGTCGAAGTCGACGTGCTCCGGCGTCCCGGACTTGTTTTTCCAGTAGCGCATAGTCGCGCCGTTGCCGTGTCTGACCAGTCTGTGTTCGTCGGTTTCCTCGACGACTACCTCCTGGCCCTTGAACGATGTCTTGCAGATCCACCCGCAGGCGAATGTAAGGTCGTAGCCGAACTGCTCCTCGGGGCTTGTGCCTTTGGGATACCCATGCTCGGGCCAGACCTCATTCAGGGTTTCCGGCCAAAAGTGGTCGTAGAGCCCCATCCTGTCCGGCAGTTCTCTTTTTAGAAGTTTCTGAACTCGCTCTCGTGATGTCATTTTGTTTCATCTTCCTGAGTAGCATGCTTTTCAGGCTTCATCTGAGGAAAGAGCACTACGTCGCGAATAGAGTTCTGGTCGGTAAAGAGCATCACGAGCCTGTCGATACCTATTCCAAGCCCGCCTGTGGGCGGCATGCCATACTCAAGTGCGGTCAGGAAGTCCTCATCCATCGGATGCGCCTCAACGTCGCCAGCCGCGCGCATCTTTGACTGCCCGATGAACCGCTCGCGCTGGTCGATGGGGTCGTTGATCTCCGAGAAGGCGTTGCCAGTCTCCTGGGTGCCGATATAGACCTCAAAGCGTCTGGTCATCGACGGATCGCCCGGGACCTTCTTCGCAAGCGGCGAGGTCTCGACTGGAAAGTCGGTGATAAACGTCGGCTGCATAAGCGTAGGCTGAACGAATCGTTCGTGGATCTTCTCGATGATCCCGCCGAGCATATCCTCGTTCTCGGTCGAAAGCCCAAGGCGCTCCATAGCGGCTTTTGCGCTCTCAACGGTCGCGAGCTCTTCGGGTTTGACGCCGGTCTGCTCTTCGATCCCCTTAAGCATCGGGAGCCTCTTCCAGGGTGGGGCGAAGTCGAGCACTTGGCCCTGGTAGTTGATCTTGGTGTCGCCGTAGACTTTCATCGCGACGTGGGCAAAGAGCTCCTCGACCAGCACCATAACGTCTTCGAGGTTCGCGTAGGCCTCATAGCTCTCAAGGAGTGTGAACTCGGGGTTGTGGCGGGTCGATAGCCCTTCGTTTCGGAAGACGCGCCCGATCTCATAGACCTTCTCAAGCCCTCCGACGATCAACCGCTTCAAGTATAGCTCAAGTGAGATCCTGAGGTGGAAATCGTGGTCAAGCGCGTTGTGATGGGTCGTAAACGGACGCGCCGCCGCTCCTCCCGCGACCGCCTGAAGCACCGGTGTCTCTACTTCGAGGTACCCGCGATTGTCATAGAACTCGCGAATCGCCCGGATGATCAGACTGCGCTTTACGAACGTCTTGCGGCTGTCGTGGTTTACTATCAGGTCGAGGTAGCGCTGTCTGTAACGCTGCTCCACATCCTGCAGCCCGTACCACTGTTCGTCGCCCTTCTGCTTGCCGTATGGAGGCGGACGAAGCGCCTTTGAGAGCATAATCACGCTCTTGACGTGTACCGATACCTCGCCTGTTCTGGTTCTAAAGACGTACCCTTCGGCTCCAATGAAGTCGCCGAGGTCCATCTGGTGGACGATTGCGTAGTCGTCGCCCAGCTCCTCACGCTTGAAGTAGAGCTGGATCTTCCCAGACTGGTCTTCAACGTGCGCGAAGCTTGCCTTGCCCATCTCACGAATAGACGCGAGGCGGCCGGCGACTCTCACGGTCTGATTTTCAAGACTATCAAAATCAGAGTGAATATTCTCAGCAATGTGCGTTCGCTCGTAGCGCTCGATGGCAAAGGGGTCTTTGCCCGCCGCGCGCATCTCTTCGAGCTTGGTCATACGCATCTTGATGAGTTCGTTTTCCTGCTCATGCAGCAGGTCCATATAACTTCCTCCTGGATAACAGTCAACAGGTGTAACTTGGCCCGTTGTCTGCGATATACAATGTACATAAAGATGGGAGTGTGTAGGCGATGTTTCTCCTATACACTCCCATCTTCTTCTATAAATGGTCCGGTTTATCCTCTGTAAGTAAGCTTACTTGCGGATGCCGGTTATCTCGTATCGGGCTATTCCCGCAGGGATTTCGACCTCTAATCTGTCTCCTATGGAACGGCCTACGAGCGCCTCACCCACCGGTGACTCGTTTGAGATCTTGTCGTCAGCGGGGTCAGCTTCCACTGGTCCGACAATCGTATACTCCCACTCGTCGTTTGTTTCAAGATCTCTCACTTGGACGATGGAGCCTACGCTGACGCGGTCGGTCAAGACCTCGTCATCTTCGATTACGTGAGCGTGAGCCAGAATGCTCTTCAGCTCTTCGATCCGGCCTTCTACAAACGCCTGCTCGATCTTTGCATCCTCGTACTCCGAGTTTTCGGCAAACTCACCGAACTGCTTGGAGTCGCGGATGCGATCGGCAACACGCCTGCGATTAACCGTTCTGAGCTGTTCGAGTTCTGATTCGATCTTTCTAAGCCCACCAGCGGTTAAGACTAACTCTCTGTCCGTCTGCATAGGACGTCACCTCTCGGTCTTGCGTAAGTGGAGGAATAAACAAGCACTGGCTTCGCTCGCTAGCGTAGCTTGACCAGTGCTTGACGGAACATGCTGTGCCGATTCAATATGTATATACCACACATGCGCCTACTCCCTAAACGAGTCCGGCGATTGGCTAGCAAGCCCGTCTTGTCATCTGCCTCATCTATTTGACGTAAGTATCGGCAAAAAGGATTCCAATTTTTAGAGAATATTTTTGATTATTTTTAGCGGGCAAGCTACTTTAGTTCATAGTTTACCCTTGAAAGGCGCAGAAATGATGGCGAAGTCACAGCCAAAAGGCAAGTAATGCCTTCTCGATCCGCCAGCTTATTATTGAAACAAGAATGAGCAGACAACATAAAAGCCCCGTCGATGATCGACGGGGCTCGTGATTAGGTGTCGTTTCAGTAGTTAGAAGCCAGCTCCCTGTGCGACAGGCAGGTTGCCGATCACAAATACCCGGAAGTCCCGCGGCTCAACTTCTACAAAGACGCTGTTAGGCTTGAGCGTGCCCCAGGCCCAGGTTATGTCTTTGACCCCAAGGCCGTTCCCCTCGCCGGTTTCGAGGTCAAACATCTGTCTGGTCTCGATGTTGCCGGGGGTCGGCAGGATCTTCGGGAAGTCCATCCAGACTTCAGCGCGCCTTTTGGACTTGCTGTAGTTGGCGACTATCACTAGAATCGCCTTGTCTTTCCTATACATCGCTACGTCGATGTCGGGGTCGGCGTCAGCCACCTTGAACAGGCCATTGGCCTTCCATGAAGGGATGAACTGCGTCTCGCCGGGGAGCATCTTGAACATCCTGTAGTAGCTGCCGAGGAAGTTCTTGTAGTCGATCCCGTGGAAGAACTCGACTCCGTGGATGAGCATACTTGCCGACATTCCGCGGTATGTCTTGAACGCAGCAGTCTGGTCGTATTTGCCTTCCTCATCGACGAAGGTGTCTGATCCATAGTGGTTGAGGTGGCTGATGTTGTATCCCCATAGATTCTGGTTAAACATCACATCCATCCACTCCCGCGGCCACATATCCATATAGTCAGGTGTGCCCTTGGAAGGTAGCGGGTTTTCGCCTCCCATCACGAGGTCAGCGTAGGTGCAGACCGGCGCGAACTGGAAGTCTGTGTTGTGGATGGTGATCATCGTGTTAGGGCGATACTTCTCGAACGTGTTTCTAAGCCGCCTCATATACTCACGCATCTGCCAGAGGTCAAACGCGGGCTGGACCCGTCCGTCGGGCAGATAGTAAGCTGCTGTAGTCAGCGGGTCTTCGTAGACCCGGCAGAACATGTTGTCGAGGTAGTAGCCGTCGATGTCGCAGTCACGGATGAACTTCTCGGTCCAGTAGATGCGGCAGTCGCTTGCGTTCTTGGAGAAGACCGCGCCGAACTCATTTGCAAAGTAGCTGTACTCGGGCTCAAAGTAGTCTGCTTGGGTCTGCTCTGTGTACGGCTCCGAGAGCTGATCCCGTTCGTGGGCTAGTGCTGACCACTCTTTATACTTGGTGGGATTGTCCGGGTACATCCTCGCGTAGACTTCTGTTGGGGTCTTTTCAGGGTCCCAGCGACCGCTCTCGCGGGTGTAGCCAAACCCGACCACGTTCATGCTCGGCTTGTGGCCGGTGGTCTTGCGCGTAGGCACGGTAGAAAGGCCGAAGACGATCTCCCTCGGTTCAGTGAAGCTGACTTTTTCGCTTGCGAGGTTGAATATGAGATTGAGGTTGCCTTCTTTGGTGCGGACCATCTCGATCGCCGGCTCTTTGCTGCTCGGCCACCAACCCTGGTCGCTATCAGCGAACCAGGTGATGCCGCTTGAGAGGTTTCCGACGTGAACGATCGGAACGAACGACCCTGTGGTCATCCTCTGGAACTTGACCATTGTCGAGTCCCACACCCGTCCAAGCTTGTCCTTACCGGGGATCAGCCCTGCCTGGTTGGAAAGTCGCATGTTCGCGCCGTTAGCCAGGTAGTAGGTCGCCGCCTCCCCTCTAAACGGGATGACGACCTGCAGGCGGTCGAGTTTCGCCGATGTGTTTGTAGGTGCAACTTTCAGCACGACCTTTGCGACTCCGTCAAAGTCGAGCCTGTAGGATACATCGATCTTGATAGGTCCTCCAACGCCGCTTCCGGTGTAGTTGACCTGAGTCTTGGAGACTATGCCCTTCTTCGCAGTAGTCGCGGTAGGGCTGACGGTAAACTCTTTGCCATCAGCGACTCCCCGGATCTGCATCGGGGCCGCTAGAAGTTCGACATCCGCGGCTTTGACGGTTCTGGGCAGAGCCATTCCAGTAAGCGTGATCTCCTTCTGGAATCCGTAGATGGTGTTTCCTTTGACGCTTACAGGCTGGAAGATCTTGGGCAGAACGTCCTGCTCACCGATCTTGTTGCCGATCCAGGGGAACTCTTTTGCCGCATCCTTGCGTTCAAACTCAGCCGTGTTGCTGATGAGCACGTTGCCTGAGGCGTCGAGCATCTTCGCCTGGCACTGGTAAGTTCCAGGTTTCATGTCGGTAGGAAGCTTAACTCCGGTGCTCCCACTTTCATACTCGAAATTGGTGATCACGCCACTTACTATGGGCGCGCCGCCTTTGGGGCTGATCTCAAACTTACAGCTCTTGACCTTGTCGCGCTGTGCCAGGTCATAGCGGTCCACGGTTACATTGGCATAGCCCTTAATCGGGTAGTAGCTGACCTTGAGAGGGAATGGCTCCTTCTTTGCTTCGACTACGAGCCCGATCTTGTTCGCCGGGTCTCCATAGGCGACAAAGCGGTTCCATGTGTAGAGTGATTTGCCGTCCTCTATGACCATGATCGCAAACTGGTAGCGCTTTTCGTCCTTGGCTGATGCCGCGGACTCATCGACTGTGGTCTTGAACGTTTTGCCGGGTGCGAGGCTGATTGGAATCTGTTTCTCCGCGACGACCTCATTTGCACCTGGGTCCCAGACCTTGCCGATCGCGGTTGCGTTGATCGGTCTGTCGGTGGTATTGGTAACCTCAAGGTCAAAAGTCATCCTCTTGGTCATAACGCCCGCCTCGGGGCGGAACACGCGGATCGCGGGCGCGGTGTTCTTGAACGTTGCGGTGATCGGCCATCCGTAGAACCCGCTCCACTGCCACGGCTGCTGCAGGCTTGCCGCCATTCCTATCCACCAGCGGTCGCCGTCTTTAAGCGGTGTCGCCTGGTAGACGGTTTTGCGTGGAATGGCAAACTCGCAGTCCCACCACTTGCCGTCGGCGCTGACGCTCTGTTTGAACGTCCAGTAGGTGTCCCAGATCATCCAGTTCTGACCGATCTGATACTGGTCTTCGCGGTCCGTGACGTTTCCTGCGGCGTTGCCCATAAACTGCCAGCGGCAGAGCGACCCGATGGAGCCTGTGGTCTTGCGGTCAATGTAGAGCTCGCACTCCGTCTCCCAGGCTTCGACGAGGTCTCTTTTGGGGGCGCGGCTGAGGCGCACGGGAACTTCGCCTTCCCGCATGGGCATCTTCTGCGCCATATAGAAGTTTTCTTCGTCCCATCCGAGGTAGAAGAGCGACGCGGGGCGAGCCATTAAAGGTTGGCCCATGTTCTGTGCGCCGACTCCTGCGGGGATCACCGTTGCGCCGGCCCATTCGTCGGCGTCAACCCGCCCGTCGATCACCGGGGTCTTCTTGAACTTTGGAATACAAACCTGCAGTAAGTTGATATCGAGTGCGGCCATGTCTTTGGTCGCCAATTCGGACTTTCTGGCCGTAGCCAACTCTTTCTTGGTAGTGGTAACCGAAGTTTCGAGTTCCTTCAGCTTATTCTGAAGCTGCTCGACGGTGCCGCCTGAGGGTGATTGTGCGCCCACCGCTCCTGCGATCACCAGTCCGGTCGCTGCCACGGTAAGCAGCACTTTGGTCGGGGTTTGGGTCTTGCGAAAACTCATCTCCATCTCCTTATAGTATATTCTGTTGGCCATCACGGATGCGAATGCGTGGAGTAAAGAAGAAGTCTGATAACCTTCAACGCCGCAATCCGCATGCACTTGGGGGTCCGTACACCAAAACAGGCGCAATCGTGTCCGGCGTATTTTGTGCTCGGAAACCGATTGCGTTCCTAAAAACCTTGACGCTGAGATGCAGGCGTTATATCCTATAACGTTACACAGTGTGAGGAGAATTTTTGCATTGAACCAGGAACAGACCCAGAACACAGAATCTGCGCCAAAGAACGGCAAACGCAAGTTTATAATCTTGGCGGTCGTGTTTGCGATCGCGATTGGCATATTCATCTACTGGATACTTGGACGCGGGTGGGTGGAGACCGACGACGCCCAGGTGGACGGCGATCTGGTCCCAATCAACGCCCGAGTAAGCGGCTACGTCAACAAAATCTATATCGATGACAACCAGGAGGTTCTTCGAGGCCAGTTGCTTGCTCAGTTCGACCAAAGAGATCTGCAAGCGAGGCTTCGAAGTGCCCAGGCGAATCTAGCCACCCAGAAGGCTCAGTCCGCCGCAGCATCCGCACAGCTTGCTCTGACCCAGGAGACGGCTCCTGCGGGGGCCGGAGCGGCGGGTGCTCAGGTGAGCGCCGCAGGCTCGGGCGTATCGGCGGCGCAGTCTCAGATAGCGAGCGCCGAAGCTCAGGTCGCAAGCGCTGTGGCAAACGCCGCAGCGGCACGAGATGCCGTCGGTTCTGCTCGAAGCGACGTAACAAGCGCTCAGGCACAGATCGACTCCGCACGAGCCGCCATTCAGGTAGCCCAAGCCAACGTCTCAGCAGCCGAAGCCCAAGCCGAACGCACGGCGAGCGACGCCGCCCGTTTCAGGCAGCTCGTGGCTCAGGGCGCAGCATCCACGCAGCAAAATGAGGTCGCTCAGGCCGCTAACAAAAGCGCTCAGGCAGCCCTAAGAGCAGCCCGCGAGCAGATAGCGTCCGCAAACGCGGCGGTCGCCCAGGCGAAGGCCAGGAAAGCTTCCGCCGAAGCCGCCGTCAAGCAGTCGATATCGCGCGCAAACGCCGCCGATGCCGCCGTTTCACAGGCGCGAACCGGTGTCACGTCCGCCCGCGCGGCTCTATCAAGCGCCCAGGCGCAGCTGCAGGGGGCCGAATCAACGGCATCCGGCGCGCGGACGGTTCCACAGCAGGTGGCGATAGGTTCTGCCCAGTCAAGGGCCGCCGTAGCACGGGTCAATCAGGCGATTGCCGATGTCCGTAACGCGAGGCTGCAACTTTTATACACGACCGTTGTCTCGCCGGTGACGGGCATAGTGAGCCAGAAATCGGTCGAGCCGGGCCAGTATGTGCAGCCGGGTCAGATGCTGATGGCTGTCGTGCCGCTTGACCGCGTATGGGTCACTGCAAACTTCAAAGAAAACCAGATCGGCGGCATGCGAACCGGCCAAGTCGCCGAGATCAAGGTCGACGCCTACCCTGGGCGGGAGTTCCGTGGACGAGTGCAGAGCATCGGCGCGGCGACCGGGGCGACGTTCAGCCTGCTGCCGCCGCAGAACGCGACCGGAAACTATGTGAAAGTCGTGCAGCGTATTCCTGTGAAGATAGTGCTTGATGAGCGGCTCCCCAGGGGTGTAGTGCTTCGCCCTGGGATGAACGTCGTTGCGAGCGTCAAAGTAAGCGGAAAGGGCTGATCACTTGGACCAAGGATCGCCTGAGTATGTTCAGCGCTACGGTTGGGCCCCAACCGTAGCGCCGGGAATAATCGCGCTTTCGGTTATGCTTGCGACGTTTATGGAGGTGCTCGACAGCACCGTCGTAAACGTCTCCCTTCCGCACATCGCCGGGAACCTTTCCGCCGGCACCGAAGAGACGACTTGGGTGCTCACATCTTATCTCGTCTCAAACGCGGTCGTCCTGCCTGCCACGGGATGGTTGAGCAGCCTCTTTGGCCGGAAGCGGTTCTACATGTCATGTGTGGCGGGCTTCACGCTTGCATCGCTTCTCTGCGGGTTTGCGCCGACGCTGATGTGGCTGGTCTTCTTCCGGGTGCTTCAGGGGCTTATGGGCGGCGCGCTTCAGCCGATCTCCCAGGCGATCCTACTCGAGAGCTTTCCCGCGAGTCGCCGTGGCTTTGGCATGGCGCTTTTCGGCATCGGGGTAGTCTTTGCGCCGATCATTGGCCCGACTCTTGGCGGCTGGATTACAGACAGTTACAGCTGGCGGTGGGTGTTTTTGATCAATATCCCCGTCGGCATCATAGCGCTTATTCTGACTGAGATGAACGTTGTCGACCCGCCGTACCTGATTCGCAGGGTGGGGAACATCGACTACTGGGGCCTTGGGCTCCTTGCAGTTGGAATAGGTGCGCTTCAGATCGTGCTCGACAAGGGGCAGAGTGAGGACTGGTTCCAGACCGGATGGATTACCCAGCTTGCGGTGATTTCGGTCGCCTGCCTGGTTGCGCTCGTCATCTGGCAGCTTCGCAACCCGCACCCGGTCATCGACCTGTCCGTCTTCAAGTTCAGAAACTACGCGCCAGCGACCATTCTGATTTTTGCGCTAGGCATTGCGCTCTACGGAAGCCTGGTGCTGCTGCCGATCTTCCTGCAGAACCTGCTCGGCTACACTGCGCTTCAGAGTGGTTTTGCGATGAGTCCCGGCGGCATCGGCACGCTTATCTCCATGCCCATAGTCGGTTTTCTGGTGGGCCGACGCGACGCGCGTTATCTCATCATATTCGGCATTGTGATGCTGTCTGCGTCGTTGTTTATGATGTCCCACTACAACATCCAGATCAGCTTCTGGAACGCGGTTGTGCCACGCATTGTTATGGGGATCGGCCTTGCGTTTCTGTTTGTGCCCTTGTCGACGGTCGCTTTCTCCTACATGTCGCTTGAGAAGATGGGCGCCGCCACGGGAACGTTTAACCTGCTAAGAAACATCGGTGGAAGCGTTGGTATCGCCTTTGTGACGACGATGCTCTCCCGCCGCAGCCAGATCCACCAGGCACGTCTGACCGAGCACACGACGATGTACAACCCCATCTTCAACGAGGCGATACAGAAGATCACCGCGAAGTTAGTCGCGCTCGGTCAGCCCGTGCTTCTAGCTCAAAAGCAGGCGATAGGCATCATCTACTCGCAGGTTGTGAAGCAGTCCATGATGCTTGCATTCGTCGAAACCTTTTGGATGCTTGCAGTCATAATGCTCGCGATGATCCCCGTAGTCTTCATCATGCGACGTCCACCAAGGCACCGCGGCCCCGGCCCCGGCGGCATGCACTGACTAGTCGCTAGCCGCTGTTCCCAACAATTTGCATCGACTCAGGTGTAAACTGATGAAACTCGATCGGGTTGCCGTCGGGGTCGTTTGTCCAGAACTGCCAGGCATTGTCCATCGCGAACTTGGGCTCGCCGTGGGGCACTCCTCCGCGAGACTTGAACTCCTTGTAAGCCTCTTGGATGTCGTCGACCTGCAGGCAGATGTGGACCGTCGCGGCGGTCTTGGGTCGCTCGTGCGGGCCCTCGGCTCCGGGGAAGAGCTCGATGAACTGGTTTGGCGCGACTTCAAGATAGACCAAGTGCGCCTGGCCCGCCTCATTGTTGATCCTGAACTTCTCAGCTATCCCGAGCTTGTTGCAGTAGAATTCGAGCGCTTTGTCGATATCCGTCACGAGAACCGCGACGTGGGTGAGTCCCGTTATCATTTCCGTTCCTCCGGTTAGGTTTGTTATTTGATTCTTCTCCCGCCTGCCTGAATATCCCTCCATTCAAGGCTAACGCATTTTGACGTGCAACCAGCGTAGTGGCCTGTCTCCGCCCAGGCCATCGGTGTGGAACGCGCCGGGTAAACGATGGAATTTCGCAGAATTGACCATTTGCAGGAGATTGTGCGGTTCGCGCAGCACCTTCGGTGCTGATGTCCGGCGCGGCGACCGGACACTACGGGCGTTTTGGCTTGCCCGACAGCTAAGATGCGTTCACCCTGTCCCTCCATTGACATTCCCCGCGCCGGGCCTTACCATAATGCAGAGCCAACAAGGGGGACAGACGATGATCTGCAAATACTGCAACAACGAGATACCCGATAGCGAACTCACCTGCCCGCACTGCGGTGAAACCGTCCGAGCAACCGACGAACCCGGACCTGCCAGGCGAAGAAGCCGCGCGCGAGCCTTTGTAATCGTCCTTCTGTTGATCGCCGCCTGCGCAGGAGCAGTTTTCGTCAAGTATAGGCCGCTTCCCATGCTCACACTGGTGCCACAGAGCGCTGCAGGCGCTGCCGCAGTCGACACCCAGTGGCTGTGGAGCGCACTTGCCGACGTCCGGGCAGTGCCGCGTGCTGCTCAGGCAATCGCTCAGTTCGAACACGAGACAGGCCTATCCCTTGAGCGTGACATAATCTCCTGGTCGGGTGATATAGGCGTTTCGATGCTCGGTATGGACGGCGACCTGCCGAGGTTTGCTCTCTTCACCCAGGTCCGCGACTGGCCCAAGTTCATCAGGGTCGCCCGAAAGCTTCGCCCCAGGGTTGGAGAATCGATGAACCTGCAGTGGACACAGTTCAACTACAGCGGCGTGCGGGTCTACAAAGCAAGCTCACTGGGGGACAGCGGAGTCTTCACCGTCTGTTACCTGCGAGGGTGGGTGGTCTGTGGGATCGGCGCGGGATCGGTTGAGAAGGTCATCGACACCTGCCAGGGCCGCGTCCCATCACTTGCAGCAAGCGAGGAGTGGAAGCGCGCATTTGCAAATCTTCCGGACAACCCGCCCGCCTGGGCCGGTGTTGATCTTGGAAGTGCAGCAAAACTCGTCGCTAGCCGTCTTCCCGCCGGGAGGATGCTCCCAACAGCCAGCATGCCGAAAATGGTCTGCGTATCAGCCCTCACAGAGCGGCAAAACGAGCTTCGACTGGACTCGATCTCCGTCGCCGGGAGCGACCTCGTCCGCTCGTCACTGAAGAATACCGCGCAGTACAGTGACCCCATCGACGAGAAAACGCTCGCACGCCTCCCCGACGGTGCTTTTGCGGTCGTTTTGGGGAACAACCCCGCGCTGCAATGGACTCAAGCCAAGGCGCAGGGCGTGTCTGGCGGTCTTGGTGGCAATTCGTCAGAGATCGCCTCCAAGCTTCGCGATCTAAAGCCGCTCGACGACGTTTTCTCAAGCTTCTCAGGCCCGTTCGCAGCAACTCTCGCATGGCAGAATGGAAAAGGGTTCGGCGCGGTCGGTATGAGCGAACTTTCCGCCGAGTCGCGCGCGAGGTGGGCCGAAAAGCGTCTAGCCTCGTTTGCGACTGGCCCCATGCTCGGCGGCGTGTGCGTAAGGCGAAACGGCGCGTACAACCTCACCATACCCGGCCCGTTCGGCTCCAGTGTTCCCAAGGTATGCTGGAAGACCGATGGCAAATGGCTATTACTAGCCTCCGATCCCAAATTCCTCCTGTGGCGCTCAGGCGATGCGCTCCGTATACCAAATGAGCTCATAGGGGCAAGCTCCGGCGCGTTTGGCAACCTGAAGTTTCTTCCCGAGGCCCTCCGTGGGTTCGGCCTGAACTCCAGCGACGACGCCTTCGCGCGAATAACCCGCATGGGCCTGCCAAACGCCGAGTGGCTTGCGTGGTCAAGCATCGAGCCAGGCGGAGAATACGCTCAGGGAACGTTCATCCTTCGTTTGAACTGGCGAAACGCGCTCAAAGTCGCCCTTCGGGACTAGCGAACGCATAGCGATGTTACTCTTTGCGACCCAAAAGGGAACGATTGCGCAATGAGAAACATCTAAAGATACACTATGCGACGATTTGCCAAAGTTCCGCCGTGGCTTGCGGCCTCGTTCGCGCTCGGCTTTATATCATTGTCCGGCGTTCACGCCGAAGTCTATCAGCCGGTCCTTCATCTAAGAAAGACCACGACGCCGCCTGCGTTCGTCACCAAACTGCAGTACCAGGCGACGGCCTCACGCCCGATCGCAACCACATCGAAGTCCTCGCGACCTACGATGACACCGCGCTCTACATCGCCTTTCTCGATGGGAGTCTTTTATCCCAATTGCCCAAGAGCCGACGGAGTGCTATCTCCGACCGGGAACAACTGTATAGGCTTGCATAATAATAACGATATAAGCTCTACAATCTTGCTCACGAATCGCACCGTAACGGGCGTGTATAGTGGGTGTTTCTACATCCAGTGCCCGGAGCATGGGCACGTCGCTTGCGGCATCAGGGTGAAGAGTGGCGAGACTCCGGCAGTCGGATCCAAGGCGACCGTCACAGGCGCTCTCATACAATACCTGAGCGGTGAGCTTGCGATCAGCCTGACCTCAGCGTCGTTTGCCCCCGGCGGGACAATGCCCGCGACCGCAGGGCTATCAAGTTCGCAGATCGGCTCAGGAATAGACCTTGTTGGGGCGCTTCTGATGTGTTGGGGTAAGGTCAGCGGGCTCTCTCAGGGAACCGCGATGACCATCGACGACGGCGGCACCCCCATTCACGTTGCAGGCCCAACGGGAGCAGCGACGGCAGGGGCATACGTTCGTGTCAGCGGGGTGCTCTCAACCGAAAGCACAGGGGCACGCGTCCTTCGCACACGCACAGCAAACGACGTGCGGGTTATGTCGCCCTGATCTACTTGGTGACTTTGCTGCCCCACCAGATGGCATTGGGCGAGGGTGACTTGCCGGGGGATGGGCGATAGAAGTCGCAGACAAGAGCAAATTGGGGACGATCTACGCCGAGCGAGTCCTTGACCTGCAATATTACCCGCGCTGTTACACGCTTGACGCCTGCCACCGAGTCAAAGGCCACACGTGCGACAATCTCCGCATCTGCCATTATTGTGGACTTGGTCGGCTCGGTGTTGATATCCGGGTCCCAAAGGGTGACGACAACCGAACCATTGCGAGGGTCGAGCCGGGCGTCCTCCACGACGATCTTCTCAGCTGATATATTGGGATGGGTGGCGAGGCTGAACACCAAGTCCTGTTCCCTGACGGGGCGTACGCTGGCGTTTGTGGAGACCGAAGTTGAAGGTCCGATCTTCTGAGTGTTGTCGTCACTGGTCTCACTCGGGGCAGGGATTTCCGCGACTCCGGGGTTAGAAACCCACGACCCAAACCCCATAGCAAGAAGAATCGTCATAAGCACGACGCACGCGAGGACAAACACTTTTAGCTTCTGGTCGCCGACCCCAGAGAGTTCCGGCTGGGCGCAACTGCCGGTGATCTCCGGCGAGGCGTCGGCAACGTCAGGACTGAACCTGCCCTGCAGATCTCTGAGCTTGTTCAGGTCGATAGCGCAGTCGGGCCGAAGCTCGATCGCGGTCTCGTACCACTTCGCAGCCTCACGCAGATTCCCCTGGGCCGAGTAGATGTCGCCGAGCAGTGAATGGACTTCGGGGTTGTCCGGGTCGATGTCGATCGCGTCGGCGCACCTGTCTACCGCAGCCTTGAAGTCCCGCTGAATGCGCAGCAGGTTAGCTTCGGCGAGGAGTTGGCGGACGCGTGCGTGCCTTTCAGAGGACTCGTGCCTAAGCACCATATCGCCGCATGTTGGGCACGCGGTGAGCTGTTCCTCCAACTGACAGTTGCACGACTTACACGATTTCATACACCAGTATGTCCAAACCCTCCGTCACCGCGTTCGGTTTCGGGGAGTTTCTCCCGTTCGATCAGCTTTGCCTGAACCACTGGGCAGATGACCATCTGGGCGATTCTGTCACCCCTTGAGATGACGATCGGGTCGCGCCCGTGGTTGATAACTATCACCTTGACCGGCCCGCGGTAGTCCGAGTCGATGGTTCCCGGAGTGTTCACCATCGACAGCCCGTATTTCACTGCAAGCCCGCTTCTCGGGCGTATCTGCGCCTCGAACCCCGGCGGAACGGCGATCCTGATGCCGGTTGGGATAAGCGTCCTGTTCCCTGGGCCGAGTGTCACATCCTCCTCGACCGCCGCCATCAAGTCCATACCCGCCGCGCCCGCCGTAGCATACTCGGGCAACGGAAGGTCTTTCGCGTCCGGGAGCCGTTCGATCAAGAGTTCGACATCCTGCATTGGTTAAAGCTCCTCTTGGGCTCTGATGTTCTGCGCGGCCTCTTCAGCCTCTGGCGAGCCCGGCGCAGCCGAAATCAGCCGACGCCAAAGCTTCGCGGCCCGCTCATGCTCGTCGTTCTCATTCAACATATACCCGAGATAGAGCATCGCCGTCGTATCGTTGGGGTTAAGCTCAAGGGTGCGCTCATACTCCCGCCGCGCGTCTTCGTCCTGATCGAGCTCATCGTAGGCTACGGCGAGGTTACAGTGGAACGAAGCGTTGTTCGGTTCAAGTATAACCGCCTGCCTGAACGCTTCGATGGCCTCTTCGAAGCTCTCTTTATCGAATAGCTCCGCGCCTCGGGCGTTCTGCTTGGCCCCGGGGCTTTTGCTTGATTCGTCTGTTCGGACTTCGCTTGTGGAAAGTGTCGCCGTGGCCGCTTGTGCCTGCGCGACCGCCGTCCTGATCCCTCGGGCCGTGACGCCTTCCATACTGCCGATCTCCCGACCGCAGTAGCGGCATCTGGGCCAGCCTTCGATGATCGCCGCCCCGCAGGACACGCACTTGTCTGAGACAGCCGTCCCGCACTGCGGACAATACGACATCACCGTCTCATTGATCCGTCCCCCGCAGTTTCGGCACTTGGTGTTAGCCGCTTTGTGCTCCGTTCCGCAGTAATAGCAGAACTTGGCGTCCGGTGATATCCCGCTTCCGCACATCCGGCAGACATCGCGCACCTGCTCGCCGCATGAATTACAGAAGGAGGCCTTCTCATCCACCGCAGCGCCGCAGGATGGGCAGCTGTTGCCTTTGATCGGCGCGAGCGACGACTTTTCGGCTGCGGTCTGCGTGCCAGCGCCTGAGGCTATCATCCCCTTGATCGTCGAAGCTGCCGCAGCAAATGTTCCGCTCATTTCTGAGGGGAAATACACGGTGCGCTGGTCTTCGGGCATCCAGTTTCCGGTGGTGATCTTGAGCGCTCCGCCGGTCGCCATCTGCTCGATTGTAACGTCCTTCACGGCAGATATCGGTTGGACGAAGAGATCGACCCCGTCAAGCACCGGCTTTTCTCTGACTACAAAGACTCTGCGGTTTGTAGCGGCGAACGCCTCACCCATCGCGCCTGGAACACGGACGATGACCTGTTCGCCCGTCATAAGCGACTTTTGTAGAGTCGCGTCAAGAACCCCTGAAATATCCTGAACAATGTTTGTATTGATCATCTCATTCTCCTACGGCCACAATCGGCCCTGCTTAACGAGTGAGTTCGCTTTTCTAAGCCCAATTTCCTGCAACCTTCCGTTGTTTCGGGGACCTCGTCCCCGAAACCGACCTATCGGCAAGAGGTAAAACCCGTGATCGTTATATACTGCGGGAACTCTGTTCTCTAAGAGCGTGTCTGAGAAATCCCGATTGTAGTGGCCGGTCGCCGTGCCGGCCATCAGCGCCGTAGGCGCTGCCCTACGGCGCAATCTCTCCACCGTTTTCCGGCTCCTTCGGAGCCGATGGCCGCCACGGCGGACGGCCACTACACTTTTCAGACACGCTCTTAGAACTGAAAAGTGGAACGAAATGAATCGTTCCCGCTTCATTGCGTGCGCGATAAATATCGCGTACAATCCCGTCCCATAGCTGACAGCTAATATCCACCCCGCCCAAACTCATCCATCTGTGCAATAAGCTCATCGTGTTCGTCGAGGAACTGCGGCGGGCATTTGAGCAGCTCGAATATGAAGCTCGACCCCTTGCCCATCTCGCTCTCCACCCAAATCCGTCCACCGTGAGCTTCTACCAAATGTTTTACGATATAAAGACCTATCCCGGTGCCGCCGACCTCGCGGGTGTCGCGGTTATCGACCCGGTGGAACCGGTCGAACACCTTGGATAGATGCTCCTTCGGTATCCCCATCCCCGTGTCGCTCACCGTGCAACGCACCACGTCACCTATGTATTCAACGCAGATCGTAACCGTGCCGCCTCTTGGTGAGTATTTTATCGCGTTGTTCGTAAGGTTGGTTAGAATCTGGTCGAGTTTGTCCTCGTCCGCTACGATGACCGGAATCTCTCCCCGGATCTCTACGGCGAGTTCGTGCCGAGTGCTGTAACTTCGCTGAACCGTGACGACCTTCTCCACAAGCTGTGGGACGTTGACAGGCTTGGGGTTGAGATCGAGCGCGCGCCCGGCTTCGATGCGCGAAACGTTCAAAAGGTCGTTTATGAGCCGGGTCAGGCGGTCGCACTCGGAGTTGATGATATGGTAGAACTCCCGCACCGTCTCCGTGTCGTAGCTTGTGGCGTCCTCTTCGGCAAGGAGCGTGGTTATGAACCCCTTGATGGAGGTAAGCGGCGTGCGAAGCTCGTGTGAGACCGTGGAAACGAACGCGGTCTTCATCCTGTCGACGCTTCTGATCTCGGTGATGTCGTTGAATATAGCGACCACCCCGATCGCCCGCCCGTGTTCGCCCCGGACTACAGCGGTCTGCACCTGATAGATGTTCTCCTCGTCCTCTTCGCCTGGTGTTGGAAGAGTCACTTCTTCTGCGACCTCTGTCGCGCTCTCTATGGAGGTTTTTAGAATCTCCCGGACCTTTTCTGACTCTATGCATTCTTGGTAGGAGCCGCTTGTCAGGTCCTCGTCGTTTATCCCAAGCATCGCCCGCGCGGACTGGTTGATCTGCATGATCCGACCCGCCTTGTTGACCATCAGGAGGCCCGAGTAGACGTTTTGGATGATGCTTTCGAGTTCTTCTTTTTCTTCAAGCACCTCGCGGTACATCTGGGCGCTTGCGATCACCGACGCGGCGTTTCTTGAAAGACGGGTCAGCAGGTTGATGTCTTCCTGGATAAAAACGTTTCCGTCGCGTTTGTTAAAGACGTGCAGGACGCCGATCACCCTGCTCTCGACCACCTTGTTGGTGTCCTGCTCGCGCTTCTCGATGATCAGCGGCACGCACAGGCCATTCTGGATACCGAAGCGCACGACATTGTCTTTCACCGTGCGGGGGTCGTTTGTGGCGTCGTAGATGATCACGGGCTTGCGCTCGCGGAATACTTCACCTGAAACTCCCTGGTCGGCGTTCACCCGCAGCGCCTTGATCTGTTCGTCGGTGAACCCGAGCGCCGGACGACTCGCAACTAGGTCGGCGGTCGGCTTGTCGTAGATCATAAAGACGCAGCGTTCGGCCTGGAGGATCATCGCGATGCGGAAAACCAGTCGCTTCAGCGTTTCTTCCAGCTCGGAGAGTGGGGCCGGTCCTTCGGTGACGTCGGATGTCTTGAGCTTGTCCTCAAGCTGCCGGTTTGCGCGCTCAAGGGCGGCGACGGCGACCCGTTTCTCTTCCAGCTCCCTAAGAAGCGACTCGATCCGGTCATTGAGAAACTGAACATCCACGGTATCCAAGGTTGTTACCTCGTTTTCGAATTATGCCACTGGGGATTCTTCGTACAGAGATTATTATAGCAGGGGTAATTACCTGGGGTCAACTGCAGATTCAATGATGAGTATATGTAAAAAGTGTCGACGGCAAATGTCCTTTATGTGGAGTGCGGCGAGCAATCGCCGCTTTGTTCTCGGGCGACAGCAAGGCGCGCAAGCGCCGTATTATCGCCAGTCGGAAGATTTGTGAAAGCGGCTCTCGCAATCCGCACTCCAAAGCTTGCTTGGCCGCTGCCGATAATTCCTAACATGCATCTGTCTATGATCATCTGATGTATCGACTGAGGATGAAATATGGCGCGCTAATCTATGCCAATGACCACAATGGCGATGTCGTCTTTGAGCTTGCCACCGGCAAACGCCTGCACATCGTTTGCGAGGTAATCGGCCGCATCTCGCGCGCTGCGCTGCGCACATTCGCGCACGGCCTCAAGCATGCGCCGTTCCTCGTACATCGCATTGCCCAGACGTGCTTCGCTCATTCCATCGGTGTAAAGTAGCAGCAGGTCTCCGGGGAAGAACTGTTGCACGCGCTCATCGAACGCGGCGTCGGAGAACAGTCCTGCCGCGACTCCGCTTGCGTGGAGTTCTGTTATCTCGCCTTGTCGTGAGACCACAAGCGGGTAGGGGTGTCCCGCGCCCGCGTAGGTGATCGTTCTCTTGCCGCAGTCGATCAGCCCGCAGAAAAGCGTGATAAACGCTTCTGGCCTCATCTGTGCGGAAAGCGCGAGGTTCGTGAGAGCAAGCGCCTTTGCAGGCGACTTGTATTCGAGCATATAGGAGCGAAGGACGTATTTCACCATCGCGGTGTACTCTGCTGCGGGAAGTCCTTTGCCGGACACGTCCCCGATTGCGACCCAGATTTCGTCATCCGATATCTGGACGAAGTCGTAGTAATCGCCGCCCATCCTGCCCATTTCCCCTGCGGGTTTGTACCACGCCGCCACGTCCAATCCTCCGGGTCCATTGGAAGGCGTCGGCACCAGCACCTGCTGGAGCAGCCTGGCGTAACGGGCCTGGTCTTCTGTCCGAATGTGCGTAGCCACCGCTGGCCCGACGGTGTTGGCCATAGCCGTCGCAAGCGATATCTCTTCTGGTGAGAGTCTGCGCCGTTCGACAATTGATTCAAACGATATCGAACCTATCGTCCCCTCAGGCGTGGTAAGTGGGACTATCACTGCGGCACTCACCGGATCGAGCCCCGTGACTATAGATGAGTTCGGAGGCAGCTCTTCGCCTTCGCCGATTGACACCGATCTTGATTCCCGCGCCGCCAAGGTGACTGCGCACCCCGCTCCCGCGATGATTCTGCCTCCAATGCCTTCAGCCGGAACGCTTTCAAGCCTGTCGCTCTGCAGGTTAAAGACCCACACACGGGCTCTTGCCTCAAGCGCCATTATGGCGGCTGCGTCTACCTGTTTGGCGATATCAGAGACCCTTCGAGCTGTCGCAGTCTCAGATGCGAGCTTGTTCAGCATTTCCAGGTTTCTAACTCGTCGGTTTACCGCAAGCGCCATGTCATTGAAGGCCAGCGCCACCTCTTTCATCTCATGTGGGAGTTCGGTTGGGATCCTGCTGTTGAAGTCACCTGCGGCCATTCTTCGCATGGGTGGCAAGAGCGCTTGAAGTGGGTTAGTGAGGACTTTGGAGAGCATATACCCAAGCAGCAGCCCGACAAGCGTGGCTACGACTCCGGCAGCGATGGTGTTATGCCGCTGGTTGCCGATCTTCATCGAGACGATGATCCAGCTTATTTCAATCCCCACCGCCAGCACCAGCGCCGTCAGCAGAGCGATTCTCAGCCTGATGCTCAACAGACATCCCTCCGGCAGAAGCGGACGCGAACGTTGAAACGCCCCTCAACGCTTGCCACGCCGCAAAACTTCATAGGCTTTCATACCCATTCGCATAAGTGTCGAACCGGATAAACATAAAAACGGCGGCATCTCCTTAGTAAATGGCGTCTTTTGCCATTTACGTTCCTGTCGTGGCACGAAGCCCGTGGCGACAGCAGTATGCAATACTGCGATAGCCGTCAGCGGCGCTGCATTTGCGCTGCGAAAGGCTTCGTGCCACGACTCTGAAGAGATAGCCGCCGTTTTGAGTTTGCTTTTTGGGTGATCGCTTAGAACTTCAAAGCGTTGTAGCTGATACCAGCAGTGAAGTCGGAGAAATCGACCAGACCAGCATCGAGCCTGAGCTCATTGGTCAGCGCATAGCGGATGCCGCCATTGAAGTGTGAACCATCAACAATGCCCTCGTCGCTGCCGACGAACTCGAGCATAGCTGAGAACTTCGGGCTAAGGGTCCAGTCCAGACCAAGGAACACGCCATCAAGGATGTCGGTGCCGAAGCCGATGTAGCCGCGAAGCGGCTTGGACTCACCACCGGCAACCTCTTCGGCTGCGGCAGTGAGGTTGCGTCCGACCACGATGTAGATGGACGGGTCCTGGCCGATCTCAGAGGTTAGATCGATCACGCCAACGGTGACCGAAGGGCGAGTGCTAGTCTCAGAAAGAATTCTGTACTTGGCATTCAGAAGTAAATTGGTGTCGCCGAAATCCACAACGCCTGCGCTGGCCGACAGGTTCGGGATGATCCCGGTGCCGACTGTGTAGGTGTTGAGGCTCTGGCCGGAGTCGGATACGTCGTACACGCCGTGATACGCGGGTGTCCACTCGCCGACTGCGTAGATGGAGTCATCCGGAATCTCGATGAGTCCACCGGTTCCATAGAGGTTGGGTGCGGCAGTGACAGCGACTGCCGACAGGATCATGGTTGTCGCCAATGCGGCGACGGCTACGATTTTCAAGGCGAATCCTCCTATTTTTGCTTGAGGAGAAGCTGTCCTGCCCGTTTCCCACCAGAGTTTCCTTGTTTCCTCGGTGGTCCGTGGGCTGGAATAGTGCCTTTCCTTCAAGACTTACAGTGTAAACTGCAACAGATCACTATGTTGCAATTTCGAAAGTGGGACAAACATGTCCCTGTAGCAGACAGACGTGGGATTCCCCGAATAATTGCCGTAATGGGAACAATAATTGTAGAGTTTGTTGGTTCGAAGTCAGGGGGTGATGATACCGAGGGTTATCAGCCTGTCGATGGCGAACTTGTCGGCTTTGGTCTGCTTGTAGTTTCCGTTCAGCCCCTGGGCGTGGTCGAGATAGTGGGAATACTCGTGCAGAAACACTGCGACAAGCACTTGATGTGGCGTGTGGAAGTCCTCCACGCGGAACTTCTGATAGATCACTTCCCGCCCGCGCGAGTCTTTCTTCGTGTAATACTCGCTTGTCTTAAACGGCACCTTGACCGGGTATCTGTTGGCGCGGTTGATCCTGAGCCTGATCAGCTTCCCGTCGGGGGCTTTGGGAGCGCGCCTGTAGTATGTCCCCGAGGCGATGCGCTTTGACCCCAGGGGACAGTATTTCACCTCAACCACAAGCTCGCCGTGGTCGAGCCCTTCAAGCGCCTGCTCAAGCATCGATGCGACATCGCACTCGGTGTAGTTACGAACGAGCATTGGGTTTCTTCATAATCGCGCCGAGCGTCCCAAAGAAAATCGCAAACAGCAGCGACAGCGGGAGCGCAAGCTTCGCCGAAGGCCCTAGGACGACCTTAGTCCGCGTGACAATGTCGCCAACGCCGATCGCGGTCGAGGTCGCAAGCGTGAAGAATATCACCCCAGCCGTCATCAAAAGCGTATAGAACCCTGCCATCATCGCCGCTGCGCCGAGCCTGCTTTCAGATCCGACCGCAGCCATTCGTCCCGCAAGGAACAGGCAGGCGGCGGGAACGATCATTGCCAGGAAGAACAGCGGCTTGATCGGCTTTTTCTTGCCTTCGCTCGCAAACCCCGAGAACAGTCCAGCCTGGTATGACTGAACCGTCGGCGAGGCCTCGGGAATGCCTGGTTTCGCCTCCACGCGACCTGTAAGCGTCACCCCATGCGCGAAATACTGCGCCCACGCCGCTCCCGTAGGCAGCAGAGTCGCATACGACCGGGCGGCTTTGGTCCGCTCAGCGGCGTTCATATTCTGCCCGGGAAGCCAGAGCCCAAGGAATATCGCAAAAATCGCCAGGAACACGATGTGACCGCCGACCGCAGCGGCAAACGCCCCTCTGACCCACCCCGGCCAGATCCCGTCGCTTCGCCTCAGCCCCCACAGCAGCGCCGCAGGCCCGCCGACCGCGCCGATTCCACCAAATATCAGCCCAAAGATAAGTCCGTTGAAGATCACGCTCGGCGTCGCAGGAAGTAGCATCGCAGAGACGAGCCCCGGGTCAAACTGGGGGATCGCCTCAGGCAGGCTCGGAAGCGCGACCGCCACACTCGGCGCTGAGCACCACGCCCTCGCTACAAGAAGCGCGATCACATACGGCACGGCGATCATCGCGCCAGCAAGGAAGTTCCCCCGAATCCTGGCGATCCTGGCCGCGACGTGTCCACCGAGCATCAGCGCCGCCGCAGGGACGATTGCCCAAAGCGAGATAGGCCAGAGAATGCTGACTGAGAGGCTTCCCTCGCCGCCTGGCAGTCCCGCCCCCGCGATTCTTATGTGATGAATCGCCTGAAAGTTAAGCCCGGCGCGCGCGAGAAACGACTCCATCGACTTTCCCGCGGCTTCGGTCGGGGTGACAAGCCCAAGCCCGTGCCGGCAGAGCAGCGCGCTCGTGACATATCCAAACAAAGCAGCCACAATCGCGCCAACAACCACGGCAATCACTACAACCGGAAGCCCGCCACGTGGCTGCCGTCCCTGTTCATATTCCTGTGCCAATATCAGTTCCCTGCAATTCTATAAGTTATCTTCGGCTAATCACAGCCAACAGTGGGATTATATCACAGGGGAGGGGAATTGGGGGAGTCGCTAGTCGCCAGGGTGACGGCACGACCCAAATTGGACAGCCAACACAGCCATAAGCCTGTGCCAGAGGCAGGGAGCCGGTTAGGGGTTGGGCCCCACCAGCCCCCAACCCCTAACCTCCAACCCCAATCCTAAATCTGCATCCAGCGCTCTTCCATCGCCATAATGCCGTCGGGATGGTTCAGGAAGTCGTGGGTGTCCTGAATCATCTTGAAGTGTCTTTCTTCTTCGGCTGCGAGGAAGTTAAACAACTGCTTTGCGCGCTCATCATGGACCTTCTTTGCAGCCCCCGAATAGAAGTCGTAACCTCTGTGCTCCATATCCATTGCGACTTTGTAGGTCTCAAGCCGCTCGTCGCTAGACGCGCTCACCGTTTCGAACTCGGCCGCGAATCGCTCGAATATGTTCTTGATGTGGCTGCCGGCTTCGGACAGTGAAATCTCTTTCAGCCGCGAGTCGTCCCACTCCTGCGCGCCCGCAAGGGTCTTTGCAAAGTCTTTTATAAGCTCGATATGGTTCAGCTCCTCGCTTGCAAGGAAGTCGAACGTTGCCTTGGCGAGAGCTGTATTTGCCGATTCCTTGGCGTTGGTGAGGATCTTGTGGCCCTCAACCTCATTGGCTATCGCGATGTCAAGAATTGTGTTGGGATCGTCAGGGATATTATTCATAGCAGTGCCTCCTACCTCTATTGATAACTCAGCAGTTATACCCACCTGCCTATGACCTAAACATGGCAGGCGTGAATATATCAGGTAATAATTGCAGGTATAGCAAATAGCCGCTTTTGATTGGCATAGTTCTTGCAGTAGAAAGAGTGTAAGAGAGATAGAATCACAAAGGAAAGTGTCGCAAGGAGGGTATTTCCATGCGAATCCAACGTGCGGTCGTCTGTGCGGGCGCTGATGTTGAGTTGCCCTGGGGCTGCGCGATGGAGAGTGGAGGATCCCAGAATAATGTTTAGTAAAGGTAGCGTATTAGTGGTGGACGACGAGATAAATCTCTGTCGGATCCTCGGCGCCAAACTGGCTAAGAGCGGCTACAGTGTTGTAGCTGTTCATGACGGCCAGCAGGCGGTTGATAAGGTCCGGGAGAGCGAGTTCGATGTCGTGTTGCTAGATCTTATATTGCCAAAAGTTGATGGGCTGTCGGCTCTCGCACAGATTCGCAGCCTGAACCATGACCTGCCGGTCATCATCATGACCGCGTGTGGCAGCGCTGAATCGCTTGAAACCGCCCGAAACCACGGTGTCTCAGCATATATTAACAAACCGTTCGATCTCGACATTTTGGTCGAGCTCGTCCAGAGCACTTCCGCGGCAAGCTCGACGCGCAAGCAGAAGGGCATGCCTGGCGGGACGATCCTTTTCGTTAAGGATCAGCCTGTCACGATCGAGGTTCTAAACGGCAGGACGGGCGGCGTATTTGCGAGTCTTGTGGACTCCAAAGACGAGCGGACGCTTACACTCATCGCCCCGATGCGCGACGGGAATATCATCGAGGTGGCGCCGAGGACACCGGTCAGAGTTGGGCTTGGCGCAAACGAGGCATATTACAGCTTCAACAGCTATGTGCTCTCCGTGAAACCTGGTGAGGCTCCCTTGCTCGTGCTCGACAAGCCCGGCGTCATCTACCGCACACAGCGGCGGCAGTCTCCGAGGATTGCGCTCGATGCTGCTGTGCGCTACGGCAAACTATCGTCCGAGGACGAAGCGCCTGGCGCGCTTGTGACGGGTCGATCGAGCGACCTTGGTTCCGGCGGCATCAGAATTATCTCAGCCGAGCGACTTGATCCGGGCGATCTGGTCTACCTTGAACTGGACGCAATCGGCGGGGTGGGCCCCATAAACGCCGTTGCGGAGGTTCTGCGGTCAAGACCTGTTGACTCCGAATCGAGGTATTCCTCATCGATGAAGTTCAGAAAGCTGCGGGGAAACCTCGGCCGACTGCGTGTGGACTGACTCTCGTTCTAACCTGGCCAACCACGCTTCATCGACGAAATTCCTCTTGACGAGCCTCTGGTTAGGTGTTATAATCATACTCGCTCGTGGGGCCATAGCTCAGTTGGGAGAGCGGTTGCCTGGCAGGCAATAGGTCAGGGGTTCGAGTCCCCTTGGCTCCACCAAATATGAACCGGAAAACTATCCTGTATAGTTTTCCGGTTTTTGCGTTTTCGTATGTTCGTATGCTGTAGGAATAAATGGACTGAGCCCTTTATTGGCAAAAGATCCAGCAGATTGTATACTGCTGCCATGCTAAGAGTAGCGCGTTCGGTAGTTGAAGAGGCCGACCGCGAAAGGCTTAACAAAGGGCTCAGTCCCCTTATTCCCCCCCTTATTCCCTAAAACTCACCGAAAAAATGTCTTGACAAAGGGGTCCACCTTACATCTGCCTCATGGTACAATGAGGTATGGTGGCTAGATCGGAAATCTTACGCTGGAGGCGTGGTCATTTGAGAGTCAAAACCGGGACGAGTTCAATGCGAGCAGTGTTCATACTCACTTTGTATACCGTCGTTTCCTTAGCTGTTTGTGGTGTTGCAGTTCCTGCGACGGCGTCGCCGACGTTCATCAATGGCGGCTCGATAACCACTGACACCACATGGACTCCAGAAGGCAGCCCCTATGTTGTTACGGGGAGACTTACTATCCAGGCTGGCGCGACACTGACAGTGGATCCTGGAACTGTAGCCAAGCTGGATGGGCGTGTCAGTAGCGGTATCACTTGCCTCGGAAGGCTGAATGCAACTGGCTCTGCTGAAGATCCGATTTACTTCACGAGCATCTTCGATGACAGTGTCGCCGGAGATACGGATGGTGACGGCGGACGGATAATGCCGAAACCCGGCACTGCAGGCGACATCGGCGTTCAAGGCGCTGGGGCGTCGCTTAACCTGAAGCGGTGCAAGGTGCGATACGGCGGTAAGTACGGATGCGGCATCAGTTGTTGGGCTAATGGAGCCACGTCTGTCACGATAGATCACTGCGAGTTCAGCGACTCCAACGGCTGCGTGAACTGCAACGCTTCCCCCATTAGTGTTACAAACAGCACGTTCAGCAGTTCTCCCACCGGATTATACTTGTATGACTGTGCGAATCCGACCGTGAGCGGCTGCAAGTTCATCGGCGGTCTCTGGGGCGTGACGATGTCGGCCACAGGTTCCATGACACTGAACGACAACCTATTTCAAGGCACGGACAAGGCCGTGGTTCTCCAAAATCCGTCCAATTTGTCCGGCACGGTCAATATCAAAGGCAACAGCGCTGTTGGCGGCAAGATAAACGGAGTTCTGCTTGACGGATGCAATGTGTCGGGAGACCTGCGCTTAACGTGCGACCCTAAGTTGCCTTATGTTATCCGCTCTGTTACGGTTTCGCATGGAGCGACCCTTACGCTCGATCCCGGATTGGTGGCAAAGTTCGATCTGAACGGTGGAATAACTTTCTATGGCACGTTGAAGGCGAACGGAAACTCGTTTGCACCCATCTACTTCACGAGTATAAGAGATGATTCGGTTTGCGGCGACACGAACGGCGACGCCGACCAGTCGAGTCCGTTACCGGGAGACTGGAAGTGCATCAACTTGATATACCAGAACTCGGCGACTATGAGTTACTGCATAGTAAGGTATGGAGGGCAAGGTTCTTACAGCGATAGTGCGGCCATTTCCTTGTCGGGCGGATGCAGACTATCCGCGACGAACTGCACAATAGCAAAGAATCTGCGCGGCATATATTCCCTCGGCGCATCGTATCTGAGCGACGCAGTGGACTTGACGAACTGCATAGTCGCCGCAAATAGTGAATATGGGTGTTTTGTCGGTGGCACTGGCTGTGCGTTCGACCACAACGACTTCTGGCCGGATACAGGCAACAGCTATGGCACCAGCCCCGTAATGACCGG
>JBBRAE010000023.1:0-46395 GCA_038207085.1 Armatimonadota bacterium
TGAACGGGACGTTCGATCAACTGGAAACCGATGAGTTTGTCGTGATGCCAAACCATGTGCATGGGATTATCTGTCTCCGTTTGGGGATGGCGGAATCTGAGGTTGTGCGTACTCCGAAAGAGGGCGGACACATTGGTCCGCTCCTACCCAGTGTTGTCGAAATTCGACGGCAAGCTTTGGCAGCGCAATTACTATGAGCGAGTAGTCCGAGATCAGAACGAACTTGACGATATTAGGCTTGGGACAAAGATCCCGAACACCCGTAGGGGCGGACCAATGTGTCCGCCCTCTTCCGATGACGCACAATAGGACAGTGAAAGGTTTTTTGTGATATTCCTCCAGATTCTCATCTCGGTCATTCTGCCGATTTTTATTATGATAGCCCTCGGTGTGCTGATCGACAGGCGATTTGAGCTTGATCTCAACACGATGACCAAGCTCAATTTTTATGTCTTCGTCCCGGCGCTCAGTTTTGTGAAACTCCTCGACGCCGACGTGACGCTTCGGCAGATGGGGGCGATCAGCCTGTTTGGCACGCTGCAGGTCGTTGTGTTGCTGGTGCTTTCGTGGCTTGTTTACTCGACTGGCTCGCTCTACAAGCACCGGACGCCCCTTACGATGGGGACGCTTTTCTACAACTGTGGCAACTACGGCATCCCGCTTGTCGCGATCGCCTTTGGGAGTCGGCAGATCGGCACGATCACGGCGATTATCATCATCCAGACCCTCTTAAGTTTCACCCTTGGTATCTGGATTTTTGGGCTGAAAGCCCAGGGAGTTGCAAAAGCGGCTTTGGGGCTTGCCAAAGTGCCGGTGGTGCAGGCGATGGCCGCCGCACTGATCTTCCGAGGGTTCCATATCCCCGTTCCCGCCCCGATCTACCGGCCGCTTGCGTTTCTATCCGACGGCTTGATCCCCCTTGCGCTTCTCACGCTTGGCATGCAGCTGTCGCGAACTAGGCTCACCCGGGGCGTGCGAAGTCTTTCTGCCGTGACTGTCATGCGCCTTGTGATCTCTCCCATAGTCGCGGTGTTTCTCGTCAAACTTTTTGGGTTTTCGGGGACGCTTGCCTCGGTGTTGATCGTCGCCGCGGGCTTTCCGGTAGCCGTCAACGTCTACGTGCTCGCCGCCGAGTACGGTCAGGACGAGGACCTCGTGTCCCAGTCGATATTCGTGAGCACCATTCTTAGCGCGGTCACGGTTTCGGTTCTCCTTGCCATATATCGCTGAAAAAATAGCTGGTTTATGCAAGGAGTGGGGTTGGCGCTTGTCGAAGGAGTCACCATATCAACTGGCACAATAGTTGGTCATGGAGGCTCTTATGTCACAAGTCGGACCGCCCTATCTTGGCGCGGCCTATTACCCCGAAGACTGGCCGCTCGAACAGATCGACGACGATATCGCTCTTATGAAAGAGTCCGGCTGCAACGTCATGCGTGTGGCCGAGTTTGCATGGAGCCGCATGGAGCCCGAGGAAGGGCGCTACGACTTTGAGTGGCTGCATACCGTGGTCGACAAGCTCGGGGATGCCGCGATTGCGACTATTATGTGCACCCCGACCGCCACGCCGCCTCAGTGGCTAGTCGACCGCTACCCCGAAGTTCTCTATGTTCGCCGGGGGCAGCCGATGAAGCACGGCGGACGGCGTCACGCATGTCCCAACAGCCCGGTATATCGCGCTCACTGCGAGAGGATCGTCACCAAGATGGCCGAGGAGTTTGGTCAGGACGATCGTATCATCGGCTGGCAGGTCGACAACGAGCTTTCTAGCCCAAATACCGGTGAGAGGGCGTGCACCTGTCCGGCGTGTATGCGCAAGTTCCAGGACGGGATGCGCGAGAAGTTCGAGACGATCGAGAAACTGAACGCCACCTGGGGCATGGACCTCTGGAGTCAGACCTACACCTCGTTTGGTCGGCTTCCCGGTCCGGACTGGGATATCTGGCACCACCACTCGCTTCTTGTCGCTTGGGAGGAGTTCATGTCTGACTCCTTTGTCGACTTTTGCGGGGCTCAGGCCGACGTACTCCACAGACTCACAAATCACCCCGTGGGAACGGACATGATGCCGTTCCTGGGGCTGGATTACGGCGACATGCACAAAAAACTTGACCTCGTGCAGTACAACCATTACAACTCGATGGAGAACCTTTGGGAGGTCGGGTTCTGGTTTGACATGATCCGGCCCTTGAAAGCCGCGCCGTTTTGGAACACCGAAACTGCGACCTGCTGGAACGGCTCGGGGGCGGCAAACGGCTACAAGGAACCGGGGTTCTGCGTGGTCAACTCATGGCTTCCGATCGCGTTTGGCGGCGAGGCGAACCTCTACTGGCTGTGGCGTCAGCATTGGAGTGGTCAGGAACTGATGCACGGCGCGGTAGTCTCAAGCCAGGGGCGTCCGCTCCATATCATAGGCGAGGTGCAGGAAATTTCCCGGGGCTTCGAGGCCGCGGGCGACTTTCTCGGCTCCACAAGGCCCGTCAGCAACGGGCTCGGACTGCATTTTTCCCACAAGGCCGCCTGGATCTACATGCACCAGCCGATGGTAGCCGGGTTCAACTACCACAAGAAGCTCTCCGAGGATGTCTACCGGCCTCTCGCACAGGCGCAGCTTCGCCCCGACGTGCTTCAGCCCCACGTCGACCTCACATCCTACAAGGTGATAGTGAGCCCGTTTGTCGCGACGCTTGACGATGAGGACCTGCGCGGCAGGCTCGAACGGTGGATCCGTGACGGCGGCACTTGGATCGCCGGGCCGCTCACCGACGTGCGCACCGAGCACGCGACCAAGTTCAAGGCGTCTCCCTTTGGGAGCCTGGAGGAGTGGGGCGGCGTCTACTGCACCTACGAGATTCCGGGTCAGCCCAGGGACTTTGGGATCAAGTGGGCGGACGGGCGCGAGTCTGAGGGCTCGGTCTGGTACGCGGCGTTTGAGCCCAAGGGCGCGGAAACACTCGCGAGCTACACCGAAGGGCCTATGGCCGGGCTAGCCGCGGTGACCCGGCACAAGATGGGCAAGGGGCAGGTGATCCTCCTTGGCACGCTTCCGACCCCGGAGGACCTCGCGGGGTTTGTCACGCGGGTTGCAAACGAGGCCGGCGTCTCCCCTGTCGCGGAGGCTTCGGAGAATCTCTACGTCATCCCCCGGGAGGGAGAGGGTGGGCGCGGCTGCGTCGTAGTCGAGATCGAAAACAGGCCCGGCACGCTTGCGCTTCCCCATGAGGCGGTCGATCTGCTCACCGGCAAAACGCACACCGGGACGGTCGAGGTTGCTCCCTACTCCGTGATGGTGCTAAAGACCGGCTAATCGGGCTGGGTGTTGTCATACGAAGAAAGCCTGCTGGCTTTAGAAGTGGGCTTTCTTCGCACAAAACATCCCCGCCGTTCGCCTGGTGACCGTGCGAAGCAAAATTAAGGCTCACGGCATAGTTTGTCCGCATTTGTTTCGTCCAGGTTAACACATGTGGCGCCATCCCGGCGTCGGTTCCCCATCCATTGGCCCCTTATTGCTCAAATCGATAAATAATTCGCGATTGCTGGCTTGCCTGGTACGATTACCTGGAATCTGGCGTTGCTATTGTAACGAATTGGTGACACCATCTTAAGTCAAGGGGTATGTTAATGCACGGTGGCTTGTGCAAAATGACACAAGCCCCTTGCGGACGGCTCTTATTGTTGTGCTATAATCGCACTGGAGGCGGTAGGTTTGGCCAAAGACGATTACAAATGGGTTCGCAGAGCGGCATCGGCATCAAGCATTGGGCTTGTGCTCGTGTTCTCCATTGTGATCGGCTACTTTTTTGGCTCGTGGCTTGACTCCAAGTTCGGGACTACGCCCTGGCTGATGCTTTTGTTCACGTTGATGGGCATCGCCGCCGGGTTTATAGAGATGATCAAGCTTGCACTACAGCTTTCAAAAGATGAATAAACAACTGGACATTGGTTTCATCAAGCGCGTCTATCGCATGTCGATCATATTCTGGCTGGTCTCCCTGCTATTTTGCTGGGGACTTAAGAGCTGGCAGGCAGCGGTCGGTGTGACGGTCGGGTTTGTTATTTCGGTCGGGTCGCTTATGATCCTTGAGCGGGTCGTGACCACGCTTTTTACGCCTGAGCAGGTATCAGGCGGAGGAAAGCCGGTCAAGCGGCTGATGATAGTAGCATTGCTCAAGTATTTTGTGATCGGCGTCCTCCTGTGGGTATCGCTGGCTGGTAAATATGCCGATCCTATAGGTATAGCGGTTGGCGTGAGTCTGCCCTATATCGTGATAATGCTGAAAACCCTCGGAATGGCGATTTCGCCGGACTCCGGGGCTTGATAGGATCGTGCCTGAAGCTTCTCGCGGCGCAGACTGCGCGCCGCTGCCAGCTTCGTCACGATGGGAACGTAAATGGCATAAAGCGCCATTTACGAAGGAGAATTACTTGGAAGGACATCATGGGTCAGGTTTGGTGGAAGGCGCCGCGTGGTCGCTGACCTTCTATGCCGGGATAGTTATCGTGCTGCTCGTTGCTATGTCGATCCTTGCTACCCGCAGGCTTTCGAGAATCCCTGGGCCGCTTCAGAACGTTCTTGAGCTTGCGGTTTCGGGGCTCGGGAGTTTCATCGAAGGAATAGTAGGGCCTGGAAGCTCCAAGTATGTGCCGTTTATTGCGACACTTTTTCTGTATATTCTCGCCCTGAACCTGATCGGTGTCGTTCCTGGTTTCAGGTCCCCTACAAGCGGACTCAACACGACGATCGCCCTTGCTCTTTGTTCGTTCTTTTACGTGCAGTTCCAGGCGATCAAGGTGAATGGCCCCGTCAACTACATCAAGCATTTCTGGGGAGAGCCGTGGTGGCTGGGGTTCCTGATGTTCCCGATTCACATCATCGGCGAGCTTGCCAAGCCGTTGTCGCTCTCGATCCGACTATTTGGAAACGTCTTTGGCGAGGACAAGATCATCGTGATCTTGGCGGGAATGTCGCCCTTTATCGTCGCGCCGTGGCTTAAGTATGTTCCGATTCAGTTCCCGATGCTTGCCTTTGCAGTCTTTACGAGCTTTATTCAGGCTCTTATCTTTACCGTGCTTACGGCAGGGTATCTGACGGTTCTTATCACTCACGAAAGCGAACACGAACATGAGGCCCCGGTCAGTGTGGGTTCTCACTAGTTCTGTGGTGAGGCCCTGCTTCACCACCCAGAGAAGGTAAATGGCAAAAAACGCCATTTACGAAGGAGGAGGTTCCAAATGCTTTATTTTGCGATGCTGGCAATTGCAGTGGGCCTGGGTCTGCCGATAGCTGTTATCGGTGCTGGACTCGGTCAGGGAAAGGTCGGCGCGTCGGCTATGGAGGGCATCGCCAGGCAGCCTGAGGCTGCGGGTAGGATTCAGCTCGCGATGATGATCGCACTCGGATTCATTGAGTCGCTCGTCATCTACGCGCTCTTGATGTTCTTCCTGCTTCAGGGCAAGCTGCCTGCAACAGAAGAAGTTCTGAAAGCCATCATGAAGTAAGTCAAGCCTTTGATCGGGGGTCTCCATACTTTGGGGATCCCCTCGAAAAACGGGCGGCTGGAGGTTCACAAACGTGGGAATCCTTGAACAACTTGGCATAGTTCCCGAGTTGATCTTGATCAATATTGTAGGATTTATTCTGCTTCTTCTGCTATTGAAGAAGTTCCTGTATGGTCCTATCACTCAGATGCTTGCGTCTCGCAAGGATGACATCAGGTACACCTATGACGAGGCCGAGCGCCATCGCCAGGCGATGGAAGATATGAAGAAGGACTGGGAGCTGCGCATGCAGCAGATCGAGGCCGAGGCAAACGCCAAGATTCAGGCCGCCGTCAAGGAGGCCCAGTCCGTGCGCGACGGTCTTGTCGCCGAGGCTCGCGACAAAGCCGAAAATATCGTCCAGCGCGGCACAGACGAGCTTGGGCGCGAGAAGCAGAAGGTCGTCACGATGCTTCGTCAGGAGGTCGCAAACCTCGCAATCGGCGCGTCCGCCATGCTGCTTGGCCGCTCGATGGACGACGAAACGCACCGAAAGCTGATCGACGACTTTATTTCAAGCGCAGGTAAGGCACAGTGATAGATAGGCGCATAGTCAGGCGTTACGCGGCGGCGCTTTTCCAGACCGCACTTCGAGAAGACGTAATCGACCTTGTGGAAAGCGACCTTGGGCTTGTGAGCTACACGTTCGAGAGCTCTCCCGCGCTTGCCGAGGCCGTCGGCTCGCCTCTTATTCCGGCTAACAAGAAGAAAGAGATACTCCAGAGCATCTTCAGTGAGAAGATCCACGAAGTGACGCTCCACTATCTCTATCTTGCGATCGACAACCGCCGCGAAGGGGTGATCTCCGAGACCGAGCGCGAGTATATCGAGCTCGCAAACGAGGCCCGCGGGATTGTGACAGCCGAGGTGAAAGCCGCGGTCGAACTTACCGAAGACGAGAGAAGTCGCCTGCGCGCAAAGCTTTCCAAGCAGACAGGCAAAGCAGTCACCCTGAACATCACGATCGATCCCTCGATCATAGGCGGCCTTGTAGTCCGAATCGGCGACACCGTTATGGACGGCAGCCTCAAGGGGCACCTGAACAGAATTAAGGACGAGTTTTTGGGGATATGATCCCTGTGGTTGGGGCTAGGGGATAGGGGTTGGTTTTTGCTAACCCCCAGCCCCCAACCCCTAACCCCCGATTGTAGGAGCAAACAATGGCAGTCAATATACGACCTGAAGAGGTAACAGATATCCTCGAAAAGCAGCTCGCGGGCTACACCAAAGAGGTCCACGAGGTCGGCGTCGGGACCGTGCTCCAGGTGGGAGACGGCATCGCCCGTATTTACGGCCTTGAGGATGTTATGGCAAGTGAGCTCGTCGAGTTCCCTGAAGGCACGATGGGAATGGTCCTGAACCTTGAAGAGGACAACGTCGGCGTCGTTATCATGGGAGCGACCGAGGGCATCAAAGAGGGCGACACGGTCAAACGGACCGGGCGCATCATCGACGTTCCCGTGGGCGAAGCGCTCCTCGGACGCGTCGTAAATGCACTCGGCGAGCCGATCGATAACAAAGGCCCGATCGTCACCGACAAGCGCAGGCTAGTCGAGACCAAGGCCCCCGGCGTCGTCGAGCGCCAGCCGGTGAACCAGTCGCTGGCGACCGGCTTGAAGGCCATCGACTCGATGATCCCGATCGGACGCGGCCAGCGCGAGCTTATCATCGGCGACCGCCAGACCGGCAAGACCGCAATTGCGGTCGATACTGTGCTAAACCAGAAGGGCAAAGACGTTCAGTGCATCTACGTCGCGATCGGCCAGAAGCTCTCCACAGTTGCTGCAATCGTTGAAGTGCTCGAAAAGCACGGCGCTATGGAGTATACGACGATCGTCTGCGCGACCGCGGGCGAGAACGCCGCGCTTCAGTATATCGCCCCTTACTCGGGTTGCGCGATGGGCGAGTATTTCCGCGACAACGGCAAGCACGCTCTTGTGATCTACGATGACCTTTCCAAGCACGCGCAGGCCTACAGGCAGGTATCGCTCCTGCTCAGGCGTCCGCCGGGCCGCGAGGCTTATCCCGGAGATATTTTCTACCTGCACGCCCGACTCCTGGAGCGCGCGGCAAAGCTTTCCGACGACCTCGGGGCAGGGAGCCTTACAGCGCTTCCGATCATCGAGACTCAGGCCGGTGACGTTTCGGCGTATATTCCGACCAACGTCATCTCGATCACAGACGGTCAGATCTATCTTGAAAGCGACCTTTTCTATTCAGGAATCCGCCCGGCTGTCAACGTCGGCGTGTCGGTTTCCCGCGTAGGCTCCAAGGCCCAGACCAAGGCTATGAAGAAGGTCGCCGGTCAGCTCAAGCTCGACCTTGCGCGCTATTGGGAGCTTCAAGCGTTCGCTCAATTTGCGACCGACCTCGACAAGTTCACCCAGGCGCAGCTGAACCGTGGCTCCAAGATCGTCGAGGTACTGAAGCAGCCACAGTACAGCCCGATGGCCATGTCCGATCAGGTCATGATCATCTACGTCGCGACCCACGGCTACTTGGACGACATCGACCAGAGTCGGATCAAGGCGTTCGAGACCGGGTTATACAAGTTCATGGAAGATCGTTACGCCGTAATCGGCCACAAGATCGAAAGCACCGGCCAGTTCGACGACGAAACCGAAGCCGCGTTCGCGAAAGCGACTGCGGAGTACAAGGCGGAGTTCGTCGCCGGGAAGTAGACTGACTACACTATGGATCAGCGAATGAATGCGTGGGTTCAGTTCGCAAATAGCGACATCAGTGCGGCCCGTCTTCTGTATGAGCACGGACAGTGGGATACATCAATATTCCATTCTCAGCAGGCTGCAGAGAAAATGGTGAAAGCGCTGCACATCCACTTATTTGGTGATCCAGTGCCAAGGGTTCACAGTGTGGAAAAACTGGCGGCAAATCTTGATGCGCCGCCTGATATAATAGACAAGGCGATTGATCTTACCGCCGAGTATATAGCGTCTCGTTATCCGGACACGTTCTTGTTGACAGTCTATACCTAAGATGTGATGCCCGTGCGAGACTTGAAGATGCTGAAGCGGTCTGTGATTGGGCTCTTGGGAGGGTTTCCAATGGCTGACACGAGTAAAGTGGCTGATGTGCTTGCGAAACAGTTTCTTGAATCAGCACTGCCTGACATTGAGCAGGTGTTTGCGCCAGAGCATATCATTTTGTTCGGCTCTCGTGCAAGGGGACAGGCCCGCGTCGACAGCGATATCGACCTGCTACTGGTATCAGACAGGTTCGAAGGTGTGAGATTTCCTGAAAGAATCGCTCGGTTTCTTAGAGAGATACGACCCGAGCCTGAGGTGGAGCCTTTTTGCTACACACCGGCGGAGTTCGAGACGATGCGCGATCAGACAACTATAATTAAAGAAGCAACCCGCGAAGGGATTTGGATACAGTAGACAATGGCAAGCATGCGCGATATTCGGCGTCGTATTGGCGTCGTCAAAAACATACAGCAGATCACCAACGCGATGAAGATGGTCGCGGCGGCGCGGCTTCGTCGCGCCCAGGAACGCGCTGAGACGGCCCGGCCTTACGCCGACAAGATGATGTCGATGCTCGAAAGCCTTTCCCGCGCCGCGGGACAGATCGAGCACCCGCTCCTTGAGGTTCGCCCTGAGGAGAGGATCGCCGTTATCATAATCGGAGCCGAGCGCGGCCTTGCGGGCAGCTACAACCCGAACCTTATGCGCTCTGCGATGGAGCTGCTCTCCGGGCGCGACCCTGAGTCGGTGAAGCTCCTGATTTTTGGCCGCAGGGCCGAGGGGTTTTTCAAGCGCAAGCCCTACGAGATCGTTATGACAAGCGCACTTCCGGCGACGAACCTGCAGTTCTCGGACGTTCAGCCCGCCGCGGTCAGGGTGCGTGAAATGTTCTCCCGTGGCGAGGTGGACGCGGTCTACGTCGTCTACGCGAAGTTCATCAACGCAGCCGTCCAGAGGCCTACGGCGCTCAAACTCTTGCCGATCACCCCGCCTGATACAGCCGAAGAGACCGGCAGCGTGGAGTATCTGTTCGAGCCGGATGCAAATCACTTGCTTGGCAGACTCCTGCCCCGCTACGTCGACACTCAGGTGTTCCGCGCGGCGGTCGAGGCGATGGCAAGCGAGTTCGGCGCGCGAATGACCGCGATGACCTCGGCGACCAACAACGCTTCAGAAGTCATCGACACCCTTACTCTGTCATATAACAAAGCCCGGCAGACGACGATTACGAAAGAACTCTTGGAGATCGTCGGCGGAGCGGAAGCGCTCAGATAAGCTATTAGCTGTTAGCAACCGGACTTGTGGAGATTTAATGAGGGATTACAGGTCGCTTAAGGTTTGGGAGAAGGCCCATCGCCTTGTGCTATCCCTGTACGAGGTGACCAAGGAGTTTCTGAGAGAGGAAGTTTTTGGGCTGACTAGTCAGATCAGACGGTCGGCAGCTTCCATACCGGCAAACATTGCAGAAGGTTGTGGCAGGGACGGTATTGCTGAGTTAGCTCAATTCTGTCGCATAGCTATGGGGTCTGCCAGTGAACTAGAGTATCATATTCTACTATCACGAGACTTGGGGCTGCTGAAAAAGAGGATTTTGACCGACTCTCAAGCGAAGTCGGAGAGATAAAGCGTATGCTGCGCTCATTTGTGGAGAAAGTGAAAGCGAAAAGCTAATGGCTAACAGCTAATAGCTAATAGCTTTCCGGAGGATTTATATGGCTACCGGAAAAATAGTCTCCGTCATCGGCCCGGTCGTGGACGTCAAGTTCCCGCCGGACGGGCTGCCGGCGATTCTGAACGCGATAGAGATCACGCGGCCCGAGGGCAACCTTACCATCGAGGCTGCACAGATGCTCGGCAACGATATCATCCGTTGCATATCTATGGACACCACCGACGGTCTGCAGCGCGGGATGGAAGCCGTCGACACCGGCGGGCCGATCACCGTCCCTGTCGGTGTCAATACGCTTGGACGGGTCTTCAATCTGCTCGGCGACACCATCGACAAAAAGGGCGACTTCGACGTCAAAGAGCGTTGGCCGATCCACCGTCCCGCCCCGCCTTTCGAGGAGCAGACACCGGCGACGGAGATGTTCGAGACCGGAATCAAGGTTCTCGACCTGGTCTGTCCTTACGCCAAGGGTGGCAAGGTCGGACTCTTCGGTGGAGCCGGTATCGGCAAGACGGTTCTCATCACCGAGCTTATCCGAAACGTCGCGACCGAGCATGGAGGCTTCTCCGTCTTCGCAGGAGTCGGGGAGCGCACCCGCGAGGGTAACGACCTCTGGCTTGAGATGCAGGAAAGCGGAGTCATCGACAAGACCACCATGGTCTTCGGTCAGATGAATGAGCCGCCCGGTTCACGCCTGCGGGTCGCGCTTTCGGCGCTTACGATGGCCGAATATTTCAGAGATAAAGAAGGACAGGACGTTCTGCTCTTTGTAGATAACATATTCAGGTTCACCCAGGCCGGAAGCGAGGTTTCCGCGCTCCTTGGCCGGATGCCTTCAGCTGTAGGCTACCAGCCGACGCTTGCGACCGAGATGGGCGCGCTCCAGGAGCGAATCACCTCCACCGTGCGCGGTTCGGTTACGTCGATCCAGGCGATTTACGTCCCTGCAGACGACCCGACCGACCCTGCGCCTGCGACGACATTCGCGCACCTCGACTCGACGACCTACCTTGAGCGCCGCGTCTTCGTCCGTGGTATTTACCCTGCGGTCGACCCGCTCGTCTCGACATCGAGAATCCTTGACCCGTTGATCGTTGGTCAGGAGCACTACGATGTCGCACGAGGCGTGCAGGCTATTCTACAGAGATACCGCGAACTTCAGGACATCATCGCGATCCTCGGTATCGACGAGCTTTCCGATGAGGACAAGCTGACCGTCGCCCGAGCGAGAAAAATCGAGATGTTCCTTTCCCAGCCGTTCTTCGTCGCCGAAGTCTTCACCGGCCGCCCCGGGCGCTACGTTTCCCGAGACGAGACGGTCCGAGGCTTCAAGGAGATCCTCGAAGGCAAGCACGACGACCTGCCTGAGCAGGCGTTCTATATGGTCGGCGGAATCGACGAAGTTATCGAGCAGGCCAAGAAGATGCAGGCCGAGGGTTAAACAATGGCTGAGAGAACGATGACCTTGGAAATTGTGACGCCGGACCGTATGGTCGTCTCTGACCCGGAGGTCGTCTCAGTCACCGCGCCGGGTGTGTCGGGCTACCTCGGCATTCTGGCAAACCACGCGCCGCTTATGACCGAGCTTCGCGTCGGGGAGATCGACTACCGCCGATCCGACGGCACTGAGGTCCACCTGGCAGCAGCGCAGGGGTTTATGGAGGTCGCCGACAACAAGGTGACGATCCTCACCGACTCCGCCGAGCGCGCCGATGAGATAGACCTCGGCCGTGCAAAGGCCGCAGTCACCCGGGCCGAAGAGCGCCTCGTGCATCGTCAGGAGGAAGGTATCGACGCCCTTCGCGCCGAAGCCGCACTCCTGCGAGCTGTCAACAGGCTGCACGTGGTCGAGCGCTACATGTAGAGTGATATAATCCATTGCAAATGGCCGGGACTTGTTCCCGGCCATTTGCGCATTATCGGCAGCACACGGCAGTTCACGGCAATTTGCGGTAATTTTCGGCACTATATGGAACATTTTGGCCGAATTCGAGGTATAATATATGTAGGGGACGACCCATCAGTCTCCCAGCAGCAGTTTTGGAGGAATGCTTCAATGCAGCAGATACTCACAGTCGAGCAGGTCGCAAGTTACTTCGGGAAAAGCCCTCGGACGATCCGCCTCTGGATCACAAACGGCAAGCTCCCCGCCCGCAAGGTCGGCAAGTCCTATCTTGTCACCCAGGATGCAGTGAGCGAGCTTGTCAGCCCCCAACCCCTCGCCAAAGTCGACCGCAAGCATTCCGTTCGGGAGTTCCTCAGTTTCATGTCCGGCTGTAGTGCGAGCCTCGCAGATTTTCAAGCCCGACAGGAAGAGGAGATGCGCCTGGAGGAAGCCGCCTGGGGTAAGAAGAGTTAGATGTCCTACGTCCTCGATGCAAGCGCCATAATCGCCCTCGCCCGCAATGAAAAAGATGCACTAAAGACCGTCGGCGACGCCCTGGAAAGCGACAAATGCTACGTCACCCCTCCCACGCTCGTCGCAGTCTACTATTACCTATATGAAAACGATGGGGAAGCTCGCGCCGACCACTGGCTCGACTACATGATGAACGGCAAGATAGTCGGTGTCGACTCCTGGGGGGATTCGGACCTGCTGAAAGAAGCCGCCCGCGCAAGGACCATCGCCCGTCTGCCGCTTGATTCCACATTCGCCGCCGCAGTCGCCCGCCGCCGGGACGTGCCCATTATCACCGCGCTTTCAAACTTCGAGGACCTCGCCGCTGCCGGTTTCTGCCGGGTCAAGTGGCTGTAGAGCGCGCCGAGCTGGCCCCCTTCTGAACTCGCACGAAAACGTGTATAATAGATCGGTATAGAATGTCCAGGTAGTTTTGCCTGGGCGGAACGCTCCCTGTAGCGCGTGAGGTCACTTTGAAGCAAAGAAAGCTCCTGCTCCCGATTTTCGCGGTCGTGTTGACGCTCGTTGCGTCGCTTGTCGCCGGCGCATCCCAAAAGCAGCCAACACCCACTTGGATGGGCATCTATATGTCCGGGCAGAAGATGGGTTATATGAGTCTTGTGGTCGCCAAGGACAAATACCGAGGTCGCGATGCCAACCGGATCGAAAGCTTTGTGCGCACCAAGCTTGTGCTGATGCGGGTAAACGTCCAGCAGGAGATTAGAACGACCACCTTCACCGACGAGCGATATTCGCCCTTCTTCGAAACCTTCGAGACATCCTCCGGCGGGCGAAAGACGACCGTCGAGGCGACTTTTACCGCAAAAGATGTTCGCTGCCGGGTGATAACCGACAGCAGCACCTCAAGCAAGGTCGTTCCGATCCCTGATGGCACGAGCCTGATCGGTGACTCGATGTATGCGCTGGGCGCAGAACGGCTAAAGGTCGGCCAGAAGGCAAGGATGGCCTACTTCAACCCGCTCGCCCTTTCAGTCGACCCGGTCGACGTCGAAGTGATGCGCGAGGAGCAGATCGAGATCAACGGCCGCAAATACGACACGTTTGTAGTGCGAAACACCACCCCGACCGGTGACATAATGGCCTGGCAGAAGGCCGACGGCTCGCTCGTGAAGACCGAAGCGCTCCTTGGGGTGACGATGCAGATTGAAACCGAAGCCGAGGCAAAAGCCGGGGTCGACTCTAACTACGTCCCGCCGACAGATCTGGCCGTTGTGACCTCGGTCAGGGCAAATATAGACATCCCCAAGCCCCGCGTCACCCGCAAGCTTACGGTCAAGCTCATTGGCAAAATCGACACCAGGATGGCGATATCCGACGGCTGGCAGACGGTGACCTGGCTCGACCCGGCGGAAGGCAAATCGGTCGCGCAGTTCAAGATCGAGTCAAAGCCGTTTGTGCTGGGGGACTCGCTCCAGTTTCCGATCACGGCTCCCGAGCTTGCGCCTTACCTAAGAGCGACGCCTTACCTCGATGTCGACTCTCCTGAGATAATGGCCAAGGCCGCGGAGATCGTCGGCGTCGACAAGTCGGCTTACTCGGCGGCGCTGAAGATTCGCGCATGGGTGTCGGACAATATGAAGCCGCGGGCCGATATGGGGGTCGTCCGCCCCGCAGCCGACGTTTTGAAAGAGAAGTCCGGCGTTTGCAGGGATTACGCGGTGCTTTTCGCCTCGCTTGCCCGGGCCTCGGGTGTTCCGACCAAAGTGATCGCGGGCCTCGTCTACATCAACGGCGGGTTCTACTACCACGCATGGAACGAGTGCTACGTGGGCCGCTGGGTGGCTTTTGACGCGACGCTTGGCCGGGATTTCGTCGATGCGACCCACATCAAGCTCGCAGAAGGCGATGCAACCAACATGTTCGACCTTGCGACGGTATTTGGAAGCTTAAAAGCTGATATAATAGATTTTAGATAGCCTTTAGCTTTTAGCAATTAGCAGTTAGCTTGCCTGCTCATCCCGACTGCTAATGGCTAAAAGCTAACAGCTTAAAGGAATTTAATTATGGCACACGATTATCTTTGGGTGGCGATGTTCCTCCTGGTGGGAATTGGGTTTGTAGTAGTGACGCTTTGGGCGTCGTACTTCGTGCGGCCCTACAACCCCGAGGGGCAGAAGCGATCGACCTACGAATGCGGCGAGCGGCCGAAGGGGAGCGCCTGGGTCCAGCTTAGGCCCGGCTACTATATCTACATGCTCGTCTTCGTCATCTTCGACGTTGAAGTGCTCTTTCTTTTCCCCTGGGCGCTTTCGGTCAAGTCCATGCGGGGCTGGCTGCCGGTAGTCGACATGGTCATATTCGTCGCTGTCCTTACGCTCGGCCTTGTATACGCCTGGAAAAAAGGCGTGCTCAAGTGGGAGTAATGGGGTGTTGAGCCGATAGAGCACGTTGGCTCGGATTTGCAATCCGGGGCCCGGCTGGCAAACAAGGGATCTGTGATCCCGCTCATTCGGCTGCGCCCAAACAAACGGCATCACAGATGCCTATTCTGCCAAAACGTCCCGGATCACAGATCCGGACGAACAGTTGGTACAGATTCGGACGAACTATTGTGGCTGATCCTTACGAACTGTGTAGGGCGTCCGGCGAACTTATTGTGTGAGTGGAGTAGTTGATGGAACTTGAGAAAGTTGATGCGATAAAGCGTCCGATCGACGCGTTTATAGAGCCGCTTCCCGGCGGCAATATCCTGCTTGGCAAAGCCGAAGATGTGCTTGGCTGGGCCCGCGAGGGTTCGCTTTGGTATATGCTCTTCGGCCTCGCGTGCTGCGCAATCGAGCTTATGGCTACGGGCGCCGCGCGCTACGATTTCGACCGCTTCGGGATGATGTTCCGCGCAAGCCCGAGGCAGGCTGATCTCATGATCGTCGCAGGCACAGTCACCAAGAAGATGGCCCCGAGGGTCCGCAGGCTTTGGGAGCAGATGGCCGAGCCGCGCTACGTGATCGCAATGGGCAGCTGCGCAAACGCTGGCGGCCCGTTCTATGACTCCTACTCGGTCGTGCGCGGCGTCGACCTGATCATCCCCGTCGACGTTTACGCCCCGGGGTGTCCGCCGAGGCCGGAGGCGCTGCTGCACGCATGCCTTGAGGTCCACAACAAGATCAAGGCCGAGGCGGATGCAAAGCGCGTCAAAAAGGTCAAGGAGGTGCGCCAGAAGTGAGCGTGACGATCGATAGCATCAAAACCACATTTGCCGAGACTATCATCGAGCTCTCCGACGCAGGCGACGCGACGGCCATTCGGGTCAAGCCCGACTCGATCACCTCGGTCTGCCGCGCGCTCAAGGCCTCAGGTTTCGACTACCCAGCAAGCATCACCGGAGTCGACCGAATCGACCGAATCGAGCTCGTTTATCACCTGACAGCGCTTGAGACAGGCGAAAAGGTGATTATCAAGACCGACCTCGACCGAGAAAAGCCCGCGATTGACTCAGTTTACTCGGTCTGGAAGGGCGCCGACTGGCAGGAGCGCGAGATCTACGACCTCCTGGGCGTCGTCTTTATCGGCCACCCCGAGCTTAGGCGCATACTTCTTCCCGACAACTGGGAGGGCTATCCGCTAAGAAAAGACTACGTCATGCCCGAGGACGACATGCACGGCCTTCCCAAGGACTGGTCGGAGCTTGGCGACCCTGAGCCTGAGCTGGCTGAGGTCTGCCGGCGGACCGAGGACGGCGGCTACGTCTGCGAGCCTGTTGGGACGCTTCACACCGAAGAGGTCCAGATCAGCATGGGCCCCCAGCACCCGAGCACCCACGGCGTGCTCCGCCTCGAACTGATCCTCGACGGCGAAACCGTCGTAGACTGCCGCCCGGACGTAGGCTACCTGCACCGCGGGATGGAAAAGCTCGCCGAGTCGCGCACGTACATCCAGTATATGCCGCTCACGGACCGATTCGACTATCTTTCGTCGATTATGAACAACGCCGTCTACTGCGGCGCGATCGAGAAGCTTGCCGCAATCGAAGTCCCCGAGCGCATCGAGTACATCCGCGTGATCATGATGGAACTCCAGCGCATCGCAAGCCACCTCGTCTTTATCGGGACAATGGGGCTCGACCTTGGCGCGACGACCCCGTTCCTCTACTCGTTCCGCGAGCGCGAGGACATCATAGACATCTTTGAAGCGACCTGCGGCGCGCGCTTGACCTACAACTATTTCAGGCCCGGCGGCCTGAGCCGCGACATCCCCGAGGGCTTTGAATCGAGAGTTCGCGCCTACATAAAAAAACAGCGCAAGATGCTCCCAGAGTACGATGATCTCTTGACCGGCAACCAGATATTCCTGATCCGAACGCGCGATGTAGGGATCGTGAGCGCAGAGGACGCGGCCGACTTCGCGATGAGCGGCCCAAACATCCGCGCCTCAGGCGTCCCCTACGACGTGCGCCGAAGCGACCCTTACTCGATCTATGATCGGTTCGATTTCGAAGTCGTGACCGAACCCGCCGGCGACTGCCTCGCGCGCTACATGGTCCGCCGCCGCGAGATAGAGCAGAGCCTGAACATCGTGGAACAGGCGCTTGACGGCCTTCCCGAGGGAACTTACAAATACAAGCTCCCCGCGGTCTTCAAGGTGCCTGAGGGTGAGGTCTACCACCACATCGAAAGCTCGCGCGGCGACCTCGGCTGCTACATCATAAGCGATGGCACCGCGAAACCGTATCGTCTGAAATGGCGCGCCCCGTCGTTCATCACGCTCCAAGCCCTCCCGCAGATGGTGCGGGGCTGGAAAGTCGCCGACACAGTGGCGATCCTTGGGACGACCGACGTGGTGCTTGGAGAAGTCGACAGATAAGCTCCTGCTGTATTGGTTGTTGGGTGGCGATTTCCGAATCGCCACCCCAAAGCTAAGACGGGATTTCCGAATCGACGGCGCTATCCGCACCGTCTCTTAAAGGCTGGCGCTATGCGCCACTGGATCCCGAATGGCGTAATGCATGGCAATTGACCCACTCGCTAGCCCGGAGCGAGACTTCTTCGTCTTGGGCCTTCTGCATATTACGCTTATGGCCGCGTATATTAATAGACAACGGATGGTGCAAGTATAAGGGGACACGTTGCCGGTCTACAAGCGCTCTCCATCTACTCCATCATCTATGGATTTTCGGCAGATAGCTTTTCGGTCAGCCACAGAGTATTCGAGCCGAAAGTCAATAAGTATTCCGAGAGAACTTTGTGGGAATGATTGTTGAAACCTGTGGCAGTTGTTTGCAAATGTGGAAGATAACGGATCGCGCGGCACCTGTTGCGGTCATAAGTCGGCGATGGAGTCGGCATTCAACTATGATGGTTGCATTCTTCCCGTGTCATGTCAAACAATGGAATTTCGTAGAGTTGCTAATTTGGAGCGCATTACACAGTTGGCGCAACACCTTTGGTGCTGATGGCCTATCGCGCATTCCCTATCGGGAACACTGTCGGCGCGGCGGGCGCGGCGACCGGCCACTACGGGCTAACCCACGACTAAGTACGAAGTGATTATCTACTGGAGCGAGTAGGACCAGGCGTTTATCGCCGATGGGTAAACACACAGGGAGGCGCTTGAAAACGTCGAGATAGTCATCGACGAATGGGTCGAGACCGCCCAGGAAATAGGGCGAATGATACCCGCGCCGATTGGTCGGTTGAAGTACGCTTGACGCTTGAGTTAGGCGTTTGAGATTGACGCAAACCCCTAAATATGGTACAGTACAAACGAATCGGCTTTGGTTTTACACAGGCTGGTTCGTTTTTTATTGAAGACTTTTGCGAGAGGGTTTTGCTAAGCAGATGATGCTCCTTGGAACTCAAAAGATTAACTCAGCGGGACACCTGGAGATCGGCGGCTGCGATACGATCGAGCTTGCCGAGCAGTTTGGAACGCCGCTTTATGTGATGGATGAAGACTATATCCGTGGCAACTGCAGGCGCTTTCTAAAGGCGTTTCGCGAGGGCTACGGCGACGCCGAAGTCGCGTTTGCGGGGAAAGCTTTTATCACCGCCGCGATGTGCCGCATCGCCGACAGCGAGGGGCTTTATCTGGACGTTGCCTCCGCCGGTGAGCTTCATACCGCGCGTGTCGCCGGGTTCCCGATGGAGAAGATCGTATTCCACGGCAGCAACAAGAGCGTCGACGAGCTTCAGATGGCGATTGACCAGGGCGTTGGCCGGGTGCAGGTCGACAACTTCCTTGAGCTTGCCAGGCTTGACGAGCTCGCCCGCGCCTCCAAAAAGCGCATCGGCGTGATGCTTCGGCTGACACCGGGCATCGACCCTCACACCCACAGGCTTATTCGCACCGGACAGGAAGACACCAAGTTCGGGTTCAACGTCAAGGACGGCTCCGCGATGGAGGCGGTTCGCCAGGCGCTCGAGTGCACCAATATCGAGATCAGGGGCCTGCACTGCCACGTCGGCAGCCAGCTCTTTGAGACAAGCGCGCACGAGCAGGCGATCAAGATTATGGTCACGTTTATGCAGGACGCCAAGGACGAGCTCGGCTACCAGTGCGGCGAGCTGAACCTGGGCGGAGGGCTCGGCATCAGATACATATCTAGCCACAAGCCCCCGACCATCGAAGAGTTTGCCGAGCGGCTGATCTCCACGGTCAAAAAAGAGATCGCCAAGCACAAGATCGCTTCCCCCAAGCTCTTTGTCGAGCCGGGGCGTTCGATCGTGGGCGAAGCCGGAACGACCCTTTACAAGATCGGCGCGATCAAGGACGTTCACATCAAAGAGGATCCAGGCGTGCGCAGGTATGTCTCGGTCGACGGAGGCCTCTCAGACAACCCGCGTCCCGCGCTCTATGAGGCCGTCTACGAGTCAGTTGTCGCCAACCGTCCTGAGGCGCAAGCCGACACGCTTGTGACGATTGTCGGCAAGCACTGCGAGACCGACACCCTTATCACTGACACTATGATTGCCAACCCCTCCGCAGGGGATATACTCGCCGTATACTCGACCGGCGCATACAACTACGCGATGGCCTCGAACTACAACAGGCTCGCCCATCCCGCGGTTGTGCTCGTCTCGGACGGCGAGGCGGACGTGATCGTCCGCCGTGAAACTATTGAAGACCTGGTAAGCCATGACGAGATACCCGCACGGCTTGGTGGGCAAGTGGAATTGAGGAAATAATTGTCTGATACTCGCGGATTTCTGATCAGGATGTTCGTGCTTATAATATCGATCACGGTACATGAGTTTGCGCATGCCAAAGCTGCGTACTTGGCAGGTGACGACACTGCAAAGCAAAAAGGGCGGCTGTCGCTCAACCCGCTCGACCATCTGGACCCGATGGGCACCATCTTTATGGTGATGTCCTCGCTGGCGGGTTTTGGCATCGGCTGGGCAAAGCCCGTGCCGGTGAACCCGGCGCGGTTCAAGCATCCGAGGTGGGATGAGCTCAGAGTCGCAATGTGGGGCCCGCTTTCGAACCTGCTGCTTGCGCTTGTGATGGGGCAACTGCTCCGAATGTTCGGCCCGAGGCTTGGCCCGAATGATGAGTATATGCTCGGCCTGTTTGTTATAATCAACATTGCCCTGGCGCTCTTTAACTTGATACCGATCGCGCCCTTGGACGGCTCGCACATATTCGCGGCGCTTCTGCCGCCCGAGGCTGCGTATAAGTATCAGATGTTTATGGCCCGCTACGGGTTCACGATACTGATTGCGCTCATTGTGCTGCCGGGTGTTGCGCACGTCGACGTGCTCGGGACGATTCTGCAGCGACCGGCGCTTCTGGTTTTTAGACTTGTAACCGGGCTAGACCCATTTCCATAAATCAAACAAAAGGCGGACAGTAAGAGAATGGCCAAACAGAGGATTCTAAGCGGTATGCAGCCTACGGGCAAGCTTCATCTCGGCAACTACGAGGGAGCGCTCAGCAACTGGGTGCGGCTTCAGGACGAATACGAATCGTTTTGCTTTATAGCCGACTGGCACTCTCTTACCACGCTTTTCGAGTCGCCGGGGCAGATCCAGGAGAACACCCGAAACGTTGCGATCGACTTTTTGGCAGCGGGGCTCGACCCCGAGAAGTGCGCGATCTTCGTGCAGTCGGCTGTAAAAGAGCACGCGGAGCTTCATCTCCTGCTTTCGATGATCACCCCCGTTCCCTGGCTTGAGCGGGTGCCGACCTACAAAGAGAAGATAGACAACCTTCAGATCGAGAGTGCGGCCTACGGGTTGCTCGGCTACCCGGTGCTTCAGGCGGCTGATATTTTGATCTACAAAGCTAACGCGGTGCCGGTCGGGAAAGACCAGATTCCTCACCTAGAGCTTTCCCGCGAGATCTGTCGAAGGTTCAACTATCTCTACGGCGAGATTTTCCCTGAGCCCAAGGCGAAGCTGACCGAGTACCCGCTGATGCCCGGGCTCGACGGTCGCAAGATGAGCAAGAGCTACGACAACGCGATCTATCTCTCCGACACCGCCGAGGAGACCTTCCAGAAGGTGCGGAGCATGTTCACCGATCCATTGAAGATCTACAAAAAGGACCCCGGCCACCCGGATACCTGCCCGGTCTTCGCGCTGCACAACATCTACTCCAAGGGTGAGACCGAGGAGATATCGACGGTGTGCAAGGCGGGGGAGCTAGGCTGCGTAGACTGCAAAAAGCGGCTCACCGCGAACCTGAACGATACCCTCGCGCCGATCAGAGAGCGCAGAGTATACTTCCAGGAGAACCCCGACAAGCTCAACGAGATTCTCGCCGCAGGATCGGATAAAGCCCGGGCCGTAGCCGCAGGGACGATGGCAGAAGTCCGCCACGCGATGAAGATTGGGTAGATTGCAGTGGCCAGTTATGGAGGGAACCAATATGACTCGACGATTCTTGGTGCGTCTTGAACACGACAGTGAGTTCGATGGTTACGTTGCCTTTGTGCTGTCTCTGCCGGGCTGTGTGAGCCAGGGGAAAACGGAGCAGGAGGCCCTCACCAACGTAGAAGATGCTATCGAGGGCTATCTGCAGGTTCTCAAGGATACCGGCCAGGAGATTCCCTGCGGGGACGGTGAGGTATACACCGTAGAGGTCGCCGCGTAGTGACTCGTCTTGCGAATATTTCGGGCGGGCAGGCTGTCAAAGCTTTTCAGCGAGCGGAATATGCAATTCAGCGGCAGACCGCAAGCCATATTATTATGCATTGCGAAGGCCGTATGCCATTGACCATTCCCGATCGCAAGGAATTGGCGCCGAACCTGCTTCGAGCTCAGATCAAACTGACTGGACTAACGGACGCGGACTTTCTGGCGCTTCTCAAGAAGTGATACAATGCAAATGAGCGATGACGCATCCCGCCTTCTTGACGAAGGCATCGATCATTCCACAGAAGGGCGCTTTGAGGAGGCTATCGAGCGGCTGAAACAAGCTGAACCCTGAGATCGCAAACGATATGGCCCAGATGGTTGCAAAAGTCGACGAGGGCATGGATGTCAGGGAACGGATCGCATCGGTTATACGGCAATTGCGCACACCCAATTCCGGACTAGCGACTAGCCACTAACGACTGGCGGCTCATCATGAAGATACCTACAATCAAAAAGAATGGCTATCAGATAGTCCTCCCGATTTTTGAGGGGCCGCTTGACCTGCTCTTGCACCTCATTCGTGAGAACAAGATCGATATTTACGACATCCCGATTGTGGCGGTGACCGACCAGTATCTCACCTACATCACGGTGATGGAGTCGCTCGACCTCGACGTGGCGGGTGAGTTTCTGGTGATGGCGGCGACGCTTCTTGAGATCAAGTCGAGAATGCTCCTGCCTCCCGACCCCAAAGCTGACGATGACGACGAGGAACCCATCGACCCGCGCAAGGAGCTTGTAGACCGACTGATCGAGTATCAGCGCTACAAAGAGGCGGCAGAGCTCTTCGGGAACTGGGAAATCGACCGGATGAAGGTCTTTCCCGGCGCCGAACGCGACATAGAGATAGATTACTCGGCCGTCATGATGAAAAACGTGACCCCGGTCGACCTGCTTGAGGCGCTTAAGAAGATCCTGGCCGAGGTAAGCGACGGCGAGGAAGAGGTAACCACCCTCACCCGGCGCAAGGTGTCGCTCAGAATTCGAATGACTGAGGTCTGGCGGCGCGTCAAGAACGGCCCGCAGCTTGTGCTCTTTGAAGAATTGTTCGACGAAGCGCGCGACCGCACTGAGGTCGTCATCACGTTTCTTGCTATACTTGAGCTGTTGAAGCTGCACAGGATAGAGGTGCGGCAGGACGACGTGTTCGGGCGCATAGAGATACTGAGGATGGAAGAAGCGATGGAGAAGGAAGAGGATGAGTAACGAGATCAACGAGATCATATACGGCAGCCTGAAAAACATAGTGCAGTGCATGCTGTTTGTTTCGACAGAGCCGCTTTCGGTCGCGACTCTGGCGGCTGCGGCAGGGGTCGACGAGTGTTCGATTGAAGAGGCCGTCCACGAGCTGATACTCGATATCGGCCAGTCGGGCCTGCAGGTAAGTCGCATCGCAGGCGGCTACCAGATGTGCACGCGCGCCGAGTTCCACGAGATTTGCCAGAAGATTCTCGTTCCTCAGAACCAGAAGCTTTCGCGGCCCGCGCTTGAGACACTCGCGGTCGTCGCTTACCGCCAGCCCGTCACTCAGCCCGAGATCGAGGCGATCAGGGGAGTGAGCGTCGACGGGGTTATGAAGACGCTGATGAACCGGGGCCTTGTCCGCGAGTGCGGCCGCAAACAGACCGCGGGCCGGCCGATTCTCTACGGCACGACGCCCAAGTTTCTTGAGCACCTCGGCCTCTCGGACCTCGCCGACCTGCCCGACATCGACTCGCTCGCCGTTGAGAAGATCGAAGAGATGCAGGCCCAGCAGGAGCTCTTTGCAAACGCCGAGATCGCCGTAAAAATGTCCCAGAGCAGCGAAGAACCTGAGAGCGCAGGCGCTCCAGTGGGCAAAGTCACCTCACACGGGTAACATACTAACAGAAAGTCGTTTTTAGGATGAAACACGTTGTTTCCGCCTTTTTGGCGTTGTTGATAGCAATTGGTCCGGCAGTGGCGATGGATGCTCCGGCGGTACCCGGCCCAAACTTGGGCGCGCCGAGCGCGATTCTGGTCGACGCGGTCACCGGGCAGGTGCTCTGGGCGCGAAACGAGCATACAAAGCGCCCGGTCGCAAGCACGACCAAGATTATGACCGCGATCCTCACCCTTGAGAATACGCAGATGACCGAGGTCGTCACCGCGAGCAAGCGAGCAAGCGAGACGCTGTTTACCTCCCTTCACCTGAAGCCCGGTGAGAAGGTCGACGTTGAGAACCTGCTGCGTGCGCTTCTGATTCGCTCCGCAAACGACACTGCGGTCGCTTTGGCCGAGCACATTGGAGGAAGCGTCGACGGCTTTGTCCGTATGATGAACGACAAGGCGCGTGAGATCGGGGCGGAAGACACTCACTTCGTCACCCCGAACGGGCTGTATGCGCCGGGGCACTATTCTTCGGCTTACGACTTGGCGCTGATGGCGCGCTATGCGACGCAGTATCCGAAGTTCAACGAGATCGTCGCCATGCGTTCGAGCCGAATCGAGCGCTCGATCAACAAGCAGGACATCGTAGTTCGCTCAAGCTCAAAGTTTTTGAAGAGCTACACTGGTGCAGACGGCATCAAGTCCGGGTATATAAAGCAGGCCGGGCACTGTTTTGTCGGTTCGGCGACGCGGGGAGGCTGGCGGCTGATCGTGGTCGTTTTGAAGAGCCCGAACAGTCAGGCGGACACTACGGCGCTTATGGACTATGGCTTTGCCGGTTTTGAGCGGGTCATCCTGAATACTCCGGACACCGTAGTAACCAAAGTGCACATCGACGACGGCCAGAGCGAGCTTGCTGTGGTCCCAGCGAAGCCGCTTAATGCGGTCGTCCGAAAGGGGCAGACGAGCCTTGCTAGGTCTTCGGTGCAAATCAACGAAAAGCTTTACGCGCCCATCAAAAAGGGCGACAAGGTAGGCACATTGACCGCGTATGTCGGCGACAAAGCCGTCGCGATGGTCGATCTCCACGCTGCGGCGGACGTACATCAGACCGTCGCAAGCGTTGCCTGGCCCTGGGTAAGAACTATGCTGCTGGTGGCAATGTTTTCAGTAGGAGTAGCGGGTGGAAGAGCGACTGCAAAAGGTATTGGCGTCAGCAGGCGTCGGTTCTCGTAGAAAATGTGAAGAGCTGATCAGTGATGGTCGGGTTACGGTTAACGGCAATCTCGCCGATCAACTCGGGGTCCGTGCGGACGCCGAGCGCGACGAGATCAAGGTCGACGGCAAGCTCGTCACCTTGCCGGAGCGCAAGTATTATATCCTGCTCAACAAGCCCTCGGGCTATACGAGCACGAAGTTCGACCGGTTCGCCAAAAAGACCGTGATCGACCTGGTCGCCGACGTCTCGGCGAACCTGCACACCGTCGGCCGGCTCGATGTCGAGACTGAGGGGTTAATAATACTTACAAACGATGGCGACCTCACCTTCCGCCTGACCCACCCGAGCCACGAGGTCGGCAAGACCTATGTTGCAACGGTGCGGGGCGAGGTAAGCGAGCTTGACATGCAGGTCTTGAGCCGAGGGGTCGAGATCGAAGACGGCGTGACCGCGCCCGCCGAGGTGAGGCTCCTTGAGGTCTCTCCCGACTCCCGCTCAAGCGTGGTCGAGCTCACGATCCACGAAGGCCGAAAGCGCCAGGTACGGCGCATGCTCCAGGCCGTCGGTCACAGGGTAGAAAAGCTGACGCGCACCAAAATCGACGGCATCGAGGCCGGAGAACTCCCCGTAGGTTCGTGGCGTCACCTCACTGAGGAAGAAATATCCCAACTCCGCGGCGCGTCCGAGAAGGATAGCGGGGCAGCGGAGACGAATCCTTAATCAACTGTGGATTTGAAGGAGTTAATATGAGTGGACTTGCACTTCAGAAATCTGTAAAGGCTATGGTCTACCCCAGTGAAGGTATGTACGTCGCCGAGTGCGCGGGCATATCAGTCGTGACTCAGGGTGCTACAATAGATGAGACTCTCCGCAACCTCCAGGAAGCAGTATCGCTCTTTCTGGATGGTGAAGACCCTAAGGAGTTCGGTCTTGCATCCGATCCGACCATTGTAGTCACTTTCGAGATGGAGCTGATGCCGAGTGCCGCGTAAGCTCAGGCGACAAGAGCGGCTTCGAAATCGTTGCGGCTCTTTGCAGGTGCGGGTTCGAGGAGTTGTCCCGGCGTGGCAGTCACTCCAAGCTGCGTCGCATCGGGAGTCGGGGTGAGAAGCAGACTCTGCTGATGCCAGTTCACTCAATTGTGTCATTGGGCACTCTGGCTGCAATTGTGCGGCAAGCCTCGCAGTATTTGTCGCAAGAAGAGATCAACAGAGAGTTCTATACCGACTAACAGAAAGCCATTATCCTCATATGAAGCTTAGAATCTTGCTGCTCGCGGCAGTGCTGGTTTCCGGTATGCTGATCTCCGGCTGCGCAAAACGTGAAGTGAAGCACGCAAGCGCCGATAAGATCCCCCAGCGCATCATCTCCATCGCCCCGAGCCAGACCGAGGTGTTGTTCGCGCTTGGCCTTGAAAAGCGAATTGTCGGAGTGACCAGCCGCTGCAACTATCCGCCTGAGGCCAGCAAGAAGCCGAAGATCGGGGACATGAACGCAAGCATCGAGAAGATCGTCGCCCTGAAGCCCGATATGGTGTTTGCCAACCCCACCATCAACGACGCCGTGATCAACCGCATCGAAGGGCTCGGCATCCGGGTGTACGCGAGCGACCCGAAGACTTTTGACGCTGTGATCGCCGACATCAAAAGAATCGGGCAGGTCACCGGCTCGGAGAAGCGCGCCTCGGAGGTCGTGGCCGGGATGGAGTCGGCGGTCAAGAAGGCACAAGGCGCCTCCAAGTCGCACTCCCGGATGCTTGTGGTCGCCGCTGCGAGCCCGCTTTATACAGCCGGGCCCGACACGCTTGTTGACGATATGATCGGCTACCTCGGCGCGGAAAACATCGCTTACGACCTCCCCGCAGGCCGCTTCAGCCCCATATCCACCGAGACCGCGATCGCGCGCAACCCTGAGGTGATCGTCGTCTCGCTTGCCTCCGATCGGGAGTTTTTCGAGAAGAGCAAGATATGGGCAGGGACTGACGCCGTCAAGCACCACAAGATAATCGTGATCGACCCCGACCTGATCTTCAGACCCGGCCCCAGGCTCTCTCTTGGCCTTGAGCAGATGTCCAAAGCGGTGTCTGTTCGCTGAGCCTGCTTCGTTTAACGGTTCCACCGCCGGGGGTACGTATTTATATGCGGCGCTAAAAGTTCCGCGTCGCTTTGGAGGTAAACCTGATGGAAATGGAAAGAATCCGCCACGAGGAGCCGATGAGCAACTACAACCATGACTTGATCCAGCTCCTCTCGATCAAGCTCGACAGTGTCGCCCGCTATGATCTTTACAAGAAAGACGCCGAAGAGGGCGGCTGCAAGGGCTGCGTCACGATCTTCGACCAGATGAAGCAGGACGAGATGCGCCACATCGACATGCTGCGCGAGCAGATATCAGAGCACGTCAAAGAGGGTTCGTTCAAGTAGTTCAGATCTCAGTCGGTTTAGGCCTCGGGCACCCGCCCGGGGCTTTTTCAGGGTCTTTGCGCTCGACACCAAGCTGGATGTGCCGCCAGGCGCGGGTAAGGACGAGCTATTGAAGAAGATGCAGGGGCAAATACAGCAGGGCCTAAAGCCCAAACCACTTCGGCCTTACCAGTGGGGGTGCAAGTTCCTCTTTTTTATCTTCAGGCGGCGGTTTTGGGAGGAGGTGTTGCAGGCCCATTTCGGTAGCCCACTGCATAGTCCTCTGCCACCGGTCGAACCTGTCCTGCTGGTTCGAGAAATCGCGACCACTCACCGAAAGCGGCTCCGGTGGTGGCATGCCAAAGCTTCCATTATCTACCCAAGCCCGGTAGAGCTTCCTGTAGACCGACGCCCAAACGTCCCTCGCCGGATGATACTGTTGCAACTCTCGTGACCCTTTCACTGCTGTGGTGAGATCCTACACTGCAGTATAACGGAAACGAGCGGATTTTGCACGCACCCCTCAGCATCTTTTCGCCTGTCTCTGGAAGTGTTATGGCGCACAGGCCCGCTGGGGATGTGCGGGCCTGCGAAAAAAGTCGGAGTATGGCTAGTTTTTGTTGCGAAGCCGGGCGAGCGCGGCGTCGACGTTTGCAGCAAGCGGGATGAACCGGTCGAGCTGCAGCAGTTTGAACGCACGCTCCGCGGGTCCCTTTAGACCGACGACTACCAACTGCCCGCCGAGGTCCTGGATCTTTCGGAAGTGGTCGGTTATCCAGCGGAATCCGGGCGTGTCGATGTATTTCACGTCGCTTGCGTCGAGGATGATATCTTTTCCCGCCGCCCGCTCGATTTCGATGACGATCCCGTCCAGCACCCGCGTGCATTCGGTGTCGCAGGGGCCTTCGGGGTGCAAAACTACGGTATTTCCTATTGTCTCGACGCGCAAAAGTCGCGAAGTTTCAAGTTGCTCCATAATAAACGGCACCTTCTCTTTCTCTCTTCGGGCCGTACAAAGGCGGTCGCGTGAGGTCTTGATGAAACAGGCATACGGAGGGCAAACGTCAACTCTTCCCCTGTTCTATATTTGGCCAGAACCAGAATCAACTAAACCCTTCCTATTACCTGTTTATTTAGACGACGCGCAAGCCCGCCTCGTTCCACGTCCCAGCTTAATAATGCAGGATTGTCACTACCCGGGGGTTAACTCATGCTTGTCTTTGTGTTAACAGACGCGCTTGAAAGGAGCCAACGTAAGTGAGTGAAAACGCAAACTTCCTCGCACTCGATCTCGGAGCCGAGAGCGGGCGAGGCATAATAGGTTCGGTCAACAACGGAAAGCTGACCCTGGAGGTCGTCCACAGGTTCCCGACCGGTGGGAACAAGCTCGGCGGAAGCCTATTCTGGGACGCTATCCGGCTCTTTGAGGAGATCAAGTCAGCCGTGTGCGAGGCCAGCAAGAAGGCCGAGCTTTCCGGTATCGCCGTAGACACCTGGGGGGTCGACTTCGGCCTGCTGGGGCGCGGCAACGTGCTCCTCGGGAACCCCTACCACTACCGCGACTCGCAGACCACCGGCATACTTGAGCAGGCGTTCGGCAAAGTCCCCGCGCGCGAGATATTCCATCGCACCGGCTCCCAGATCATGCAGATCAATACCCTCTTTCAGCTGCTTTCGATGGTCCGGCGCAAGTCGCCCCTGATCGAGGTCGCCGAAACGATGCTTATGATGCCGAACCTCTTTAGCTACTGGCTCTCAGGCGTCAAGGGCACGGAGTTTACAATCGCGACCACAAGCCAGTGCTTCAACCCCGAAACCGGCGACTGGGACTGGAAGCTCCTTGACACGCTCGGCGTCCCGCAGCGGATATTCCCCAAAGTCATCAAGACCGGCACCGTGCTTGGTCCCGTCACCGACGAAGTCGCCGAGGAAACCGGAGCGGCTGGCGTCCCGGTGATAGCGACCGCCGCGCACGACACCGCCGCCGCCGTCGCCGCAGTTCCGGCGACAACCGAGAACTACGCCTTCATCAGCTCAGGCACATGGTCGCTCACCGGCGTAGAGGTCGAAAAGCCCGTCATGACCGATCAGGCCTTCAGGGCAGGCGTCGCAAACGAGGGCTGCTTTGGCGGTACCTACAGGTTCCTGAAAAACGTGATGGGCCTGTGGCTCGTGCAGGAATGCCGCAGGACCTGGGCGCGGGAGGGTGAGGAGCTCGACTACGGCACAATCGTCCAGCTCGCCGCCGAGGCCAAACCGTTCAAGGCGTTCATTAATCCCGATGATCCCCTCTTCATGGCTCCCGGCGACATGCCCGCCCGCATCCGTGAATACTGCCAGGCGACGGGGCAGTCGGTCCCCGAGACCAGGGGCGAGATTGTCCGAACAGCCCTTGAAAGCCTCGCGCTCCAGTACCGGGCCAACTTCGAGCGCATCGAAGAGGTTACTGGCAAGAAGATCGAAACGATCCACATCGTAGGCGGCGGCTGCCAGAACAAGCTCCTTAACCAGTTCACCGCAGACGCGACGGCCAAGCCCGTAGTCGCAGGCCCGATCGAAGCTACAGCCGCCGGAAACGTGCTCGTGCAGGCGATCGCGACGGGTGTTGTCGAGAACCTCGCTGAAGCGCGCCAGATCGTCCGCAACTCGTTTGAGCTAGAGGACTTCACTCCCGCTGACACCGCTATATGGGACGAAGCCTATGCGCGGTTCCGGGGTATAGTCGAGAAATAGGAAAAAATAATGGGCCGGTCTAGCCGGCCCCAACAGAAAGGAGAGAAAGGAGGTGAAAGGGAGAACAAGAGGCGTCTCCCTACAAACAATAGAGTCGCCAAGCAGGCGGCGTTATTGCCTACTCTCCTCTGAAAATGGCGTTTTTTGTCATTTTCATCTCCCCCGGGATAAAAAAGGTGCTTGAATGCTAAAAGGTGTGATTTTCGATATGGATGGGGTCCTCGTCGACTCCGAGCCGTTTATCTGTGATGCCGCGATTAAAATGTTCGCCGAGCACGGACTGACCGTGCAGCCCGAGGACTTTCTGACGTTTGTGGGCGCGGGCGAGGACCGCTACATTGGAGGCGTCGCCGAAAAATACGGCTATCCGCTCGTTCTTTCCAGGGACAAGGCCCGGACCTATGAGATCTACGGCGAGATCGTGCAGGGGAAGCTTGAACCGCTCCGTGAAGTAGGGGAGTTCATCACAAAGTGTCGGGAGAAGGGTCTGAAGCTCGCTGTCGCCTCAAGCGCCGACATGGTCAAGATCAGGATCAACCTAAGGGAGATTGGTGTGCCCTTTGAGACCTTCGACGCGGTGCTAAGCGGCGACGACGTCACCCACAAAAAACCCGACCCTGAAATCTTTCTGAAAGCCGCCCAAGAGCTCGGAATCGCCCCGGAAGAAAGCCTTGTAGTAGAGGACGCGATAAACGGTGTAGCCGCCGCCAAGTCCGCCGGCGCCAAGTGTCTGGGGATCACATCAAGCTTTACAGTGGACGATCTAAGAGCTGCCGACTGGCACGCCCCCGACCTCGCCGACGTCCCAGAAGCCGCAATCAACTGGTAGACAAGCGCGAATACTCATGCAACATGCTTCGGGACAGCTTTTTCGTCCCGAAGCCGCCGCAACCGCCAACGCGCGCCAGTCCCCTCTGCACTACTCTTTATAGATCGCGTCGAACTTGCACTTCGCCATGCACTCGCCGCAGTGGATGCACCTGTTCTGGTCGATCACATGAGCCGTGCGCGGTGCGCCGCTTATGCAGTTGACGGGGCACACGCGGGCGCAGAGCGTGCAGCCCACGCATTTCTCGGAGTTGACGTAGTAGCGCAGGAGCGACAGACACGCCCGGGCCGGGCAGCGCTTGTCGTTGATGTGCGCCTCGTACTCGTGCCTGAACTGCTTCAAGGTCGAGAGCACTGGGTTTGGGGCAGACCTCCCAAGCCCGCACAGGCTGGACCGCTGCACGGTGTGGCTCAGTCGTTCGAGCTTCCACAGGTCGTCAAGTTCGCCGTTTCCTTCGGTGATGCGGGTCAAAATCTCAAGAAGCCGCTTGGTCCCTTCGCGGCACGGCGTGCACTTGCCGCAGGACTCGTCCTGGGTGAACTGCAGGAAGAACTTGGCGATGTCGACCATGCAGGTATCTTCGTCCATGACGATCAGCCCGCCGCTGCCCATAATCGACCCCGCCTGCTGAAGCGATTCGTAGTCGACCGGGACGTCCAAGTACTCGGCAGGGATGCACCCGCCCGAGGGCCCGCCGGTCTGCGCGGCTTTGAACTTGCGGTCGCCCTTGATTCCGCCGCCGATATCAAAGATGATCTCGCGCAGGGTCGTCCCCATCGGCACCTCGACAAGCCCGGTGTTATTCACCTTGCCCGCAAGCGCAAAGACCTTGGTGCCCTTGCTTTTCTCAGTCCCGATACCTGCAAACCACGCCGGGCCGTTCAGGATGATCGGAGGCACGTTCGCCCAGGTCTCGACGTTGTTGATAAGCGTCGGCTTGCCCCAGAGCCCCTCAACCGACGGGTAAGGCGGCCGAGGCCGAGGCATACCGCGCCTGCCCTCGATCGAATGAATCAGCGCCGTCTCCTCACCGCACACAAACGCCCCCGCGCCAAGCTTGATCCCGATCTTGAACGAAAAGCCCGTCCCCAGAATATTCTCACCAAGGAGCCCGTAGCTCTCAGCCTGCTTGATAGCCTTTCGGAGGCGATCTATCGCAAGCGGATACTCGGCCCTGATATACACATAGCCGATGTTCGCGCCAATCGCGTACCCCGCGATCGCCATCCCTTCAAGGATGCTGTGCGGGTCGCCCTCAATCGCGCTTCGGTCCATAAACGCGCCTGGGTCGCCTTCGTCGGCGTTGCAGATCACGTATTTCTGGTCACCTTCGGCATCTGATGTGAGCTTCCACTTGATCCCTGTCGGGTAGCCGCCGCCGCCACGTCCACGGAGCCCGGAGTGGGTGACTGAGCCGATCACGTCAGAGGGCGTCATGTGGTCAAGCACGTGGGCGAGCGCGTCGTAGCCCTTCACTTCGAGGTAGTCTTCGATAGACTCCGGGTCGATGATCCCGCAGTTGCGGAGCGTAATTCTTAGCTGTTTTCCAAAGAACCCCGCGTCACCGAGCACCCTGATGCGCGAGCGGTCGATCCCGTCGGGGCTCACCAGGCGCAGAACGGGCTTATCCCCCGCGAGGTGCGACTCGACGATCTCCGGCAGGTCGGCGACGCTTACGCGCTGGTAGACGGTCTCATCGGGGTAGACCATAACCACCGGGCACATCCCGCACAGCCCGAAATAGACTGTCTCGATGATCCTAACGCGGTCACGGAGTCCCGCCCGGTCGATCAGCCTCTGCAATTCAGGCAAAATAGATGATTTAGCCGCGCCGGTACAGGCCGTCCCGCCGCAGATCAAGACGTGTTTGATGTCGGTCAATGCCATTCCTCTACGCCACGACCCATTCGTGGATCACTTCGTTGTTCTGGATATGCTGCTGGACGATTCGACGGGCTTTTTCGGGGGTGATATGATAGTATAGCACGGGCGCCTCGCCGTGTCTTTGCACCTGCACCAGCGGCTCAAGGTCGCATCTGCCGGAGCACCCGGTTTCTGTTACCGCGACCCCTTCAAGCTTGCGGGCGCCGATCTCGTCGGCGAGCGCCTCAACGACCGTCCGAGCCCCCGCCGAAACCCCGCATGTGGCGGTTCCGACGATCACCCGGGTTGTCTCCGAAGCTGCCCGCTGCTTTTTCTCTGTGGCGAGTCGTTTTACCTCGTCAAGTGCTTTACGTGCGTTAGCCAATTGGCGAACCTCCAAGTCTGCACAGACACAGCGGCGTAAACGCCGCCGCAGTGGCGCAATTCTATCAAATACGGCGCGGTGTGTCCAACGTGATGGTGTCGCCGTATGCGCGTCAGTTGCGAAGAAGCGAAGGCACCCCGAGCCGCTTTTCAAGCGTGAGCACCGCGTTGCCGTCGACAAACCTGTAATCCACCCGGTCCATGACAAGCCTCATAAAGTGGATCCCCATCCCGCCGATCGGAGGGTCGTCCATATTCGGCACGGGAACGCACTCGGGGTCGAAGCACTCGCTTGGATACTCAAGGGTGATCAAAAGCCCCCTGTCCGTCCTAGCGCAACTGACATAGATCAACTGGCCGGCGCACTCTCCGTGGCGGACGGCGTTTGAGAGCGCCTCACCCGCGGCCAGCCTGATATCGTCGATCTCGGTGCGTGTGAAGCTCATTGCGGCGGCGAAGCTGCATATCCTGTCGCGGCCCTCGCAGCAGGAGCTGACTTCCGCGGGCAGCTCGAACGTGTCGCTTGAAAGTGACTCGGCAGCCGGCTCGCAGACGATAGAGGGATCCTTCGGGGATACGGCGACGTCAAAGAGGTGGCGCACGCCGGAGATCGTCAGCACGTGATCAAGCTGTGGGGTGAGCGAGACGATCCGAAGCCCGCAGCCCGCAACATCCGCGTCCTGTGCGCCGATAATCAGTATCCGAAGCCCGCTTGAGTCGACGAAATCGAGCCCCCCAAGCGCCAGATCGATGCCCTGGTCGCACCTCTGAAGGGCGTTGACGAGAAGTTCGCCTAGTTCGTGGCAGTTCTCGAAATTGAGCTCGCCATGTGCGCGTATAAGCTGAGGCGAACCCGCCTCTATGCTCAGTTTTAGCTTATTTTCCATCATAATATGTGCAACAACATGACCTATATACCCGGTGTTCCGGGTTTCAAAACAAGCACTGCTACATCATCTCGCCAATTTCCATCAGAAAAATCTCTAACCTTCTGAAGCAGATGATCACGCACGTCTTGTGCGTGTTTTGCGGGAGAGTGTGCGATGATCTCTCTCAGCCGATCGGGCCCAAGCATATCCTTGCCCGCCCGCGCCTCGGTGATGCCGTCGGTATACAGCACAAGCACGTCCTCCGGGGAAAGCCAGGCCTCACACTCCCCGTAACCGACGCCTGCTATAATCCCAAGCGCCGGACCTGTTCCTGAAAGCGACTCGACTTCTCCGGTCGCGCCCCGCCTGATAAGCGGCTCTTCGTGACCGCCGTTTGCGTAGACCATCCGACCGTCTGAGGTGTGCACAACTCCGTAGAAAAGAGTGATGAACACCTCCCGGCGGACGTACCTCGCAAGCGCGTCGTTCAGTCTCTCAAGCACCCGCCCGGGAGCGGGGTCCTCGTGGGCGAACCCGTGGAGCATGTATTTGGCCATAGCTGTGTAGACCGCCGCGGGGATTCCCTTGCCAGAGACGTCGGCCATTACGATGCCGAAGCGTCCGTCGCCAAGCTCCATTACGTCATAGAAGTCGCCGCCAACCTCGATATCTTCACCGGCTGCCAGATAGGCCTCGGCGATCTCATAGCCCGAGAGGTCAGGGATAGCCGAGGGCAGAAACGCCCGCTGTAGCTCATGCGCGATCTGCCTCTGATGCTCAAGCCCTCTTTGAAGCGCCCATTGGCGCTCCTTGGCGTGTGAAATATCCTGAAATACCGCCACTGCGCTCGCGATCTCACCGTCGGGGCCGAATATCGGCACAGTGTTTACCGACACCGGCACCTCTTTGCCGTCCTCGTGGCGAAGGAGCAGTTCCTCGTTTACGCAGGTTTCGCCGTAGAGCAGTGTGCGGCTGAGCGGTATCTGGTCGGCTGAGATCGGCTCGCCGCCGGGACCAAGCACGTGGTAAGTTTCGGGATACTCCCAAAGCGTCGCGTTGGTAAGCTGGCGGATGCCAATAAGCTCCATTGCGGCCTTGTTCGCCGAGAGCAGCTGTCCGTCAGGCGCGGATACGACGACCGCTTCAGGGATGCTTTCGATGATCGTATGCAGACGGTCGCGCTCGAGCCGCGTACTCGCTTCGGCCTCATGGAGCAGTTCCCAGCCCTGTGCGCGGTCTATCGCGGTCGCCGTTCTAAGCGCAAACACCTCAAGCAGGTTCTTTTCTCGCTCGCTGAACTCCCTTGGTTCGCTCCCCCCAAGTATCGCTACTCCGCAGAGCGTATCTCCTACGACAAGCGGCAGCCCAACGACCGCGCGAGCTCCGGCTTTTCGCATATAGGTGTTCAGAAAGCTTGGGTCCAAGTTCACGTCGGAGGAGACGATCATCGACCTGCTTTCGGCGACCATGCCGCCGAATCCCTGGCCGATGCTCTGGTGCCAGATTTCCGGCTCGGGCACATCGACGTTGTGCCACACCCGCGAGCGCATGGCGTTGCCGTCGTCCTCAACTAGCATGATCATTCCGTACTGCAGTCCAAGCAAACTGCAAATCGCCGTCAGGAGTCGCGGGGTCAGGACTTCGGGGTCGACGCTTGAGAGAGCGACCGCTGTCACTGCCTGCAGCGCGTTCAGATCCTCGCTGGTGGTGGTCAGCTCCTCATTCTGGCGCTGCATCTCAACCGCCTGACTGGTCAGTTCCTCATTCTGCGCCGCGATCTCCTCGCTTTGGGCCTGAATTTCTTCACTCTGTGCCTGAAGCTCTTCGTTTTGGCACTGAAGATGCTCGTTTTGAGTATCGAGCCGGTTTTTGGCCGCCTGCAGGTCCTCTGAGATCTCCAGGCTTTCAAGGTAACTGATGCAGTTTTCCGCCGCGACACCGATCTCGACAGACGCAGTCTCTATCAGCTCAAGCGTGTCTTCATCGTAGCCGTAGATCGAGGCAAGCGCGATCGCGCCTACGGTGTGGCCCGGAATACCCATCGGCACGCACACCATACTCCTTGGGACGATCCTGCCAAGGCCTGGGTCCACTGCGAATACGGTGTCCACTGGCACATCGTTCATCACAAGCGGCCGGCCCGAGTCGATCACCTGCTCGACGATCCCGTCCGGACCTGTAAGGGAGAGTGCCTTGTCCCCGGGGATTCCAAAAGTTGCGTGAACCAGAATATCGCGTTTGCGCAGGATATAGACCACTCCTATCTGAGAGCGGGTGTGGTCGGCCAGTTCTTCAAGTGCGTGCTGGGCGAGGTCATCGAGTTCGATGGTCGATGAACATACGCCTCCGATGTGTGCGTGCGCTTCCAGGTTGCGTTCCCGCTTTTCAATGGACAAAGCCATCCGCCTGATCGCAGCGGAGGTGAGACTGAGCTCGTTTTTGAGCATTTTACCGTCTGCGCCCGCGGGTGTGTCGTCGAGGTCTTCGACCCCTGCGAAGTCACCCCGGCTTATCGCTTCTGCGGCTCGTGCGATCCTCCTGGTTGGGCGGGTTACGGACCTGGTAGTCATGACCGCGGATATCAACGCGAGGAGCAAGCCCGCCAGAAACAGTGAGCCCGTGACGAAAATGGCGCGCTCCCTTGCGGCTGAAAGCTCCCCTGCTTTTGCCCGCACCTCGTCGTGGCCCATTTCTGCAAGTAGTCCCGCAGAGGCGATGATTCCCTCGGACACGGGGTTTACTGTGGAAACGTGGAACTTGAGCGCCTCACGCGCTCGCTTGGCGTTGATGAGCTCGATGCACTTTGTTTCGGACTGCGCGAGGTCGAACAACTGAGTCTGCATCTCTTCGAAGAGCCTGCGTTCTTTGTCATCGTGCAGGTTCCTCTTTAGCAGACTGACTGACTCTTTTTCCTTGTTGTCGGCGGTCAGATAATCTCGGAAATAGCCTTTGTCCCCGGAGTTGATGTAGTTTCTAAGTGACGTCTGCTGGCGCTCGACGGCGAACGCCAGCTGGTCTGACGCTCTGATCTGATTGACCAGCGTCCCTTCGATGACCTTTGATATGTTCACCGTCTGCGCAAACTCGCTTCGGGTGACGACTACCAGCAGTCCGAGCACCAGAATGATGCTTCCAAACCCCAGGGTCAGGTTGTATTTGATCGACTTGTCTTTTCGCAACTAATCTCGGCCTCCCGCCGCTGGCTGACATGCCCGGTAGGCGCGTGTCTTCATGTCAATGAGTTGCAGCCTCTCAAGCATCGCTGTGGGGACTCTTTCTTTGGTTCCAAGCACCAGAAATCCTCCTGGCCTAAGCATATTGTAAAGCAGTTCCAGCACCCCTATCTGGGCGTGGTGTCTCAGGTAAATCAGCACGTTTCTGCACAGAACTAGGTCGAAACCATCGGGGTTGACGGCGCGTATATCCTCGAGCGCGCTTTTGGACGTGAGGTCATGAGTGACAAACTCAACTGCCGATTTGAGCGCGGGGGCCGCATGCACCTGTCGTCCGTCGTCGATGAACCATTCCCTGGCCCGCTCGCAAGGGACGCATGGCAGCAGGGCCTTGGTGTAGGCCCCGCGCCTGGCAGCATCGACTGCGTATGAGTCGATATCACTACCCAAAATTCTTACCTCATCTTTTTGTGGGGCAAACATGCTCATGCACATAACCTCGGCTGCAAGCGAGTAGGTCTCTTCACCGCCCGCACATCCCGCGCTCCAGATGCGCATGTGCCGTCTTTCGCTTCGGCATGTGGCGAGTATCTGCGGCAGAACGTGCGAGCCCAAAAGATCAAAGACATCTCTATCGCGGAAAAACTCGCTGTACTTGATTGTAAGGTCCCGCACGAGCATTTCGCACTCGCCGGGGTCTGCATCAAGCAGCTTTCCGTAGTCCTCCAGAGAGGCGCAGTGATTCGCGGCGACCCTGCGCTCAATGCGCCGTCGCAGTGTGGACTCCCGGTAGGCGAAAAAGTCAACCCCAGTGGCCGAGAGCACCCGATTTAAAATCGGTCCAATACTCGCTCCGTCCGCGCTCAATCCCGTCCCTCCATCAGATAAGTCTATGATATCCGATTAAGCTCGCATCGTCAATACTTCACCGTAATATCACAAATATTGGACTGCTGAGGCGTATGAATGAACATGCGTTGTTGCCAAGGTGATGGTCTGTCGGTAGAGATTTCGCCCGCGTTATTGACACCCAACGCAAGCAAGGATATAGTAAAGTCGACTTTGAACGGAGGACTGAAGACTTGCAGACAAACAACAAACCTTATATAGTAGGCGTCGACCTTGGAGGGACGAATGTCCGGGCGGCTGTGGTGACCCGTGAAGGAAGAGTTCTCGGGGAGGGACGCGAGTCGTCGCGCGCGATGGACGGGCTCGATCTGACCATCGCCCAGATAATTAAAGCCATCCGAGGCGCGGTTGCCTCCGCCGGAGTAGATATGGGTGATGTCGCCGGAGTCGGGATGGGTGTACCGGGCCAGCACAAGAGCCGCGAGGGGATCGTCCTTTGGAGCCCGAACTTCAAGGACTGGAACGGCGTGCAACTCCTTGCGCCGATCCGTGAGGACCTCGGCATTCCTATATATATGGGCAACGACGTCAATGTCGCGGCGCTTGGAGAGTATCAGTTTGGCGCGGGCCGTGGGTCGAGTTCGCTTGTGATGCTGACGCTCGGCACGGGAGTCGGCGGGGGAATCATTCTCGGCGGCAGGCTGTGGCTTGGCGCAAGCGAAGGCGCGGCTGAGGTCGGTCATCAGGTAGTGATCCCCGACGGGCCGGTGTGCGGCTGCGGTAGATCAGGCCACCTCGAAGCCCTCGCCGGACGCGACGCGATCGTCGAGCGGGCCGCCCGAAAGATCCAGATGGGACGAGAGAGCACCCTGATCGAAGACATCGACTGGCCGCAGTGGAGCGTCACCCCCGCATCAATCGCCAAAGCCGCCGCGGCTGGCGACGAGGTCGCGATCGAGACGATGTCCGAGACGGGTTACTACATCGGCCTTGGCGTTTCAAACCTTATTAATATACTGAGCCCTGAGGTAGTGATCATCGGCGGCGGGATTTCCCAGGCCGGAAATGTCCTTTGGGGCCCGATCCTCCGCACCGTCCACGCCCACGCCCTGACCGAAAGCCGAAAAGCCTGCCGGGTCATCCCAGCCGAACTCGGCGACGACGCCGGCGTGATGGGCGGAGTCGCGATGGTCATCCAGGAAGCAGGGTAGGGGGAGGGGTGCCAATCGCATACATAGCTTTGGGCACAAACCTTGGCGACAAACGCGCGAATATCCAAAGAGCGCTTGAGTTACTGGGAAAAGAGCCGAAAATACATATTGAGCGGGTATCATCGCTTTACGAGATGGAGCCGGTCGGCTACACCGATCAGCCCGACTTCGTAAACGTCGCCGCGCGCCTTGTGACCGAGCTTTCGGCGCGGGAACTGCTTGGGGTCGCGCTTGCCGTAGAGAATATTATGGGCCGAGTGCGAACAATCAGGTGGGGTCCGAGAGTCATAGATATAGATATCCTGATGTATGACGACGAAAGGGTCGAGGAGCCGGACCTTGAGCTGCCGCACCCGAGGATGACCGAGCGTCGGTTTGTCCTTGAGCCGCTCGCCGAGATCGTGCCTGGGCTTGTGCTGCAAAACGGCAAAACTGTGGAAGAGGCGCTCGCTGATCTCGCAACTCAAGACTGATAATTTACTATGAACAACTACAGGTACGAAGCTGTCGATAAGGCGGGAAAGACGGTTCGCGGCGTGATGAACGCCGCCGACGAGCAGGCGGTCGCCCAGCGCCTCGTTGCGATGGGGTTTGTGCTGCAGTCGATCGTCCCACCCGCGGCCGCTCAGGTCACATCCCAGGCTGGCGCCCGGACATCTCAAGCCTCCCAGGCCACGCCCAAGATGGAGAGTTTCCCGGTCTCAATCGACTCGTGCATCAAGCTCGCGCCTCTTGGCAGGTTCATAAGGCAGCTTGCGACGCTTGTGCGCGCGGGCGTGCCGATGGCCCAGTCGCTTCATGACGTGGTCGGGACTACCTCAAACCCCAAACTGCGCCGCGCAGCCGACGACATGCGCGTCCGGGTCGAGGGGGGGGCGAGCCTGTCCTCCTCAATGGCCGCGCATCCCAGCCTTTTCCCAGTGCACGTGGTCGGGGTAGTGTGGGGCGGGGAGATGGGCGGATATCTCGACGCCGCGCTAGACGACGCCGCGACCGAGATCGAACAGGAGGCCAAAGACCGCCGCTACGGCAGCATCGGGTGGTTCCTCGCCAACATCAACATTGTCGCTCTGATCTTTATGATCCCGCTTATCAATCTGAAAGGTTTTGTCATCAAGGCGCTCGGTGATGCGGGCAAGCTCGCCGGGGGCTCGGGGACGTACGGCTCGAAAAACTTCGTTCCCGATGGCCTCAGCCGCGACAACGTGATTTCCGGCCTTATTTCGGCTTACTTGGACAGCGTGGTCCACATCTGCCTGCCTATTCTCGTCGCGTGGCTTGTTGGGCGGGCGGTCTGGCATCGCCTGAAGCGCGTTCCCCAGGTTCGGCGAATGATTGACGCTGCGCTTGTCTACGTCCCGGGGTGGGGCGGGATGCACCGGGAACGCGCCCGCAGCAGGTTTTTGCGGACACTGCACCGACAGTACGAGGCCGGTGTCGCCCCGGGTCAAGCGTGGGCCGCCGCGAGCATGTCGGTCCGAAACTCCGAGATCGCGAGGCGGCTTCGGGAGCATGAGTCGGACGCAAGGCAGCAGGGAGGGAGCCTTGAGCTTGCTTTTGCCCGCTCCGGGGTGTTTGCATCCGACGATTCGGGTATGGTCGCAACAGGAGAGCGCGCTGGAGCGGTGCCCGATATGCTCAGCAAAATGGCCGATCACCACGCAAGCGTCGCCGACACATCAAAGTCCAGACAGAAAGTGCTCTCGATCATAATCTTTATCGTCGGGCTATCGGTGATAACGGGCTACATTACTTTTCTTGCCATGCAGTCTTATATGGACTTTGCTTTTTCCGCGCCGAAATTGTTGGGGCTCGAATAATGCCGACTTATACCTACAAAGCCAAAGACCAGCTCGGTGGCACGACCACGGGAAGCGTCGAGGCGTCAGACAGCAAGGCCGCCGCCGGTATGGTCCGGGAGATGGGTTACTGGCCCCTTGAGATCAGGCAGGAGGGGGCCAGGCGCTCGACCAACAAAGTCGACCGCCGTCTGGTCGTCTCCACAAACCCGGTATGGACCGGAGTCTCCACCCGCACGCTCGCGGTTTTCTTCCGCCAGCTTGCGACGATGCTTCACGCCGGGATGTCACTCGGCGAGTCGCTCGATTCCCTGGGCCGCCAATCTCACCTGAAAGCACTTGCCGTAATATCCGCGCGCGGGGCCGACCATGTGCGCATGGGCGAGTTCTTCTCAGATGTCATGTCCGCCAACCCCAGGATATTTTCGGAGGCTCAGATTGGGCTCTTTCGCGCCGGGGAGACCGGCGGAATGCTTGATACGATGGTCGACCGGATCGCGGGCTACCTTGATCGCGAGCTTGAGATCCGCCAGAAGTTCGCCCGAGCCACGTTTTACCCGAAGCTTTTAATAGGCTTTATCGCGCTTTTTCTTCAGTTCTTCCCGCACCTGCCGGCGATCGTGTCCCGTGGACTCCCGGTGATCTATCAGGCGCTCACGCACTCTACGCTCCCACTCGTCTTGATGCTTGTCGGAGTCTATGTGGTGGCCAAACTCCTGCTCACACTGAAAAATGTGCGGTTTGCCTGGGACGGTTTCAAGCTTGGTTTCCCCGTGCTCGGGGCTGTCACGCGGAAGCTCGCGATGGCGAGGATGGGGACAAGCATGTCGGTGATGTTTTCGGCAGGCGTGCCGATCAGTGAGACAATCGAGGTTGCCGCAAACGCCTCGGGTAACGAAGTCATTCGCCGGGCAGTGATGCGCGCTATCCCCCAGGTCCAAAGAGGTATACCGATCACCCAAGCGTTCAAAGAGGCGGGGCAGATGCCTGAGATGGTGCTCAGCATGCTTTCAACCGGCGAGCGCACCGGTGACATCGGTAGTTCGCTCGACAAGGTTTCGGAATACTATGAGGACGAGGCGGTTACGACCCTTGAGAAGACCGCGCACGTGCTCTTTGCCGTTATGATCCTCGTGCTCGGCATTTGCGTGGGCAAGATCGTCATCGGGTTTATGAGTGGGTACTACGGTGGAATCCTCTCGGGTGGGGGTGTGCAGTAGTTGCCAGTCGACTCGACCCACTACGAAGTCCTCGGTGTGCCGAGGAACGCCGACGCCCAGGCGATCAAAAAGCGCTACAGGGAGCTTGTCCGCAAGCACCATCCCGACGTTCGCTCCGACAAGGCTGAGGCTGAAAAGCGTTTCGTAGAGATCATCGAGGCCTACAAGACGCTTGTCGATCCTCTGAAGCGAAGCGCATACGACGCGACTCTTCCTGAGGTGACGCGCCCCGTTTCGTCCTCAAACGCCCGTCCCGGCTCGGACCGAATCGACCCCGGCCAGCGCACCAGCCAAAGACGCCAGCCCGTCAGCCCCCGCGTTGCGCTTGCGATCAAAGAGGCCGAGCTTGCCTTTATCCGGCGCAAACTTACTTTGGCCGAGTCGCTCTGCAGGCGTGCGATATCTCTGGACCAAACCTGCGCCCGGGCGCACGCGATCTTGGGCGACATCCACCGCGCGCACCGCAAGTACCAGCACGCGATCAACGAGTATACGCTCGCGGTTCAGTTCGACCCCGCCGACGCGGCAAGCCGGGAAAAGATGGAGAAGCTGATCGAGCGGATAAACCCGGTGCGCTTCTCATTTGAGTCGTCCGACGGCAAAGTCCCACCGCTGGTCGTCGCCCTGCACCTGATGGGCTGGGCGATGGTCGTATTCATGCTGTTTCTGGTCTACATCTACCCGGGCAAGCCCGTCACGCTCTTTCGTCAGATGAACGCGCCGTTTGTTTCGAGCTGGAGTTGGAACCTGATTATGCTGCTCCTCGGCGACGGCGCGCTTGCGGGCTTTTTGCTCGGCTCAAGCGGGATCGTGAACCACCCCGACGAGGAGTTGATCTTCGAGTCCGGCGCGCACAGCAGGACGTTTCTGCCGACGGGGTTATTGCTCCTTGTCTTCGGCCCGTTCTTCTTTCTAGGCGTCTCGATACTTTACACGGTGCTCGCGACGCTCCAGGACGCCTTCTCTCGCTCGATCGTGATTGTGATCGCGGTAGTGATGGGAATCGCCTTTTTCGCAAGCCTGCTATATACCGCGGCGCCGATGTCGGTTATAATACTTGGCGGAAACGTCGTGTGGGTAGGCCTGGTAATCGGCTGGTACCTAGGTGCGATGTTCCAGCCCGAGAAGTAAGTGTGATAGTGCGCGATATGTGTGATCGTGCGCGATATTCATCGCGCACGAAACAGAAGAAAGAGGACTTAAGTCCGGTTAATCGATTTAAGCCGACTCACCGGGGCATCAAATGGGCCGTTTTAAGATAAGTGAAGACTGTTATCCATACTTTCTCACAAGCACAATCGTCAAATGGCTACCCGTGTTCGTTTCACCGGCGACGTGCGACATCGTTATCGACAGCTTGCAATACTGCAGAGACAAGAAGGGGCTACGGATACACGCGTACGTTATCATGCCAACGCATCTGCATCTAGTGCTGTCGTCTGATTGCGGCTTGACGGACATTATCCGGGATTTCAAGCGACATACGGCGAGTCAGATAGTGAAAGAGTCTGAGCGGAGGCGTGACCCACCGTTTCAGAACGTTTTCAAGTTCTGTGGCAGGGACAACCGTCCGCCTACCGAGTCCAAAGTATGGCAGAATGGAAACCATCCCGAGATGATTATCAATGAGGACTTCTTTCGGCAAAAAACGGACTATATTCACAATAACCCGTTTCACAAAGGACTGATAACCGACCCACACTGGTGGACATATTCCAGCGTCAGAGACTTCGAGGGCTCTGGAAGTGGGCCGCTCGCGATCGACTTATTGGAGTGGTGAGATTGCTCGCGCCTGCAAAGAAGCCGAGCGATTTCAATCCCGCAGTTTGGCAGTAGACCTTAGTCCGGCAGTTCAACTGCCTTTGCGTTCTTTTTCGTGCGCGATGAATATCGCGCACGATCGTACCTCGGTGCGATGTTCCAGCCCGAGAAGTAAGTGGAGGAAACCATGATTTCAAGAGTAACAGCGCCAAAGCTCAGGGAGATGAAAGCCGCAAAGGAGAAGATCACCGTCCTGACGGCCTACGACTACCCCACGGGGAGGCTTCTTGACGAGGCGGGGATCGACGTCGCACTCGTCGGCGACTCGCTTGGGATGGTTGTCCTCGGCTACGAAAACACGCTTTCGGTGACGATGGAAGACATGCTCCACCACGCCTCCGCGGTCGTCCGTGGAGTAAAGCGCGCGCTTGTGGTGGCCGACATGCCGTTTATGTCATACCAGGTGACGGTGGAGGACGCTGTCCGAAACGCGGGAAGATTTCTTCAGGAAACAGGAGTCCAGGCTGTGAAGCTTGAGGGCGGCAAGGCGATTGCCCCGACCGTCGAGCGCATAGTAAACCTCGGCATCCCGGTGATGGGCCACCTCGGCTTTACTCCACAGTCGACGCATCAGCTCGGCGGTGCGCGCGTGCAGGCCAAAGACGATGCCGCCGCGCTTCGGCTCCAGGAAGACGCCCGAGCGCTCCAGGACGCCGGAGCCTTCGCGGTCGTCCTCGAACTGGTCCCCGCAGACCTAGCCGCTCGCGTCACCAAGGATCTCTCGATCCCGACTATCGGCATAGGCGCAGGCCCCGACTGCGACGGCCAGGTCCAAGTCGCCCACGATCTTCTCGGCCTCTACCCGGACTTTGTGCCAAGACACGCCAAGCAGTATGCGAACGTCTGGGAAAGTGTGATCGACGCCTACCGAGGCTATGTGCGTGAAGTGAAGTCGGGCGAGTTTCCCAAGTAGCCGTCCCGCCAAGTTTCGCGGCGAAACGACTGCGGGTAAACAACAAATGAAAGTATTTTGATCTCCAAAAGCCGAGCCTACTAACGGGCTCGGCTTTTGTCGTCTAAAATATATGGTTATACGAAGATTTACATCGGTCGCCGCGCTGCTCCTCCTGGGGCTCGGCGTCACCGCTTTGGCTGGTAATGGCAGCATATCTATCATCGCGCCGACCGCTGCGCAGCTTCAGGAGGGGCGCAGCTACGATATCACTTGGACGGGTATGCGCGGCGCGTTTGTCTCGATCTCGGTCGAAGGGACACTTACGTCTATTCCAGGCAGCCCGCGCGGTCAGCTTGAGATCAAGGTCGCCGACTCCATCCCCGCAGGGCTTGGGACGTACCGCTGGACGGTTCCGTTTATCGACTCACTCAACTTCAACGTTCGCGTCACAAGCTACGCCGCGGACGGCACACCCACCGCAGAGGACTCGCGGGCCTACACGTTCAGGCCTGACTTCCTCGCAAGCCGTAAGCTCGACGGCATCTACGTCGACCTGCGAAACCCCGCGCATCAGCGACTCTACCTGGTCAGGGGGAACATGCCGATCAGGATATATCTGACCTCCGGAGCCCGCACCGGCATCGCGCTCCCGAAAGGCTCGAATAGTGCAAGCCCGCACAACCACTACGGAGTGTTTCGTGTCACGGACAAGACCCCGATGTACTGGTCGAACGAGTACGATGTCTGGATGACCCATGCCATGCGCTTCTGGAAGGGTCACTTCATCCACGGGACCTATCCGAGCGAGTATACCTACTTGGGGACGCCTGCATCGTCGGGGTGCATTCGGCTTGATCGAACAAACGCGATGGATCTCTACAACATGACTCCGGTGGGAACTCGGGTGGAGGTATTGACGGGGGGATAAAATAAGTGAGGCCGCCGGAGCCTCAAAAAGGCGGCGGCGGCCATCGTTTCGAAATTCCTACCCTCACAGGTAGTTGAAGTGCTCGTGAGGGCTTGTGTTCATGACCCGTAGGTCATGTGACCTGGGCTAAAACCGTCAGCCCCCCAAGCCACCTCGTTGACTATCTATCATGTTAGTCACCACCTCCTTGTGTGTCATTAATAATATACCTCGTTTGGAGCATGGTGTCAAACTGAAGAATAAAGATTTTTGGGAAAATTTATCCTTCAGCTTTGACGGGCGTTTTGAGCGCATTTCGCACCTTTTCCCGAGCGCCTTCCGCAGTCTCGATCACTCTCGTTAGCTCGTCTGCTATAGGCTCCAGGAGCCGTGACGCGTCGATCTCATCCCGAGTCGCCGCCCAGTAAGCCTTAAGCCCAAGCTCCAAATGCGCCACCGCCCGCTTTATCTCGAAAAACTCGTTGTCTATGTCTACCAAAGGGACACCTCCGATCAGGCAATAGGTAACAGTATATACCCCAAATGCAGTGTAAACGGTTGAGGCAAAAGTGTAAAGCGCCTGACAACCTGAGCCGACGTATCCTAAAGTTCCGTTTGTTCTCGTTTCTGAATATTTTCGTCAGCGTCCGGGGATTGCATGGAGGATAGTCATGCCTGCTGGAGGA
>JBBRAE010000024.1:0-44680 GCA_038207085.1 Armatimonadota bacterium
TCTCCTGTAATGTCTATTATTGACCCCGATACCGAAAAGGCGTAGCTGGTAGTCATTCTGCATTATACAAGCTCACACACAGGCCCGCCCATATATATCTAAGCCAAAAATCCGATTCGTTTCTCTTCGCGTCCGCCTACCGAGGCGGCGATCTTCGCGGCGACTCGGGCGTTGTTCTTGAGCAGCGCGATGTTCGCGTCGATCGCTTTGCCACCGGAAAGCTCCTGCACTCGGGCGAGGAGCCAGGGGGTGAGCGACTGGCCGGTGATGCCTTCGCTCTTGGCGGCGGCGACGGACTGCTCGATTGCGTCCGTGAGGTCGATTGAGGACTCCTCGGGGATCGGCACGCCGACGATCATCCCGCTTCGAAGGCCCAGGCCGACGCGCGTGGTGAACAGCTCGGAGGCCTCTTTGGGGTCATCGAGCCTCGGGACCGAAAGGCCGGAATTGGCTGAGAAAAACGCGGGGAACTCGCCCGTGCCGTAACCGTAGACCCCGATCTGGTGGGTCTCCAGCCACTCAATGGTCGCGGGCAGGTCGAGCACGGACTTTGCACCGGAGCAGACGACCATAACCGAGGTCTTCGCCATCTCCCAGAGGTCGGCTGAGATGTCCCAGCTCTCGCCTGCGCCGCGGTGGACGCCGCCGATGCCGCCGGTCGCCATAACCTGGATGCCTGAGTTTGCAGCCAGAAACGCGGTCGCGGCGACCGTGGTCGCGCCGTCCTTTTTGCGAAAGACCGCCTCGGCTATCTCGCGGGTCGAAACCTTCATCACATCGCCGGACTCGGCGAACCGGGCGATCTCGTCCTCGCTTAGACCGATCTTGATCTTGCCCTCGATGATCCCGATCACGGCCGGGGTGCACAATTCCTCGGCGATCTCGCGTGTCATCGCGATCGCAGCCTCAGCGCCCCGTGCGCCGGGAAGCCCCTGCGCGATTACGCTCGACTCAAGCGCGACGACCGGCAGCCCGCGGCTGAGCGCTGTTTTTACTTCCTGTGATATCTCATATGGTTCTATCATACACGTTTCCTTCCTTCAATAACTTCATATCGAAACTTGTTATTCCATATTGCAGCAGCCCCGGAGATTGCTCCGAGGCCAAAAATTGTACCGCGCTCACCCTTCGTGCTTCGAGAGCCTCAGGATGGCGTCAGTTTCAGGTCAGGATGGTGGTTGCCATGAAGTGATTCTCTGCTCGTAACAAAGCGTTAAGATAATGTATATCTTAGCCTCACAGGAAATAAACTCCTTCCCCCAGGCCTGATGCCAATCTTGACTTGTCGAGCCTGTTTCAGCTAATCTTACTGTGGCGCCAAACGACGCGGCGCATTTTGGACATTTTTTGGCAACTCACGGCACAAAAAGCGTGCCGCTGTTTGCAGCGTAAATGGCAAAAACCGCCATTTACTAACCTGCATTATTCACGAGGAGCGTGAATAATGCTTTGCTAGCGAGAGCTTTATTCGCTTCACGAATAAAGCGGGCTAGGGAGAGGTAATTGGATGCAGAAACTGAATGTTGAATCGGATCTTTCGCAGCTTGCTGTAAACACGATCCGCTTGCTCTGTGTGGATATGGTCGAGAAGGCCAAGTCGGGACACCCGGGAATGCCGTGTGGGGCCGCTGACTACGCATATGTGCTTTGGACCAAGTTCATGCGATACAACCCGACCGCCCCGGACTGGGCAAACCGCGACAGGTTCATACTGTCCGCCGGGCACGGGTCTACCCTGATTTATACCATGCTTCACCTGATGGGCAACCCCGAGCTCACTATGGACGAGCTAAAGAGCTTCAGGCAGTGGGGAAGCAAGACGCCGGGGCACCCCGAGCACTGCATCGACTGCGGTATCGAGACCACAACCGGGCCGCTTGGACAGGGTTTCGCAAACGGCGTCGGAATGGCGATCGCCTCCAAGATGATGGGCGCGCGCTTCAATCAGCCCGGCTTTGACCTTATCAACAACAGGATCTTCGGCATCACAAGCGACGGCGAACTGATGGAAGGTATCAGCCACGAGGCGGCCTCCATCGCCGGACACATGGGCCTGGGTAATCTTGTATATATATATGACGATAACCAGATAACAATAGAAGGCTCGACCGACATCACCTTCAGCGAAGACGTCGAGATGCGCTTCGAGAGCTACAACTGGCACGTGCAGAAGATCGACGGGCATGACAGGACAGCGATCGAGGTCGCGATCGAGGCCGCCGTCGCCGAGACCGAACGCCCGAGCATCATCATCGCCAAGACCACCATCGGCTGCTGCGCGCCGACCAAAGCTGGCAAGCCCGAAAGCCACGGCGAGCCGCTTGGAGCCGAAGAGATCTCAGCGATGAAGACCTGCCTCAACTGGCCGACCCAGGATGCGTTCTTCGTCCCCGACGAGGTCTACGCGCTCTTCGCCGAGGTCCGAGCCGAGCAGGAAAAGGCCAACCAGCAGTGGAACGATCTGTTCGCGCGCTACAGAGCCGAGAACCCGTCGCTTGCAGAGCTCTGGGACACGATGAACTCCTGCAAGGTCCCAGCAGACATCACAGAGCAGCTTCTGGCCTGCGCCGATCTTTCAAAAGATATGGCGACCCGAGCCTCGGGCGGCGCGATTCTGCAGAAGGCCGCGGAACTCGTCCCGAGCCTCGTTGGCGGAAGCGCCGACCTTCACCCGTCGACCAAGACATGGATGAAGGCGTTCTCTGCGATCAGCAAGGACGACTACTCAGGACGCAACTTCCACTTTGGAATCCGCGAGCACGGCATGGGCTCGGTCATGAACGGGCTCGTCCTCTACGGAGGGTTTATACCGTTTGGCTCGACCTTCTTTGTCTTTGCCGACTATATGCGTCCGACGGTGCGAATCGCCGCGATCAACGGCAGCCAGTGCATATACGTCTTCACCCACGACTCGATCTTCGTCGGTGAGGACGGCCCGACCCATCAGCCGATCGAGCAACTCGCGAGCTTCCGCGCGATGCCGAACGTCACCGTGCTCCGACCCGCAGACACCGCTGAGACCGCAGTCGCATGGGCCACAGCTCTGAAGAACACCGGCGGGCCGACGATCCTTGCGCTTTCGAGGCAGAACCTCGCAGCCGTCACCCCCGGGAACCCCGAGGCGGCCAAGGGAGTCGAGAAGGGCGCGTATATCGTCACCGAAGCGCCGAATATGAAGATCGACGTGATCCTGATCGGCACCGGTAGCGAAGTGCAGGTAGCTCAGGGCGCGGCGAAGATCCTCGCAGAAGCCGGAATCGGCGCGAGAGTCGTTTCGATGCCCTCGATGGAGCTTTTCAACAAGCAGAGCGAGGAATACCGCGAGACGGTGCTTCCGAGCGCTGCCACCAAGCGGGTCGCGGTCGAGGCTGGAATCACATTCGGCTGGGGCGACTACGTTGGGTGCGGCGGAATGGTGATCGGGATGGAGGGCTTTGGAGCTTCCGGGCCTGCCAAGACGCTCGCCGAGAAGTACGGCTTCACCGCCGAGTCGGTTGCCGCAAGGGTCAAGAAGTATCTTGGCTAGATTGAGATGAAACACAAGGGCCCGAGGGCGAATTCGTTCTCGGGCCTTTTTACGTGATAGGCAATACAGACTCTGCTGTTTCGACTATTTGTAATGAGGGGATTTCAAGGAGGATTTCAAAATGAGGATGAAGATTCTTGCCGGCGCTGCGCTGGCAGTGATTATGGCAGCCGGCGCGGCTAACTGCGCCCCGATTCTGCCATCGACAGGCCTTGCGTTTGACGCAGGGGCGTTTCGCCCGTCTGACTCAACAACCCGCGACGCGCTCGGCGAGACATGGATCGGCGGACAGGTAAGCTACAGGCAGAAGCAGGTCGGGCCGATCTCAACCGACCTTTCGATCGGCTACTACAAAGCCGGCGGCAGATCGTTTGCCAACAGGGTGTCTGACGACACTGTCGACACCAGCGGATACGTCATCCCGATGGTCTACCGCACCAAGACAACCGTTCCGCTGACCGGTATGTACTACGGCGGCGGAGTCGGCGCATATTATGCCAACGTCGAAGGAATCGACGGCGACGGGGTGATTACCCCTGGAGCAAGCGAGAGCGGCACCAAGTTCGGATGGGAGCTTTTCGGCGGGATGAAGCTGATGGGCCCCTTGAGCGCAGAGCTCGGCTACAGAAACGTCCGTGGAGACGTGGCAGGAATGGATCTGAGCGGTTTCACGCTCACGGTGAAGGGTAAGTTCTAGAATAACAGATGTTTCGGATTGTGGCCCGATGGAGAAATCCGTCGGGCCATTTTGCTAAGTCCACTCACAACGTTGCTTCAGCCCATTGAGATGAGTTCGCGGAAGCTTGCCATCATGCTGAAGCCTTCCAACGACGATGCCGGGAGCAACGCCTACTTCCTTCGCGAACTGCCTTACCCTGAGTTCACTTAGCACACTGCCCACTGCAAACGGTTCATACCTGGACTTCGGAATCAGCAGATCGGCCGCAAACAGATCAGCCTCGACCTCCGTGTCTCCGTGATCATCATTTGACTCAATGAACAGCCTGCTCTTGCCGTGCAGTAAAATATGCCCCGCCTCGTGAAAGAACGTAAACCAGAGGTGGTCGTTGGTCTTGTATCTCAGACTAAGTTGAATTATCGCCTTGTGCTGAGTAGGCCACCGAGTAGCACCACACACCCTTGTGCCGGGCAACTCCGGCACAAAAGCCACCGCCACCCCCGCCTCAGCAAACATCTGAACCAGCTTTGTCGTAAAATACTTCACCGGTTCGACGGTCAATGATCTGGCGTTCTTCAGCGCAGCCTTGAACGCTTTCTTATCATAGGTAAGGCACTCAATTGACTGGGCCACAATTTCACCTCGTCGAAGCCACGCCGCCACAGCACCAGGATTGCACTCGAAGGCCTTCGAGCGTCTGAAGGCAACATGCTCCCCACGCCAGATATCCTCCCAAGCGCCCGGAGTGGCAACACCAAAGTACCGAAGCACCTCATCCAGCTGCTCCACCTTGTCCTGAAACCGCCTGATCCACCCGAGGTCGCACATGGCCTTGATTGGAACCGTCTTCAGCCATTCAACATCATTTCGCAGCCTGGCTTGCTCCTCAAGCCTTGCCAGTGACTCGCGGTAATGCCGCTCACGATTCATCCAGAAAGATGCGGGTGTGCCAAGCACTTTCTCCAGCTGCAGCGCCGTTTCCGGCGTGATCGCAGCCTTTCCTTTGATGATCTCACTGATGGTCTTGGTCGGTCTGCCGGTGCGCTCAGCGAGCTCGACTTGTGACATGTCGAGGGCCTCAATGGTCTCAAGAAGCGTCTCTCCTGGAGGGGAGACATAATCCGGTATATATCTATTCTCGATTGTGTCAACCATGTGTGTCCTCTATATCTACGATCTTGACTGCAGTCACTCCAGCCCAATCAAGCCCACCTTCGGGCCTGACGGGAACCGGATCGTTCGCGACTACAAAGAGCAACCTGTAGGGATGGTCAAGATCAATCGAAAGCTGCCCTGCGCGGTCCCCTTTCAGCTCGTGGCATCGAGCTGGTGGGAGTCTGGAGATATCCTCAAGGCTATCAGCAGCCCGAAGGTCGTCGAGACGCCGTCCAAGAAGCTCCGCTTGCTTGTCACCCAACTCGCGCTGACGCAGAACTGCACTGTTGCAAAACTTCTCCAGTTTACTTGTCCTGAATATTATATCCATATCCCACCGGCATGTAAACAATATTATTAACCCTTAGGGTTAATAATATTACCTATAACCCAAGAATTGCTCTTTCACATCATCATAGCACACAACCAGCCAGGGAAGACAAGTAGGTGGTCCATTACTGGCAGACCGCGCTGATCGCGCGTGCGAGCCCCTCAGGCGTCAACGATGAGACCGACTTTCCTCCCGTCCACACCTCAAGATGCAGGTGGGGGTCGCGCAGTTTGCGGTCTACCCAGCCGATCACCTCGCCCGCACGCACCCGACTTCCTAGCGCGATGCACTCTCTTATATGAATGTGAGCGTGTACGGTCGTCGTGCCACACCCTGCGATGTAGAGGCAGGAGAATCGGCCGCCACGGTCGGCGATTCGACTGATTTGCCCATCGTGCATCGCACGCACCGGCTCACCCGCCGGGACGAAGATGTCGAGCGCGTCGCCTACCCCCGGGCGACTGTACCCGAGCACTACGTTGTGCCCGGGCACGTCACCCCTTCGGTGGACGCTTCTGCCGTGAAGCGTCCGGTTGTACCTGCGGCCAAGTATTCCCCCAGATATTGGGCTTTCCATACTATTTCCTCTTCCAGCTCTGGTAGACGAACTCGACCAGCAGGTTGGCAACGCTTTGGGGGACGGCAAAGCCGAACTCACGCTCCGACAGCCGCACGAGGTAGCCGACCGCCTCGACTCGCCGCTCACCGGGGGACATTTCGCCCAGGCGCGCGGCGTAGTCGATCGCGTCCCCCACTCTTTCCCGCCCGATTCGTGAAAGCCAACGCCTTGCCCACTTCGGCAGCCGCTCGCGGCTCTGCAGATAACTCAGCACAAACCCCGCGACGCCGATTGCGCACGCGAGCCAGTCGCCGTGCGACACGTTTCCTAGTTCTATCAATTTATCCACCTCCAAATATGTGGGCGACAAACGCCCCGATCGCCGCTGTTGTGATGAACCCCGCAAGCCACTGCATGCTGTGCTGTCCGCGCTCAAGCACGCATATCCGCTGGCAGTGCTCGACGATCCCTGAGGGCACGTGCTTGCGGATCACTCCGATCTCCTCAAGGATCGTCTCAAGCTTGCTCTCGATCACCGCCAGGCGCTCCCCGACATCGATCTCTCTCATAAACTCCTCCGTTACGCCGAGATGATCGCCGTTTTAGCCGTCGCAATCCCTTGAAACCGCTCCGTCCACACCTTGCGCACGTGGTAGGTGCGCCCATCGCGGACTATGGTGTTGTCGAGCGCGATCGGGGTGCTCTGGAGCGTGATCAGAAACAGCGCGGGCTTGGCGACGGCCATTATCTCGGTATCGTCGAGGTAGTTTCGCATGGTCCCTGAGTCCAGCATACGAAAGAACCCCTTGGCGGCGGTCGTCCCGTTCAAGAGAAACGACTCGCCGTGCTTGTTGATCTTCTTTTCGATGCGCGATAGCACACTCATCGCCTAGATCACCCCCTCTGAGTTGAACGTAAGCTGGCAGTCGCGGGTGGTGCTCTGGATAGCGCTTTCGCGCATCATCGGCTGCACGCTTTTCTGGAACGCCGCGAGCCGGGTCGTCCCCTGCAGAACAAGCGACGGCCCCCGCTCTTTCATCTCGCCGACAGTCACGCCGCCGACCGAAAAATCTTCGAGGTTCCCGAACTCCCGCGCCAGCTGCTGCAGGAACTCGCCCGAGATCAGCTCCAGCACCCCAAGCTTGAGCGCCGCCTGCAGTCCGACATTTCCCGTGTCGGTGAGATAAGCGTCGACGATCGAGAACTCGACCGCGGTCTGCATCTCAGAGATGAGCGAGTCGATCATCGTGTCGTAACCCGTCTCAGAGGTAGGAATCATAGCCTTGCGCTTCACATCAGCGCGGGTGATTGTGATTGCCATAGTTGGACTCCTTTCGTGGTGTTAGTGGCTAGTCGCTGGTTTGGGACTGGCGACTAGCCACTGACGACTAGCGACTAGCCCGCTTTATTCGTGAAGCGAATAAAGCTCTCGCTAGCAAAGCATTATTCACGCTCCTCGTGAATAATGCAGGCTATCCCCCATTAGCCTACTTTGCTGCCAAACGCCGTCTGCCAGAGTCCGTAGCCTGCGTTGTAGCGGGCTCGGACGCCGTAGACGTACTGGTCGCGCATAAAGCCGGTCTCGCTTGTGCCCTCAAGGGCTGCGAAGTCGAGCGGCACGCGGCTCTGGAAGATCATCGGACGGACGATCCACTTGCTTGCGAGGAGAAACCAGTCGTTTGAGTCCGTGAGATACGGGCTTACGACCAGGTCAAGCCGTCCTTTGAGCGGGTTCGCCGAGAGCTTCTGCGAGCCTGCGCCTGCGGCGACGAGCTCGGGGTAGTAGGTGGAGTTCAGCAGTTCGAGCGCCGTCCACTGGAGGTCCGGCGGGACGACGAGCACGTCCGGGACGATGCCCAGCACCTTGCCGCGGTCGTCCTTGAACTTCATCATCGCGGTGATCGCCGTCTCAAGCGAGGTCGAGGAGAGCGCATCGGTCCCCCTGTTGCTCTGCGTGCCGGAGTCGCCCTCGGCGTGGTCGGTATCGAAGAAATACTGACCGTCGTGGCAGTTCGATGTGAACCCACCGGCGAGCAGCGAGAATACGAGCTCGTCGATATGTCTTTTCGACTCGCGAGCGAGCCCCTGAACTCTGAGCTTGATCTGGCCGTAGAGGTCGTCTTCGATCGCCGCGCGCTCCACTGCGACCGAGGCCTCCCAGGTCTTGTTCTTGATCGCATAATTGTGCTCAAGGAGCCCTGCGGGGAGCCTTTCGTCCTTGAACTCGCGCATCTTGGGCACGCTTCCAAGCCATGCGTAGGTTTCGGTGTCCTGCTCGCTCGGGACGACGGTCGAGATCTTCTCCCAATCGCCGACCGAAGCGTCATAAGCCTCGAAAAAGACCGTCTTCAGCCCGGCCTCAAGCAGTTTCGGAACGTCTGATTTTACAAGTGACATAATAGATTTTCTCCTTTGGATTGTGTAGAGTAGCGGGCGATGTTGGCCTGGATCTGTGATCCGGGCCTTCTTGGCAAACAAGGGATCTGTGATCCCGGTCTTTCGATGACATCCGATCAACCGGCATCACAGATGCCTATTTGGCCCATGCGTCCCGGATTGCAAATCCGGACGAACGAAACCCCCATCCCCTAGCTCGCGTAGCGGTCGATTTTCACCCTGACGGTATTCGCATCGATCGACTCAACGCAGATACCGGCCTTGAGGTTGTTGCTTGTAGCCGCGTCTGTGATGGTCTGGTTGTCGACGACCTTGAACTCGACTCCGACGTCGGTCTGCGCCCCGTTTCCGCCTCCGTCGACGAATACGAAGGTGCCTCGGTTCTCAACTCTGATCTCTTTGTCGCCCGCCGAGCCTGTCGAGTTGTCGACGGTCTCATAGGCGACCCCCGCGAACGTCTCACTCGCCGCATCGGTCGCGTTGGTCGCGAACCCCGCGGCGTTGATGTTCACGAGCGCCCCCTTGGGGATCTTGACGGCGGCCATCTTGTAACTGATAAGCTCACCGTCCTTGCGTTTGGATTCTCTTGCGTTTGTGGTTGCTGTCATGGTATGCTCCTTTCGAGTGTATAGCTGACAGCTTTCAGCAGTCAGCTTTTGGAGTGCGGCGCGCAAGCGCCACTTTCTCATTAGTGACAATCCAGTTGATCGCCAATTATCTGCCATTCTTCATAGCCCGAGCAATCGCCTGCCGTCAAACTCAAAACTCGTGACTCTCTCAAGTTCCCCTCCAAACGTGGCATAATCTAGAATGGCAACCACAGAGTTGCGCGAGGAGGTGAGCAGTTTGAAACGATCGTCCGATACTGCTTCGATAAGAGACCGGAAGCTCGACGTTGAGCCGGTGCTCGAACAGCTTTCGCAGATAGTGCAAGTCGACCTGCTCCAGCTGGCCCAGGACACACTCTCGTCGGCCATCGGAGTGCCCATTCTCTTTGTCGCCCCCGACGGCTCACCGATCACCAAGTCCGACCAAATGGACTCGTTTTGCTGGCATGTCGCCAAAAAGACCTGCGCACAGGAACCGTGCCGCGACTGCGACAGACTGCAGAACGCGGCGAAGTTTCACTGCCCGATGGATATCCGCGACGTAATCCTGCCGATCGAGGCGGGTGATATCGTCGTCGGCTACCTGATCGCCTCACAGGCCGCTTCAGAACGGCTCGATGACGCGACCCCCGCGCTTTCGATGCTCGCCGCGATGGTCTCCAGGCTCGCAACTGCCGAGCGGGAGAACATCTTCGGTCGCATCCGGGACCCGCTGACAGGCCTTGCAAGCCGGGCGCACTTCTGGGAGTGCCTCACCCGAGAGCTTGAGGTCGCCGACACCTACCATTATCCCGTTTCAGTGCTCGTGTTCGACCTAGACGACTTCAAGAGCGTCAACAGCGTCTACGGGCACGACATGGGCGACCGGGTGCTTAGAACCGTCGGCGAGATACTGCGAAAAGAGATTCGCACAACCGACATAGCCGCGCGTTACAGCGGGGACTCGTTTCTGGTGATGCTCAGATGCGCCGACCCAATCGGGGCCGAAGCCGTCGCATGGCGGATACTGAACAAGCTCAACGACATAAAACTGACGGCCCGCGGGCAGCTTGTGCCTGTCGCGGCAAGCGTCGGTATGGTCACATACCCCGCATGCGCCGCTCGCGAGCCTGATGCCATCTTCAAAGAAGCCCTCACCTCGCTCACCCAAACACGGGGATGCGAGCTGCGAGTGGCAAGCTAACGACTTCGAACCGGGGGCTCAGGGCCGGGGACCAACATCCCCCTCCCAGAGCCTCCGATCCAGCACACTACTCCACAAGCGTCACTGACACCTTGAAGTCTCCGGACGACCCGCCGTTGTTCTTCACGGAAAGACGGAACGAAGTCCCAGCGCTAAGCTCGTAATCGGTCTCGCTGCGCAGCCCGTCCGCGGTCGCTTCACCGAGACTGACGGCCAGGATTTCGGTCCCCAGCGAACCATCCGCCCCGCGCCTCTGGATCGTCACGTCGCATGCCTGCTCCGCCTCGACCCTGAGGATCAGCTTGCCGACCCACCAGTAACCATCAAGCCAGCTGGAGCATGCCTTGCCACCCGCGGCCAAGTCGTTCACCACAAGAACGTTTACCAACTCCTGATAACCTCTCATAGAATCACCTCCTTTCGGTTTGGGGTTTCAGATTTGAGATTGCAGATTGCAGATTGTGTGCAGGCATTGACACCTGCTTTTAGCGCCCTTTCTGCCGCGCGACAGCCTCCGGGCTCACCCCGAGCTTCGCGTAGAACTCACGTTCCTCGTCGGTCATCTGGGATAGCTCCTTCGCCCCTTCCGCAAGCTCTGAGAACTCGACGACTTTGGGCTGCGACAGAAGGAACTCCGCGAACACCCCCGCGACGGGCTTCTCGCTTCCGTCGGAGAAGTTCACGACATGCGCCTCCCCGGCGGAAAGGAGCGCCCGCGCAAGGTCCTCGGACGCCGGAACGAGCTTGCCGGCGCGCTTGAGCGAGTCGATCTGCCCATCCACCTCGCGGGCCCGAAGCTGCCGCTCAAGCTCATCTATCCTCTTTGAAAACTCAACTGATTTTGCCTCTGACATATCTTCTTCTCCTTCATCTATATCGAACTGAAACTCAACTACGTCTGCCGAAAACACCACCGCTCCCGCCACCCTTGGGGTGCGCACCAGGCTCACTTCGGTAAGCTCGGACTTGTCGCGTTTGATCGCCGCCGACAGCTTTTTCGCCCCGCATGCGTCCACCAGCGCCCAGGCCGGTGCGGTAAAAGCGAGCCGCCCGAAGAGGTCGCGGCCTTTGCGCCAGATGCGGGTGACTATACCAAGCTCAAGCGGCGTGTCGGTGTGCTCGATCTTGATCGGCACCGGGCGCTGCCGCTCGACCATACGATCAAGGTCCTCTTCGGTCACCTCGATGCCGCGATCGGGATATTCCCCTGCCGTAAACAGCCGCGCCTCCCGCTCGACGACCTCCTCAGTGAGCTTCACACCGAACTTCCCGGCAGCCTCCGCGATCCGGGACTTGATCGTCTCAAGCTCGGTCACGCTGTAGAACATTGCGTTTCGAGGGATGTGCACCCTCGCCCAAGCCGCCCGGACCCGCTCGGGGGTATCGATCGGATACCTGTTGTTCACGGGGTCAGCAAACTCGACCTCGCCATACTTTCTCACCCCATCCCTGGGGTCAATGTCATCTCTTTTTTGAATGTTCAATGGTGTTCCTTTCGTAAGGGTAGTTTGAGTAGAGCGCACGTTTCGAGAGCCTCAACGTGATTGGTTTTGGATTGATCTATATGTGAGGGATTGGTGGTAGCGGTACAATCCCTCATATCTCCACCCAAGCCAGACCATATCACCCTGAGGCTCTCGAAGGGTGCGCTCCACTAATCAAAGGACGTACTACAGACTCCGGAAGCTAATCCCCGCACGGAATCTCCAAATACTCCCTGATCCACCCCTCGTCGGGCGCAACGACACCGCCTGAGACAAGCTTCGTCACCACGTCGGCCAGAAGTGTCAGGTCGCGCTCCCTAAGAGTCCCAAGCGAGAACGTGGGGTAGCTCTCGGTCTTGAAGTTATAATCGACGAGCCGACGAATCAACTGCTCGCCCATCACCGACTCCTCCAAATCACGCTTGATCTTCTCAAGCGTCATGCGAAGCACGTCCATGTGCACCTTGGCAAGCGCGAACGAGCCAAACCGCATCCCCTCGTCGGTCGTCAGCGTCTGCCCGAGGATGGACTTTGCGATCTGCCGGTCGTGATACTCGATCGCCTGGAGGTAGCCAAGTTCGCCGCCCCTCTGGGCCTCCATAAGCTCGATCTTGATGTCCTGCGGAAGCACAATCGCCGTCTCCTGCTGGATCCGGTCGAGCACCTTCAAAAGGTCGTCCTGCTGCGATTTCGGCGTGCCCCGGGTATAGCTCCCAAGCACCGTCGGCGCGCCATACTTCTCCAAATAGATATTGTAGAACTTGAGAATCACGTCCTTGCTCCACCAGTGCCGGTACGCCGAACGCAGGTCGCTTGACCCGTAGGGCGACTCATAGCGCGGCATATAGGTGTAGAGCAAAAACTTCTCCGCCGGGAGCTTCTTTTCGCGCCCAGGCGACTGATAAAGCCCGGTCATATTCAAAAACTCATCGGTCTCGAACGTAACCGAGGTCGGGTCCTTGCTCTTGATCGAGTCAAGCCCGATCATCCCCTCAAACGCCCCCCGCTCGATCACCTTGTAGTTGATCTCAGAGATCGAATACCCCTTGGCAACGGCGTCGAGGGTATTGTAGAGCACGTCGATCATCGCCCCGCGCATATCGGCCAGGCAGAACTCTACGAACTTCGCGATCCACTGGTCCTCCTTGTGGCTAGACGCCGGAACGACCCTCCACCCCCGCGAGAGAATCGAGAGTTTCTTGATACTCAGGCACGCCCGCACCTGCGAGTCCCCCTGCATCCGGTCATACACTTCGTAGCCGCGCGAGGCGACCAGGTCATCGGGATTGGCCGGCCCGATCCGCCCAAACGCCCCCGCGAGCCGGTCGGCGACGGCAGTCTCGACCAGCCTTGGCCGACGAATGATTGATTTCAGCTTTGTAAGCATAGATACTCCTTTCGTAGTTGTGAATATCTGATAGGCATGTTGGTCGGGGGAATCCGTCCCTCGACCCCGTTCCGCTGATTCTGTCCGCCCGAACATGGACCGGCTAACGCCGTAGGGGCGGACCAGTGTGTCCGCCCTTCTCTGGGCGTGCGGTAAATACGCCACCAGCCGATAAATCCCCCGTCGCCGGGGCACGATCCTTCACTATCATTCAAGATGACAGTTTGGCAAGCCCAATCACCCGCGATATCCGCCCGTTCCGCGCCTCCGCGATTCAGGAAACGCTCTGACTTGCAACCCGCAATTTACTCCCCGCCAAGAACCTAGCAGGTCCCCCCGCGCTCTTCCCCTGCCACTCAGCAAGCGCGAGCGCGACGACCAGGTCGTCGGTATAGCCGCTCCGGGCGTTCATCCGCACGTTCCCCGAGGTCGTAAGCTCATACTCGAAGTACTGAAGCTCGCGGACGAGCTGTTCGTCGTCTGGAATCGCGGTCTCACCGGCTGAGAGCCGCACGACGAGGTTGTCGATGATCTCGCGCTTACTCGCATTGGTGAAGGCCATCCCCTCGATCGCCATCCCGGCTCCCTTCTCCCAAACGCAGCGCCGCAGCTGCTCAAGCAGCGGGTCGCCGATCGAGGTCTGATCGGTAAGCACCTCGCTTACCCCGCAGCCGATCAGAATCGACGCCACCCGCTCCACCTGCGCCTCCCAGGAAAGCTTGTGGAAGCGGTCCATCGCAACCACCCTGTGAGGCGTCTCCGAGGCATCGAGCACGATCACCGTCGTATAGTCCGAGTAGCGCGCCCAATCGACCCCCGCGACAAGCCAAGGCTCATCCGACACATAAGTTTCCCGCCCAAGCCCGACCGCACGCTCGATCGTCTCCCAGGGGAATACCGAGGCCTGATCGTCCAGAAACTCAGCCTCATACTCCACCGAAAACTGCCGGGGAGTGATCACCCCGCGCTGGAACTCGATATACTCCCCGCTCACAAACGGGTTGGTCCGGGAAGGAAACCTATGGGCAGAATAGCGCCCGTCTCCTCCATTGCCACGAGCAAACGCGCGGTAGAAGTGGTTCTTGCCCCAGGGCGTCGAGATCATCACGAGCTGCCCATTTCGGTCTGCGAGCATCGGGCTGATCACCTCCTCGACCACCGCGTCCCGAACGTACGCCGCCTCATCGACGATCACCCGGTCGGCTGAGTGGCCCCTCAGGTTTCGCCCGTCGTCGTCTGCGGTGCGCGCCGTGATCTCGCTTCGATTGATCCTAAGCCTGGGGAAAGGCGTCCGGGTCACTTTGGACACCCTGCGAGTGACCGCGCGACCCATCACCAGGCGCTCCACCGTGTCAAAGATCAGGCGGCTCTGGTCGCAGGTCGGAGCGACGATCATCTGGGCCGAGCCCGGGCAGGCTAGTGCAAAGGTCGCCGCGTCCACCGCCGCCGCCTCGGTCTTACCCCAGCGACGGCCGCACGCCGCGACCTTCACACGCGCATCGTCGACCATCCACTGCTTCTGAGTAGGATGAGGCCGCCAGCCAAAGAACAGGCGGGCCATCCCAAGCCTCGCATCAGCGCTAACCATCGGCGCCCTCCTCGACCGCCCGGGCGATCAGCGCCTCTATCGCATCCTCAGCCCCCTCGACTCTTTCCTGAAAGGCCCCGCTTGCCTTCAGCACATCGAGCGCCGACTTTTCCGCACCTCCGTCCAGCATCTGATGGAGCCTGCGCGCCGCCTCAAGTGAGGCCCCAGCCGCGATTCTCGAAGCCGCCGCCCGTATCTGGCGTTCCTCCCCGGCAAGCGCCGCGGCAAACTGCGGCTTCTTCCTCCAGCCGTCTATCGCCTCCTGCGTTACACCGATCTCCCCCGCGACCTCCTCGTCGGTCATCCGAAACATCAGGCGCACCGCCCGTTTCTGTTTAGCACTGAGCATCTGTCCCTCCAAAGTTTGTTCTCCATAATTATAAGACAACAACTCGGGCAAAAACTGGAATCGCGAGCGTGAAATGATAGGTAAATGTTGTTCATAAATTGCGAACAGGCGGGCGAGCTTGGGCATTGGAGGATTACCCTCAATTAGTTGTCAACTCATCGTGAACATTACGTGATCTGTTCACCACTTTGCCCAAATGAGCCCCTGGAAGTGGGACCTGGACGGGGTCAATGTCACAATTGAAGGTTTTCTTCACAGGGGTTATTTGTTCAAAATGGGGGTAATGTAAGAAATGCTGGCTTATTGGCACGCTTTATGCACCATACTCGCTAGTGTTTGCGTCTCCGGGGGTAACTTTGGGGTCGCTCTTTCCCGATAACATTACTGGGGGTTTCAATACAGGAGGCTAAATAATGAGGCGTGTGTCAATACTGGCTGCGTCGGCGTTTGCGGCTCTGCTTTTGCAGGGAATGAGCGTCGCCGACACCGCAAGTCCCGTCATCTGGTCGCAGACACCGGACATGGACGGGGGGCTTGCTTACTCGTCTGAGATCAAGGTGCCATCCACCGTCGCCGGCTGCTGGACATGCGGCGACGTCGACCTTGCCATCTCAAAGATCAAGTGGTGGGGCGCTTACTGGGGCGCCAATCAGGCCGGGGCCTACGCCGATGACAGCGACAGCTTGCCACTTGTTGCAGAAGGTGGCATTCAGGGGTTCACCGTCAAGCTTTGGACCAACACACCTGCGGGCACGGGTGGCATCACCTTCGCCCGTCCCGGCACTACAGTCTGGACTTACGCTGCGACAAGCTTTACCGAATCACTCTACGGCACAACCATAAACAAGAACCGCAACGTCTACGAGTACTCGGTGGACATCGCCCAGGCGGATCGGTTCGTGCATCAGCAGGGCAGCGGCGCGAGCCAGTACTGGATCTCGATCGTGGCCGATATGAGCAATGGCGGCACAGTCGACACCACCCGCCAGTGGGGATGGATGGAGTCGGCAAACTCCCAGTACAACGCACCGGCTGCGGTCCAGGACTACAAGGGTTCGCTTTGGAAGTCTATCGACAACAACATTTACAGCTCAGACATGAGCTTTGTCATCGAGGACAGCCCTGTCCCCGAGCCAGGCAGCTTCGCATCCCTGGCGGCAGGACTCGTCGGAATGCTCGGCATCGCATCGGGAATCAGACGACGGAGCTAACCGTAACTTAGCAGTAATAAACAAAAAGACCCGGCAGCAACGCCGGGTCTTTTTGTGCAAATTGATGATACCCCTAACCCCCAAAACTCCCCCGCAGCCGCTCAAGCAGCGCGCGAAGCTCAGAAATCGTCTCCTCATCAGCCGGAAGACACGCGTCTATTCTCTGGTGCAGCCGTTCGGACATCTCCCGGGCGATCTCTGAGCCTTCCGGGAACCCATACGACCCCGCAGAGCCGATCAGGTTGTGCAACAGCCTGCGCAGTCGCCGCTCGTTTGGCTGGCTCTTGGGGTTGATCGCGAGCGAGTTGATCGCGCTTTCGAGATCGGCGAGCTTCCCCGGAACGCTTGCGAGGTAGATCTTTCGCGCCTCGACCAGCCACTCGACGTTCATCAACGGGTCGTCCATCACGACTTTTCCTCCGGCATCAGCGCGTACTCGCCGGGGATCGGCAGCAGAAAACTGAACGTAGTCCCCTTGACCTTGTGGCTGCGCGCGCTGATCCGCCCGCCGTGCTGCTCGACGATCGCCCTGCTGATCGCAAGCCCGAGCCCGCTGCTGTTTTCCTTGTGCGCGGGCTTCAGATCGAGCTGGCAGAACTTTTCAAATACCTGATCGAGCTTGTCGACTGGAATCCCAGGGCCCTGATCGGTCACCCGCACCCGCACAAACCCCCTGAACCTGTGCGCGCTGACCCTGACGGTCGACCCCGTCGGAGAAAATTTGAGCGCATTCGAGAGCAGGTTCACAACAACCTGCTCGATCCTGTCCCCGTCGCCGATGATCTTCGGCAGCCGCTCGCTTATATCAGAAGTAACGATGACGCCGCGCTCGCATGCGATCTGGGTCATCTGGTCTACCGCCCTTTGCACCCGCTCACCGACGGATAAAATATCCATCTCAATCCTAAGGTGCCCGGACTCGATCTTGGCGATATCGAGCATGTCGTCGACCAGGCGAATCAGTCGGTTGCAGTTGTTCTGCGCCATCGAGACCATCTCGCGGGTCCCGCCTTCGACGTTCCCGACCGCACCCGCAAGCATCAGCCCGAGCGAACCCTTCAGCACCGTAAGCGGCGTCCGAAGCTCGTGCGCGACCATCGAAACGAACTCATTTTTCGCCTCATCGAGCGCTTCCTGCTTGGTGATGTCGGTCAGCACACAGGCCGAGCCGACAAACGTGCCACTTGAAAGAAACACGGGGCGAATATTCACCCGCAACACCTTCTTGTTCGGAAGGGTTATCTTCTGCTCAAGAAACCGTCTGTCCTCGGGGTTCGACTCCGCAAGCTGCTTCATCAATACTGCAATCTCGCTTTGGAACGACACCGGATGCATGTCGACCAAGGTCTTACCTTCACTTCCCTCAGCCGAGGTCCCCATGATCGTCTCGGCGGCCTCGTTGAACATCACGATGAGGCCATCGGCGTCACAGACTACGACCCCGTCGCCCAGCTGCGCGAGCACCGCCTCGATCTTCATCTTTTCGGCTTCAAGCGCTGAGTGCGCCGCTCTGTTTCGGGCGTGGAGCTCGGCGTGGGCGACTGCGACCGCGGCGTGGTTGGCGATCGTCTCAAACACTCTGACGTCCCTGGGACCAAACGAGCCGCCGCGCTTGTTTGCGGCGATCAGCACCCCGATCACTCCACGGCGCACCCGAAGCGGCACAATCAACAGCGACCGGATACCATACTCCGTGAGAATCTCTCGGGGAAGCCTCGGGTCCTGTTCAGCGTCGTCGATTACTACGGGTTTGGCGTTTTGGGTGATAAATCGCGCAAGATTTTTGGAAAGCGGCATCCTCGCGCCGGTCAAGAGGTAGGAAAGCTTACCGAACGTCTCGGTGTAGTGGAGTTCGCGCGTCTGCCTGTCGACCAGGACTACTGCGGTATGTTCGGCCTTCACCGCACGCGCAGAGCGGGAGGCTATCATCTGCAGCACGCTTGAAAGCTCGACCTCGTCGATGACGGCTTTGCTCGTTTCCAGCACGTCGTCGACTATTCGCAGCCGTTCAAGCGCCTCAGCGGCGTCGAGCTCGATGGGGTCGATGATCCGTTTAGAGGTTTTCGACACGTTTTGCTTCCTCGGTGATTTCTTCGAGTTGAGCAGAGAGCGTGAGCGGGTCAAACGGTTTGGCAAGACACGCGCAAGCTCCCGCACGGATGGCCCGGTCCACTTCCCGCTGATCGGTTTTCGCGGTCAAGAAGACGACTGGAATGCTTTTGAGCGCCGGGTCCTGTTTGATAAGTCTACAAGCCGCGTAACCGTCCATCCGTGGCATCAACGCGTCGAGCAGGATGATATCGGGCACAAACATCCGAGCCATCTCAAGCCCTTCCACTCCGTCGCTTGCAAGTATGGTCTCATACCCGCCGACATGACGCAAGCAAAGGCTCAGGATCAGCCTGATCTCCGGCTCATCTTCAATTATAAGAATGCTGCGGCAGTTCATAGTATCCCCAAGGTAACACACGCTCGTTACTTACGTAAGACGTTACAGTAACTCGCATGTAACACCTTGTGAAAAAAACTCATGAACAGCTTTCAGCAGCCGTGATCGTGCTGATCGTGCGCGATGTGTATCGCGCACGCAAAGAACAGCAAGGGAGTTAACTCCCGCTCAATCGACTGCAGCCATCCTAACGCCCCAACCGCCACCCCGCCAGATGAAACCGCCATCATGAGCCCCGTCGAAGGGTAAGCGACCACAATCTCCCAACCCTCGCCAGTCCCAATCTAGCGACTATCCCCGCCCCCCGGCATTTTGTATCCCATCCCCGGCACAGTAACAATGTACTCGGGATGCGTGGGGTCTTTTTCGATCTTTTTCCGGAGCCGCCCAATATGCACGTCGACGGTTCGAGTATAGATGCCATCGGCCCGGAGGTCCCACACGGAGTCTAGGAGTTGATCTCGGGTAAGCACCTGGTCGGGGTGTTCGGCGAGTGTCTGGAGCAGACGAAACTCGGTTGCGGTAAGCTGGATGGGGACGCCGGACTTGCGCGTTTCGTAGGCGGACAGGTCGAGCGTAAGCTCTCTTACTTCGAGCAATTTGCGGCTTCTCTTGCGCTCGGCGTAGACGGTTTCGCGGCGCAGCAGTGTCTCGACCCTCGCGATCAGCTCCGAGACGCGAAACGGCTTGGTGACGTAGCTGTCCGCACCGACCCCAAGGCCCAGCACGAAATCCGTCTCCTCGCTTCTCACGGTCAGAAAGATGATGGGGACGACATTGATCCGCCGAATCTCCTGGCAGACCTCGATCCCGTCCTTGTCAGGAAGTTCGATATCAAGAATAACGATGTCAGGACGTTCCTCCACGCAAAGCTCGATCCCCTGTGCGCCGGTTGACCCGGTAATCACATCGAACCCGCGGGATTTGAGAGCTCCGCTGACCAGTCTCAGGATATCCTCATCGTCGTCGACTACGAGAACTTTGCCCTTTCGCAACGGTCGGATGCACCTCCTACTATCAGTACACTGCTCTTGTGCCAGTGGCGCTTGCGCCGCGATAGGCCTTTAGGGGACGGCGCAGATATCGCCGTCGAGGCAGTTTTGTTACATGACTATTCAAGAAGCGTGCCGAAAACTCCTGCAAACACAGTGACAACGATTAGTAATTTCCTTCGGATGTGCAACTTGGGGCCATGCAAAGATTGCCGACAGCAAGGCGCGCCAGCGCCATATTATCGCCAGCCGGAAGATTTGTGAAAGCGGCTCTCGCAAGCCGCACTCCAAATCAAGATTCACGGCTACCGACAATTCTCACATGCACCCCCTGTCGCGTTTCCGTTTGACACGTTCCCCCGCTCGAAGTATAATGCCAATGTCCGAAGGCCAGCAGGCTGCGGCGATTCACTGCGTTGTACACCCTCTTCTAATGCAAAACACGAACAGTATTGGGATAACGATACCTCTGGATTGCGCCAGACACGTCCGCAGCGTCGGCCAAAAAGCGCTCGACGCCGGGCGACTATATACGCACGGCTTCGCGGTCCCCTACGGCTTTGTCATCTCATCAGACGCCTACCACGCACACCTCTGGGCGACGGGCGCAAGGCCCCTTGCACGAGAGTCCACCGAACCCGATTTCGAGTCGATCCAGGACGCGATTCTCTCTGCGGCAATACCCAAAGACGTATGGCGCGCGATCGAGTCCGCCTATGACCGTCTTGGAGACAACGCGACCGTCGCCGTCCGCCACTCCGCGACCGATGAGCGCGTGGCAGGCTCGACCTATTCGACCCTACTTGGGGTGCGCGGCGCGCGCGACCTCGTTACGGCGATAAAGCAGGTCTGGGCGTCGCTTTGGAACGAAGACGCCGTCGAGCTGCGAAGCCTCACAGGCGAAAGCTTCGAGCCGGCGATGGCCATATTTGTCCAGATCATGGTCGACTCAGTCGTCTCCGGCGTCGCTTCAAGCGTCAACCCAGAGACTGGAGACCCAACCGAGATCGCGATCCGCTCCATGTGGGGCGTCTACTCCGTGGCAAGCGACGCCGACGAGTTCACAGTCGACCTTGAGCACTTTCGCCTCAGCAGGGCGACAACCGCCCACAAAGAGACACTCACGCTCCTTGGCGCTGAAGGCATAGAAATCGGCCCCGCGCCCGCAGAGCTGGTCGCAGCCCCGTCGCTTTCCCACGCAGAGATGGTCGAGCTCGCCGAAACCGCGCTCTGGGTCGAGTCCGCGCTTGGCGGTAGGGTATCGATCAACTGGGCAAACGACGGCAAGCGCTTCCTGATCCTTGGCGCAAAGCCCGCCGACTCACCCGAGTTCTTCCCAGCTGAGAGCACGGGGCGAGTCATGCGATCGGTCTCAAACGAGCCGATTTCCCCGTTCGCACAGAGCCTGATCCAGTCGGCCCCGAATACCTCCATAAAGCTTACAAACGCCCGGGCATACCTTCCCGCGCGGGACAAGACCGGCTCCGTCGCCGCAAGCGCCCGCGCTGCGACAAGAGCGATTAAACACTATCACGAGTTCGCTTCGGCCGCCCAGCAAATATCGCGCGCAGCCAGGCCCAACCTCGCCACCGCACACGCTCTCTCGACCGCCGACCTGGTCGCCCGCATCGCGGCATGTGCCCGCGCAGCCGAGGAGTCATTGGGCTGGATGAGCGAGATCATCGCCGAGGGCTCGAAGTTCAAGTCGGGGCTCCGCCACCTGCTCCAGTCGCTCGGTGCCGATCCGAGCCTCCCCGGCAGGCTCCTGGTCGCCTGCGAGCGCGAAAACCTACAGTTTGGGCAGGCGTTTCAGCGGCTTGCGACCTACGTCTGGCAGTCCCGGGACGACTACGAGTTCGCCCCATCGCCAGAAGATGTGGCAGAAGATCTCGCCCGAGCCTGGGGATACTCCTTTGCAAGCGCCCGAGACGCGTTTGACCCCGCAGTCTGGCAGAGCTGGGCCGAGAACCCCGAGCAGCCGCTCGCCATCGCCTTTGCGCTCGCCCGCGGGCCGCTAAACGATATCTACCTCGGCGCGGCGCACTCCGTGTCCTCCGCCGCCCAAGCCGAAGAAGAGGCGCTTGAGCTGATATCCGAGGTTCGGGGCGCGTGGAAGAAAAAGTCGGTGCGGCGCAGGTTCGACCTAGTGCTCGAGTGCGCGAGGCTGTGGAGAGGCGGCTGGGTGGTGTGGCAGCAGGTTCACGCGCTCGCCCTAACCTCGCTTCGAGTGAACACAAATGAGCTTGGCGCGAGGCTCGTGGACTCAGCCGTCCTGAGTGAGCGCTCCGACATATTCTACCTCACCGTGGATGAGATATCCCAGGTGCGGTCAAAGATGGAGCAGTCCGAGATTTCATCTCTGCGCCGCTCTGTCGCCGCCCGAAAGCACGAGCTATGGCTGATGGGCAGGCTCAATGCTCCAAGGTGGCTGCCGATGGACGCAAAAGCACCGCCGACGCAGCCCCCAACCCACGCGCGCATCATAACAGGGCAACCCGCCTCAAACGGAAGCGCAGTCGGCCCGGCGCGGCTTGCCCAAACGCTCGACGAAGCGATCAAGCTGCAGCCCGGGGAAATCCTGATCGCCGGGGAGTTCGCCCCGGCCTGGACTCCGCTTCTATGCCTTGCCGGAGGCCTCGTGCTGACCGGTGACGACACCTTGGGCGCAGCCAAAGCCGCCCGCCACTATGGCATCCCCTGTGTAACGGGACTTTCGGGTCTGGAGCGCATAATCCGCCCCGGCGCAACTGTCATGGTAGACGGCACAGCAGGCGTAGTGGAGATCGTCCGAAAGTAAGAGGCAAGAGCAGGGCGACGCTACCCGGCGCTGTCTTTTTGACCGCCACCCAGCCCGTCGTCCACCATTTTGTGTGCCCGCGCAAGCAGCTTTCTCGCCGTATCGGCCCATTTTGACTCAGGACACTGCGCGAGTAGTTTCTCGATCGGAGGAATCGCCTTTTCGGGCCGACAGAGCTTGTTCAGCTCTACCTGACCTAGTTTCAGAAGCGCCATCTGCCCCTCCGGCTGGCCCTCTGCGGCAACCGCAAGCCACGCGAACCTGTCCGCTGCCTGCTCCGGCTCCCCAAGTATCTCAAAGAAACACGCGGTCTTGAACACGGTATCGCAGCTCAGAGTGACCTCGGGCCAGAGCCCGAGCATCTCGTGAAGCGCGGCAACTGCGTCGCTGTAGGCCCCGAGCTTTCTGCAAAGATCCGCCGCCGCAAGGAAACTCGCCACCGACCCCTCCTGGTCCCCAAGCAGCGCCCGAATGCGCCCGAGTTCGCTGTAAGCGAACGGGTCCAGTGGGTCAGCCGCCGCAAGGATTTCAAGCTTGAGTGCGATCTCAGCAAGCGTCCGCTCCCGCAGCCCCTCCGCGTGCCCGGCGCGTTTCCCTCGCCTGCGCTCACGTCTGACCAAAAACCACGCCCCAGTCATCCCAAAGACAAACCCGCCGACATGCGACCAGTAGCCAACATATCTCAGGTCAAAGTTTCCAAGCGTGTGGCGAGTGAAACCCGCCATCCCAAGAGCCACCTGGAAAAGAAACCATGCAAGCAGCAGCGTAAGGGCCGGAGCTTCCCTGCCCCGCACGTAGAGCTTTTCCCTGCTGAACCTGAACGCGTACATCCCGATGACCCCCGAGATCGCCCCAGACGCCCCAACAAGCGGGATGCTGATATCGTTGTGCAAAAACACCCGCACCACCGCGACATGCAGCAGGCAGGCGACAAACCCGCTCAAAAGATAAAGCACCAGAAAGGCGATCGGCCCAAGCGCAAGCTCCACTTTTCGTCCAAATATCCAAAGGAACAGCGTGTTTACGAGCAGGTGCGAGAGCTCAAAGTGGATAAACAGCGAGGTGAAAATGCTGATGAAGTGAAAGTTCTGCGGCACAACTCCATACCAGCTTGCGGTATACTGAGGGTTGCCAGGCATAAGCCCGAGGTACACAAATAAGTTCAGCGCGATCAAACACCAGGTCGCTACGGGAAACGGCCCGAGCAATCGCGCCCAAACCGATATCCTCGCGGACGAAATACTACCTCTTTGTTCCATCATAACTATACCCACTAGTGCTGGATTAATTTGAATCTTGAGCCTGGGTGAATCTTTCATCGAAGCCTCTGCACGCAACAAAAGAGCTTGGGCAAAGAAACGAAAATCATGCTAAGCGTGCACCAGCTTGCCAGAGCCATTATACACCTCAGCCCCACCTCGCGCAAACTCGCGCGTCGCATCGGCAGGACTTACCTTTACAGTTTTGTGACTGTAACTACTGGGTAATGTAAATTGAAATGGCTTACGTTTTCAGTTGACGCTCTGGGTTATATAAGCTAAGCTTATGAATAGGATTCTGTCTATTGCCCAAGCATTTATGACGCGTGCACATGCTTCGAGGCAAGAGTAGCGAAAACAGAAGAATCGGGCTACTGCAGCAATAGAGTTGGTGGGGGTATCAAACATTGGAAGTCACGCCGTTTGAGGTGTCAGTCAATTGGGAAGGCGAAGAACCTATCATCCACATCCGTGGGGAAATAGACTTCGCGACCGCGCCGGCTCTCAACAAGAGTCTGTCGGAGGTAATCGACCGTGGAGCCCGGCACCTTACGCTCGACTTTCAGCAAGTGTCATTCCTTGACAGTGAAGGCCTCAAAGTCATCCTGCAGACCTACAGGCACCTAAGGGCCCGTGAGGGGTCTATGACTGTAAAAGGATGCAGCCAGTTTGTAGCCCGAACCTTTGAAATCCTCGGCTTCGACAAATACATCGACATGGACCATGACTCCTGCAAGAACAGTTAACCCTCGGGAGTCACCACAAATGCCGCCGTTAGGAGTCTGCCAATCGTACGCACCGGTCTTGATGTCCTGCTTGAGGACCACCCAAAAGAGCTTGTCGGCGCAAATATCGGTCTAATCACCAACCAAAGCGCCCGCACTCGTACGCTCACCCCGTGCCTCGACGCTTTCCTTGCCGCCGAGTTGCGCGTCAAATCCGTCTTCGCCCCCGAGCACGGGTTCCTCGCCGATATCGCGGCGGGAGCGGACGTCCCAAGCGCCTCAGACCCCCGCAGCCGGCTCCCGATCCACAGCCTCTACGGCCCCACCAAAAAGCCGACCGCCGAAATGCTTCGCGGGCTTGACGTCCTGGTCTTTGACATCCAGGACACCGGCGCGCGCTTCTACATGTTTTTGTACACAATGGCCCTTGCGATGGAGGCCGCAGCCGAGCACAGTCTGCCGTTTATCGTCCTTGACCGGCCAAACCCGATCGGCGGGGTCAAGATCGAAGGCCCTCTGCTCCGCCCTGAGTTCGCCTCTTTTGTCGGGATGTATCCGATCCCCATCCGCACCGGGATGACCATAGGGGAGCTTGCCCTGCTCTTTAACGCCGAGTTTGGCATCGCCGCCGACCTGCGGGTGATCCCGCTCGACGGCTGGATGCGCTCGATGTGTTGGGACCGGACCGCGCTCAAATGGGTTGCGCCTTCGCCGAACATCCCAAGCCCCAACACCGCGCTCCTCTACCCCGGCACGTGCCTGCTTGAGGGCACAAACGTCTCCGAAGGGCGAGGAACGAGCGATCCGTTCGGCACCTTGGGCGCGCCGTGGATCGACCCTGTCAGCCTCGCCGATACTCTGCGTTCAGGCGGGCTCCCAGACGTCAGCTTCGAGCCTGCGCGCTTCACCCCGACCACCTCCAAGCACTGTGGCGCGACATGCGGCGGGGTTCAAATACTTGTGACCGACCGCGAGACGTACGCTCCGGTGCTCACAGGCCTAAAAATAATCGAGGTAATCCACGGACTGTGGCCCAGGGAGTTTGAGTTCACCGCCTCCGCCCCAGGCGACAGGTTCTTCTTCGACCTGCTCGCCGGTGACGACTCCATTCGCCTTGCGACTCTTTCCGGCAAGTCCGCCGAAACAATCGCATCCGGCTGGGACACAACAACCTACCAGTCCGTTCGCCTCCAATACCTGCAGTATAACTAGTATTGTAACGACGTTGTTGGGTGGCGATTTCCGAATCGCCACATCAAAGCTAAGATGGGATTTCTGAATCCCGAATGGCGTAATGCATGGCAATTGACCCACCAGGACTCTGACCTATCAGTCAAAATTATTACTCAAATCCACGCGTTTCCCGTGGAACAAATTATTTGGAAATCCAGCCGATGTTCGGCGCAATCTATTTGTCCGAGGCAGGTATTTTAGCAAAATGGCAAGAAGCAGATACGGATTTACTCTTATAGAGATCATGGTGGTCGTGCTCATCATCGCGATGCTGCTTGGGATCGCTATACCGAACTTCCTGCGAACTCGGGACACTTCCCGCGCCAGGTCGTGTCAGGGAAATCTGCGCATGATCGCTAGCGCCAAGGAGCAGTGGGCCATGGACAACCGCAAAAACGGCATAGACGAGCCAACCAAAGAAGAGCTGGTCAACACCTACATCAAAGGCGCCTCAGGCCAGCTTCCTCTGTGTCCGGGAAGCGGCATCTACTCCGTAGGCGCGATGTCGAGTTGGCCGGCCTGCACCATTGGCACCAACGACACCACCGAGGAAAACGACGACCACGCCTACTTCGACCGAGGCGGATAATCACCTCAGATTTCGACTAGTGGGTCACTTGGCATGAAATCAGCCATTGTTTAGTGGCGATTTCCGAATCGCCACCTCAAAGCTAAGACGGGATTTCCGAATCCAGAATGGCGTAATGCATGGCAATTGACCCACTAGATTGAGCCGAAGGAGAACTATCCCAACCGGCTCATAGCCTCTATCTTCCCCGCAGAATCCTCCGCAGGCGATAGATGTCGCGCCTTTTGCTGTCGATCTCGTCTGGGGTCAGGTTTCGGTTTCGGGTCATGTCAAACCTTGAGATCGCCAAAATCCCGTCTACCAAATACTCCTTTGGCGCGGCCTCGATGTCCGGGTCCCGGTTTTCAAGATCGCGCAACCCCATACGTCCCTTGACGTAGAGCATCGCCGCAAAGAGATCGATCAACTCCTCATTGGACATCGCCTCAAGCTCCTCGCGGGAGTAGACGTGATCTTCCAGGTAGCTGTATTCCACGCTGTAGGGAGGATCGTCCCCGAACGACTCCGCAAGGAACTTGGCCGCCCGCCAGTTCAGGATCACCCGCCGTCCTTCGGCTGTATAGTAGAGCTTGATCTCCGGGTCGTAGATAGCCGTCGTCCGACCGTCGTCCACCTGCGCCGTGTACATCTTGCGCACCGCGTAGCGCCCACCTGGTGACTCGATCGCGTCGATATCGGGCTCGGCCACATCGATCACCTTGGCGTAGTGATTGTGGCAGGACTCGATCTCGGGGCGAAGCTCGCCGCGGATCCTGATGTAGTCGCCCTGAGAGACAGGCAGGTCGCGCCCCTCACGCTGCGCCGCCGCATCCGACTCCTCACGCACCCGCGACTCCTCGATGTGCATCCGAAGAAACCGCGCCAGAGGCGACTCGTCTACGGACCGGCTGAGCTCTTCTGCCAGACGCTCCACATCGACCTGCGGACGCACGCTGCCCGTCCTCTTCGGCGCATAGCTTGCGTAGAGAATATCGGGCTCCGGCACCCTCACAACTTCGCCCGTTCGCAAGTTCTCGACCGTATATACCCAGACGTGGTCGTCCGCGCCTCCCGCGTCAACCGACCGCACAGTGCCAAGCGTGCGCTCGGGGCCATACTGACCGTATTCCCGCGTGGACCTGCCGGGGTTGGAGTGCCTGTAAACTACGTTTCTACCAATGCTGTATTTATAATCATCTATCATCGCACTATCGTCTTCTCCGATATTAATTATACCTCTTTTGACAAACACAAAGTGCCTATTGATTTTCGGCTCGAATACTCAGTGGCTGACAGTAAAGCTATCTGCCGAAAATCCATAGATGGGCCAGTCCCACGCGTCATGCCAGAGCTCTGAAGCGATATTTTCAGTAATAATACCTGGATTGGCACCATTCTTGCATTATAGACTTCCAGATGAACCAGTAAGTGTTAACAGGTACGGAAACGAAGGATCGATTAATGCAAGGTAATACAAAATACTCTAACCCGCATTATTCACGAGTAGCGTGAATAATGCTCTGTTAGCGAAAGCTTTATTCGCTTCACGAATAAAGCAGGGTAACGAAAGGTAGCGATTTCATTGAGAAAGGCACTTATATTATCGGCAGTCTTACTCACAGTGGCATCATCAGCAATTATGGCCGCGGACACACTTGGCAGATCGTTTCTGAACGCTCCAGTCGGCAGCGTCGAGCAGCTCAGCCAGCAAGTGGCTAACGATGCTGTCGTCGCCGCAAGGTACGCCAAGCACTTCCACACATCACGCAGCGCTGTAGCTGAGTATTTCACGGAGAACCTCGCGGTGGGAATGCTCACCCAGGACGTGGAATGCACTGTCTACTCGATCAGCGACAAGACGGGAGTCGTCTCCTGCAAAATGGTCCTTGGAAAAGGGACTCCTGTCTTCCTGTCAGCCGACGGTCGCCCAATGCTCGTGCTTGCAACGGGCAACCCACTGACAAGCGCGATGCCGGTCGCGGGAATCAGCCCCAAAGAGGTCAAGACCGGCTCGGTCTCAGCATCGACCGACTGGGTTGTGACCAAGGTTCTTGGGGACACTTCATCTCTTGCAGCGGCTGTGGCTGACCCTGTGGCTCAGTCAGTCGCAACGACCCCTGTAGCCGCAGCACCGGCAACTATCGGCAGATCGAAGTCATTCCCGGTCGCGATTCCGATTGCGGCGCTCGTAGGCGGTCTTGCGATGGTTGGAGGCGGCAGTTCAAACGGCGCCACCCCCCGAAGTGAGGCCCCGCTCGACCTGGTCCCCGAGCCCGCCTCGATGGCGATGCTCGCGCTGGGAGCAGGAGCGCTTTTCTCCAAAATCAGAAAGAGCGCCTGACCGAGATAGACAAGCAATAAGTAAAGTGGTAAAGTGGAAAGCGCAGGGAGTATGGAATACTCGACCCTCTGCGTTTTCCACTTTTGGTTTGTGTCCGGTAGAAAAAGTGACATCAGTGCCTATTTCACAACAGCCGTTTCCGTTTCTACATACCGCATCGCGCATTATCGAGAGCAAGGGAAACGTGTGCCTGCGCAGTTGCTGTGTATGTGGCGGCACCAGACCGTTTGCGCGCAAGCTCAGGAATGAGAAGCTGGTCTGCACCCTTTGCGGCAGCATCGGCCGACAGCGAGCGCTCATATCATTGATGGATCACTTCTTTCCTGATTGGGAGAGCAGCAAGATACACGAATCTTCGCCTGGTGGCGCAACGCTGCCGAGGTTTGCTCGGGACTGTGTCGATTACATCCCCACGCATTTCTGGCCCGATGCCCCCGCTGGGTCGTTTAGAGACGGCTTCAGATGCGAGAACCTTGAGAACATGACGTTTGAGGACGATAGCTTCGATATTGTGATCACCCAAGACGTCTTTGAGCACATTTATCACCCCCAAAAGGCTTTCCAAGACGTTATTCGCACTCTTAGGCCCGGAGGGGCCCACATCTTCACCATACCGATCGACGGCAGGACACTTAGCACGACTCGCGCCAGAGAAGAAGACGGATCTCTCACCTATATTCTGCCGCCACAATATCATGGCAACCCGATTGACCCGAACGGATCGGTAGTCATAACGGATTGGGGCACCGACATCGTCGAATATATTCACCAAGCGACCGGCATGAACACTCTTCTCTGCCGGATCAGAAACACAAAAGCCAGCATAGAGGGTCGCCACCGGCAAGACACCCACTCCGAGATATTCATCACCTGGAAAACATAGACCTGAATATTCTTACTTCATCTGCCGAATCGCACTTATCGCGATCTCTTTCAGGTAACCGGACCTTGACTCGGCGAACTGCACCAGCAGAGCCCGCGCCTTCGGCCCCCCCGTATAGGCAAGCGCGCTGACCGCACTTTTCACGACCTCTTCACTCGAGTCTTTCAGCATATCTGTGAGCGTATCAATGACGTGTTCATCACTGAAACGGGCCAGGGTGAGCGCCGCCTGGCTGCGAACAAGCGGCTCTTTGTCCACCTTGGCGCGCCGGATAACTGCGTTTATCGTCCCATCAAACTGTGCGCTTCCGAGCACCAGGAGCGCGCACCTGCGAACAAGCGGCGCGTTGTCCTCAAGCGAAGAGAGCGCCACAGGCTTTAGCTCGGGCTTCAATGCGGCTTTGTCGAGCACGCTTAGCGACAGAAGTGCGTCAGCGCGCTGCCTTTCCTTGCCGTCCTTCACCCATACCACAAGCGCCGGGACGATCTTGCCCGCTGGCGGATTGAACCGCGCAAGCAAGAGTGCGAACGTCTCGCTCGGTCCGTTTTTCTCAAGGTCCGAGACAAGCGCGTCGGCCATGCTCGCGCCGAGCTCCGAAGCCGACTCGATCTTGGCAAACCTGGCGAACGCGGCCTCGACCTCTGCGGCTATCTCGGGCTGCCGCGACACCTTCACAAGCTCCGGCACGGCTCTGGGATCAAGGGTCAGGCCGAGCGAACACACCGCCGCGGCCTTTTCATCCCTGGTCTTTGCAGCTTTCAGCTTGTCTCTGGCGTCAGAGAGCCTGCGGTCGAGCCCTTCCTGAGTCGCCCCGACCACTGTAAAGGCGACGCTCGGGCTCTCCACCTTGGCCGCGTCATCAGTCGGAGGAAGAAGCGTGTACGGCGGCCACGGGGATACTCTGGGTGACCAGACCGCGCGCGCCGAATACTTCCCCGGCGAGGCTACTACCGCCCAGCGGTTCGCAACGTCGCTTATCACCGCCGTCTTGCCTGCGGCAATAGAAACTGGAGTTCCGGTCTTCGAAGAGGCCCCGAAGTACGCCGAAACCGGCTTGCCGGACTCGTCCAGCACTTCGAGCCGACAGTCAAGCGGCATCCCCGCGGCGCGGTTGTCGACATAGATCACTGCATCGCGTTCGGTCGTATTGGTAAAGGTCAAGTCGAAGCCAACGGCCTCCCCGACCTCAAAACTGCTTCCCTTGAGCGCAAGATCGAGCTTGATATCATCCACCGCATAAGCAGAGCACGCCGCAGCAAGCACAAACATAACCCAAAGACTCTTTCTCATAACACACATTCCTCTCGATCCTGACTCAGTCCTGCGAAGACAACCCGTCTTCGTCTTCATCTTTGCCGCCGCTATCGGTCTCGCCTATGCCACAGACCTCGACCTGTGCCACTTTAAAGGCACTCCCGATGTCCCGAATCGCATAGACCGTCCCCGCAAGCACCGATGTCATACCCGCCAAAAACACCAAAAGCGCAGGGACGACCGGCACCCCTATCCCAAACGTAAGGCCCGCGCCAATTACTATAGACGACAGAACAAAGAGCGCAATCGCCACATACAGGCTCATAATCGAGTTTCTAACGAGCCTAGTGCGCTCGAGTATCATCCCGATCTGGCAGCTGACCGCCCCAAGCCGCAGAGCGTCGAACTCATCGACCGAAAGCGACAGCCCGCGTTTCTCTTCATTGAGCGCGCGGAGCCGGTCGGTCAGGTGCGAGTATTTCGCATGGAGCGCAAGTATCATAAGTGCGCTCGCGCTGATCATAATCGCAGGCGCGACAATCCCGTTTATGGCCCGCGCCAGGGCCGCAACATCACCAGTTGGCACTATGTAACATCCTCCACCGAAGTTCGCGACGATGGTTCGGGATTTGCAATCCCGGACCCCCTATTTTGCAGATCCGTGACCCACCACCATGTCCCCTACGCCAAACGATCTCACTCGTCCTGCATGTTTCGAGCTCACCTGCCCTCAGGCTTTGCCCCTGCCCTGCCGATAATCCAATAATGAATAGCTCATGACCGGAGGAATTGATGACAAAGGCCCGGACTTCACTTGAGGCTAGACTTAGCCTGTTAATGATAGGAATACTGTTTGTAGTGCTCTTTGGCATAGGCGGATTCGCGATTCAGTCGCAAAACCGCGCAATAGTCGAGCACACCGAGCGCGGGTTCGACCTCGTCACCCGGGCGCTCTCCGTCGGCGCGCCTTCCGCCGCACGCGGCGAAGTGACAGCCGATGTAGACCGTCTGATCAAAAACTCAGAGTCAGGTCTGAAATACGTCCTGGTCACCGATCAAAACGGCCAAGCGCTTTTCTCAAGCTCGCGCACGCCCGTCGAAATCTTAAGCTCACCATCTCGGATCGCCAAGAGCCACATCGAGTCGGCAAACGGCATAGACCCCGGACGCATTTATTCATCTACCCATCCCGTAGCGATCTCGAAAACCCGCGACGGCATCTTCACCGCAGCCTGGGACACATCCGGGATGCACGACGAGATTATCTCAGCCACCGCAAAGACTCTTTTGATAGTCTCTCTCGGCTTTATCGCCGGTATAATACTCTCACTCACCTTTGCACGGAGCATCACAAACGCGATTCGCCCACTCACCGACTGCGCGAGGTCCGTCGCCGCAGGCAATCTCACCTGCAAGGCTCCGGGCTCACCCCGGGGCGAGATCGGCGAGCTCACACAGGCGTTCAACTACATGGTCGAGGTGCTCCACGGCAACCAGGAGCAGCTAATTGAGCGCGCCAACACCGACGTGCTGACCGGCCTCTATAACCACCGGTATTTCCAGGAGCGGCTCCAGGACGAAGTCAATCGCGCGGCCCGCTACGGAGGCAAAGTCGCGCTCCTGATGATAGACATCGACTACTTCAAGACCTTTAACGACGACCACGGCCACCCAACCGGCGACGCAGCGCTCCACGGGCTCGCGCAGGTGCTGATGCAGAGTATCCGCGACACCGACATCCCCGTGCGCTACGGCGGCGAGGAGTTCGCTGTAATTCTCCCTGAAACAGGCATGCGCGAAGCCTCACAAACCGCCGAGCGTATTCGAAAGTCTGTCGAAGAGTGTCATTTCGCCGATCCGGAGCACCAAAAGCTCTCGCTCACCGTAAGCATCGGCGCGTCGGAGTTCCCGACGCACGCCTCAGACCGCACAGGCCTTATCAGCACCGCCGACATCGCGCTCTACCAGGCGAAGGCAAAGGGCCGTAACAGGACCGAGACCTACAGCGCCGACTGCCCCGCGATGCCCAAACCGGACCCGCAAAAGCTCTACGTGCTCCTGCACACTGACGACATGGCCACAATCGAGGCACTCGCCGAAGCCATTGACGCCAAGCTCAAGCTCTCCGCCGGCCACTCGCACCAGGTGGCAAGGCACGCTATGGCGATCGGAAAAAAGATGGGGCTCTCAGAGGCCGAGCGCGCAGGGATCCAACTCGCGGCGCTGCTTCGGGATGTCGGCCAGATCGCCGTACCCGACGCGGTCCTCAGCAAGTCCGCAGCGCTTTCAACCGAAGAGATGGCGGAGGTCGCTACCCACCCCATGCTCGGGCACGCGATCATCCAAAAGGCCCCGCACCTGTCCAGCGTGCTTCCGGCGATCCTGCATCACCACGAGCACTACAACGGCACCGGCTACCCGTCCCACATCGCAGCCGACCAGATTCCGCTCGCCGCAAGGATAATCGCCGTAGCCGACGCCTACCAGTCGATGCTGATCTCCCGCCCCCACCGCAAGTACCTGACCCCAGGCGAGGCCCAAATGGAGCTCGCATCAAAAAGCGGCAGCCAGTTCGATCCAAAAGTAGTGGATGCGTTCCTTGAAGTTCTCGCCGAAGAAACCGGCTACAGACAAGCGGCGTGAGGAAAGTGGCTAGTCGCTAGCTAGAGAGGCTTGGACCGACGTCATCAACCCGTTGAGCATTTTGCCTACCTCGGTGGAGAGCGCCTGCGGCTTTGTGAGTTGGTCTTTGTTCATAAGACCGACTCGCTCGGCCAAGAGAAGATGAGTCTCAAACTCGCCGAGCGATCCTTTGGAAATGCTGAGGAAGTGTAAAAACTCCTTCTTGTATCCGCGAGAGTGTCCTTCCGCGATATTCGCAGGCACCGAACAAGCGCACCTCCGAATCTGCGAAACCATCCCAAATAGTTCGTCTTTAGGAAAGCTACGCGTGATCTCATAGCAAAGCTCAGCTAAATCCATAGACTTCTGCCAAACCACCAGATCCCCGTAATGCCTAACACTCACCACAACTCTCCCCCTAGCGGCTAGCCACTAGCCCGCATTATTCACCAGTAGCGTGAATAATGCTCTGTTAGCGAAAGCTTTATTCGCTTCACGAATAAAGCGGGCTAGCTACTAGCTACTATCATGGTCTCTGCGGATTCTTCCCTCGAACAAGCTTCTTCAGCCCGCGAAAGACGCGACGGGAGCGGGAGACTCGGTGGCCGAGGACGATGATGCGGACGATGTCGTAGTACATCTTTATGCGTGCGACGGTTCCAGGCCAGTAGCCGAGCTTCTCTTCCTTCATAACGTGCGTGCAACCGTGGATGGTGACGGTGCCCATCTTGAGCCCGTTTGCTCGGAAATACTTGCTCATCGCCACTTCCACGCCGGAACGCACCGTGTCGATTTCGGGGATATCGAGGAAAACGCTGCGAGTCAGTGCACGCTGGCCTGAGATATAAGGGGCTACGACCTGCGCGAGGTCGGTCACTTTTCTGCCACCAGCAAAAAGGCCGATGCAGACATCCATCTCGCAATCGACCACGGGGCGGACGATCGAGTCTATCTGATCTCCCGTGATCCCGATCAGGTCGGCGTCGAGGAACAAAATCACTTCGGCGTCGGTGTTTGAAGCTCCGGCGTACATAGCCCCGCCCTTGCCCAGGTTTTCAGCAAGCTCAACCAGGCGAACATACTCGTGAGAGCGGGCGACTTCCGAGGTGTTATCGACCGACCCGTCGTTGACGACGACGATCTCGTCGACAAGCGCCGCGTTGTTGATCGCCTCAAGAACCGCGCTCAGTCTGCAAGCCTCGTTATACGCCGGCACAATGGCCGCAACCTTCAATATTCCACCCCTGCTACTTGCATTGCCCCGCCGCCTTTTTCTTGGCCAGATAATCCTCCGCACGAAGAATTCGGTTTTCCGTAAGCGGGTGAGTCTGCAAAAAGGCTGGGGTCGCTCCACGTTTTTCGCTTGCGACGAGCACGCGGAAGAAATTGATCAACCCTTGAGGATTGTACTGCGATGGGCAGGTATAGTCAATGCCCAGCTTGTCCGCCTCATACTCTTCCTCCCTGCTGTAGTGCAGGAGATTGAGGTTCGCGAACACCGCGGCATACTGTTGAACGTTCCCTTTGGTAAGCGTCCCGATAGCGATCCCATAGATCTGCTGTCGGCCCATCTGCTCGGCCGAGTGTCTGGCCTGCACGTGCCCAATCTCGTGGGCGATGACCCCCGCGATCTGGTTCGTGTCGCCCTTGGCAGCCTCGATCAGGCCGCGCTCGACGTATATCCAACCACCGGGCAGGGCGAACGCGTTCACTTCGTCGGAATCAATCACCTTGAAAGTGTATGTGATCCCCTTACGCACTGTGATATGGCGCAAAATATTCTCACCGATCCCGCTGACGAGCTGGTTCTGCCTCACGTCTTTGCTGATCGGATACTTTTTCTCCACATCGATCGACGCCTGTCGCCCGACCTCCACCTCATCGCTCGTGGAGACGATATCCTCAGGCTTGCACCCGGAGACTGCGCTGCAGATCACCCCGATGGCCATAAGCAGAAGGACTTTACTTGCGAGTATTCGTTTCATTACCTTCCATCCTCTTCCCTTCACCCTTGGAGATGCCGTCGATCGCGTTTTTGATGTCTGAGACGGCACCGTTTACGCCTCGAACTGCGCTGTCGGCTATGTCCTTGGACATCTCCGATGCCTTATCGAGCTTCTGCAGGCTCTTGTTCAGCTCCTGCCGGGCCCGCTCGAACTGTCCGCGTGCGACCAGATCTTTGGCGCGCTCTGTCTGTTTTCTGGCGTCCTCAACGAGCCTGTTAAGCTCCTTTTCGGCCCCATCCTGCCCAGCCGGCTTCTCAGCCCGAGCTCTAACGCCGACGAGTTCCGCCCGAAGCTCTCTGATCTGCCACGTATTGTAGGCAGAAAGCGCGATCAGCCCAACAACTGCAAGCATAAGAAACGGCGTCAGACACCTCAATGTAGAAGAAACTCCTTACGTATAGACTCCTAAGACGGTCCATCCGCAGGGTTCTAGCCACAAGTGTGTACCCTCACGCCTCCCGGCTGCAAACGACCGCCCACCGTACCAGCGATTTATTATACCAGCCTACCGACAATATGCGCAACGCCACCTCGCGGATGTCTATGGTTTGGGATTAGCTCCCGGGGATTGGTGGGGCTGATTCTTTGGGTGGAGCGCACGTTTCGAGAGCCTCAACGTGATTGGTTTTCTATTGATCTTTAGTTGAGAGATTGGTGGTCGCTCACTCATATATCCACCCACGCCAACCCCTCACCCTGAGGCTCTCGAAGGGTGCGCTACACAGATCAAAGGGCCTACTACAACAAAGGAAAGCTAACACAGTCCCCCACAGCAAACACCGCAGGGGACTGCCAGACTTAGGGTCAGCTAGCGCTCTGCTGGCGGATATAGTTTAGCATTCCACCTGCGAGCATGTTGTCGATCTGCCGCTTGGTAAGATCATGGCGGGCCTGAATCTCTTCTCCGGTTCGCCTGTTCACCACCGTCACAAACGTCTCGCCTGTCTCGATCGCTTTGCGGGCGTTCGGGATCTCAAGCTCGTCTTCCTGCTTGATCTTGTCATAATCCTCAGGGTTCGCGAACGTGAGCGGCAGGATACCGAAGTTGATCAGGTTCTCCCTGTGAATTCGGGCGAAGCTCTTGACGATTACTGCTTTGACGCCAAGATACATCGGCGCAAGCGCCGCGTGCTCTCTTGAAGACCCCTGCCCGTAGTTCTCTCCGCCGATGACGATGCTCTGCCCCGCCTCTCTTGCGCGCGCCGGGAATGTCGGGTCCACCCCTGCAAAGACAAACTCGGAGATCGCCGGGATGTTGGAGCGAAGCGGCAGCACTTTCGCGCCCGCAGGCATGATGTGGTCGGTCGAGATGTTGTCCCCGACGACGAGCAGCACCTTGCCGGTGATCGTATCGGCCATCGGAGCGTTCATCGGCAGCGGCTTGATGTTCGGGCCGCGATAGATCTCAACGTCCGCACCGCCGTTTGGCGGGATGATCATCGTGTCGTCCACGAGGAACTTCTCGGGGTTCTTGATCTCGATCGGCTCGCCGAGCTTGCGCGGGTCGGTCAGCACGCCAAATATCGCCGCCGCAGCCGCGACCTCGGGGCCGCAGAGGTAGACGTTGGCGTTTGGTGTGCCGCTTCTGCCCGGGAAGTTGCGGTTAAATGTGCGAACGGAGACGCCTCCCCACCGAGGGGCATGCCCCATCCCGATACACGGCCCGCAGGCCGATTCAAGCATCCGAACGCCTGAAGCGATCAGGTCGGCAAGCGCCCCTTCTCTGGCGATCATGGTGTAGACCTGCCGCGAGCCTGGGCTGATCAAAAGGCTCGTCTCAGGATGCACGGTCTTGCCCTTCAGCACCGCCGCAACGGTCATCAGCTCCCTGAAGCTTGAGTTTGTGCAGCTTCCTATCGCGACCTGATCGACCTTGATCCCTTCGATGTCTCTCACTTTGACGACGTTATCCGGGCTGTGCGGCTGAGCGATCAAGGGCTCAAGCTCATCGAGATTGATCTCGACCACTTCGTCGTACTCCGCATCGGGGTCAGCCGCGAACGGCACCCACTGGTCGCCTCGCCCCTGAGCTTCCATGAACTCCCGAGTGCGTTCGTCGCTTGGGAAGATCGAGGTCGTCGCGCCGAGTTCCGCGCCCATGTTGGTGATCGTAAAGCGCTCGTCGACCGAGAGGCCGTCGACGCCTGGGCCGCCGTACTCCATAATCTTTCCGACCCCGCCTTTGACGGTGAGGAGCCGCAAAACTTCGAGTATCACGTCCTTGCCGCCGACCCATGGCTGAAGTTTCCCGGTAAGCTTGATCAGAACGACTTTGGGCATCCTGGTGTAGTAGGGCTGCCCCGCCATCGCCGCGGCGACATCAAGCCCGCCCGCGCCGATCGCGATCATCCCGAGCCCACCCGCGGTCGGGGTGTGGGAGTCGGACCCGAGAAGCGTCTGCCCCGGCACTGCGAAGCGCTCGCGGTGGACCTGGTGACAGATCCCGTTTCCGGGCCTGCTGAAATAGATGCCGTACTTGGCCGCGACTGACTGCAAAAACGTATGATCATCCGCGTTTTCGAACCCTGTTTGAAGCGTATTGTGGTCGACATAGCTCACGGAGAGCTTGGTCTTGACTCTTGGGACGCCCATCGCCTCAAACTGCAGATACGACATCGTGCCTGTGGCGTCCTGAGTGAGCGTCTGGTCGATCCTGATCGCGATTTCCTTGCCTGCGATCATCTCGCCTATTATCAGATGCTCTTCCAGTATTTTGCGGGTCAAATTCTTGCCCATTGGTACCCCCTGAAGGTCTTTATTGCTCAATATTATATTATACCCGTTTTTCGCAGACCTTGCAGGCGGACGTTTTGAGCGAGAATCCGAGGCAGGGGACGATGGCGGATGTTCGCCCCCTGCCTCCCACTCTTGGCCGGGTGAGCTGCGGACGCCCAGCTGCGTCAAGTGCCGGCAAGCCACAGCAGGACGCTCGCCGCCCACCCTCGACGCAAGCTTTACCCACACCCGTTTTCGCTTATACCTCACGTTGGGTAACAATCAACAGATGCGATTATTCGATGGAGGATACCAATGGAAGTGATCGGACCGGCAGGCTATGCTATTCGAACCAAGACCAACATGCCCTACGATGAGGCCGTATCCCGCACGCGGGAGGCGCTAAAGAGCCAGGGCTTCGGAGTGCTCACTGAAATCGACGTAAAGAAAACAATGAAAGAGAAGCTCGACATCGACACGCGCCCCTACATCATCCTCGGCGCATGCAACCCCACGCTCGCCCACGAGGCGATCAAAGCCGAGCCCGACATCGGCGTGCTTCTCCCCTGCAACGTGGTAGTCTACGAAGATGACGACGGCGAAACGGTCATAGCCGCGATGAACCCCGAAAACCTGACCGACCAGATCATCAACCCAGACCTTGCCCCGGTCACAACCGAAGTGACGGAGAAACTTCGCCTGGTGATAGACGACCTGTCGCCAAAGGAATAGAGGATAACTACTGTGGATCTGTTGGTCGTCTGTTGGTCGGGGGAATCCGTCCCCCGACCCCGTTCCGCGGATTCTATCCGCCAACCAAATGATCGACCATGCCCAATAAGCGAGCAGGGGGAATGATTCCCCTGAAACAGCGTCGGGGGACAGATTCCCCGGACGAACTTACTATGGCTAATGGCTCTCTTTCCCATTAAACTCCTGCTTGAGGATCGACGCGGCCGCGGTCGGCAGCCTGTTGCCGTTTCGGTCGGAGACGGCGAAGGTGTCTATCGCCTGATGGCCGAGCGTGGCGATTCGGGCCGATAGGATGTTCCAGTTGAGCTTCGCCATCGCGCGGGTGACGTAGTAGAGCAAGCCGTCCACGTCGTCGGCGCGCACTTCAACGATGGAGTGCGTCTCGGAGTGGCGGCCCAGAAGCTGCACGCTCTTTACAGGAACCGCGCTGATCTCTTTGCCGCGCGCCTGCAAAAGCTCCTCTACCGTGACATCGCCCTTTAGCACCCGAAGAAGCTCGCGCTCGACCTCTTTGCGCTTCATATAAGGAAGCCGGTCGCGCAGGTAATCGATCGAAAGCGTGTCGATCGCGATGCTGTCCTCTTCTGTCTTGCGCGTGAAGACCGACGCCGCGTGGACCGTCACGTCAAGGGCGAACAAGACGCCCGTGATCTTGCTCATAAGCCCCGGGCCCCGGTCGGGCGCGCAGACGGTGAGCTCGGTCACGCGGTCCATCAGGTCCTCATCCATCCGCACGACGGTCTTGCCCTTGCGGACGGCGATAACCCCTTCGATGTGCTTTGCCATGCGCACAGGCCGGATGTTCAAGAGATATGCCGGCGGCATCACGTTGCAGTGCTCGTGGACGATCTCCTCGGGCAGGTTCGCAAGCGTGAGCTCGCGGTGGAGCCTCCTGCGGTAGCGCTCGGCGCGCTCGTTTTCGTCCTGTGTGCGCGGGCCCATGATGTTGGCCTCGGCGACAAAATATAGCTCCTCAAGGAATCGGCGCTGCATCTCTCCCCACGAGACCTGACCGACCGACACCGCATCGGCGACCGATAGCAGGAAGAGCATCCTAAGCTGGTGGACATCTCTTATCTTGCCCGTGAAGTCGCAGACGGTCGCGTTTGCGGTCACGTCGCAGCGGCGCGCCGTCTCGCTCATAAGCTGATGGTTTGCGACCAGGAACTTGATCATTCCAACCGACGACTCAGGGAAGCCGACGCGACGCGCAATCTCCTCGGCGATGATCGCGCCCGACTCCTGGTGGTTGCCTTTTCCGTCCTTGCCGATGTCGTGCATAATCGCGGCAAAGTAGAGCGCGGCGGGGTCCTTGATCGACCCCCAGATGCCCGAATAGAGCGTGTCTCGCTCAAGGCGCATCTCCTCAAGACGGCGCAGCACGAGAAGCGAGTGCTCCCCTATCGTAAACTCGTGGACCCGCTCGTCCGGCACCCTATGAAGGAGCACGCCAAACTCGGGGATAACCTGCTGCACCCCCCCAAGGCTCGCCATATGCGCAAGTGTCGCGTAGACGTTCTCCCCTTCGAGCACGGAGCGAAGTTCCGCGTAACTCTGCTTGTCGGCGATATCGATAGAGTCCGACTCTATAACGGCGCGAATCTGTTCCTCAAGCTGCGGGCTGAAACCCACCGCGCACTCCTGAGCGTGCCGAAACGCTCGCATGATCACACCGGGACGGGTGAGCGCGACCGGTTTGTCGCCAAGCGCGAGCATGCCGTTTGTGAGGTAAAATATTCGATCCAACGGCAGCCTGCGGCTGCTCAGGACATCGATCAGCGAGTTACATATCCATCTAATTTTCTCGGCGTTCAGGTAGAACCGGTCCATCAGCACAAACTCGTCCCCGAGTCCAAGAAACTCTGCTACTTCCACCTGACGCTCGACCGAAAGCACGTCAAGCGTGCGCCCGGCTGAAATATGAAGCGCGTTTCGCACCGAGGAGATAAAGTCCCGGCACTCCGAAAGCGCGCGCGCATGCGTGGGGGTCATCACCCGCCGCTCCACAAGCTCCCGCCAGACCTCTTCGGTCCCACAGTCAAAGAGCGCTTGTCCGATCCACCCCGCCACCTGAATGTCCCTGAGCCCTCCTGGCCCACATTTGACATTCGGCTCGACCGCATAAAGCGACGCCGCCTCTACCTGCTGAGGTTTGGGTCGGCTGCGCGCCTGCTGGATGACATAGTCGGCCTTCAGGGTAGCTCGCAGGTCCCGGGTAAACGTTTCGGCGATCTCGGGGTTCCCCGCGATCGGGCGCGAGTCAAGAAGCGCGGTCTTGGTGATAAAGTCGAGCGTCTCATAGTCGTCGAGCACCCGGTAGGCATAGCCGATCTTGAGCCCGATGCGGTCGAGGATCACATCCATCAATATATGAAACGCCTCGCGCACGACGTGGTCTACCGCGGGGTCGTCCTGCACGCTGGAAATGATAGTCACATCGACATCGGAGTACGGGGCAAGCTCGCGCCTGCCGTAGCCGCCGGTTGCGACCACAACGAGGCTTGAGAGCACCCGTTCCCGCTCCAGCGGATCGGAGACGGTCTCGACCGCCGCGCGAAACACCCGCGCCATCCCTGAGTCGATGATGTCCGCGTGCTTGCTCATCAGTTCCAGACCGGGTACCGGTTTGTACTGAGAAAACAGCTCCTCCCGAGCAGCCGAAAGCCGAGCAGCAAGCCGCTCAGGGAGTGTAATATCTATTGGGTTTTGCGAAATGACTATGTCCATAGTGCGCTTCTACTATCTCCGGCGTACGAGACTCATACTAATTGTTAAGTGATAACTTGCCTAATTTCACCTATACATACTAGTCTCCAATTGTTTCGGCAATATTTCCGAGCTATTAACTATTCGTTTCTATGCTTCGGTCGTGCGTTTTAATTGCTACGAAATCATACCGTAACAATAGCTGTCTAACATGAGAGTAACCGCAGGCCCTACTACTCCTGCGGACTCGTACGGAGGTGGACAAATAATGAGATTTGGGTTTACACTCAGGAAAGTAAGAGCGCTTGCCGTTGCCGCGCTCGGCACACTTGCATTGTCCGGGGCCGCCCACGCCCAGGGCGCATCGGAAATAAGCTCGGGAGACACCGCGTGGGTGCTCGCATCGGCGGCGCTGGTCATGCTGATGACCCCCGCGCTCGGGCTCTTCTACGCAGGAATGGTCCGCAAGAAAAACGCGCTTGCGACGATACTTCAAAGCTTTATCATGGTCGGCGTGATCGGCGTGCAGTGGATCCTCTACGGTTACAGCCTGGCATTCAGCCCCGGCAACGCCTTTATCGGCGGGCTCTCATGGATTGGGCTAAAGGGCGTCGGACAGACCCCCGGCCCCTACGCCGCGACGATTCCTCACCTTGCATTTATGATGTTTCAGGGGATGTTCGCGATCATCACCCCTGCGCTGATCTCCGGCGCGGTCGCCGAAAGAATGCGCTTCAAGAGCTATCTCATCTTTATGGTCCTTTGGGCGACGCTCGTATATGACCCGGTCGCTCACTGGGTGTGGTCGCTCGACGGCTGGCTCTTCAAGAAGGGCGCGCTCGACTTTGCGGGCGGCACCGTAGTACACATCTGCTCAGGCGTCGCCGCTCTTTGCTGCGCTCTTATGCTCGGCAAGAGGAAGGGCTACGGCAGGGAAGAGTTTATTCCCCACGGCACATGGATGACGGTCGTTGGCGCGGCGCTGCTTTGGTTTGGATGGTTCGGTTTCAACGCCGGAAGTGCGCTTGGCGCAAACGGGCTCGCCGCAAATGCATTCGTTGTAACAAACACTGCAGCGGCGACTGCAGCGATGTCCTGGATGTTCATCGAGTGGCTCCACCGTGGCAAACCGACCGCTCTTGGCGCTGCCTCTGGCGCAGTTGCGGGGCTTGTCGCAATCACACCGGCTTCGGGGTTTGTCGGCCCGATGGCCTCAATTGCGATCGGTTTTGCGGTCGGGATCATCTGCTACTTTGCAATTCTCCTTAAGCACAAGCTTAAGTATGACGATTCACTCGACGTCTTCGGCGTCCACGGCATTGGCGGAATGTTCGGCGCGCTTGCGACCGGGCTTTTCGCAAGCAGCGCGATCAACTCAGTGGTCAAGGAGCAAGGGCTATTTCTTGGAGGCGGGGCGTTGCTTGGCAAGCAGATTATTGCTATACTTGCAGTGTTCGTTTACTCCTTTGTGGTGACTGCGGTCCTCTTGAAGATCGTCGGGTTCATCTCCCCGCTCCGTGTAGAAAAGGGTGATGAAGAGATGGGTCTTGACCTGAGCCAGCACGGTGAAGTAGCCTATAATCTGTAAGGGCGTTACGCTCTCCCGTGGAAAACACCGCGGGATTGAAGGAGAAGTCAGATGATCAAAATAGAAGCAATCATTCGTCCGAGCAAGCTCGACGAGGTTAAGGCCGCCCTGGATGACATGGGCGTCGCCGGAATGACAGTGACCCATGTGATGGGCTGCGGCAAGCAGAGAGGCCGAACCCAGTACTACCGTGGTCAAGAGTACACCGTGAACCTGCTTGATAAGGTCAAGCTTGAGGTAGTAGTACCAAAGGATGAGGCCGACCAGGTAGTTGAGTCTATCGCAAAGAACGCATCGACCGGCGAAATCGGAGATGGAAAAATATTCCTCTATGAAGTCGCTGGCGCGATAAGAATTCGTACGAAAGAGCAGGGAGAGGCTGCACTGCGATAGTTTTGTGATATAATGGATGTGGAGAGAGCCCCCGGAGCGTCGGATCCCCCTCACCAACGCTCCACTCTCTCCACTTATTTAAGCTCTTCTTCAGATTTACCACCACCCCTTTTCCACATTACCTTGCCATCGTTTTGACCTACGCCTTCTCCGGGTAATTCATTTATAGACCTTCGGGACTTTGTAACGAAGGAGGGGTTAAATATGAAAAACGAGCTTCGCGTCATCGACGAGGAGGCGAATATTCTTATAGGCCGAACTGACACCGAGGAGTTCCCGCTTCCGGTTGCAGAGGAGTGGGATACCCAGGTGTCAAAGGCTAACAAGGCGGCTGAGGTCATCGACAAGCATCTCGACTTCGAAGAGGGCTTCCAGGGCATGGAGATGCGGCCACTAAGGCTATGCCCGGAACAAAGGGTAAGTATGATGACCGACCTCGCCTCAGTGACACAGTAACTTAGCCGGGGCCGACAGACAAAGTTTCGGCCCCGGATCAGCAATATCTTCAGGAATCTTTTCAATGGACATTACATGTAACGTCGGTGGTTCCGACAGAACAGCTAGAATAGGGCTCGGCGCAGCGCTCATCGCCCTTGGGCTTTTCGCTCCGATATCAAAGCCCCTAAAACTCGCCGCATCCATCGCAGGCGTGCTGGGCCTCGCGACGGGAATCACCCGCCACTGCCCCGCAAGTAGCGCGCTTGGCCGCAACACCTGCGACTTGGACGAAGTGGCCCGGCAAAAATCGATCAAAGAAGCCAAATCCCGCGGAACCCGAATCGTCGAGTTCGTGATGCAGCCCTGAACGGCGCACGCACGTCAACACCCTGCCCGCCCTGCATTCATTGACCAGGGCGAACGCATCTTAGCTGTTGGGCAGCACCGAACGCCCGTAGTGGCGGGTCGCCGCGCCCGCCATCAGCACCAAAGGTGCTGCGC
>JBBRAE010000025.1:0-40429 GCA_038207085.1 Armatimonadota bacterium
GGATTGGTTCGCCTGTGATCCTTGCGCGCAACTGCCTGTGAATGCCTGTGGCGACTGTTACGTGGAGAGCCGTATGCGGGAAAACCGCACGTACGGTTCGGGGAGGGGGGTGAGCCAATGCTCATCCCTACCTCCGATGGACAACAAACCGAGAGCCGAAGCATCAAAACATCCATGCCTCCAATATTCAACAAAGTTTCCCAAGCCTGTAACCCTCGCCGCTTGCCTGCGTCTATAAATGTTAGTCGCAAGGGATCCCGCTGCGTGGCGCAGAGTGCCGCGTCCTGCGGGATAGTCAGAAAGGAAGGATGCAGCCATTATGAAACTGCAAAGAGTGCTGGCAGCGTTTGTGGTCGCGTTGGCAGTCGGTGCAGGTGCTGCGGAGTCACCCAAGGTGTCTCTGCAGGCCGAACAGACGCCGGTTAAGGATGTTATGGCGGAGATCTCCAAACAGGTTGGTCTCCAGATCTTTTGTGAGTCGGACGTGCAGGGAGCCGTGAGCGGGTCGTTTGCCGCGATGGAGCTCGAAAAGTTTTTCGACACCGTCACTGCGGGAGGCAAGCTCTCGTGGCAGAAGCTTTACCTGCCAGTTACCCCTGAAAAGAAACCCACACTCGAAGACATAAAGGCGCGGATCAAGGCGATCAAGGCGATCGGCGAGCGCTCGATCGTCGTCTACGACCCCAAGACCAAGGTGCAGACAGCCTATGTCATCGGGCCAGTGGAGTCTTCCAAGATCATCCCTGAGTCGCTTGGCATGCAGACGTTCTACCTGATAAGCGCGGTCAAGACCCAAGCTCCGGCCACGAAACTGGCCGATGCCTCCGCGCCCGGTCAGGTGGAGCCGATCGACCCCAAGGTCGTCGAGCAGTTCCAGTCGATGCAGATGGAACGCATCGGGATGCTGAACGCGCTGAAGCCCGAGCAGCGGGCCAAACTCCTTCAGCAGGAGATGGTAAGCGAGATGTCGCTTGATCCCACAACCCGCGCGGCGGTTATGAAGGCCCAGTTTGACGCGCGCAGAAGCATGACTCCAGAGATGCAGCAGCAGTACCGCGACTCGATGCGGGAGGTCATGCAGTCTGTCCGCCAGATGGACCCAAGCATTGGCAATATGCGAGGCCCAGGTGGAGGCGGCCGCGGCGGTAACAGAGGCCAGAACCAAGGCCAGTAGCACCGTACATAAGTTAAGGGCGAGTCACGAGGGGGCTCGCCCTTTTGTAAGATCAGGGGTTATTCTCTTCAGTCTTCCACTTTGACTTCTACCTAATTAAAGGGGACAAATTAAAGGGGACAGACACCTTTTCGTGTCTTCGTGTGGCAAACGGCGGGGAGGCTTGACCGGGCGCGAGACCTCTCTCGCACCCGACCATGTTCTATCAGGCCATATTGACGCCAGCGGTGATAAACACGTAGGCGGCTACGTATACCAAAATAGCGGCGCGGGTGGCTTGCCGGGCGAAATGGGGGTTGCTCCGGCCATACCACTCGGTGACAACGACAAACGGCAGGAAGCTGAGTACCTTGACTGCCGCAAAACAGGCTGCGCTGTGCTTCAGGCATACAGCCATAAGAGGGTTCTGTTCGGTGGCGACACCGTGGGCTGTGAGGATCAGCGTGCTGATCATATCAGCCAAACAGACTACTATCAGAACAATGCTTTCGTTGCTTAAGAGTCGTCTCACCGGTGTTTCCTTTCTATGCAGGTATCCATAACTATACTCTTTCAAGAAGCGTGCCGTACGCACAGGTTGCTATACCTGATTGTTGGGTTGATTTAGCGCCCTCTTGGTTTTGAAGCCTGCCAGCTTGGGTAATACGTTTTGACTTAGTCTTGCACGGTGGGCATTTGATGCGGGTTCTTATAATCAACACAAATCGTGAACGGTCGCCTCACACGCTGGTTCCGCTTGGGGCATGTCTTGTGGCGTCTGCGGTCCGAGCGGCCGGGCACGAGGTGAGGTTTGTCGACCTTACGTTCGACGGCTCGCACCGGTCCGTGGTCGCTCAGGCTGTGAGAGATTTTCGGCCACGGGTAGTTGGGCTGTCGATCCGCAACATCGACAACTGCGACTATCTCGACCCAAGATCGCTTCTGCCTGAAGTGGCCGCAGTGGCCGACGAGTGCCGTAGGGCAGGGGCTCAGATAATAGCCGTCGGCGGACCAGCCGTAACCACCTCGCCGGGCGCGATTCTCCGCTACGTGGGGGCCGATTACGCGGTCGTCGGCGAAGGGGAAGTCGCCATGCCTGGTCTGCTGCGCGCCATCGAAACCGGCAGCGATCCCATGTGCGTTTCCGGGATTGCCACAGTCGACGGCGAATGGGTGGTCGCCTCGCCTCCGGAGTCGATCCACGACCTCTCGGCGCTCCCCGACCCAACATTTCCCGACTGGCTTGACCTCGGGGCCTACCAGCGCTACGATGCGGCGATGCCGGTGCAGACCAAGCGCGGCTGCCCGTTCCGCTGCGCGTACTGCCCGTATCCCGCGATCGAAGGTGAAGGCATCAGGCTTCGAGACCCCGAAAGTGTCGCGGCTGATGTCGCGCGGGCCCGCAGGCTGGGGTTTCGCTCGGTCGAGTTCGTCGACAGTGTCTTTAACGCCCCAGAGTCCCACGCCATAGACTGCTGTGAGGCGATAGCCCGCCTGCCTGAGAGATTGCCGCTTCAGACCGTGGAGATGAACCCGTCGCGCTGTTCGGACGACCTCGTGCGGGCGATGAACGCCGCTGGGTTTTCCGCCGTAGGATGCACTGCCGAAAGCGGGTCGGACCGCATGCTCCGGTCGCTCGGCAAGGGCTTCCAGGTCGATGATCTTTACGCTGCTGCGGCCCGAATGCGAAAGCTCGACGCGCTGAAACTGTGGATATTTATGATCGGCGCGCCCGGTGAGGACGAGTCGACCGTCGCAGAGACCGTTAAATTCCTGGAAACCGCGCTTGGACCTGACGACCTCGCCTATATCAGCTTCGGCGTGCGCGTTTTGCCAGGGACCGATCTCTTCTCCCGCGTGGTCGAGGAAGGCGCGATCCCGCCGGACGCCGACCTTTTGCAGCCGACGTTTTATTTTTCGCCGCACATTACCCCCGAGCGCTCGATGGAGATCATCTCTCGGGGCCGGTTCCCGTCCGACAACATCGTGCAGCTCGGCGACGGCAACAACAAGCTTCTGCCGATCGCTCAGCGCATCGGTCACGCGCTTGGGATGGAGCCGCCGTACTGGCGATACGCACCGATCTGGAACCGCGCGAGGCACTGCTTCACCCCCAGGCTCCCCTCACGCGAGGGCAGAACGTGCTAGACCCCGGCCGCCGGCAGGACGTGGAGGAACTCCTCGATATGCCGGATGCGTCGGGATCAGAGCTCAACCGTTCACTTTCAGATCTCGAGCTTGCCAACCGTCTGTTGGGTGGCAGGCGGGCTGTTGCGCGCCACCTGCTCCCACTTGCTGGTGATGGCGCGACGTTTCTCGATGTCGGCTGCGGAAGCGCCGATATGCTCCGCTGGCTCTCAGACTTTGCACAAGCCAGGCACGCCAAAATCATTCTCACCGGCATAGACTCGCACTCCGGCGTTGTCGAAATCGCCCATGCCCGCTGCCGGGACTATCCCAATATCCAAATTGCCGAGGCCAACGCGCTCGCCCTGCCGTTTTGCGACCAAAGCTTCGATGTGGTCTTGTCAAGCACGTTTTTGCATCACTTGGACCCAGAGGACGCCGTCCGTGCGATCTCCGAGATGCGTCGGGTCGCCCGCCGTCGCGTCGTGATCTCTGACCTCGTTCGTGGATGGTTGGGCCGTGTCGGGGTTGTGATCGTCGGGCGGACGCTTTTTGGGAAGATGAGCCGCATTGACGGCTCCCGCTCTTTTCTGCGCGCCTATTCACCCTCCGAGCTTGCGGACTTGGCCGAGCGCGCTGGGCTTACCGGTGTGCGCGTCTTGGGAGGCGCGGTGCGGATGATCCTGATCTGGGACAGGGAGATATGTGATGAAGTTTAGCGTCGCCACCAACTTTGACAACGACCTGCCCGCCCGCATCGCCGACTACGGGGCTCACGAGCTCTTCGGCAAGCTCCCCAAGGATGCGGCTGGCGGCGGGCGCGCAAGCTATATGCTCGCCCCTGTGTCGGCGATGCGGCTGCGCGAGCACGTGCGTGCCGTGCATCGGGCCGGGATGACTTTCAACTACCTGATCAACTTCGCCTGCATGGGAAACCGCGAGTTCACCCGCGCGGGCCAGAAGTCGCTTCGTCGGCTTCTGGACTGGCTCTCTGAGATCGAGGTCGATTCGGTCACGGTATCCGTCCCCTATATGCTGGAGCTCGTCAAGCGCCGCTACCCGCATTTCATGGTCAAAGTCGGGGTGTTCGCATCGGTCGACACGCCGCGCAAAGCGAAGTTCTTCGAGGACCTCGGGGCCGACTGCATTGCGATTCAGCCGCTTGTCACGGTGCGAAACTTCCCTCGCCTGCGGGCGATCAGAGAAGCTGTGGGGTGTGAGCTGCAGCTGATCGCAAACAGCACGTGCCTTCTGGAGTGCCCGATGACCCCCTACCACAACGTCGGCCTGTCGCACGCGTCGCAGGCGGGTTCACAGGGGTTCTTTATCGACTACTGCCTGATGCGCTGCCTGCTCAAGCGGCTCGACGACCCTGCGCAGTACATCAAAAGCCCCTGGATCAGGCCAGAAGACGTTCACTACTACGAGGCAATTGGGTATAGCTCACTCAAGATTCTCGAACGCGGCGCGCCGACAGAGACGCTTGTGCGTCGCGTGCGGGCCTACCATGACCGGCAATTTGACGGAAATCTGCTCGACCTCGTGCAGTGCTGGGGGTACCGTGATGCCCACGGCAAGGGCGAACCCCGGCGCGGTCGCTTCTGGGAGCTGCGGGAGTTTCTGAGGCCACGGAGCGTCCGCCCGACCCGGCTTCTTGCGCTAAAGGAGCTTGCGAAGCTTCAGGGGATGCTCTATGACTCGGGCCGGGAGTCGATTCGCATCGATAACCGTGAGCTTGACGGCTTCATCGAACGCTTTGTACGGGAGGACTGTTCGCTTTTGGACTGCGAAACGTGCCGCTACTGCGACGAGTTCGCCGCCCGCGCCGTGTCGGTCGATCAGGGTTTCAGGGACAGATGCGCCGCTCTTGCCCGGGGGATACTGGGTGACCTCGCAGGCGGCGGGATGTGGGGATTGGAGAAGCGATGAGGGTTCTTCTGCTTGGAATGCCGGACGTGGCAAGCTGCTTTGACCGGACGATGAGGTTTCCAAACCTTGGCATCGCTTCGGTTGCGGCCAATATTACCGGGGCTGAGGTAAGCGTGCTCGACCTCGTCTTGCACGCCCGCAGGGTAGGGGACGCCGTCCGCGACGCGCTCGAACGTGTCCGGCCCGATGTTGTCGGCCTCTCGGCGATGACTTTCCAATACGACACCGCAAAGCTCGTCGCCGGGATCGTCAGGTCAGCGCTTCCCGGCGCAAAGACAGTCCTCGGTGGCTACCATGCGACGCTTGCGTACGAGTCCATCGCATCCGACGACGGCGCACGCGTCTTCGATTATCTCGTGCGCGGCGAAGGAGAGGTCACGATGGACCGGCTCGTCGCTTGTATCCGTGATGGCGGTGACCCCGGTGCGATAACTGGCCTCTCGCACTGGGTGGACGGGACGATGGCCCACAACCCACCGGCAGACATTCTCGACCTCGCCCAAATTGCTATTCCCGCCCGCAGGCTTCGCATGTCCCGCAAGTTTCACTACTTCGGGCGGCCCTTTGACGTCGTCGAGACTTCCCGTGGCTGCCCCAAAGCGTGCCGATTTTGCAGCATTCGGGGGATGTACGGCGCAAGCCACAGGGTATACCCAATAGAGCGGGTGATCGAAGACATCAAAGACGCCCGGGCGATTGGCGCACGCGGGGTGTTTTTTGTCGATGACAACATCAACATCGACACCGATAGACTGCTCAAGCTCTGCGAGGCGATAGTCGAGGCGGGGCTTGACGATATGGAGTATGTGACCCAGGCCGATGTGGCGGGTTTTGTCCGCGAGCCGGGGCTCCCCTCTGCGATGAAACGCGCGGGCTTTAGCGGCGTGTTCCTGGGAATCGAGAGCGTCGACTCTGGCAATTGGCGCTTTTTGAGAAAGAAGAACGCGCCCGACGACACCCGCAAGGTCGTAGGCTCGCTCCGGGCTCATCGTATAGCGGTCGCGGGAGGGTTTATCATCGGCAACCCTGAGGACGATCTCGCAGCGGTGCGAAGCGCGTTTCAGACAGCGAAGACCCTGCCGCTCGACCACGCGATTATGTGGTGCCTCACTCCCTATCCTGGCACTGAGGCGCGCGCTGAGATGCTTGCAGACGGCCTGGTCGAAAACGCAGACGACTTTAGCCGCTATAACGGCTTTATCTGCAACGTGCGGACGCGAAAACTGAGTCACGAAGAGCTTGCGCGGGCGATTGCGACAGAAGGGGCGAAGCTCTACTTCAGCCCGTCGTTCTTCCTGAGAAGCCGTGCATGGCCGCGCAGCCCTCGGGCGGCTTGGATGTATTTCAGCAGCGTAGCCGAGTATCTGACTCGGGCTCCGAAAAACCGGCTGTTTGCCTCAAGGCACCGGGTGTAAACAAGAAGTTCATACTATGAGACTCGGCAGATGTGGTATGGTTTGGTGGGCGATTCCCGGAGGGCTCGGTGTGGCGGCAATCGTTGCGGCGGAGTTGATCGCCGAATAGTGCGCGGGGTTATTTGACTCCTCGAAGCGCTCGCGAAACGAAGCAAAATCTGACATCCGGGGACAATCACCTGTTATACCAGACAGAAGAAAAGCCGGGAGGTTATCATTTCCTCCCGGCTTTGCGTGCTTAGTCTGAATACCCCATCACCCTACTAGTTGCTCTCGGGCTTGTGGCCGCTCTTGAGCTCACGAGCGGCGGTTGCGAGCACTTCGTAGAGCTCAGGCAGACTCTCTGCATCGACTGCTGAGAAGGCGACTCGGATGTCGCGCTTGCCGTCGGCGATGACTCCCACGCCGTGATGCTCAAGCAGGTGCTTGCGGTAGGTCTCGGCGTCGATTCCCTTTAGCTTCAGACACATGAAGTAGCCTGCGTTGAAGGGATACGGCTCCCAAAGGTCAGCGTACTCCGGCGAGCGCAGGATCTCTTTGACCTTGTTTGCTCTTGATTCGAGCACCGCGCGCTTTTCGGCGGTCTCAGACTCGAACGTGTCGCTGTTCATCGCCTTGATGAGAATCGACTGCGCCGGGTGGCTGCAGTTGGAGATCGCGGCACGGATCGCGCCCGCGAACTTCTTCTCAAGTGCATTGTAGAGCGCGTCCTGGCTCATCGCCGCCTTGGTGCTGAAGGTGAGCATGCCGGTTCTAAAACCCCAGACATACTCTTCCTTGGTAGGCCCGTCAACCTTTACCGCGAGAATTCTCTCGTGGAGGTCAGCGAGCTTGGCGAACATCGACTCGTCGAGAACGTCCTCATCGTAGAACAGACCGAAGTAGGCGTCATCGGCCACGACGATCAGGTCGCAGCCGTTTTCGGCAGCCTCTTTCAAGACAAAGCAGACCTTTTCGGCCTCTTCTTTTCTGATCGAGTAACCGGTCGGGTTGTTCGGGAAGTTCAGGATGACGATTGTCTTGCCGCTGTCGGTTCGGCTTGCAAGCACCCTTCGCAGCCCTTCGGCGTTGAAGTTGCCCTCCATATCAAAGAACGGGTAGACAGCGAGCTGCGCCTGAAGCCTTACACCAAAGATCAGCTCGTAGTTCTCCCAGAACTTGTCGGGAAGCAGGATCATATCACCCTTTTCGACGAACATATCGCCTACGAGGCTCAGGGCATGCGTGACGCCGCTTGTAACGATCGGCATCGAGAAGCTCTTTGCCGCAAGCGACGGGTTCTTGGCGATGAGCTGCTCGCGCCACTTCTTGCGCAGATCGGCGCGACCCGTCGCAGGGGCGTATGTGAGCGCCTCAACTGCCGTTAGCCCGCCGAGGTAGTTCATAACGCTCTGCAGGAACATCGGCTTGCCGTTTTCCTTGGCGATACCGATGGTCGCATCGAACTTCTTAGCTTTATCTTTGGCCTCAGCGCTCTGAGAAAGAATCCCCTTGGGGAAGAAGAGTCTGCGCCCGAGTTCGGAGAACATCTCAAAGACGTAGGGGTTCTCTCGCTCGATGACCTCGTTCAGCTCTGCTGCGAGCGGGCGAACGTCGGTGCCCGATTTGAGCATCGTGATCGGCGCTTTCAGTCTGAGCTTGAGCGACTCGTGCTGCTCCCAGAGTTCCTTCGGGAACCTGTCACCGAACGTTTCGAAGAACGTCGCGGTCTGATTTGTCTCTTCACGCCAGTCCATTGGGTTGACAGAGAACAGCTTGTCGAGCGCATCCTGCGAGACATCTAGCCCGGTAAGGTCGAGGCTGTCGGTTGTCGGCAGATACCCGATGGGGCTGATCTGTGCGTCGGCCTCGCCACGGCAGCGGTCGAGAATCCACTCGATCACCCGCAGGTTCTCGCCGAACCCCGGCCACAGGAAGTTGCCGTCCTCGTCCTGCCTGAACCAGTTGACATGGAAGATCTTGGGCGGGTTGCTCATTCTCTTGCCCATGTCGATCCAGTGCTTGAAGTAGTCTCCCATGTGGTAGCCGCAGAACGGGAGCATCGCCATCGGGTCGCGCCTGACCTGGCCGATCTTGCCGAACGCCGCAGCGGTCATCTCGCTTCCCATTGTAGCGCCGACGTATACGCCGTGCTCCCAGTCAAACGCTTCGTAAACGAGCGGAGCAAGCTGCGCTCGGCGTCCTCCAAAGACGATCGCCGAGATCGGCACGCCGTGATGGTGCTCGGTCCTAAACGAGTGCGACGGGCACTGGGTAAGCGGCGAGGTGAAGCGGCTGTTTGCGTGCGCCCCGACGACCTTCTTGCCGTCAGCATCGACCATTCCCGGCTTCCAGGGGTTGCCCTTCCAGTCTGTAGCTTCTGCGGGCGGCTCGTCGTCGTGACCTTCCCACCAGACTGTTCCGTCGTCTTTCAAGACGACGTTGGTGTAGATCGTATTCTTGGCGATGGTCATCATCATGTTGGGGTTGCTCTTCATATTGGTCCCTGGAGCAACGCCAAAGAACCCCTTTTCGGGGTTGATGGCCCAAAGCCTGCCGTCGGTGTCGATTCTCATCCATGCGATGTCGTCGCCGACGGTCCAAATTCTATAGCCTTTAACCTTCAAGCCCTCGGGCGGAAGGAGCATAGCGAGGTTTGTCTTGCCGCATGCGCTCGGGAACGCCGCCGCGACGTATTCGATGTGTCCCGACGGGTCTTCCACGCCCATAATGAGCATATGTTCCGCGAGCCACCCTTCGCGCTTGCCGAGGTAGCTTGCGATTCTGAGCGCGAGGCACTTCTTGCCAAGGAGCACGTTTCCACCGTAGCCAGAGCCGACGCTCCAGATGGTGTTGTCCTCCGGGAAGTGCATAATCAGCCTTCGGTCGATGTCGAGATCGGCCTTGCTGTGCAGACACCTGGTAAACTGTCCGCCTGCGCCGAGCTGCTTCAGCACCGACGAGCCGACGTGGGTCATAATCCTCATATTGAGGACGACGTAGATGCTGTCGGTGAGCTCGACGCCGATCTTGCTGAATGGTGAGCCGACGGGGCCCATCGAGAAGGGGATGACATACATCGTCCGGCCCTTCATGGAGCCGTCGAAGAAATCCCGGGCGCGGCGATAGCCTTCTTCGGGGCTCATCCAGTTGTTGGTGGGTCCTGCGTCCTCTGGGAGAGTCGTGCAGATGTAGGTCAGGTTCTCTGTGCGGGCGACGTCGTTCTCCGCTGTGCGGTGAAAGATGCAACCCGGCAGTGTCTCTTCGTTGAGGGGTTCAACCTCTCCTGAGGCGATAGCTTCGGCGGTGAGCCGTTCTCTCTCTTCCTCAGACCCGTCGACCCAGACAAGTTTCTCCGGCTGGCAAAGCGCCGCCATCTGGTCGACCCATTCCTGTAGTTCACGATGCTGAATCACTATAGTCCTCCATCCTCCGTCTTCGGGAATAGACCACTGTCCGCTCCCTACTCTGTGAGTTTTCGGTTCTACCAGTGAAGTTACCGCCCGATGTCACGAAAAACCGGCAGCCTGCCTCGGCCTGCCGGTCCGTTCCTGAACAACGCAACGGTACTCTACTAGCAATAATAGAATAGCAGGATGGCAGGTTTTGGTCAATCGGAAATTTTGGCCTGTTCCATACGAAGCCGGGTGGAGGACTGCTTCGTAGTGTGTGTGACTGGCGGTCTGGTCAGTTTGTAGACGTGGTAAGCTGCACTCTTGTTGTTGAGCAACCTCAGTCGCCACCCTTTCTGCTGCAAACCGTGCGCAATACCGAATATCCTCTCCCAGTTCGCCAAGACCACCAGGTGATCGGCCTTGGAACGAAGCGCGATCTCGTTTAGGGCATCCCATCGTCGGGTGCCAGAGGAAGGCAATGTCAGCCGAAGATGGCTGTCGACGCTTGACGGTGTTTTTAGTCCGACCATGTCAACCATCCGAAACTTGGTGGCATAGGCGATGTACCCTGCGTCGTGGATGAGTAGGACACTGTTCTTTGGTAGAGTGGCGTTGCACCCACTCGCGACCCCCGCGAGTTCCTCTTGCGTGAACGCTACGCCCTTGTTATACTCTTTCCAGCGGTACGGTAGATAATACAAAGACTGGCATGTTCCAAGCACGAGCAGCATTGCCGCAACTACGCGCAGGGGTAGGGAGCGGCTGGCAAAGAGCAGCATCGCGCCATAGAGCACAAATGGCAATATAATGTAGAGATATCTCTGTTCGTAGTGGGCAAGCGCTCCCGGAAACTGCGCCCAGTAACAGCCAAGTAGAATGACGCAGAACAATACCGCCGCTCTGCCGGTTCTTGATAATATAAGGCCGACTGCTGCAGCGCTGAGTATCCCGATCTTTAGAGCAAATGCTTCCAGTTGGAATGTGACCCACTGTGTCTTGATGCTAATCGGAAGATGTGTTTCGGCGAAGAAGGCCCGTTTGGCGGCAATGGTGGACGGAAAAGGCATTCCAGTGCTTACCCAATACCACACAAACCACGGAGCGGTCGCGGCTGCGGCCAGCGCCATGTCGATTGCACAAGCCGTGAGCGCGGTTCGGCGGGTAGGAGATGACTTCAAGTGCCTGAGGCATCGCAGTGACATAATAATCGCAGATAATGCCACAAGTTCCGGTCTGATGAACGGAATTGTCCCGCACAGGATTGGCAAAACCCTGTTTGCCGGTTTGGCTCTGTCTGAGGAGTAGACCAGCATCCAAGTCAGTGCGGCGAGAGCAAGACCGGTTTCGAGCCCATTCATGAGCTGGTGCGGAGTCAGTGCGACTGTGACTCCAGCGATCACAAACAGAGCTGCGACAGGTGTCGACGCGCGATATAGGAACGCCAGGCGCGACAAGCCAAGAACGTACGCTATGATCGAAAGCCACGCAGCCGTATGCAGCGCCCACAACGGCTTCATAACGGTCATTAGCATCGTAACCAGGCCCAAATGGACCGCGCTGGTCGCTCCACAAAGTGCCGTGGATCCTGCATAGTTGGGATCATGTCCCCACCATATCACCTGTGCGTTGTGCAGTGTGATGTATGCGTCATCTACCGGAAAGACTGGAATGGTTTTGTTGGTGGTGAACCAGACCGTAAGCGTAGCCATCAGCGTCGCAATATAGAACCATCGCTTCTGCATATCTGGCGCTGGTGACAGCAGCCCCAACTGATGGCGCTTTGAAGGTGATACACTCTCACCACTGTAAGCACGTTCTGTTTGAATTGTAGTGGACATTGGCAACCCCCTACGTCATTATGGCGTTCGGATGACGCTATCTGTAGGGTTGTTATGGCACTATATAGCTTTGCTGCCGCGTCCCAACATCTGCAACTAGAGAAATGCCCCTTGTAGATTAGCGACCACCCGCTCCCAACACCACATACTCGTGCTGCGCGCGCTGGCCGCTCACGCGAAATACGCTGTAGCCAACTGGGTCTTTGCCGAGCGACTGGCTGACGGCTGAAGTCGTAATCATCGTAAGTCCGCCGTCTTTGGCGATCGACTCCTTGTGCAGATGCCCCGCAAGCGCGAAATCTACGCCATAGTCCTTCATCAGCGCGAGATATTTGACCCGCTCGCTGCTTGGGACGTTGAAATATTCGTCCTTTTCGTCCGGCGTGGCGAGAAACCACGGATGATGCGTCAGCACGAAGACGTGCGCGGGGTTCTTCTTTTTTGCGGCCTCAAGAGATTGCTTGAACCACTCAAACTGAGCGTCTTTGAGCTTTGCTTCGGCTCCGCCGTTGCAGTAGAGGTTGCTGTCGAGCACGATGAACTGTGAGTTTTCGTAGGAAAACGTGTAGTGGTCCGGTCCGAAGAGCCTGGTGTAGGAGCGAACCCCCGCCTCGTTCGGAGTTGCGATATCGTGGTTTCCCGCGACGAGGTAGAGCGGAATACTCGCATCAAGCTTTCGAGCTATACGCCAGAACTCCCTGATCTGCCTGGGGTCGTGCGCCTTGTTCACCAGGTCGCCGCTTATTACGACAAATGCCGGCTCCAGTTCGTTGATCTGCTCTACAGCCTTGGTGAAGTTCGCAATCTCGATCGACATGTCGTCGCCTTTGGTCATCCCGAGCTGGGTGTCGGCGATCTGAACGAAGGTGAAGTTGTCTGCTGCAAACGCTGAGATCGGCAGCAGCAGCAAAAAGATCAGTGCGCGAAGGTATCTCATAACACGCTCCCAAAATGCTTATCTTGATAAGATACTCTTACGCGCGCTGCTCGATCATTCCTCCGATTTACCCACGTGATTGTCCCCGTCACATATTCGAAAAGCCGCCAGCAGCGCCTCGATGACGTTGCCCTTGGGGATAAACTCGTTCCCGACGTAAAGGCTGTACCCCGACGTGGAAATCGCTCGCGAGATCGCCGTATAGTTTAGCTCCTGTGTGTCGTCGAGGTCGTTTCTGCCCGGGATGCCGTGCTCGGCGGCGATATCGATCGACTCCACGAGTTCGCGCTCGATGCGGTCGTGGTTTGCGGGGTTATTGAGCCCATCGTGGAGCGCCTCGTGCCCGCACATACCGGCAACAACCAGCCCGTGCCGCTTGGCAAGCGCGACCGTTTCCCCAAAATGCTCGTCTCTGCCCCACATCTCCACCGCGACAAAACCGATATCAGCTTATCTCCTTAACTCTTCTCCACACCATCACCCACTGCCCGGCTTTGACGAGCTCACGACAACAGGTTCATCGACTTCGGACTCCTCGATGGCGCCGGGTCTCCCGACCCCGAATCAACCCCTCGCCATCGGATTGCTCTTCATCGAAAGCGAAATCCTCTTCCTCGGAATATCGACCCCGACCACGGTCACCATCACCTTTTGGGCGACCTTGACGACCTCGCTTGGGTCGCGGACGAACTTGTCGGCGAGGTGGCTCACATGCACGAGTCCGTCCTGATGCACGCCGATGTCGACAAACGCCCCAAACGCGGCGACGTTGGTGACGATCCCCGGAAGCTTCATTCCTACACTCAGGTCTTCCATCTTCTCGACGCCGTCAGCGAACTGGAACGCCTCGAACTTCTCGCGGGGGTCGCGCCCGGGCTTGGCGAGTTCGTCGACGATGTCGCGCAGGGTGGGGAGGCCGACCTTTTCATCAACATAAGCGTCAAGCTTGATCTGGCGGCGCAGCGACTCGTCTCTTATGAGATCAGAGACTTTGCAGCCGAGGTCTTTGCTCATCTTATCGACTACACGATAGCTCTCGGGGTGCACAGCGCTTGAGTCGAGCGGGTTATTCCCCTCTCGAATGCGAAGGAACCCCGCCGCCTGCTCAAACGCCTTCGGCCCAAGCCCTTTGACCTTCTTTAGCTGATCGCGCGAGCCAAACGGGCCGTTGTCGTCCCTGAACTTCACGATGTTCCCGGCAAGCGTCGGCCCCAGACCCGACACGTAGGTCAGAAGTTGCTTGCTCGCCGTGTTCACGTCCACCCCGACGCCGTTTACACAGCTCACGACCACGTCGTCCAGGCTGCGCTTCAGTGCCTTCTGGTCTACGTCGTGCTGATACTGCCCGACCCCGATAGACTTGGGGTCGATCTTCACAAGCTCGGCCAAGGGGTCCATCAGGCGTCGACCGATCGAAACCGCCCCGCGCACCGTCACGTCATAGGTCGGGAACTCCTCGCGCGCGACGTCTGAGGCGGAGTAGATCGACGCGCCCGACTCGTTAACCATCACGATATGAATCTCCGAAGGCAGCCCAAGCGAGCGGACGAACTGTTCGGTCTCGCGGCTTGCGGTGCCGTTTCCTATCGCGATCACCTCGATCCTAAATCTCTTGACGAGGCTGAGCACCGTTGTCCCCGCCTCATGGAGCCCACGCTGGCCGGTGTGAGGGAAGACCGCCTCGTAATGAATGAGTTTCCCCTGACGGTCGAGGCACACGAGTTTGCACCCGGTGCGAAAACCCGGGTCAAGGGCGAGCACCATCTTCTGTCCCAGGGGCGCGGCAAGCAGGAGCTCTCGAAGGTTGGAGGCAAAGACGCGGATAGCCTCCTCGTCGGCGATTTTCTTAAGCTCTGCGCGGACTTCGGTCTCCATCGACGGCGCAAGGAGGCGCTTGTAGCTGTCCTCGACCGCCGTCTGCACCTGCTCGCTTACCGCGTTGCTGCCACGGACGAAGCGCCAGGATAGCTTCCTCACCGCGTCCTCATCAGGAGGGGCGACGTGGAGCTTGAGGAACCCTTCGTTCTCCCCGCGCATCATCGCAAGAATCCTGTGGGACGGCGAGTTTGCGGCAAGCTCTTTCCAGTCAAAGTAGTCTTTGTACTTGGCGCCTTCCTCTTCTTTGCCCTTGGCGACCGATGTGCTGATCGAGCCTCGCTTGGTGAAAAGCTCTCTCATCTCCGCCCGGGCTTCAGCGTCCTCGCTCACCATCTCCGCGATGATGTCGCGCGCCCCGGCAAGTGCGTCGTCAGCTGTCGAAACACCCATTTCTTCGTTTAAAAATACGGAGGCCTCGCGTTGGAGGTCCATTGGCTTTTGCACCAGAATCGCGAGTGCGAGCGGCTCAAGCCCCTTTTCGCGCGCGATAGTGGCCCGCGTGCGGCGCTTCGGCCTGTAGGGAAGATAGATATCCTCAAGCTCGGCCATCGCCTCTGCTGCTTCGATCGCCTTCTTGAGTTCATCGTTAAGAAGTTCTCGTTCCACAAGCGACTTCAGTATCGCCCCGCGCCGGTCGTCGAGATCGGCAAGCTGCGCGAGCCTGTCTCTGATCGAGGTAATCTGCACCTCGTCGAGCAACCCCGTAACCTCTTTTCGGTAACGGGCGATAAACGGGACGGTGGCGTCCGACTCAAGTAGCTCTGCTGTGGCGTGCACCTGCCTCGGGTTGAGCGCAAGCTCCATGGAGACTCTGGAAATATGACTGCTGTTCATCAAAACCTCTGGTAATCAGGTGGCGCTACTGCGCCAGCCTTTAAGTGTGGCACAGTAGCGCCACCGAATTGCTGGGGGATATATAATGTGGTATTCTTCGCCGAACGAACCCGAATAACCTCCCACAACGTTTCGTGGAGGTCGCAGGGCAGGCGATGTCGAAGTCTTCAAATGTCAGGGGAGCCGATCAAGTGTTCTGCGGGGACTTATTGGGCAAATAATGAAAGTGGCCGGGAAGCCTGGCCTACTCCCCGGCCGAGGCAAGCGGTAAACCGCTCACCCAAGTGTCATTATAGATGTATCCGTATGCACAGACAAGTGCTATTTAGCGACTATTCTCTTAAGCTTTATTCACATATTCTATGACTATTTTTGCAATATCAGATCTACACCTGTCTTTTGCCAACCCAAAACCGATGGACATCTTCGGAACCGAATGGGAAAACCACCCCGAGAAGATCGCCCGAGCATGGGACAGCACGGTCGCACCAGACGACGTTGTGCTGGTCGCGGGGGATACATCCTGGGCTATGAAGTACTCGGGGGCCGTGCCCGACCTGGAGTTCGTCGCTGCGCGTCCGGGTGGGAAGATTCTTATCCGTGGAAACCACGACTACTGGTGGGGTAGGCAGTCGACGAACAAAATCGCAAAAGCGGTCGACCCCAGCATTACGCTGCTTCAGGGGTCGTCGTGTGTGGTGGGAAATGTCGGCATCGTCGGCACTCGGGGCTGGAGGCTGGAGGACGCCGAAAGTGGTGACCTGGCCGAAGCGGACCGTAAAATCTATGACCGGGAGCTTATGTATCTTAGGAGAGCTTTGGAATCGCTTCCAGGCGATATCTGTGCCCGAATAGCGATGCTGCACTATCCGCCCTTTGGGCTAGACATGCAGCCAAACGAGTTTCGAGAAGTGATGGATGAGTTCTCGGTCGACATTTGCGTCTACGGTCACATCCACGGCCAGTCAAGCGCGATTCTCGAAGGTGACGTAGGCGGCATCGCCTATTACCTGACATCCGCCGACCACGCGGGCTTCCGACCGATAGAGATCCTAAAAGTATAACTCGGTGGTCTATTCAGATTCCACTACGAGCACCGCTGCGTCGTCACGGAGTTTGCCGCCGGTCACGCAGGTCGCCGCCTGAAAGATCGCCCGCATGACCTCCTCAGCTCCCCTGTGCGCGGTTGACTGAAGCACCTCGGTGATTCCGTTGGTCCCGAGGAAATGCCCCTCGCTGCGGGCGTCGGTGATCCCGTCGGTGTAGAGCAGCAGCATGTCCCCAGGGTGCATATACACTTCAAACTCCGAGTAGCGGCTCCCGGGGACGACGCCAAGCGCGATTCCTGTCACATCAAGCGGAGTGACGCGCTTGGTGCATTGACAGAGCATCAGTGGCTCGTCGTGCCCGGCGTCAGCGTAGGTGAGGGTATTTCGCCCGGTATCAAGCACCCCATAGAACGCGGTGATAAAGAGTTCTTCGGGTGTATAGTCGCAGAGTGCGCTGTTGAGCTTTTCGAGCACTCGGGCAGGCGAGGGGTCTTCGTGAACGTAAGCCCGGACCATATTCTTGGTCATAGCCGTGTAGACCGCGGCTTTGAGTCCCTTGCCCGACACGTCGGCCATCACAAAGGCGAGGCGTCCCTGCCCGATGTCGAAAACGTCGTAAAAGTCACCCCCGACCTCGGCTTCATCAAGCGCCGGATGGTAGTCGGCTATGATTCTGTAGCCGTCCCGGCTGAGGTTGACCTCAGGAAGCAGCGTCCGCTGGAATACCTGCGCGATATTGTGCTCGCGCTGATACATTTCTTCCAGTTCTTCGGACCGTTTTTCGGCGCGTGACACGCTCTCTGTGACGTCGGCAAGCGATACGACGAACCCACAGACGCAACGCGCGTCGTCGAACTCTGGTGACACGGTGCAGTCCCAGTAGGAGGCTGATTGTTGGGGGGCAGGATGAAGTGCATACGATTGCCCGTGGGTGTGAACCGTTTCTCCGGTTTCACGGGCATGCTCGAAAGCTCGTCTCGGGGCGTGCTGAGTGAACACATCGGTGTAGGGGATATCTGTAAGCTCTTCGAGTGTCCGTCCGCAGCGGTCCAGAAACGCATGGTTGGCCCAGACAAATCTTAGACCACAATCGAGATAAGCCAGCAGCGCAGCGGTTCCATCTGCCACTGCTTCAAGCACTCTCGATGTCCTGATGACCTTTGAAAGGTCGTTGGTCCCCTCATCGAGACGATCGGCCAACGTCACTAGGTCCTTCTGTGTCATGCGCTCCCCCTTTCGAAGCTTATGAACGTTGAGGCTACGACAACTATTGTAGCATACAGGGGTAATATGTCAAGGGTCAATTGACATATTGACTGATTGTTGACAGGGTTGCCTCGTGCGGTCGCTATGTTTATAATGGCTGAGGCTGAGGACATTAACAGAGAACTTGCCGAGCCAGTCATTGAGGTGAACTATGCAGACGACTGAAAAACCGGGTTTCATCGGGCTGTCGCGCACGATCGTCGTGCTCGGGTTTGTGAGCCTGTTTACAGACCTTTCAAGCGAAATGCTGATTCCCATCCTGCCGATTTTCCTGAGCGACATCCTGAAAGTGGCCCCAACAGCGATCGGCGTCATCGAAGGCGTCGCTGAGTTCACCGCAAGTTTTCTTCGAATCTTTGCAGGCTGGCTCGCGGACAAGCTCGGACGCCCGAAGCTTCTCACCGTGCTCGGCTACGGCCTGTCGTCCATCGCCAAGCCGTTTCTTGTCTTTGCCCGAGTTTGGCCGGACGTTCTCTTGATCCGTTTTACAGAGCGACTGGGCAAGGGGATCCGCTCGGCTCCCCGCGACGTGATCATCGCGGAGTCGGTTGAAGCCGAAAACCGCGGCAGGGCGTTCAGCTTTCACCGGGCGATGGATACCACAGGCGCGGTGATCGGGCCATTGGTGGCTTACGCGATTCTTCGCATGTTTGAGCCGGGGAGGCAGAGCTTTAACGTGGTCTTTCTTGCCGCGACGGTCCCTGCGATCATCGGGGTAATCATCCTCGTCGTGTTCGTGCCCGAAAGGCCCAAGGAGGCGAGGGTGGTTGCCCCTCCCAAGATCGAGTGGGGCGCAGTGCGTGGACCCCTCTTGTCCTTTCTTGCCGTGGTTGCGGTTTTTGCGCTCGGCAACTCAAGCGACGCGTTTTTGGTCCTGCGGGCTAACAATCTCGGTCTGGACACAGGGCACGTGCTTTTGGTGTATGCGCTTTTCAACGCCGTTTCCGCGCTTATTGCGACCCCGGCGGGTATCGCCTCGGACAGGGTGGGCCGCCGCCCGATCATCATTGGCGGACTTGCGATATTCTCCCTGTCCTACCTCGGTTTCGCGCTCGCGAAGACGTCCATCGCCATTTGGCCGCTTTTTGCGGTCTACGGGATCCATGTTGGGATGGTCGGCGGAGTATTTCGCGCCTTCGCTGTAGACCTTGCCCCGCGTGAGTTGCGCGGCACTGTCATTGGCGCATACTACGCCATCCAAGGCACGATGCTTCTGTTAGCCAGCACCATTGCCGGAGCGCTTTGGAAATACGTCAGCCCGTCCGCGCCGTTTTTCTACGGGGCCACAATGGCCGCCCTTGCAGCCCTCCTGCTGTTCTTCTTCATCCCAAGGGAGAGTCGGTCTCGCTAGCTGAGGGCAGCTGATCGCAAACAGCTCGCACCATTCGTTTTCGGGAAGATCATTTGTCAATTAGGCTACCTACCGTAAGCCCCTGAGGTGCGCTGGGGACATTTTCGGTTGACTCCTCATCTTCGGGAGGCAGCCCCTCAAGCATTCTTCTGGCATCGCCGCTCGCTTCTTCTGAGAGCCTTGCCTGGTCCGGGTCGAGGTATTCAAGGAGCACCGTGAACTCGGCTATGTGCTCTTTTTCCTCGTTCATGATGTGACCGATTATGCGCTTGGCGTTTTCGTCGTCGGTTGCGTCGATATGGGCTTCATAGAGCGCTACCGCGTCGAGCTCGGCGATGATATCCTGCCGGATAGCCCGTGCGAGCTCGCTTTTGTTCATCTTTCTTGGAGTAAGGCCGATGTAGGGGTTTGTAAGTTCAGGCAATTGGACTCCACCTTTCGTCAAACTGCGCGCCACTGCGCAGACTTGAGACTGTAGATTGCACTGATGTTGCTTCAATCCAAGAAGCAGCCAGCCTGAACGTCATATACCGCAACCGAGCTTGTATTAAACCAGGCAGACGTGTGTTTAGCAGGCTAACCCGCTTTATTCGTGAAGCGAATAAAGCTCTTGCTAAGAGGGCATTATTCACGCTTCTCGTGAATAATACGGGCTAAGGCGATCTGTTTGTCGTTGCGGCTCACGGTGAGGGGTTTGTGAAGCGCCAGGCAGATGCGCAGCAGCATTTCGAGCGCGCTTCCTTCGTAGTCCGCGTTCTCCAGTCGGGAGATGATCGATTGGCTGGAGCTGATAAGCTGTGCCAGCGCTTCCTGGGAAAGCCCCGCCTCCGCCCTGAGGTCATAGATAATCTGGCTCACCTCAAGCTTTACACGTTCCTCGGCGACCATCTCATTCCAGTCGGGGGTATTGCTGTACCACTTATCCATCAACTCAGCTGCATCTGAGGTCTTCTTGTTATTCTTCATGGCGATACTTCTCCGGGTCAGATTCAAACACTGCCTTTCGCCTGATGGCGAGATTGATCTCTCTTGTCGGCACTTCCGCCTCTTTGGTCAATCCGTGAGAGACGACGGCTATACAGTCATTGTGGAAGAAATACAACACCCTGTAATTCAGTCCTCCAAACTGTGTGCGCAGTTCATATATTCCATCTCTGAGATAATCCGCTCGTGGCCGACGCAGGTCCCGTCCCAATTCCGCAAGCATATCGATCATCGCCTTACACTTAGCCGCGGTTCGAATATCACGCTTTGAAACTGGGCGTCAACCCACTTTTTGTATGGAACAGAGCCGTCTTCATCTCTGAAGAAGACCACTGCAGTCTTTGGCATCTCTTTGTCCTTTGTCACCCCCAACCTGACGAATGCGCAGTTATCCCAATTGGCAGCCTAACGTTTTACCCCATCTCAACCGTATAACATAATTGGTGAGATTATGGTAAAATGCCTCCAGGAGGTTAGGTCACTTATGAGAAGAACTGTGCTTTTGTTGTCAGCCGTCGCGGCGCTCGTCGCGTCCGCTGTTGTTGCCGCGCCGGGGCTTTCCGAGCAGGTTGTCCCGAAGATGTTGGGTGTGAGCGTTGCGCTCGACTCGTCTGTGGACAGAGTCGCCGAGTCCGGCGCAGGCTTCGCCCGGACCGAGGTTCGCTGGTCTGACCTCGAAAAAGAGAAGGGCGTCTACGACTTTTCCGCGCTCGACTCGCTCTTTACAAAACTTGAATCCAAAGACATCCGCGCGATCATCGTCATTTCGGGGGGAAACCCTCTTTACGAAAGCGGCAGGCCGCCTCACACCCGAGAGGGCCGCACCGCGTTTGCCGCAATGGCCGCAGCTGCCGCCGCAAAGCACAAAGGCGCCATCTGGCAGGTCTGGAACGGGCCGAACCAGGCTACATCCTGGGCTCCCAAGCCAAACGCGCAGGAGTACGTCGAGCTTGTGCAGGCGACTTCGATTGCGATCAAAGCCGCCGACCCAAGTGCGCTCGTCATCGGTCTTTCATCTTGGGTGAACGACCTCGCCTTTGCCAGCAGATGCTTTGAGCTTGGTCTCCTGAAGTCCATCGACGCAGTTGCGGTTGAAGGGGGTGGGGCCGGGCTTCCCGCTCTCGGTTACGGACCGCTGCGCGAGCTGATTGCCAAGCACGCGGGCAGGGGCAGGACCTATCCTTTGGTGGTCAACCACCAGCTGGCTCAGAGCCCCGCGTTTGTGCAGACCGCGGGTCAGTTGACAGACATCGCGGACGGAGTAGCCGTCTCGATCTGGCCTGGCGCGGCCGATTCCCTCGGCGATCTCACCGGCTGCAAGCTTGTCCGCAAGCTCGGCGGCAGGTTGGAAGACTCGATTTTGCTATTCAAAGGAAACGACGGCTACCGCATCGCCGCATGGACCACAGGCTCCGAGCGCGAAGTGACCATACCCGCCGAAGGCGACGCCTCCAAGCTGAATCTCACAGGCACACCGGCGATTGTTCGCTCGGGCTCGGGGGAGAGGTTCGCTCTTGAAGAGGCCGTGGATATCTCAACCGGCATCGACCACCGCTGGAGGCTCCAGGATGAAGTCAACGTCGCGATTGTGAACCCGCTTTCCCGCACGTTGAAGGGCGAAGCTTCCATCACCGTTCCCGGCATGCCCAAGCCTATGAGTAGGAAGTTCAGTGTCGGCGGTGGCAAGAGCGAGCTTGTTCACTTTGACCCGATAGTCCTCTGGGACGGCAGGGCGTCGGTGGTCGCTGAGGTCATCGTCAAGTTCGACGGCGTCGCAACTCCGATCGCCCGCACTGTCGACCTCGGCACGTCGCGGCGCATCTCAGCGCGCCCGAGTTGCCCGATCGAGCAGATAATGGAGTTTCAGGTCAGCAACCCCTCCGGCGTCCGCGTGAAGGGCAGGCTGAGGCTGACCGACATCAAGGGCCTTGAGATCAAGAACCCGATGGTCAAGTTCGACGCTGACGGAAGCGCCATTGTCGCGCTTTCCCTCGATGAGCCCGCGCGCCGCGAGTTCTCGTTTGGCTACGAGTTGCTCGATTCGCTCGGCAAGGTAGTCTTCCGCGCTCCCGTTAGGAACTACACGATCATCGAGACGTTCCAGGGAGCGTCAAACGCCATCCCGCCCGCGGCCTACGATTTCGTCTCCTTCGGGGACAGCAATACAAAGGCAACGAGCGACGCCTTCTGCATGCTCCACGACAGCCAGTATACGTCGCTCCAGCGCATGTCGGTGCTGCGACTGCGCTACTCGTGCGCTTCCGGCAATCGCCACTTCAAGCTTGACCCAAAGACGGACCTGACCCTCCAGGGCAAGCCGATTGAGCTCGGAATGTGGCTTCAGGGCGATGGCAACGGCACCAAGCTGACCTGCCGCCTGACCGACGCCTCGGGCAAAGCAATCCAGCCCGCCGGTTTCGTGATGGACACCAAGCAGTGGCGTTACAAGACGATACAGATCGACACCGCAGGCTCCGAAGCGCCCTACAAGCTCGAAACCCTCGCGCTGATCGACCCCCAGGGCGCCGCCGCAATCGGCAGCATCTACCTCGGGCCGATCATGGTGGTTTCGGAGTAGCTATTAGCTGTTAGCACAAGAGCTTCTGCTGGATGGTGGGCTGCAGACTCCTGTCCAATATCTAAAAATAACAACGGGTGCAGTGAACTCTCTCACTGCACCCGTTCTGCATTTCTTGTAACTACTGACGGTTAACTACTGGTAGCTAATAGCTAACTGCTAATAGCTAAAGGCTAAAGCCTAACAGCTACCCCTTAACCTGCCGATACATCCGAGCCTGCAGCCCGTGCACCGCGACCATTCCTTCCATCTTGGACTGATCGAAGGTCTGGGAGTCGAAGCTTGCGAGGTCCTCGTTGTAGAGCGCGAACTTGCTTGCGCGGCCCATCACCTTGACGCTTCCCTTGAAGAATCTTAGCTTGACCGAGCCCGTCACGCGCTCCTGGATTTTGTTGATGAACGCCTCAAGGTCGTCTTTGAACGGGTCGAACCACAGGCCCTGGTAGGCAAGCTTGCCCCATTCCTGGTCTACGAGCGACTTGAACCGCAGTTCTTCCATCGTGCAGACCAGCGACTCAAGCGCCTTGTGCGCCATAATGATCGGAACCGCCGCCGGGCACTCGTAGTTCTCGCGAACCTTGAGGCCGATCATCCGGTCTTCCATAATGTCGACGCGCCCGACGCCGTTTTCGCCTGCGATGTCGTGCATTCGGGTGATCATCTCAACGGGTGAGAGCCTGTCGCCGTTCACCGACACCGGCACGCCGTCCTCAAAGCCGAGGTCGACCTCGGTCGAGGTGTTCGGGGCGTCTTCAGGGCTCTTGGTCCATATAAAGATCTCCTCCGGAGGCATAAAGTCGGGCTCTTCGAGCCGTCCGCCTTCGATTGAGCGGCCCCACATATTCTCATCGATAGACCAAATCTTGTCCGTGCTCTGGCTGATCGGGATGCCCTTCTGTTTTGCGTACTCGATCTCCCAGGTGCGGGTCATGGTCTTCTCGCGCATCGGCGCGATGATCGGCATCTCGGGCATAAGCGCGCGCATGACGAACTCGATCCTGAACTGGTCGTTGCCCTTGCCCGTGCAGCCGTGGCAGAACGCGTCTCCACTGACTTTCTTGGCGATCTCAACGGCCTTCAGACCGATCAGAGGCCTGGCGATCGACGTGCTGATCGGGTAACCCTGATAGTCGCCGTTTGCCTTGATCGCCGGGAAGATAAAGTCCTCTGCGAACTCCTTCTTGGCGTCGATCGTATAATGCTCGGTCCCAAGCGCCTTGGCTTTCGCCTCGGCCTCCCGAACGTCCGATGCCGGCTGCCCAACGTCGACGGTGCAGGTGACCACATGGTCAAACCCATAGTCCTCCCGCATCATCGGAATGGCGACCGACGTATCAAGCCCGCCGGAATAGACGAGCACGACTGTTTTCATCAACTTTCCTCCTGGTTATTATGTTACGTAAACTTGTTGGTCGAGGGAATCCGTCCCCCCGACCCAATCACCGATTATGCTCGATAACTGAGCTGGGGGACAGATTCCCCGGACGAACGTCGATTCAGACTATCAAACTCATTATCGCCTTCTGAACATGCAGGCGATTCTCTGCCTCATCCAGCACAAACGACTGCGGCCCGTCCAGCACCTCGTCGGTGATCTCGTCGCCTCGATGCGCGGGCAGACAATGCAGCACAATCGCATCAGACTTGGCCTTGGCGACCAGCTCTGAATTGACCTGATAAGCGGCGAACACCTTCTTGCGCTCGGCGGTTTCGTCTTCCTGGCCCATCGATGCCCAGACGTCGGTGTAGATCACGTCGGCGTCCTCGACGGCCTCGGACGGATCACGCACGATCTCGATCGTCGACCCCGTGCTCGCCGCGATTTCACGGGCGCGCTCGACGACTTTTGCGTCCGGATCATACCCCTCAGGGCAGGCCAGCGCAAATCGCATTCCGACTTTGGCGGCAAGGAGCATCAGGCTCTGCGCGACGTTGTTGCCGTCGCCGATGAACGCGAGCTTCAGCCCGCGCAGCCCGTGCTTGTTCTCCTGAATGGTCAGGAAGTCGGCGAGCGCCTGGCAGGGGTGCTCAAGGTCTGAGAGCCCGTTTATGACAGGGATCGACGCGTTGTTCGCAAGCCCAGTGACGGTGCCGTGCGAGAAGACGCGCGCCATAATGACATCACACCAGCGCGACAGGTTGCGGCTGACGTCGGCGACCGACTCACGCTGCCCGAGCTGGATGTCAGACGGCGCAAGGTAGATCGCATGCCCGCCGAGCTGGGTCATCCCCACCTCAAACGTCACGCGGGTCCGAAGCGACGGCTTCTCGAAGATCATCGCAAGCGTCTGGCCTGCGAGTATGCTCTGATGCGCCGTCGGGTCCTTCTTGCCGGTCGCCTTAAGCAGTGTCGCGACTGAGAGCACCAGATCGATCTCTTCTTTTGACAGGTCATCGATCGACATAATGCTGCGCCCGCGCAGGCGATGGGTGGTTTTGAGCGCGACCAAGGTCAGCGGGTGCTGCGCCACGTCGCCTCCGATAAGGTTACGCACGACCTCGCGGCTCTTCTCTCGGATATCCTGGTCGCGACCCGACTGAAGCTTGCGCACGGCGTTTCGCGCCTTGTCCAAGCTTGCGCCTGAGGTTGTCAGCACCTTGCCGGCGGTCCCTTCCTTCTCGCGGATCAGGCCAAGGAGCAGATGCTCGGTCCCGATGTAGTTGTTATCGAGGAACCGCGCCTCTTCGTAGGCCCGGTCGATAACCTTCTTCGATCGGGGCGAAAGCTGCATGTCCTGCCCGATCTTGCCGTTGCCCGGAGGCGTCTGGCCCTTGACTGTTTCTCTAAGCTGCTCCGGGTCGATCTTCAAATCCTCGAGGGTGATCGTCGCGATGCTGTTCTTCTCGCGCAGCAGACCAAGGAGCAGGTGTTCGGAGAGCACATTGTTCTCTCCGAGTTTGCCCGCTTCCTCCTGGGCGAAGAAGATGACCCTTTTTGCTCTCTCAGTGAACTTTTCCCACATGGCTATTTTCCTTCTCCGCCGCCCATCCCCGCGGCGGCAATTGCTCCGTTAAGAATTCCGATGGCTTTGTCCACCTCCGCCCGCGTTACCGTGAGCGGCGGGATAAGCCTGATTATGTGATCGCCGATCCCATTGATGATCAGTCCGTTATCCATACAAATCTCAGCGATGTTCTTCACGACCGCCGCTTCAAACTGCACCGCGATCATAAGCCCAAGGCCCCTGACTTCCAGAATCTGCCCCGAGTACTTTTCTTGAAGCTTCCTGAGCTCTCCCATGAAATACTCGCCGGTGTCGCGGGCGTTTTCGACCAAACCCTCTTCGTGGATCGTCGAAAGCGTCGCAATCGCCGCCGCGGAGGCAAGTGGGTTGCCTCCGAAAGTCGCCGCATGGTCTCCGGGCTCGAACACGGTAGCCGCCTCGCCCCTTGCAAGACATGCGCCGATCGGGAACCCGCCGCCGAGCGTCTTCGCAAGCGTCATAACGTCGGGAATCACGCCGAAGTGCTCGTAAGCGAACAGCTTTCCAGTCCTTCCAAGCCCCGTCTGAACCTCATCGAATATGAGAAGCGCGCCGTCGGAGTCGCAGGCTGTCCTTGCAAACTGCAGGTAATCCAGGCTCGCTGGATGCACTCCGCTTTCGCCCTGAACAGGCTCAAGGATCACCGCGCAGGTGTTCTCGTTGATCGCCTCTTCAAGCGCCTCTATGTCGTTATACGGCACATACTTGAACCCCGGCACAAGCGGCTCGAACGCCTTCTGATACTTGTGCTGCCCCGTCGCGGTGATCGAGCCCATTGTCCTTCCGTGGAAAGACTTGAGCGCCGTCACGATCTCGAACTTCGAGTCCGAGGTCCTCTTGCCGAACTTGCGGGCGAGCTTGATCGCCGCCTCGTTGGCTTCGGTGCCGGAGCTGCAGAAAAACGCCTTGTCAAACTCCGACCACTCCACGAGCATCTTCGCGAGTTGCGGCTGCTCTTCGGTGTAGTAAAGGTTCGACGTGTGCATCAGCTTGGCGGCCTGCTTTGCGATAGCATCGACGAGTTTGGGGTGGCAGTGCCCGAGCCCGTTGACGGCGATTCCCGACACGAAGTCAAGATACTCCTTGCCGTCGGCGTCCCAGACCTTGGTCCCTTCGCCCTTGATGATCGCAAGCGGCAGCCTGCCATAGGTGGTCATTACATATTTCTTATCTAACTCAACGATCTCTTTGTAAGTCATGTTTGTATCCATTCCAAATAAAGCTATCAGCGAAATCGCCATCCCTGATCGTGCGCGATATTTATCGCGCACGCAAAGAAGAACAAGGGAGCTTGGCTCCCGGTGAATCGACTTAAGCCCATTCCCCGGACTAAAGTCCTAATTCTTCTATCGTTCGTCCGGATTTGCAATCCGGGACGTCTGGGCCGAATAGGCATCTGTGATGCCGGTAGATTGGGCACGGTCGAAAGAGCGGGATCACAGATGCCTCTCTTGCCAACAGGCCCCGGATTGCAAATCCGGGCCAACATCATATGCCAACATCATACTCGTCCGGGCCAACATACTCCAGCCCCCAGCCCCTAACCTCTATCCCCTGAATCGCCCGGGCCAGGCGTTGTACGCCGCCGTTTCTTGAGCTTGGGGAAGACCTCTTCGAGCCCCTCGGTCAGGTCATAGACAAACGACGCAAGGTCTCTGTCCTGTTCCTTCAGGTTTCGCAGTTCAAGCAGCAGAATGTCTTTGAACTGCTGAAGCTGACGCGTTTGGGACTCTCTGATATCCTGGACTTCCGAGCGAATCTCCTCAAGCGCGGTCTTGACCTCGGGCGTTGGCATAGAGAAATCTTTCGCGCGCTCCATATCCATTCCGGCGTCAGAGATGAACCGGGTCAGTGCTGATTCGCTGACGAGCCTGCGCACTCCTTCAGGAAAGCGCACCTGGATGGAATCGAGTTCGCCACTTTGGAGCAGTCGTACCATCGCGCCTTCGGAGAGCCCAAGCCGCATGCGCGCATCTTCAGAGGAGACCGTGTAGTCGCCGACCGGCTCGGGGAAGACCACGGGTTCGAGCTCCACCCGAAACTCTTTTTTCCCCGCAGCAGGCACGAGTCCGAGCGCTTTCCACTCGTCGTGAAGCCGTGCGATCCCCGCAGGAAGTTTTTCCTCCTGGGGAGCCGCTATAGTGTCCTCCTGACTCTCGGTCAGGTCAAGGTTTTCTGGTCTGATTTCTTCTTGATCCATATTTATCCGTTACCGCAGGCTCGCTGGCGCGGTTACAATGCCAATATCTCCCTACTTCACAAACAATACCATGTCTTATTGTACACACGTTTCCGCTTTACCTCCCATTACTGCGGTGGTATAATCCGTGGAAAAGGGGAATAGCGTTTACAGGCACTGGGCAAACCGACAAATCCGGCTCTTTGCGTTTTGAACTCTATGTCCGGGAGTAACAATGATAACTGTATCGACGGCATGGAACGCGTCACGGCACGCAAGCGGCGAGGAAGCCATTCGAGAGCTGATGGGGCTCGGATTCGGCTCATTTGAGCTCTCTGTCAAGCACACAGAGGCGGAACTCGGAGAGATCGACGCGATCTCGCTTGACATCGAGGTGCGATCGCTTCACAATTTCTGTCCAGTGCCGCATGGTCCCAAAGAGCACGGTGGAGGCGATTTTCACCTGCTTTCGAGCCCGGACTCCGCGGAACGCCGCCGAGCCGTCGACGCATCCAAGCGCACTTTGGAATGGGCCGAGCGCCTTGGCGCTCAGGCCGTAGTCTTTCACCTCGGCCGGGTGGAGGCTGTGGAGAACAATTTCGACCAGATAATCTCCCTGCGCGAACAGGGAAGATTAGGCGAAGCCCAGTTGCTCATCTCCGAAGACCTGGACTGCCGCGAACAGGAAAAAGGCCCATACCTCGAAGCCGCGCTGAAAAGCGTCGAAGAGCTCGCGAGTTTTACAACCAAGGTGAAAATCGGCGTAGAGACCCGTTTCCACTATTTCGAGATCCCATCGCTCGACGAAATCGCTCTGTTTCTCGACGTAGTAGGCGAGCGCGGAGGCTACTGGCACGACTTCGGCCACGCCTGGATCAACGACCACATTGGAGTTCTGAAGCACGAAGACTATCTCACTCGTTACGGCTCCCGCACGATAGGTATGCACGTCCACGATGTAGACGGCATCCGAGACCACTGCTCGCTCACCTGCGGCATGATCGACTTCGCCAAACTTCTTCCGATGATCTCCAAGAATGCGATAAGCGTCCTTGAAATCCACAACGCCACGCCCGAAGAGCTTGTAGAAAGCTGGAATATCTGGCAAACTCTACTGGCAAAGAACGCGTAGAATCAATTATAGAGTTTTGATTGACGACACCCCAAATTATGCCAAACTTACAACAAAGAGAACTGATATACGCCGGAATCGACATCGGCTCGCTTTCGGCAGACGCCGTGCTGCTTCGCGGGGGTAGTGTGCTTGCGTGTTCCGTCCTTCCAACGGGCGCGAACAGCGAGGTTGCCGCCCGTGAGGTGTTCGCTGACGTGCTGGCCCGTGCGGGTGTCACCGAATCGGACATCGCCTCGGTCGCATCGACCGGCTACGGGCGGGGAAGCGTCCCCTTCGCCGCGAGAACGATCACCGAGATCACCTGCCATGCCGTCGGAGCTCGATCTTTGTCGGCGGAGGCCGCGACTGTGATCGACATCGGCGGGCAGGACAGCAAGGTGATCCGATTGGGAGCTGACGGCCGAGTAGAGGACTTTTCGATGAACGACAAGTGCGCCGCCGGGACCGGTAGGTTCCTTGAAGTGATGGCGGGCGCGCTTGAGACCGATCTTCAGTCGCTCGGCGAGCTTTCCCGTCGCTCTACAGAGCAGATCAGAATTTCAAGCACCTGCACGGTCTTCGCCGAAAGCGAGGTCGTCGCCCTTGTCGCCCGGGGGGTTCCCAAGGAAGACATTATCCGGGGGCTCCACGAAGCGATCGCCGAGCGGATCTACGGTATGGTCCGCCGCCTGCGCTGTGGCGGCCCCTACGTGATGACCGGTGGGGTCGCAAAGAACTCGGGAGTAGTGCGAGCGATCGAATCGCGCCTCGGTTCGAGGCTCTTTCTCCCGGAGGAACCTCAGATAGTGGGCGCACTGGGCGCGGCGATTATGGCTGCGAGGGAGTCGCAGGATTAGCTTCGAGTGTATTGGCCTGTGTCGAGGATTTGGGTGGAGCGCACGTTTCGAGAGCCTCAACGTGATTGGTTTTGGATTGATCAACCTTGAGGGATCCTACGGCTAGCGGTACAATCTCTCATATCTTCACCCAAGCCAATACCCATCACCCTGAGGTTCTCGAAGGGTGCGCTACACAAAACAACGGGCGTACTACAACCAATCGCAGCTAATCAAATCCCCCTGCAACCTTTTCTTGGTTCAAAACGTTATAATAGATGGGTCCGATGTTTGACGTAGTTGAGCGTCGGTCCTATAATCAAGGGGGGCCTGCGAGGCCGCGAGGTGGAAACGGCTGATGAGCACGAATAGAACTACATTTAAGGCAAGGAAACCGCAGCCCAGACGAAAGTCGAGCAAACTCAGAACGCTCGTGCTTTATATGCAGATTGGGCTGCTTTTGGTGTTTGGGATAGGCATAGGCGCGATCTGCGGCACGTTCCTCAGTGTATCCAGGGTTCTGCCCAAGGTTACCGACTATAGCCCGCCCGAGGTCACCAAAATATATTCGAGCGATAACGTGCTGCTTGCGACCGTCGGTGAAGAGAACCGCGAGGTCGTGAAGCTCGAAGAGATTCCCAAAAACCTTGTCAATGCGACCGTTGCGATCGAGGACAGCCGGTTCTACGAGCACGGAGGCGTCGACTTCCGTGGAATCGCCCGTGCGGCTGTGAAAAACATCATCGGCGGCAAGATAGACGAAGGCGGCAGCACCATCACCCAGCAGCTGGCGCGAAACGTCTTTTTGACCCAGCGCAAAACCATCTCAAGGAAGATGCGTGAGGCCGTGCTCGCGGTTATGATCGAGCGCAGCTACACCAAGACCAAAATCCTTGAGCTTTATATGAACCAGATTTTCTATGGTTCGGGCGCGTTCGGCGTGCAGGCTGCCTCCAAAGCCTACTTCGGCAAGGAGGTTAAAGACCTCGACCTCTCCGAGTGCGCGATGCTCGCGGGTCTTCCTCAGGCGCCGACCCGACTTTCCCCGCACCGAAACGTCGAAGCCGCTATCAACCGACGCAACATCGTGCTTGCGAGGATGCAGGATCTCGACTACATCACACCCGAGAAGCGCGCCAAAGCCAAAGCCGAAGACCCGAGAATCGTCGACCTCAAGCCGACTAAATACCGATCAAGAGCGCCATATTTCACGGACTACGTGAAAGAATATCTCGCCGACAAATACAGCTACGATGATATGATCTACCGCGGCGGACTTCACGTCTATACTACTGTGAACTACCGGATGCAGGAATCGGCCCAGCGGGCGCTTGCCGCAGGGATCCGCCGCGCCAGAGCGAGCGGACAGGTAAGCCGCACCAAGGGCAACGGCGCGCTGATCAGCATCGAGCCCGGCACCGGCTACATTCGGGCGATGGTCGGCGGCGCTGACTACACAGACCGCGAAGCAGGCGAGTTCAACCGAGCATTGAAGTCCAGACGCCAGCCCGGAAGCGCCTTCAAGGCGTTTGTCTACACGGCTGCTGTCGATTCGCTCGGCTGGGACGCGAACCACGTAGTCCTCGGCGGACGCTACACCTACAGTTTCGGTGACGGTCGCACGTGGTCGCCAAAGAACTACGACGGCAAATATCCGGGGTCTATGACGATTAAAAAGGCCGTTGCGAACTCGGTAAACGTTCCGGCAGTCAGAACCGCGATGCAGGTGGGCTTGAGCACGGTCGTTCGATACGCGCATCTGCTCGGGATCAAGAGTGAGATCGAGGCGTACCCGGCGATGGCGATCGGCGGCATCCGGGGCATCAGTCCAATCGAGATGGCGGGAGCATACACCGTTTTTGCATCAGAAGGCATGTATGCCGAGCCGACTCCGATTGCCAAGATCACCACAGCAGACGGAGCGATCATCGAAGACATCATCCCCAAGCCCAGGCGCGTCATTTCAGAGCGCACGGCCAAGGTTATGGACGAACTTTTCCGGGCGGTTGTGACTCAAGGCACCGCGCGGCGGATACTTTCGGGCTTTCCCGAGGCCCGTGGCAAGACCGGCACCACCAACAACGATGTCGACGTTTGGTTCATCGGCTACGTGCCCAAGAAGCTCGTCACAGCCGTTTGGGTGGGAAACGACAACAACACCTCGATGCGTAACGTTTCGGGAAGCGGCGTCTGTGCTCCTATTTGGAAAGATTATATGCACGACGCCATTCGGGTATATAACGACACCCATCGCACGGCTCCGTCGCACAAGCCGAAGGACACCACCGCCCAGAAGCCGCGCACTGAGAACCGCGACAATGCCACGCCACGCGACGAAATAAACGCCGTCGAGGAAACCGATAACGGCGCAGTTCGCATAAAGATATGTAATGAGAGCCAGCTTATCGCCAGGCGGGCATGCCCGTCATGGCACACAGAGACTTTCGCCAAGGGCACGGAGCCCACGGCTTTCTGCAATATTCACGGGAACACGCCTCGCGGAGAAGGCGGAGGGAACCCGGCCAATACCGGTGACACGGGCAATAACACCCAGCCGACTCCGGCTCCAGCCGAGGGTGCAGGTCAGGATAACGGCGAGATGAGGATGACTCCGCCTCCGGCGATACCGATCAACCATTAGCTTATGCCAACCCCACAAGAAGATATAATGCTCGAAAGGAGCAGGATGAAGACGCTCGCGATTTTTTGCATCGTGGTGTTCATCATCCTGCTTGCCCGGCTCTGGTACTTGCAGATCGCGATCGGCAAGACGCTTCTTGTCGAGTCCGAAACCAACCGCACGCGCCTGGTAAAGGTCCGCGCGCCCCGTGGGATGATCCTTGACCGCAAGGGTAGAGTGCTTGCGACAAGCCGTCCGCAGTTCGTCGTGATGGCTATCCCTGAGACGCTTCAGGCGAATCCCAGGGCTATGAAGATACTCTGCACCACGCTCGGGATCACCAAGGACGAGCTTCAGGCGATCTTCAAGCGCGAGAGGGCGGCGAAGCTTGCGCCGGTGCGCGTCGCAATCGACGTTCCCCTCGACGTTGTAGCAAAGCTTATGGAGCGCAGACCGATCCTGCCTGGAGTAAGCGTTGAGCAGGACCAGCTAAGAAGCTACCCAGACGGCTCACTTTGCGTTCATGTGCTGGGGTACATCGGCGAGGTCAACAAAGAGCAACTCGATGCCCTTCGCACCAAGGGTATGAAGCTGAACCCTGGAGATTACGTCGGCAAGTCCGGCATCGAAAAGCAGTATGAGGGGATCTTGCACGGTGTCGACGGTGGTCGCGAGATTGAGGTCGACGCCCGGGGCCGCACCCGCAGGATTCTTGGGGTAAGAGAACCCATTCCAGGCTCGACTCTTGTGCTTACGATCGACAAGGACCTCCAGATCGCCGCCGCCCGTGCACTTGAGGGCAAGACAGGCGCAGTGGTCGCGGTCGACCCCAGAAGCGGCGAGGTGCTTGCGATGGTCAGCAAGCCGGATTTTGACCCCAATATCTTCGTGAAGAAGGTCAAAAAGGCCGACTGGGACAGGATATTTCTTAATAAGTCAAACCCGCTTCAGAACAGGGCTGTGGCGAACAAGTATCCCCCCGGCTCGACATTTAAGCCGATCACCGCGACTGCCGGTCTTGTTAACCACGTGACTAGTGTAAACGCCCACACCTACTGCTCGGGCGTTGGCCTGTATCGCCGCCGGTGTTGGAAGCGGCACGGGGCGGTTACGTTTACGACCGCGATGTCCCAGTCCTGCGACGTATTCTTCTACCAGGTTGGCGACCGCCTCGGGATCAATCGTCTCGCCAAGATGGCGCGCGCCTTTGGGCTTGGCTCGCTCACCGGAATCGACCTTCCCGAAGCCCGCAAGAAGGGCACTGTACCGGACGAGGCGTGGAAAGAGGAGCGCTATCACGAACGCTGGTACCCGGGAGAGACGGTCATCTGTGCGATCGGTCAGGGCTATATCGAGGCGACGCCGCTTCAGATGTCCCTTGTGTCTGCAACCGTGGCGATGTCGGGTAAGCGTTATCAGCCGCACATGTTGAGAGAGATTCGAACTCCCAACAACAAGACCGACCGCAAAATTGGTTCAATTGAGCTTCCTTCGGTCCCTGCTTCGGCTGAGAACTTCAAAGATGTAAAATGGGGGATGCGCCAGACCGTAGCAGGCCCCGGCGGCACCGGCAAGGTCGTCAACATCGAGGGTGTCACCGTCTGCGGCAAGACCGGTTCGGCAGAGGTCACTCGCGGTCTGCCTCACGCGTGGTTCATCTGTTTTGCGCCGATGGACAACCCGGAGATCGCGATCGCGGTCATCGCCGAGCACGGCTGGCACGGAGCCACCGCCGCCGCCCCGGTAGCCCGCGCGATTCTCGATGTCTACTACGGCAAAAAGAAGCCCTCAGAGGTAAAAGCCAGCGTCGCGCACACATCCGGGGACTGATCTGTCTACTAATACGTTTAGAAACCTCAGGAATTGAGCATTATTGTTGAGGTTTTGATCGTGCCGGGTCTCCAGACTCGGCACGCGCATTTGAGGAGTCTCCTGACTCCGATTCTTGCGCTGCGGGGTCAGAGACCCTGGGAATATTCGCACCGGGTCTGGAGACCCAGCGCGATCGTATCTGATAGCTAATAACCCGAGGTTTTTAATTGATCAATCTGACCATAGACGGCAAACAGGTTTCAGTATACGAAGGCACTACGATCATGAACGCGGCTGAGAAGACCGGGGTCAAGGTGCCGAGGCTCTGCTATCACCCGAGTCTGAGCATCGAGGGCGCGTGCCGCGTCTGCGTGGTTGAGGTGGAGGGGATGAGCGCGCTTGTCGCCTCGTGCGCGTACCCGGCAGCGGACGGGATGGTCGTTCGCACGATCACCCCCGAGATTCGAGAGATCAGGCGCGACATAGTCGAGCTTCTTCTCGATAATCACCCCAAGGACTGCCAGACCTGCGAGCGCGACGGCAACTGCGAGCTTCAGGACCTTGCCTACTCCACCGGCGTGCGCGAGCGATACTATGAAGGCGAACGCAAGCACTACGAGGACGATCTTTCTTCCCCGTCGGTCATCCGAGTCCCCGACAAGTGCATCATGTGCCACCGGTGCGTGCGCATCTGCGGGGAAGTGCAGGGGATTTCGGCGCTTGGGTACTCCCACAGAGGCTTCAAAACGGTCGTCATGCCCGCCTATAACCTCCCCTTTGCCGACAGCGTCTGCTCGACCTGCGGGCAGTGCATCAACGTCTGCCCGACCGCCGCTTTTCTCGAAAAAGAGGCCGTTTCAGACGTTATGAAGGCGCTCGCCGACCCGGACAAGCACGTCGTCGTTCAATTTGCGCCTTCGGTTCGCGCGTCGATTGGCGAGGGTTTCGGAGTTGAGCCCGGCGAGCCGCTTCAGGGCAAGACCGTTGCCGCGCTTCGCAAGATCGGCTTTGATGCGGTATTTGACACCGAGTTTGGCGCGGACGTCACGATTATGGAAGAGGCGACCGAGTTCGTCGAGCGCGTGAAAGCTGGCGGCCCGTTCCCGCTTATCACGTCGTGCTCATCGGCCTGGGTCAAGTTCTGCGAGCACTTTTATCCTGAGATGATCCCGAACCTCTCAAGCGCGAAGTCGCCGATGAGTATGCTCGGCTCGCTTGTGAAGAGCTACTACGCCGAAAAGACCGGTGTCGACCCGAAGAAGATATACAGCGTCGGTGCGATGTGCTGCACGGCCAAGAAGTTCGAGGCGGCGCGCCCGCAGTGCTGGATCGACGGGGAGATGCGCCCGGTAGACTCGGTGATGACCACCCGCGAGCTTATCTGGCTCATCAAATGCAACGGAATCGACTTTTTGAACCTGGAAGACGAGGAGTTCGACAACCCCATGGGGCTCTCGACCGGCGCGGGCTCGATCTTCGGCTCGACCGGGGGCCTCGCCGAATCGGTCATACGCACGGTTTCCTATATGCTAACGGGTGAGACGCCGATGGAGATCGAGTTTGAGAAGCTTCACAGCGTCCACAGCGTCAAGCGCACGAGTCTTGTGATCGGTGACAGGGAGTATCACTTCGCAGTCGCTGACGGGCTGAAGAACGCCCACGAGCTGCTTCAGGCCGTCAAACGTGGGGATGAGTATTACGACTTTATCGAGGTGATGGGGTGCCCCGGCGGGTGCATCGGCGGCGGTGGGCAGCCCTACGCCCGCACAACGGGCTCGATCCCGCTCGACCCCGAGCTTCTTACCAAGCGCGCAGAGGCGCTTCGAGTGGAGGACCGCGGCAAGACCATTCGCATGTCCTACGCCAACCCCTGGGTGCAGAGGCTCTACAAAGACTACCTCGGCGCGCCGCTTTCGGAGAAGTCGCACCACTTGCTTCATACTACCTACGAAGAGCGCGCGCCGCGCGGGATATATCGAGAGGAGACACAGCCATGATGAGTGAAGAGTGCAGAGTCCAAAGTGCAGAGGTTGAAGAGCTGTTCTCCGAGAGGATCGCGGAGCTTGATAAGTTCATCGAGGATAACCCGGACCCGGTAGACCCGCAGGGGAGCCTGATTTCGGTGCTTCACAGGGCGCAGGACCTCTTCGGGTTCCTTCCCCGAGAGGTGATGGACCACGTCGCCGACCGGCTTCAGGTGCCTGCGGCCGATGTCTACGGCGTGGCGACGTTTTACTCGTATTTCACGCTTGAGCCCCGTGGCAAGTATCCGGTATCGGTTTGCATGGGGACGGCGTGCTACGTGAAAGGCGCGTCTACGATTCTGGACACTATAGAAGAGCAGCTTCAAATCAAAACTGGGCAGACGACCGAAGACGGCCTCTTCAGCATGGTCGAGTGCCGCTGCATCGGCGCGTGCGGCCTCGCTCCCGTGATCACGATCGGCAAAGACGTCTACGGCAGACTCACCGCAGACCAGATTCCGGAGATACTTGCCAAATACCGGCATGGGGGGTAACATTGTGGAAAGAGTATTTGAGGAGGTATTGTAACAGCCAAGGATGTGCTCCGCGTACTTCTTCGCCTGGGGTTTGTGACGCGGGGCCAAACAGGTTCACACATGAGGCTGGTTCACCCGGACAGGCCGACCTCAAATGTCACCCTGAGTATACACGCTGGTCAGGATATTTCAGAAGCTAACCTCGCAAGCATACTGCGGCAGGCTGAGGTGAGGTGACTCGGGAAGAGTTCGACCAAGCTCGGAGGAGACGATTATGAAGCGATTTACAGTTGTTGTTGAACAGGATGTTGAAGGCAAGTGGACTCTGACCGCCCCGGCATTGCCTGGCTACATTGCTTGCGGAGCGAGTGAGCAAGAGGTCGTAGACCTTGCCCTGGAGGGGATACCTTTTCACTTGGACTGTCTTCGTGAAGAGGGGCTTCCGGTTCCCGATTCCGAAGGTGATGCAAAGGTGTTGACGCTTGAGGTTGCTGCGTAGCAGGATATTGACGCCGAAGCTGGTGGGCTCTATGATGTAGTATATCATCAGGAGGACCAGCATGAATAAGTTCTTTATCCGTCTACTCCCTCTGGCCATACTTGTTTCGGCGATTGCGGTCGGTTCAGCGTTTGGGGCTGCGAAAAAACCCGTCGCAAAGAAGCCCGTCGCCAAGTCAGCGGTCAAACCGGCTCCCAAGCCCGCGCCGCGCCCGGCCATCATCAGCAGCACACAGCTCAAGGGCGACCAGGCCAAGTTCGAGCAGGAATATTCGCTCGGCAAAGACTCACCGATCAACATTGTCGTTCACAGCGCGGAGTACTCCGTCGCAAGAGTCGTCACTTCCGGCGAGATGGATTTCCCCATGGCGAACGAGAAATACTTGATCGTCAAGATGACCCTTCGAAACCCCCAGCCGAGCGAGCTCTTTATCCGATACGACAGTCTGAAGATCACCGCGATCACCGCCGACAGCGTGAACTTCGATTGCCAGAACTGGGTGCTCACCGGCGGCAATTCTCTGTCAATGACGGTGAAACCGGCGCAGAAGATCGAGGCAGTCGCCTATATCAAGGTTCCGGCCAACGAGAATATCCCCAAGCTTATGTTCAAGTCGAGTGATGATCTAGTGCTGCGCTACGACCTGCGCGACAAGATCAAGCCGCTAGTCGCGCCGTTTGCCGACTCCTCCGACCCCAAAGGCGCGACCGCGCTTGCGACCGTCCCCGGGCAGTTGGGCGCATACTGTGACCTCGGCGAGTGGGATTTCAAGCTCGACAGCGCTGCTTACACCACCGAGCCTCCCAAAGAAACTTCGCTGAATGATGAGAACAACCACTATCTCGTCATCAGCGGAAGCTTCAAGAATGGCGGCCCGGCTGAATACTACTTCAGGTACGATTCAGTCGCTCCGACAGTCACCACAGCCGACGGCGACGACATCGAGAGCCGTGGTATGATGGAGCTTGCCAGCCGGCATGAATGGGTGGCGCTCAATATGAAGAAAAACCAGGAGATCAAGGTTCGCATCTACTTCGAGATGAGCAAGGATGTAACTCCCAAGGTCTTCACCATGAAGATGCAGGACGGCACGAGAGCCTTCAGCTGGGACCTCTCGACTATGAGCCTGTAGAGACACCAACGCAGTTATCAAGAGCCTGTCGCACTCCCTGTTCGGCAGGCTCTTTTGTTATGTGGATTCGAGTACGTGAGTGAGCGACGCGCGAACGGTGGGGTAGTTGAACCCAAATCCGCTGGCGACAAGCTTATCGGGGAGCACTCGCTGGCTTGCAAGCACGGTTTCCTCGCCCATCTCACCGAACGCTATCCTGATCGCAAACTCGGGCACCGTAAGCGCTGCGGGTTTGCCCAAAACACGCGCAAGTGTTCGGGTGAAGTCTTCGTTTGTGACAGGCTCGGGCGCGACGAAGTTGATGGGCCCCGCGAGGCTTTCGGTCAAGATAACGTGCTCTATCGCCCGGCACAGGTCGTCGATATCGATCCAGCTCATCCACTGTTTCCCGCTGCCTAGTTTGCCGCCGACACCGAGTTTGAAGGGGGTAAGCATCTTCTCAAGCGCCCCTCCCTCCGAGGCGAGCACGACCCCGAATCTGGCGTTTGCGACACGGACCCCGGCTTCGCGCGCGGGTTCGGTCGCCGATTCCCATGCCCCGCAGACCTCCGGTAGAAACCCAAAGCCTGGGGAGCTTGTCTCGCTTAGAACCTCGTTTCCGCGGCTGCCGTAATACCCGATCGCGGATGCGCTAACCATCACCTCAGGCGGACCATCAAGCTCGGCAATTGCCTGAGAAAGCAGACGCGTGCTCTTCTCACGGCTTTCGATGATCCGGTGTTTCTTCTCAGGTGTCCAGCGCCCGAACAGGTTCTCTCCCGCGAGGTGGATGACCGCGTCGAAGCCGTTTAGTGCTTGTCGGTCAATTTCTCCCTTGTCAGGGTCCCAGCGGATGTCACCGGCAGCTTTCGGTGAGCGAGTCAGGCGAGCAACCGTGTGTCCGCGGTTTTCGAGATAGGATACGAGCCGCGAGCCGATCAGCCCTGTTGCGCCGCTTGCGAGAATCCTCACTGGTTTGTCCTCCATATCCCAAAGCTCTCAGTTTGCCAAAATCGACTTTTATATGCGCAGTATACCCGCTTTATGGCTCAGTTGTTCACAGCGCTTGCGGTGGGGATGGTAGATAAGTTTTGTCAATTGTTGCCTTTCTCTTGTGCGTATTGGCGCGAAACGGCGATTCCCGGCAGAATTACCAGCTTGACTATATGCCTGCCAGGTGATATTTTGAGTTGAACATCAATAATTTGATCAGGGGAAAGACTTTGACTTTTAGAAGTATATTTGGCCTCATAGTTCTGTTTGCCGCAGTGAACTGCTCTTTTGCTTTTATCTCCACCGGGGATGGCTCCTGGGTCTGGCAGAACCCGCAGTCTCAAGGGAACAACATCCGTGCAATGAGTTTTGTCGACTCTTCCAATGGTTGGTCCGTTGGTAGCGCCGGAACGGTTTTGAAGACTGTTGACGGCGGCTCGTCCTGGGTTCCGCTCTTTAGTGGGACTGTGACCGATTTGTACGCCGTGTCGTTTGTCGACCTCTCAGTCGGCTACGTCGGCGGTTCGGGTGGCATGATTCTGAAGACCCTCGACGGCGGCCGGACGTGGAATCTGACCACCACTGGAACCACCGAAACGATCAAGAGCATATTCTTCTTGAACGCCGACACGGGTTGGGCGGTTGGGACATCCGGCCTCGGCATAAAAACAGTCGACGGCGGACAGACCTGGCAGGGTATGACTATGACTATGGGGCAAACGGTCAATTTGAACTCCATCATCTTCGTCAGCTCGACAGTAGGCTGGGCCGTAGGAAACAGCGGCAAGATCATCAAGACGACAAACGGAGGCTACACATGGAGCGTTCAGCCCGTTTCTGGTCTCACAACCAATCTGAACGCGGTATACTTCGCTGATAGTAGCAATGGATGGGCAGTCGGGGACTCCGGCAAGGTGGCGAAAACCACCAACGGCGGTGCCACCTGGGCTGTATCCGCCGTTTCATCGAGTCCGAACCTTTACGCCGTCACGTTTCTACCTAACAAGACCACGGGCTGGGTTGTCGGCGCAGGAGGAAAGACTTCCAAGACGACCACCGGCGGAGGGT
>JBBRAE010000026.1:0-38616 GCA_038207085.1 Armatimonadota bacterium
TGAACTCCGCGAGGATTACAATATGCCCAAGCTTGAGGGCGGAGTTCGCGGCAAATACGCCGAGCGCTACAGGCAGGGCTCGAACATTGTCGTGCTCGCTCCGGACGTGTTGGAGGCGTTTCCGACTGCGGATGCTTATCAACGTCGCTAAATCGACCAAACGGGCGAGTTAATCTTCAGTTCATCGGTGACATATCTACCGCAGCCGAGAAAGGGCGGACACGTTGGTCCGCCCCTACGAATTGGTTCCTAATCTCCGACTTTCTTCCAACTTCGCCCAAGGTGCGATTTCTCAATAGGTTCACTACCTGGTGGACGAACGTCTCTCCCCAGCCTATGATGTGACCGGCGGACCACCAGCCTTCGATGTAGGGGTGAGCGCCTTCGGCACAATCAATGATCAACAAACGCTACGCTACGGCATTTGCGCCTCTATAAGCCTCCACGGACTCAATTAGACGCTCGGCCTCGGATTCATCCCCACAACCCGCCATAATGTAGACGCCTTTTGGGCCGATCTCGTCGAGAAGTGGGATGACTTCATCTGCCATAACACCCACTGCCTGAACTGACTTACCTGCAGCAAGTATCCTCTTGTAAATGGGGTACCACCTCGGGTCGCCGCCCTGCTCTATTCCTGCCTGAGGGGTCCATTCGATCGCATCAAGCTCCTCTATCTCAAGCAAGTGATCGAGGTGGCAGATGCACTGGGTGCCATCGAGGTGGAACATTGAGTAGTCCAGCCACTTGCACTGCTCGATGAGTGGCGGGACGACGAACTCGGCGAACATGTTAGGTGAGATCATCGCAGACGCGTCACACTGCACTTTGGCGGTTTTACCGGGGCCCCAGAGAGCGAATGCGCCGAAGCTGGAGCCTCCGTCGGGAAGCTTGATAATGTCGTAGATACGGCTGTAGGCCTCAAAGAAGACCTGATTGATCTCAATTAGCTTCTCTTTTACCCACTCAGGCCGCTCGATCATATCGAAGAGCACGCGCTCAGAGCCGCGAAGCGATGCGAGGACATCGATGTTCTCGATCAGGTCGGGGCAGCTTGCCATATACTTGCCGCGTCCCATCTCCGCCTCGGCGCGAAGTGTCGCCTCATGCACCCGCCACCACTTATTTTCCGGGTCGAACTGAAGCTTGGGGAGCTTCTCCGGCTCCTCGACATCACCGATACAGGGCTCAAACCACACCGTCTGGGGTGAGAACCCTGGTTCTGACCCAAGGAGCAGGGCGAGCGACCCTGGGCCGATATCCGCGCTTGCAAGGGGCATACAGTCGGCGGGATAGGTCCTTCCCGCAAGAGTGAAATGATTCACCCTCGCACGAAGATTTCCATCCGTATAGGCTTCTACAAGCGGCGGCGGACCCGGGTCTGCGACGACCTCATGAGGTGGATCGGCCTTGGGCGTTCCATAGATGGAGAGCACAAGCCCCTCACCTTTCCACCAGTCAACAAAATGCTGTTTTGTCTCTTCCCAGTTGGGTTTCCAAGCTAAAGTCAATTGTCAGTCCTCCAATATTGCTGTCGGCACCTGTTACTGCCGAGGTAGACTTGATCGCGTTGATCGCGCTCGTTCTCCAGAATCCAAAAAATCTAGCTTCCCACCTTTTCCCAAGATCGCCCAAGGTGCGACTTCTCGATCGCTTCCAAGACTTCCTGGCACTTCAGTCCGTCGTAGAAGTTTGGGGTAGGCATTTCGTCGCGGGCGACGGCGTTCATCAGGTTCACTACCTGGTGGACGAAGGTCTCGCCCCAGCCTATGATGTGACCGGCGGGCCACCAGCCTTCGATGTAGGGGTGCGCGCCTTCGGTCACGTTGATCGTGCGCCAGCCCTGCAGGCCATCGGGGTCCTCACGGTTGAAATATTCGATCTCGTTCAAGCGCTCGACATTGAACCTAATCGCGCCCTTGTCGCCGTTGATCTCAAAAGAGTTTCCGTTGCGGTTGCCGGAGGCAAAACGCGTAGCTTCGATTGTCCCGATCGCGCCGCTTTTGAACTTGGCAAGCGCGATCACGGCGTCGTCGACCGTTACTTCGCCCATCTCGTTTCCGCCCTTGGCAGAGAGCCCTCCGGTCGTGCCCGCAAGCTTGGGGCGCTCTTTGACGAAGGTCGTCAGGTTGCTTGAGACCTCTTCAATGTCGCCAACGAGCCAGAGTGCGAGGTCGATGGAGTGCGCGGCAAGGTCGCCCAAAGAGCCCGAACCCGCGACGGTCTTATCAAGCCGCCACACAAGCGGAAACTCCGGGTCGATGATCCAGTCCTGCAGGTAGACGCTTCTCCAGTGGAAGACCCGACCGATCAAACCCTGGTCTATCAGCTTCTTTGCAAACGCGACTGCGGGGACCGTGCGATAGTTGAAGTTGATCATATGCTTGACGCCAGCTGCCTCGACGGCCTGAAGCATTCTCTTCGCTTCGGCGACGTTCATGGCAAGCGGCTTTTCGCAGAAGATATCTTTGCCAGCCTCTGCCGCGGCGGTGGTCATCTCCTCATGGACGTTGTTGCCGGTCGCGATGTCTACGAGGTCGATATCCTCGCGGGTGAGGAGCTTTTTGTAGTCGGTTTCGTAGCTCTCCCAGCCAAACTCGGTCATCGCTGACTTGACAGCCGACTCATCGCGCCCGACGATCGCCTTCATCACAGGCTCAGCCTCGATCCCCGGGAACATGGCCGCCGCGTTCTTGAACCCGAAGCTGTGGGCTTTGCCCATAAACTTGTATCCGATAAGTCCTACGTTGACTTGTTTTTTTGCCATCTCTAAGCCTCCTGATGAAGTCTGTTTGCGGTACAAAAAAATTAGAGCGAACGGTCGCTTGGATCGTTCGCTCTAATTTAGCACTTCTTTCCCAATCTGTCGATAGGGAAAATAGTTTTTTGCTTACTTAGGAGCCGGAGGCGGGGTTTCGAGCTTCTCGGAACCGGCCTTGGCAGGAGCAGTCTTTGGTGCGGGCTTTGCAGCCGGCTTGACTGCGGGCTTCGGAGCGGCACCCGTCGCGTTGCCCTCGGGGATGGTCGGGGACATCTTGTTCTGAACCTTCGCTTCTTCTTTGAGCTTCTCGAACATCGGGCGCATAAGCGTCTGCATCTTGCTCTGCATGATCTGCTTCTTCAGCTCGGCCTTGTCCTTGGCGGAAGCGGTTTGACCGCTGGCCTCGACCTGGATGATGTGATAGCCGTAGGGGCTCTTCACTGGCTGGCTTGTTTCCCCAACCTTCATAGCAAACGCGGCGTCGGAGAACTCAGGGACCATACGGCCCTTGGTGAACCAACCGAGCTCGCCGCCCTTTTCCTTGCTGCCGGGGTCGTCGGAATACTCTTTGGCTGCAGCCTCAAAGCTCTTGCCGGCCTTCAGCTCAGCGTAGATCTTGTCGGCTTTCACCTTGGCGTCATCTTCAGCCTTCTTGGTATCCTCAGGCTTGGCATCCGGCGCGCTGCGCGGGACGCTGACGAGGATATGCCTGGCCTGGATGTAGTCTGCATACTCGGCCTGGGTGGGAGCATTATCCTTCTCGACGATCTTTTCAAGGCCGATCTGGATAATCAGTCCTGCCTTGAATCGGGCCATCGGGTACTTCATCTTCTGCATCATCGAGTCAAGGGTCTCACCGGGGGGAAGACTCTTCTTGGCCTCGGCCATCTTGGCGTCGATGTCTGCTTTGGATACTGCGATACCCCTCTTCTTCATCGCGGCTGCGATTACTTTGTAGTTGAGATACTCATCAAGCGTAGATGGGGCCATCCAGTCCCAAAGTACCGACATAAGTTCACTCTTGGTGATGTTCTGACCGGCTACTACCGCAACGACTGCGGTATCTGGGGCCGCCTTGAGCTTGGCCATGTTCTGCTCCTGGGTAGGCGCAGGGGCTGCTACGGCGAATGCCGTACACAGGAAAGCGACTACAAGCGCCATAGCTGCTACGACGGCGATTCTTCTTCCGTGCATAGAGTTGCACTCCTTTCAACGTTAAGGTTGAGGTTGGATTTGAATAAATGTTACTACATTCACTCGTTGCGGTCAACAAATTTGAGTAATTGTTTGGTAAAAAGCGAGGCGGCAGGGGAAATCCCTGCCGTCTTTTCACCATGAGGACATATAGAGTATAGAGTCTGGTTCTACTGATTGACTCGAAGGGCCGAGTTCGGGACTATGCTGAAGGCTGTCGTGCTAGGTGGCTGCCACATAAGCTGGCAGTATGCGCGGTCCTCGTCCTCGAACATCTGGGCTTCAAGCTTATACCACTTGTCTCCCTGAAGCTGGTGGTGAAAGCCAACCGGGTATTTTTTGTCTGGGCAGTGGCTTCAAACGTGCCCGCCCTGCTCCAAATGCCTCTGTGTGAAAATATTTTTCAAATTCCTGTAAAAACTGCGAGTATTGGCACGGGTTTTGCAGTATATATAAGTGAGAAGATAATTCTCTTTTTCTCCTTCCTAAAATGTGTTGTGAATTAACCGAAGGGACGCAAGTCCTGGAGGACCCGCAGAACTTCTAGTCCTGCGGGATATTTTTTTGTTGGGTGGCGATTTCCGAATCCCGAATGGCGTAATGCATGGCAATTGATCCACTAGCCCGCATTATTCACGAGTAGCGTGAATAATGCTCTGTTAGCGAAAGCTTTATTCGCTTCACGAATAAAGCGGGCTAGCCCTCACCCTAACCCTCTCCCTCAAGGGGAGAGGGGACTCTGGTTCCTGTCTCCTTGAGGGCTGTCGCCTGAGAGGAGAAGGCTGGAATTAGGGGTAGTATCTGAAACTCAATAGGGCACTTCTGAGTATCTGGCGTACTTGCGGAACTCTTCATCAAAGGCAAATAGTGCTGGCGCGCCTCCGGTGTGGATGAAGACTGTGGTGCGGTCTGCGTCAATCTTGCCCGTGCGCGCGAGGTCGACCAGCCCGGACATTGCTTTGCCGGTGTAGACGGGGTCAAGGACGAGGGCTTCGGTGCGGGCGGACAACAAAATCGCATCCATCCCTGCCTCGCTTGGGATGCCGTAGAACCCGCCGACGTAGTCGTGGTTGATATCGACCGCCCCAGCGTCAAACTCTCCGTCCTCCCCAAGAAGACCAAGCGCCACCGCTCCGACCTGTGCGGCGATCTTCTGAAGCGGCTTTTTTCTGCGCCCGACGCTTATTCCAAGGGCCTCGGCTTTGGGAAGAAAGAGCCGTATCCCCGCGATCACTCCAGCCATCGTTCCAGCCGAGCCTACGGCGAAGGTGATGAGCGGGGAATCGTCGTCGCCAAGCTGCTCCGCGAGCTCCCGAACAGCCTCGACGTAGCCAAGCGCACCGACCGGGCTTGATCCGCCTATGGGTATAACGTAGGGCTTGCGTCCGGCCTTGGCAAGCCGCTTCGCCTCACGCGCCATCTCAGCCTCCATCGGCTTTACGTTGACGTCGGGCATAAACTTGATTTCGGCGTCAAAGAGCACGTCAAGGAGCAGGTTCCCCTCGAACCGCTCGAACCTCGGGCCGCCAAGGACGAGCGTGCAGTCGAGCCCGAGCTTCTTTGCCGCAGCTGCCGTAAGACGCGCGTGGTTGGACTGCGGTCCGCCGTCGGTCAGGACGATATCGGCCCCCTGAGAAAGCGCGTCGGCCATCAGAAACTCGAGTTTTCGCACCTTGTTGCCCCCAAGCGCAAGGCCCGTGAGGTCGTCGCGCTTGATCAGGAGCCTCTTAAGCCCGATAGCTTCAGCCAGGCGAGGCGCCTCATCAAGCGGTGTCGGCCAATATCCAAGTCTTGTGCGGGGCATGCTTTCCAGGTTCATAGTTTCTCCTCAGTATCGACGGCGCTATCTGCGCCGTCTCCTAAAGGCTGGCGCGTAGCGCCACCGGCGGTGACTTCTATGCCGTAGAACGCAAGCACGGGCCTTTGCAGGTGGTCGCGCAGGCTGCATGGCGGGTCGCATCCGAGCATGTTGTGACAGAGCGTGGTGCCTGATGCCGGTCTCGCGAGCTCTATCAACACATCGCTTGCTCCTTCAACCCTTGCAGATTCGACAGGAACCACGCCCAGATCGTCTTCAAAGGTGAAGTCATTGGGCTTGATCTGTAGGAAAATCAGGTGGTCTACCACATTTTCAAAGCTTATTCGGACCCTTGTTCGCTCAGAGTTGTCAAACGCTGCGTTTTCCACATCCGCTGGCTTCCAGGGAATTTCGGCTCCGTAGACCATCCCAAGAGCTGCGCGTGCAAAGCGCTGGCCGAGGATCACGTTGCCGATCGCGCCTGTGTGGATGGCGTCGGAAAGGACGAGGTCGAGCGTTGGGACTACCGCTAGGCCGGGGATGGAGCGCGCGGCCTGTCGCTGGGCCTCCCGGAGGACCCCCCACCACTTGTCTTGTTCGGGCAGGCCATCCAGGTACCGATTGAGCTGTGCGGTGATGGCCGGCAGGTCGCCGAAGCGTGTGCGGAAGTCCTCGATCATTGCGGTGAAGCGCTCAAGGTAGGTCGGGGCTGCGGACTCGCCCGCGTCGGACTCTCCCTGATACCAGAGCATCCCCGCGACTTTTCCTCCCGCTGCCGTGATATGCTCGAGCATGTTCCAATATAGAACAGCCTCGTCTCCCTTGGCGGGCTCCCAGGAGCTGAGCGCGGAGCCGCCGAGCGCGGTTGGGATCAGGCCGATTGGCACGCCTGCCCCCGCAAGCACCTCTTTTCCAAAGGCAAGCCAGGGGGAGACATCCATCCAGCCGCTGTCGCGGTTTGCGGGGTGACGGGTGCCTGTTGTGTCAAACACGGGGTGTGTTGCAAGCCGCCAGACCTCGTTTACGCCGAAAACGCTCACGCCAAAGGCAGCCGGGTCGACCACCGGGCCGTGACCGTAGCCGACGGCATTGCTCTGCCCCGCGATCACCCAAACGTCGCCGACTGAGACGTGCCATATCTTGTCGCCCGTCAGTCGCCACTCGGCCCCCTGGTTTCGCAGGCGTGTTTCGATCTTGTAGAGCCCTCCGGTCGGGATCGAAAGCGTGATGGTCCATGCGTGGTGATCGAGCATCTCCGCGTCTCGCCAGTCGCAGCCTGGGACGGGGGAGTTGTCGCACTCGCTTGCGACGCGCACTTCGACCGTGCCTGGGGCGTCGGACACCCACGAGCCCTCAAGCGTCACGTCCGCGCGACCGTCGGGGTTTCTTTGGATCACCTGCCAGGGCGCGGGACCCGAAGTTATCGTCACTCCCGGGAATACGGGCTCAGTTGTCATCTTGTCTTGCTCCTTCAGTTGGGAAAACTCTCTTCACCCTTCCACTCAAGCGCCGCGAAATCCTCTGTGGCATAACCTGCGCCTGAGGAAGGATAGGGCAGGTGCTATCTATAATCAGGGTATAGAGACAAATCAGAACTGGTGTCGGATTAGCCCGATTCTTGGGATTTGGTGAGCGTTTCATCGAAGCCTCTGCACGCGGCACAAGTGCTTGGGCGATAAACAAGAATCAGGTTAGGCGTGCACTCGCTGGTGAGGGTACAATGAAATTCGTCGTCCAAGAGCATCACGCAAGCCGCCTGCACTGGGATTTCCGCCTGGAGCTCGATGGGGTCGGCAAGAGCTGGGCCGTCCCCAAGGGCGTGCCCGAGGATCCGAACGTCCGTCGGCTCGCGATTGAGGTTGAGGACCACTCGCTCGACTACTTCGACTTTGAAGGCGTGCTCCCCGAAGGCACATACGGCGCAGGTGAGGTCAAAATCTGGGACCGCGGCACTTTTGAGCTGACCGAACGCGCCGAGGGCAAGCTCCACTTTATACTCCACGGTGAGCGCCTCGCGGGCGAGTACATTCTCACCCGCACGGAGGGCAAACAGTGGCTCATATTCAAGCGAAAGCCGAGGTAGCTTGAATTGGGGAACCAAAGCAAGAGCTCTCTTTTCAAACAGCGCAATTTTCGCCTGCTGACCATCGGGGAAACAGTCTCTTCTCTTGGAGATCAGTTCACACTGATCGCTTTGCCCTGGTTGGTTTTGAAAATCTCCAATGACCCGGCCAGGCTTGGGCTGGTGATGGCCTTGGCGGCTGTGCCACGGGCTATCCTGATGCTTCTTGGCGGGGCGGTTGCCGATCGCTTCTCGCCGCGCGCGACTATGCTGGTATCCAACCTGGGCCGCCTGCTCCTGGTCTTGACCATGGGAGTGATAGCGGTCGTGGGAATAACAGAGCTATGGATGGTCTACGTCTTTGCTCTGCTGTTTGGGGTTGCCGATGCTTTCTTTATTCCGGCTCAAAACAGCATCGTTCCCCGGGTAGCAGCAAGGGATCAGATTGGGCTCGCGAACACGGTGGTGCAGGGGATCAATCAGCTGAGCCAGTTTGCAGGTCCGTTTCTTGTCGGTGTCCTGATCGGTGTGCTGGATCATCGTGGCCACACCAACAGTGTCGGCTACGCTTTCCTGTTTGACTCGGTAACTTTTCTGATCTCTGTCGTTACGCTCGCCCTCATTTCTCTTAATAACGATCAGACAAACGCCGGAGAATCCATTCTTGAGTCCATAAAGAGCGGCTTGTCTCTGGTCTGGCGATGCAAGTCCCTGCGTTATCTGTTGATCGTGATCGCGGGGGTAAACTTCTTTCTGGTCGGCCCCTTTTTGGTCGGCATCCCGGTAGTTGCCAAGAGTGAACTGCCGGGTGGGGCGGCTGCGTATGGGATCATTATCGCGATGATGGGAATCGGAACACTGGTCGGCTTTATTCTAGCCGGTGCTTTGCCGAGTCCCAGAGAAGACCGGGTCGGCTCCGTTATCACGGCTTTGGTGGCTCTTATGGGGGTCGCTTTGATCGGCATGGGCTGGGCCCACTCGACTTTGGCCTTTGCTTCGTTGTCTTTTGCGATGTCGGTCGCCAATGGATACGTCTCTTTGGTTGCACTGACTATGATCCAGCAGTCGTTTCCAGAGAAAGTGCTGGGGCGGTTGATGAGTATTATCACATTTAGCGGGGTTGGACTGCTGCCGGTTTCTGAAGCGATCTCCGGGGTGGTCTTGCGATACGGCTCGACCGTGCTTTTCGTCGGCAGCGGACTTCTGTATGTGCTGTGGGTGTTGGCAATCGGGACGCGTCCAGAGGTTCGTCGTATCGGGGTGGAACTGAAGAAAGAGTATGGCGCGGGGGACACCAGTTGAGCCGACAGTTACGTAGTCGGCTCAACACCTGATGGGAAAACTATTGTCTCTGCGAGCGAAGCCAGTTGGCCCAGTTCGGGTAGTCTCTGCTGAAGCTGAGTGTGGTGTAGCCGGTGTAGTACTCCTGGGGCGTAGGGACATAGATCGAAAGCCCGTGGCTTCTTGAGACCGAGCCGCTTGTGTGCGCTTCGTATACGACCGCCTGTCCCATAGCCGACTGCACCTGTGAGCACGCTGCCGATACCGCGGGACTTGGCAGCGCGTCTTTTATGTTCAGCGCATAGTCGAGCAGGTCTTTGTAGTAGCTGAACTTATACTCCTGGCAAGCCGCTCGCGCCCTGGCAAGTTCCGTTGCGCGGGTCAGGGCATAGGGCTGAATTGCCGAGCCGAGCTGATCGACCGCCGCCGCAAGCGCGGGAACAGCGGCGAGATTTACGACCGACTGGGTCACATCAAAGCGGTTGGTGTAGCTTGCGACGAACTTCTGGGCGATGCTCGTGCCAAGTTCAGAAGCGGTCATCGTGGGCCTCGATTTCAGCGCGCCAAGCCACTGATCGTAGATGTACCCCTCTCCGGGAGGGCTTTCTTCGGACCCGACCATATAAGCCGCGCTGTCTTTGATCTCATAGGCCACCTCCGTCATCTGCATAAGCGATGCGTCAAAGGCGACGAGGTCGAGCGGGGCCGAAGCTCCGGCAAGCGCGTAGGGAAGGTCGATGGTGCGGATACTCGTGCCGCTGGTGTCGTCAAAAGAGATGTTTCGGGTGATAGACTGAGCGGTCATAGTCGACCTCCAGCCCGAGCCGTGGTTCCAGATGACAAGACACGTGTGGGTTGCCGGAAAATTGGTCTGTCCCCAGGTGATAAACTCCCGAAGCGTGCCGGGGTTCCCCATATCAACCTCGCCCATATCCTGAAGCATGGTCGATGTTATGGTCTGGGCGTTTGAGTCTCGGGTGACGAGATAGCGTCGGCAGCCGGTCCAGTTGTCGTTGGAGGTGTCGTAGCCTGAGGCGCGGTCTACCTGAACGACGATCTTGACGTTCGGGTCCGAGCCGACCTTTTCCATCTGGTTCAAATTGAGAAGCCCGTAAGGCTCAAGGTCGTTGTCGGCGTTCATGTAGACGAGGATCGTCCACTTGTTTTGGGTGTTGTCGATATTTCTGCCGTCGATCGGACCGGTCGAACCGCCTCCTCCGCCTCCACCGCATCCTGCGAGAAGAGCGCACAAGAGCGCCGAAACAGCAGACAACTTCGTAGCAAACGACATTTTAAGTCCCACCAAATACACTCCCACCCGATTATCTGGAGCAAGCGGCTTTGGACCGCTATCAATATTGCCGCCTGCTCCCTAATTATTCCACCTTACGAGCATTCTATACAAGGCTTTGGTTGTTACCCAAGCTCAAACCCCGCAGTAACCCCTTGGGCGGCTCCAAGCTCGATGCTTCGGGTGTCGGCCTGGCTTCCGGCGACGCTTATGCGGTACTTGCCGGGAAGAAGCCTCGACTCGCCGTCCTCGCAGACGGTCGCGATCTGTTCGGGCTTCACCTCAAAGCTCACGCGCTTTTCTTCGCCCTGCGCGAGGTTGACGCGTGTGAACCCGACGAGTTTTCTGATCGGGACAGGCATCCCAGCCTCTTCAAGATACTTCAGATACACCTCGACGACTTCGTCGCCCGTGCGTTCGCCGGTGTTTTTGACGGTCGCCGAGACGGTGACTCCCGCGTCCTCTTCGCTAGTGAGCTCGATATCGCTGTAGGCGAATCGTGTGTAGGACAGCCCAAAGCCGAATGGGTAAAGCGGGCTTCCCTCAAAGTAGCGGTAGGTGCGGCCCTTCATCGAATAGTCTTCAAATGGAGGAAGCTCCTCGATCGAGCGCACTACTGTGACAGGCATGCGCCCGGCTGGGTTGTAGTCGCCAAATATCACGTCGGCAACGGCGAGGCCACCGTCCTGGCCGGGGTAGAACACCTGCAGGATCGCCGGGACGTGCTCGTCGGCCCAAGGGATGCTCATCGCGCTTCCCGAAACGTTTACCAAGATAACGGGTTTGCCGACCTCGTGGACGATCTCAAGGAGTCTCTGCTGCACTTCCGGCAGGTCGATCTTCACCCTGTCGCCGCCCGCATCTGAGTTGAACGCGTCGCCTTCCTCGCCCTCGATATCGGGTGTGATACCCAAGACCATCACGACCGCGTCGGATATTTGTGCGACCGAGACCGCTTCTGAGTAGTACTCCCCGCTCCAGAGGCCGGTCAGTGTCGACCCTTCCGAGTAGAGGAGCTTCACGCCGTTTGCCTCACACTTTTCGCGCAGCCCGTCGAGGATCGTGACATACTTCGAGGGCGTGCCGTTGTAGTTACCTAAGAGAACACGCACGTGCGTCGCGTTCGGCCCGATGACGCCAAGCGTCTTGATATTCTTGGCAATCGGCAGCGTATTGCCTACGTTCTTTAGAAGCACGATCGACTTGTGCGCAGCTTCAAGTGCAATCGCCCGGTGCTCGGGGGCGTCGTTTACTTCCCAGGGGATGCTACTGAAGGGAACTGCCTCCTCGGGGTCGAACATACCGAGGCGCATCCGGGTCGTAAACAGGCGAACGAGCGAGCGGTCCAAGTCCTCTTCGGCGATAAGCCCGCGCTCGATGGCCGTCGTCAGGCTCGCGTAGACGCATCCGCACTCGAGGTCGCAGCCGTTTTTCACGCTGATCGCGGCCGACTCGGCGGTGCACTGGGTCACTTTGTGGTGTTGGTGGATGTCTGCGATCGCCCCGCAGTCGCTTACGACGTGTCCGTCAAAGCCCCATTTGTCGCGCAGAATGTCAGAGAGAAGCGTCTTGCTCGCGCAACTCGGCTCCCCATTTACTCTGTTGTAAGCGCCCATTACAGCCTCGACTTTGGCCTCCTGGACAAGCTCGCGAAACGCCGGGAGATACGTCTCCCAGAGGTCTTTTTGGTCTACGATCGCGTCAAAGTGGTGGCGGTCTTTTTCCGGCCCGGAGTGGACCGCGTAGTGCTTGGCGCAGGCGGCGGCCTTCATATACTTGGGGTCATCCCCCTGCAGCCCTTTGACGAACGCCACGCCGAGGCGGCCGGTGAGATACGGGTCCTCTCCGTAGGTCTCATGCCCGCGTCCCCACCTCGGGTCCCTGAAAATATTGATGTTCGGGCTCCAGAAAGTGAGTCCTCGGTAGATTGTATGGTCTCCCCTGCGCTGTGACTCGTTGTATTTGGCGCGCGCTTCGTCTGAGATCACGCGCGTCATGTCGGCGAACAGCCCGAGGTCCCAGGTAGCCGCAAGTCCGATCGCTTGTGGGAATACCGTAGCGACCCCGGCGCGCCCGACTCCATGCAGGCACTCATTCCACCAGTTGTATGACGCCACCGCGAGCCGCTCGATCGCGGGCGCATCGTGGAGCATCTGCTGGACCTTCTCCTGGGTGGTCATCCGCGAGACAAGGTCCGCTGCCCGCTCTTTCGCCGGGCGGGTGGTGTCTTTATAAATAGGCAAATCGTTTCCGTTAGACATACTGACTCCTGCTATATGGTTGTTAGCACAACTATAACATGTAAAGGGATAAAAACGTAAGGGGGATAGCGTTTATGCTCAGATTGCGCTATCATATCAATGAACTTGCTATACAGGAGTATTCCAATATGAACAGTCGAGGTTTGTCCGCAAGTGTGACAGAGGACACCCGTGCCTTCTGCGAGGACGTCCGCCGCTTCGTCTCAGGTGATATGACCGCCGATGAGTTTCGGCCCAGGCGCGCGGTGATGGGGATCTACGAGCAGCGTGAGTACGGCACTTACATGCTGCGAGTGCGCTGTGCGGCGGGGGTGATTTTGCCCGATCAGGCAAGGCTTGTGGCCTCGCTTGCCCGCGAATACTCCTCGGGGATGATCCACTGCACCACCCGTCAGGACCTTCAAATCCACGGTGTCGCCGCAGAAAGCCTCCCCGATATGCTTGAGCGGTTGCTAGATGTTGGTATTTCCTGCCGTGGCGGCGGAGGCGACGCGGTCCGAAACGTCGCAGCGTGCCCGGGCTGCGGTGCGTTCGATGTGACCCACTACGCGCTCGCCGTCGCCGCGTACATGTCGCGTGACAGGGCAAACTACAAGCTTCCAAGGAAGTTCAAGATCGCCTTTTCGGGCTGCTCGTCGGACTGCGCCCTGGCCTCCGTCGCAGACCTCGGGTTCTTCGCACGCGTTCGGGACGGCGTCCGCGGCTTCAGCGTGTACGCAGGCGGCGGGATGGGCTCACGCCCGGCAGTCGGCGTTCTTGTAGAAGATTTCGTCCTCGATAGCTCGGTTTTTGAGATTGTGGAGGCTATGAAGCGGTTCTTTGACGCCCACGGCGACCGCACCAACCGCAGCCGCGCTCGTCTTCGTCACGTGGTCGAAAGGGTAGGGGCTGACGAGTTTCTTTCGCTCTATCGCGGGGAGCTTGAGCATGTAAAAAGCGAGAAAATCGAGTACCCCAAGGTCGAGCTCGCCCCTGCGCCGGCCTCCGATACCCGAGCAGTCCGCCTCAGTTTTCCAAGCGGCAACCTCACCCCCGATCAGCTTGAGCGCGTTGCAGATCTTGCCGAAACCGGCGACGGGATGATCCGCGCGACCCAGGACGAGGAGCTTTTGCTTCGCCTCCCTGCGGAGTCGATCGCTTCTATCAACCCCGAACTTATCGCGCGCGGGTTTGTCAGGGCTGTCGCGTGTGTTGGCTCACATATCTGCAGGCTCGGCATCCGAAACTCCCCCGGCGTTGCCCGGGCGATAGAAGAGGCGCTTCAGGGGATGGGGCCAGTTGATGGAAAGATCAAGATCAGCGGCTGCCCTAACTCCTGCGGTCAGCACCTGACCGCGCCTGTCGGCTTGTGCGGCGCGGCGAAAAGAGTCGATGATCGGCAAGTTCCCAGCTATACAGTGTTCGTGGGCGGCAGAGTCGGCGAGGGCTCGGCAAATCTCGGCGAGCCCGTCGGTGTGGTCCCTGCAAAGTCAGTTCCGGGGATGATACGGGAGTTTGTTTCGCTGGCCAGAGATGGTGAAAACCTGGCAGACCTAGTCGACCGACTTGGATTGGAGCAACTGCGAGAACTCTGCGAGAAACATCAGGCAGTTCCATCGCTTGAGGTCTCGCCGGAGTATTATCAGGATTTCTGAGGTGATATGATCGAAACCAATCTTCTCTACGCAGCCTTTTCTTCGCTGTCACGGAACCGCTCTACGAACGCTTCGACGACACGGGGGTCAAACTGAGTCCCCGCTCCTGTCTGAAGCTCCGCAAGCGCCGCTTCCACCGCCATAGCCTTGCGGTAAGGCCTGTCCGAGGTCATCGCGTCAAAGGAGTCAGCGACCGCCATGATTCGGGCCATCAGAGGGATCGCTTCGCCCTTAAGCCCGTCGGGGTAGCCCAGGCCGTCCCACCTTTCGTGATGAAATACTATCGCGGGGATTACCTGATCCATGTGAGGTGTACGCCTGAGCATGTTTCCGCCAATAACGGGGTGCTTCCTCACTTCTGCCCGTTCCTGCTGGGATAGGCTCCCCGGCTTGTTCAACACAGCCTCCGACACTCCCATCTTTCCGAGGTCGTGCAGGAGTCCGGCGATGCGCAGGCCATCAATCATCGGCTGCCCGGCTGAGAGTGCCCCCGCAATCTCCTGAGCATACCATGACACCCGCTCTGAGTGACCGCTTGTGCCGCTGTCTTTAGCGTCTATGGCTGCAGTGAGGGAAGCGACCGCGGACTTGCTCGGACTGTGGAGCATGTTGTAAAGGTCCTGCGGGTCCATGCCATCCTCCCCTTCAGGCGCTTTGTAAGCTATTACACTGTTTCGGCTGACGTGTTTTGCTCGGCAGAGAGCGATATCGGCGGCCATCGCGAGCCCGTCTTTGGAAGCGTGGTCGGCCGGGTATGTCGCGGCGCCTATGGTTATGGTGAGCCTGAGAGGCTTGCTGTCCCTCGGGCTTGCCGATATGCCGGAGAGCTCACCTACAGGTATCGCGAGGAATGTGTGGGCCTCTACGCTTGCCCTGATCCGTTCGGCAGCGAGCAGTGCCTGTTCGTGATCGGTGTCAGGGAGTATCACCGCAAACTCGTCGCCTCCGTAACGCACGGGGATGTCGATCTCGCGGACGCTTTGGCGGATGACCTCCGCAAGCTGCGCGACCGCGCTGTCACCGACGATGTGCCCTAGGGTGTCGTTGATGCACTTGAACCGGTCGAGGTCCATCATCAGCACGCTCAGCTGCCGGTCGTGGCGTTTGGCCCGGGCGATCTCGTCCTGAAGCCTGGTGTGGAAATACATGTGGTTATATAGCCCGGTCAAAAAGTCCCGGGATGTGCCTTCTATCAGCCGATCGCGCGATTCTTTAAGTCCGCAGATCATTCGGTTGAACATGTCGGCGAGTTCGCCGGTTTCGTCCTTCCAGGGGACCCGCATCCTGAAGTCAAGGTCGCCTTCCTCTATCCGAGTGGCAGCGTCGGTGAACACCCGTATCCGCCCGATCACCGATCGTGCGCCAATGAGCGCAAGCGCCAGCGCGATTGCAACAGCCATTGCGGCGCTGGTTTTCGCGGACTTTCGGAAAGCTGCTTCGTCTGCCCTTATCTTATCTGCGCACATGTCTATGCCGAGAATCCCCTGCACCCGGCCATGTGAGTCGGTAATGGGCGCGTACCCTGAGAGAAAATAGCCCCACTGGTCGCCTGTGATATCACGGTCGGCGCAGGGTTTCTGAAATCCGGCGAGCATTTGGGGAGCCTTTTGGGCATCGTAGGAGTCGCCGGGGCGTCCGGCATCGCTCTCGGAAGACTCATCAATGACAAACCGAAGCATGCCGTGACTGTCGCCTTTTCGCATTATGTAGATAAAGCGCGCCGAGTCGTCGGCGGCCTTTATCTTGTGGAGCTGCGCGCGGAGTGCGCGGAAAGCGGGCTTGGACTCATCACTTCGGATATGAATCTGTCCGAGCAGGTCGCCGTCGATCTGCGACGCCGAAACCGAGGCGACGTTCGTCAACCGCTCCCGCAGTTGCTCGCGGAGCGCTCGCTTGGAGCCCGTGTACAGCGTATAGCTCGCGTGCGCCGATATCAAAAGACACGCGCACACTGATCCGACAACAACTCTTCGTCTGAGAGAACGACTGCGTCTGCGGTCGATGGTCTCCGAACAACCCACAATGGCCTCCATACAAACATGCTACTGAGGCAGCCAATTACTGCTTAGATGTTATGCCATATATGGAGGCCGTTGACCAATATATTTTACCAGCCTCCGCCTCCTCCGCCTCCACCACCACCGCCGGAAGACCCGCCCGAAAACCCGGAGCCCCCACCGCTCCAGCTGCTTCCGCCGCCCTGGGACCTCGGCGTCGAGGCCATGCTGTTCGCCCAGCTGCTTGTGGCGTAGTCGAGGTCGTTTACAAAGAGTATGGGATAGAAAGACCCGCCTCCACCATACCAGCTCGGAGTCTGCAGCTCGAGCCCCTCAAATGCCCGGGCCCACTTGTTCGCGACCCCAAAGGCCATCGCGTAGGGCAGGAACTTCTCAAACTGGTCGAGCTTTTCCTGCATATGGATGTCATTGCGCTCGGCTCGGGAAAGATATTCTTCAAAGCCTCGGGTGTTCACAAGCGCGTCTTTACCTTTGGCCGTCTTGCGGGGCATCGCTTTTGAGGAGAGTGCGAGGATTCCGCCGCAGACCGCGAGTGCAATCGGCCAGCCGACAGGAATTGTCCCCTCATTAGACGCCATAAGCGCCCCGACTATCCCGACTGCTGCGATCAGCAGTCCCACCGACAGATAGTTACTGCGCACCGAGTCGGGCCGATATCCGAAGTAGCCATATTTCGTCATAGCGTTGTATAGATGGTCTCGCAGCTTCGGCAGGTAGACGTAAAAATTGTTCTCCAGGCTTGACATCCACCGGCTTTCCCCAGCGCTGAATATCCCTCGGATCATCTCGCGCTCGAACGGTTTCAAGTCGGGGTCTTTGACGGCCTCATCGTAGGGTTTCTTCAGGTCGAAGCAATAGTCTGACTTGCTTGTGAGAAACCCCTTATATTCATGCGGGGTGATCGTGAGGTACCCCCGGACGGCGAGGTCGATGATCGTCGCGGAGATGTCGCGCATGTCTACCTTTTCATCGATCAGTGTGCCGAGTTCAGCGGGTCGAAGATCGTCGGGAGGCTCGTAGGCGACCATCACGGAACGCCCGGTGTCGGGGTCGCATCCGAACTTCTTCCAGTAGAAAAACAGCAGCAATATGAAGGCGGGCGGGAGGAAGAAGAAGCCATTGTCCTTGATAAAGCCCCACCAGCGCTCGGACTTGCTCGGTTCGGCGACGACGCCCTTCGGCCAGCCGACTACGATCGTCATAGACTCGCCCGGCGTAAGCGGGCGCTTCATTACAAAGTGCGCGGTGTGCCCGTTGGGGTGTTCGCCGATGGCGTCAGACGAGGTCATTCCATACGTCCCGGTGTAGCTTGTCATCCTCGGGCCGCCGGGGACGTCTTTGGGCAGTGTGACGATAGCCTCTGCCTGCCTGATCGGCACTTCCCACTCGCTTCCGATGGCGTTCCAGTAGAGCTCGTCCCACTGGTCAAAGTAGTGGATCGCCCGGGTGAGCTTGTAGCTTATCAAATATACCTGCGGGGTGTCGAAGGTCACGTTCGGGTCGCCGATCCTGAGGCGCAGCCGTCCGTTTTGTTTGCTTTGGGTGAATTGCCAGGGGGTCCCGTTTTCGTTTGTGACACTTGTTATGTCGTAGCGGACGTTGCGGTTGTTGCCGTATTTGTCCTTCATACTGTAGGGCAGATCGCGAAAGATGCCGCGATGCGCGTCGCCTGTGAAGTCGGCGTAGACCGTCTCTGTGACCAGGATGCTCGAGTCCGACTGCACGTCCATCTTGATGACGTAGTTACTGATATCCCAACCAAACGCCGAGCAAGCAAGCGCCAGAAGTGCGAGTGTGAAGAAAATCCGTTTCACTGCGTCCCTCCAAGATCCACCTTGACCGGCGCTCGTTCGTCGCCTTCGGCCTGAAAATACTCCAGCCGCGAAAACCCAAAACCACTCCCGACTATGTTTGACGGAAACACCTCAAGCTTGGTGTTGAGATCGCGCACGACCGCGTTGTAGTACCGCCGGGCGTACTGTATAGTATCTTCGATCTCCGACAACTGCGACTGAAGCTGCCTGAAGTTTTGATCGGCGCGAAGTTCGGGGTAGCTTTCCGCGACTGCAAAGAGGCTCTTGATCGCCCCCGTGAACTGACTCTCCACCCCGGACTTGCCCGCAGCGCCCTCGGCCGAAATAGCCTGGCTCCTGAGCCGCGTCGTGTCTTCAAACACAGCCTTTTCGTGCGCCGCGTAACCCTTCACGGTCTCGACGAGGTTCGGCACAAGGTCGTAGCGCCGCCGTAGCTGCACATCAATATCCGACCAAGCCGCCCGAGCCCGGTTCCGAAGCGAGACAAACGAGTTATACGTCGCGACGACGTAGGTCGCAAGCAGCACTACCGCGACTATAAGAATCCACATAGATTGCTCCTAAGCGGCTACTGAAATCGACTTGGCGCGCGTCGTCGGCTCGGGAACCGGCTTGCCCTCTTCTTGAAGGGTCTCAATATAGAGTGAAATCGCCTCAGCAATGTTGTGCTCAGTGTCTTCGATCGTCTTTCCGGTCGAAATACAGCCCGGCAGGTCGGGAACGTAGGCCGAGAAGTTGCTCCCCGCCCATTCAAAAACGACTAGATACTCATTCATCGGTTTTCCTCCAGTTGCGCTTGATCTCGAATGCTCTTAAGTGTGCCCGGTGCGATGTCGTCCGATTCGTGTCCCGGGACAACCACGATTCCGGGCTTGCCATCGTGTTTGAGCACTCGGTGACTGCCACGTGTGCGAGAGATATACCATCCGTATAGCGCGACTCCAGTTGGCTATTACTCAAGGTTTCTTCCTGTCCCTATCCCCTGTCCTTCAGCCCAATATCAATCGCCTGTCGCAGCGAGTCTACACCGTGGATGGAGAGGCCTATGTTCTTCGGCAGCTTGGAGGTGTTTCGTCCCGAGACTATCGCCTGGCTGAAACCTAGCCGCCCCGCTTCTTTCAGACGTTTTTCCATCTGCCCGATTGTCCGCACCTCGCCCGCGAGTCCGATTTCACCGAGGACGATCGTCTCTGGGTCGATCGGCAGCTCCCGGAAGTTTGAGGCGACGGCGAGCGCTATAGCGAGGTCGACGGCGGGTTCCAAAATCTTGAGGCCACCGGCGACGTTGACATACACATCCTGGTTGGCAAGGCTCATTCCGACGCGCTTTTCGAGCACGGCGAGGATCATAAGCGTGCGGTTGTGGTCGACACCGGTCGTCATGCGCCGCGGGCTCGCGTAGTAGCTCGGAGCAACGAGCGCCTGTATCTCGACCAGAAGCGGCCTTGACCCTTCGATCGTCGATGTTACGACCGAGCCTGCGCCGTGCTTGGGTCGCTCCGAAAGCAGCATTTCGGAGGGGTTTGCGACCTCGGTCAGGCCTACCTCCTGCATCTCGAAGATGCCGATCTCGTCTGTCGATCCAAAGCGGTTTTTGACGGCGCGCAGAATGCGATAGGTCATGTGCCGGTCGCCCTCGAAGTAGAGCACGGTGTCGACCATGTGCTCAAGCACCCGCGGCCCGGCCAAAGCGCCTTCTTTCGTGACGTGTCCGACGATAAAGATCGGGATGCCCGTGGATTTCGCGATCCGGGCCAGCACCGAGCAGCAGTTTTTGACCTGGCTCACCGTGCCTGATGCGCTGAAGATATCGGGGTGGTGGACGGCCTGGATAGAGTCGATGATCACATACTTGGGCTTGGTAGTCTCGATAAAGTGGGCGATCGCCTCGATGTTGGTCTCAGTCGCAAGCAGAAGCTCATCAGTTGCGACGCCGAGCCTGTCGGAGCGTATTTTGATTTGCTCGACCGACTCCTCGCCCGATACGTAAAGCGTCCGCCCCGCCTCGCGGCTCAAGTTGTTCGCGACCTGCGTGAGCAGCGTCGACTTGCCAATCCCCGGGTCCCCACCGATCAAAATCAGCGACCCCGGCACAATCCCGCCTCCAAGCACCCGGTCAAACTCAGAGATCAAGGTGCTTGTGCGCGCAGCGTTGCCGCTTTGAATCTTGGTGATCGGCTGCGGCGGCGCAAGCGAGCTAACGAACCCCCGTTCGCCCTTACCTCTTTTGATTTCCGGCTGGACCGCCTGCTCCAGCATGCTGGCCCATTCGCCGCAGTCCGGGCAGCGCCCGACCCACTTCGCCGACTCGAACCCACAGGCCTGACAGACGTATTTTGTGTCTCTTATCTTTGCCATCTCAGAAATAAAACAACAGGGCAACAGCTCAAAAACGATGCGGCAGCCCCGATTCTCCTGTCATTATTTTATCATTGTTGGCGCTCTGCCTCAAGCTGGCAGGCAGCTTGCCAGTGTCCCCCGCCGCTCACTATCTCATCGAAACTCCCGATTCGGACTCGCACGCGCATCTCCTCGGGGATATCAAGCGATACCCTGAGGCCGCCATCTTCGCGCGCCCAGCAGGCTCCGAGTGTGCCAAGCGGCGTTGAAAAGACCCCGCAGGCGTGCTCGATTTCGCCTGTATGCGGGGCGAACTCGACCTCCGACCACCCCGCGCCTGTGGGTTGGACGCCGAGGACGTAGGCGGGAAGCAAGAACGCCGTGCCGCTCGCCCAGCCCTGGCAGTAGACGATGTTTCCGTGCGGAAGGCGGGTTTCAGGGAACGTCGGCAGGTGGTCGTAAGGCCCCCAGAACATCCTGATCTGCTCGATTGCCTCCCGGTCCATCCCGGTCTCAAAAAGCGCCTGACAGAGGAAGTGCGCGAACCAAAGCGTGCCTACAGGGACGATCTTCCCCGAAGTCTTGAGGTCGGCGGGTGTCGCTGCGTTCTCACCGACCGGCACGGGGCCGAGGTTCGCCGGGTCGATGATCTTTGCCAGCAATTCCCGGCGCATCTCAGGTGGACAGACCCCACCAAGCACGGCGAGCGCGTTGCCGTCCTGGGTCGCAAGCGTCCCCTGCGTGCCGTCGGGCTCGACGCTGTCGACGTACAGCCCGCGCTCGGGGTTCCAGAAAGCCTTGTGCGACGCCGCTCGAATTTGATCGGCCCATGCGCCCAGGTCGCCACCGAACGCGTCGTTGAAGATATCGTGCGCCGCCAGTCGATTGAGCGCCATAGCAAGCGCGGCGTTGGTTTCGATCAGGCAGCCCCCCTGTTCAAGCGGTGCCCACTCCCAGAACTGACCACTAGGCCAGCCCGCGACAAGGCCGCGTTCGTCGGTTTGTGCCCGAAAGACGTCGAGCGCGCGCTTGGCCTCGGGGAGGACGGCGCGCACGTCGTCATGTCCGGTGTGGAGCCAGTAGTCGGCGAGCGTCATAAGCCAACAGATGTTGCTTGAGGCGAATGAGAGGTTGGTGCGGTCGGTCGGGAAGAACCCGTTGATCCGCCCGTCGGCAAGCGCCCCCTGCGCCCCCTGGAAGAGCGCCCGGCGCGTGAGGTCCATATTGCCGAACGCAAAGGCAGCGACCCGGTTGTGGAGATACAGGTCTTCGGTCCACTGCACACGTTCACGCATGACGTTGTCGAGGAATGCGTCCTGCGAGCATATCTTGACCGTTCGAGCGCCGCGCGTGAAGAACTCGTCCAACTGTGAGTCAGATGAACTAAACGACTCCTGATGCTCGAATGGGTAGGTCTCTTCGACCGCGTAGACGCTCTCAAGCACAAGCGCGCTCTCGCACGCCTGCAGATCGACAGTCAGATATTGAAACCCCCTGGGGTGCGCGGTTCGGACGAGCGCTCTCCCGCCTGAGAGGGTGTATCGGTCGGTCAGTCGCGCGTAGGTGCGCTCGGGGTCGCCTGCGCCGTGCTCGGTCAAAATGTCGTTGTAGGATACATCGATGGTCTGTCCGGGAGCGCTTTCGGCGAAGCAGAGGACGGCGTAACCCGAGATTGTGCGTCCGAAGTCGAAGGTGACGTAGCTCTCAGGGCGAACATTCACAGGGAAGCCTGGAACCGCCTCACTTTTGGTGCGAACGCGCGCTGTGGCTTGGTTTGACGGCACCGGCGCGTCATTGCGGCCTTCGACAAACGTTCCGCAGGCTACGGGGGTCGAGTTGCGGTTGTCGTAGGAGAGCATCGCGATATCTCGGGCAATCAGGCGCGTCCAGGGCTGGCATGAAGGTCGGCCAATCTCGACCGATCCCGCCCAGGCCGCGTCGCTGAAGAGCAGCCCGTTCCAGCCCTCGGCAAGCTTCTGCAGGTCGAGCACCTCGGGGAATCCGAAGTGGGACATAGGCTCGGGCAGGTCTTTCTTCCAAGCGGCTGAGATATAGCTTTTCCAGTCGGCGTTGGTGGAAAGATCGATCTGTCTTTTGTCGTCAGTGAGCGTGACCTCGGCAAGCAGGCCAGGGCGACCGAGCATCTGCGTCGCGTTTTCTATCCCCACGTGGTGGACGAGTATGGCCAGGACGTGGCGCCCGGGAGTCAGATCAAAAGCAAATGAATCAAATGTATAATAGGGCAGGTTTGCCCGAGAGGGTCCGCGCGATATGAGCGAGCCGTCGATGTAGAGCCAGTAGAAGCTGTCTGCGGTGATATCTACTGCAAGCGAGGCCTCCGAGCCTGCGACAAACTCCCTGCGAAAAATCGCGTAGACGTTGCGGTCGTGCTCGACCTCCTCCGCCCAAATCCACGAGCCGTGCCAGTCGTCTTTGGGTGTCGATGGTGCAAGCCTGTTGTCCATTGTGCATTCTCCCTGTCGTTCCAGTGGTTGATCATGCGATTGTACGCGCATAGATGTATCCAATGCAAGCTCTCTCGCCAAATATTTCAGCCCCAGCCATTCACGCCAATTGCAGACCTTGTTATAATATTCACAAAGGAGATTTTCTCATGATCATGCAGACACTGGACGGAGCCTGGCGAGTTTCTCAGGCGGGTAGCGACGACTCTTTCCCGGCCAAGACGCCGGGTTGTATCCATCTCGACCTTTTAAACGCGAAAGAGATCGGTGATCCGTTCTACGGCGACAACGAGTACAGAATTGCTTGGATTGCCCGCACTGACTGGGTCTACACACGGACGTTTGTCCCGGATGCGTCGCTTCTTGGGGCTGAGAAGATCGTTCTTGAGTGCGACGGGCTCGACACGCTCTGCACCCTTGAGCTTAACGGTGAGGTGATCGGCTGCACCGATAACATGTATATAGCCCACAGATTTGACGTTAGCGGCAAGCTTGCGGCGGGAGAAAACGAGCTTCGGATCACCTTCAAGTCGGCGGTCAACTACGGCGAGGCACTGATGTGCAAGGATGTGGTCTGTCCTGGTGATTCGATTCCGGGCTCGGTCTTCGTGAGGAAAGCTCCCTCCCAGTACGGCTGGGACTGGGGTCCCAAGATTCCGACCAGCGGCATTTGGCGTCCAATCAGGCTCGCGGGCTACAGCGTCTCCCGAATCGACGACCTGCGAGTCGAGCAGACCCATGAGGCGGGCCGGGTCACGTTGAACGTCACAGCCGAGCTTGAGAATTACAGTTCTGAAGTCTGTAGCCTTTCAGTCAGGGTGATCGACCCCGACGGGACTTCTCGTGAGTGCCCGGCAAACGTCTCCAGTTCGATTGGCGAATGCGAAGTCACGATCGACTCCCCCAAACTCTGGTGGCCGAACGGTTACGGCGATCAGCCGCTTTACCAGGTAGAAGCAACCCTTTCCTACGATGGCAAAACGCTCGATGTCGCAAAGAGGCAGATCGGCCTGCGCACAATCGAGCTCGATCAGACGCCGGACCAGTGGGGCAAACGCTTCGCCTTCGTCGTAAACGGCGTCCCCGTGTTCTGCAAAGGCGCGGACTGGATCCCTGCAGACCAGTTCCCAAGCCGCCTCACAGAAGAGCATTACCGCCATCTCATAAAAAGCTCCGTGATGGCTAATATGAACATGCTGCGGATCTGGGGTGGCGGGTTCTATGAGGACGAAGTCTTTTACGACCTCTGCGACGAGTACGGCATCCTCGTCTGGCAGGACTTTATGTTCGCCTGCGGGCACTACCCGGTCGACGCGCCGTTCCTGGCAAACGTCGCACGCGAAACCGAAGCGGTCGTGAGGCGTCTGCGAAATCGCGCGTGTATGGCGCTTTGGTGCGGCAACAACGAGATGGAGTGGGGAGTCGGCAGCTGGTGGGGAGGCGAGGGCAGCGACAAGCGCAAGGCCGATTATCCCAAGATATTCCACGAGACCATCCCAAGTGTCGTTGAGAGAGTCGACCCGCACATCGCCTACTGGCCGAGCTCGCCCTCAAGTGGCATCGAAAATTACTGCAAGCTCGAGCCCAACGATCAGAACTTCGGCGACGGCCACTACTGGGACGTGTGGCACGGTAGAAAACCCTTTACAGCCTACCGCGAACAGTTCCACCGGTTCATGAGCGAGTTCGGCTTTGAGTCGATGCCCGCGATCGAGACCGTGCGCACATTCGCCGGGGAAGAAGATCTGAACATGACAAGCTACGTCATGGAGTGCCATCAGAAAAACGGCGGCGGCAATGGCCTGATACTTTACTACATGGCGCAGACCTTCAGGTTCCCCAAAGACTTTGAGATGATGTGCTACACAAGCCAGCTTCTCCAGGCCGAGGCGATGCGCTATGGCGTCGAGCACTGGAGGCGAAACCGCAACGACCTGCGCTGCATGGGGGCGCTCTACTGGCAGCTAAACGACTGCTGGCCGGTCTCAAGCTGGGCGAGCATCGACTACTTCGGCCGCTGGAAGGCGACGCAGTATTTTGCACGACGATTCAACGAGTCGCTGCACCTATCCGTCTGCGAAGAGGGCAAGACAGCCAAGGTCCACGTGACAAACGATCTGCTCGCGCCCGTAGAGGTAGAGATCAAGTGGAGCCTTGAGAAACTCGACGGCACAGTGCTTTCATCAGGCGCACAGACTCTGACAGTCGCAGCCGAACTAGACACGCTCGCAGCCGATCTGGATTTCACGAGCGAACTCTCAGGTGACGCGGTGCGCGAAACGGTGCTCGTCTGCGAGATGACCGCCGGAGGCAAGCCCGCGGGTTCGTCGGTGACGACGTTTGTCCCGTCCAAGCACGTAGCCCTTCCTGAGGTCAATATCGCTCTTGAAACTGGGACGGACGCAGAAGGCCAGTTCATCCGGGTCACAACCGACAAGACGGCGCGCTACGTGTGTCTTGCGATTCCAGGCCGTGACGTGATCTTTTCAGACAACTACTTCGACCTCGCAGCGGGTCGGACAAACACCGTGCGACTGCTCTCGGAAGTCGAGCCGGAGGTACTGGCAACCGCCAAAGTCTACTCGCTTCGCGATTCTTATTAGTAATATAGAGCTATTTCGTAGGGGCGGACCAGTGTGTCCGCCCTTTTTTCAGTTTCCTTCGCTCATGTGAACGGGTATTATTCACAAGCTAACCTGCATTATTCACGCTACTCGTGAATAATGCTCCGTTAGCGAGAGCTTTATTCGTAAAGCGAATAAAGCGGGCTAATAGACAGTTACCCGTAGACGGAGGATATCATGGCCGATCATCCCGGACTTTCACCCGCAGATCTCACTCACCGGTGCGATCCGGAGCAGTTCCCGTTCCAAAGCACCGAGGAAGTGCCACCTCTTGACGGCACCATCGGGCAGGAGCGCGCCGTAAGTGCTATCGAGTTTGGGCTGGGGATCCAGACCGAGGGGTTTAACCTGTATGTCGCGGGCCGCCCCGGAACCGGCAAGAACTCGAGCGTGCGCCAGTTTGTCGACGGACGCGCGGTAAACGAGCCCATTCCCCAGGACTGGGTCTACGTCTTCAACTTCGACAACCCACTTTCACCAAGAGCGATCAAACTCTCTTCCGGCCACGCGCAGCAGTTCGCCGCGGATATGGACGAAGTCGTAACTGCTGCGAAGACCGAGCTGCCAAGAGAGTTTGAGTCGGAAAGCTACGAAAAACGACGCGCCGAGACGATGCAGAACATCCAGCAACGCCGCGACGCGATATTCACCCAGTTGCAGGGTCAGGCGGCAGAGCTTGGTTTCTCGATAGAGATGACCCCGATCGGCATCGTCACAGTCCCGATGTCCGATGGCAAACCCCTCGCCCGCGAGGACTTCGAGAAGCTCCCAGATGAAGAACGAGAGCACATCAAAGAGCGCAGCAACCGCTTGGAACAGGCCGTCAACCAGACCGCCTCAAGGATCCGTCAGCTCGAAAAAGAGGCCGCAGAACGGATGAAATCGCTCGACAGCGAGGTCGCCATGTTCACCGTCGGCCACCTGCTCGAAGACTTGAGGCGCAAATATAAGGCATGTGAGCCTGAGTCCGAGTGCACGGAGATACTCGCCTACCTTGACAATGTGCAGCGCGATATCGTCGAGCATATCGAGGAGTTCAGGCAGACCGAAAAGCAGCAGCCGATGCCTGCCGCGGTCCAGGGGATGGTCACCGAGGCCACCGAAGCGATATTTGACCGCTACAAGGTGAACGTCTTTGTGAGCAACGACGACGTTCAGGGCGCGCCGGTTATCATCGAGAACAACCCCAACTACTATAACCTGTTTGGCAAGGTGGAATATCGTGCGAAGTTCGGGTTTATGACGACCGACCACAACCTGATCCGCGCCGGGGCGATCCAGCGGGCAAACGGCGGCTACCTGATCATCCAGGCGCTCGACCTGCTCCTGAACCCCTTCTCTTGGGAAGGCCTGAAGCGCACGCTTCGGGGCGGCGAAGTGCGCATCGAGAACATCGGAGAGCAGTACGGCATCATCCCGACCGCAACGCCAAAGCCTGAGCCCATCCCCATTGATCTCAAGGTCATCCTGATCGGAAGCCCTGAGATATACTACCTGCTCTATCAGAGGGACGAGGACTTCCGAAAGCTCTTCAAAGTCAAAGCCGACTTCGATATAGAGATGAACCGCGACGAGCGACACGTGGACCAGTATGTGCGCTTTATCAGCAAAGAGGTGCGCGAAAAGGGCTTGAAGCATTTCGACCGAAGCGCCGTGGCCCGGATGGTCGAGTTTGGCGGGCGGCTGATCGAGGACAAGGCCCGCATCTCGGCCAAGTTCATCGAGATTTCAGACCTAGTAAGCGAAGCGAGCTACTGGGCGGGAGCCAATGGCAACGGGCATGTCACCTCGGCAGACGTTGAGCAGGCGCTTTCTCAAAAAGAATATCGCTCGCGGATGATAGAGGACAAGATTCATCGACTTATCGAAGAAGGCGTGATCCTGATCGACACCAAGGGAGCCGTCTCAGGGCAGGCAAACGGTCTTTCCATATATTCGATAGGCGACTACACCTTTGGGCGGCCCTCAAAGATCACCTGCCGCACCTCAATAGGACGCGGCGGGATAATCGACATCCAGCGGGAAACCGAGATGGGCGGGCCTATCCACAGCAAGGGTGTGATGATCCTCCACGGCTACTTGACCGGCAAATACGCCCAGGACAAGCCGCTTGTCCTATCGGCGACGATCGCCTTTGAGCAGCTTTATGAAGGGGTCGAAGGCGACTCGGCCTCAAGCACTGAGCTCTACACGCTTTTATCCAGCCTGTCGTCCCTTCCCATGCGTCAGGATATCGCTGTTACGGGGTCGGTCAACCAGTTCGGGGAGATTCAGCCGATCGGCGGGGTCAACCGCAAGATCGAGGGGTTCTTTGAGGTCTGCAAGTCCAGGGGGCTCACGGGGCGGCAGGGGGTGATGATCCCCATCCAAAACGTGCGCCACCTGATGCTAAAAGACGAAGTGATCCGGGCGGTCGATGCGGGGCTCTTCAATGTGTGGGCGGTCGAGACGATCGACCAGGGTATCGAAATCCTGACCGGTGTCCCGGCAGGCAAGCAATTAGACGACGGCAAATACCCCGAGGGCACGGTGCATTATCTGGTCGACAATCGCCTGCGGGAGATGGCCGACAAAGTGCACGATTTCGGCACGCCCGATGGCTACACCGCAAAACCCCGAAGAGAAAAGATCTCGATGGAGGGGCTTGGGGGGCAGTAAAAGAAAATGGCCCCGGAAGGTTCCGGGGCCAAATCTATTCACACCTCAAAGTCAGATAGAGCGGAGTCGCCTGCTTTTCGTCCGTTATAGGACTCAAGCATAGCTTTTGCCGTCTCCTGAATCTGGGTCCGCAGCTCAGCAGGCTCAAGCACCTCGGCTTCGGCGCCGAAACTGAGCACCCAAAAGCCGATCTCTTCAAGCCCCGCGACTGTTACGGAGAACAATACACCGCCGTCGGGCAAGTCTTCAAGCCGCTGGGTTGGATGACGCTTGGTTTCGCGTATCAACTGTGCGACTTTTGGTGAGAACTTCACCCGAACATTTTGCTCCTGATCTCCGACCCACAGCTCCCAACTCTTGGCATAAAAGTTGTCGATCGAAAAGTCATGGGGCAGTTGGAACGTCTCACCGGTCTGGTGAGCGGCCACCACTCGCATAAACTTGAGCTGTATCGTCCTGTTGTGAGACTTGGAATGCGCGATCACATACCAGTTGTGCCTTCTGAAAACGAATGCATACGGGTCGATGATCAGGTTCTTTGTCTCACCGCTGTGAAGCGACCGATAGGTGATGTTCACCCTGCGGTTTCGCTCGACCGCGTCCGCGAGGCATTTTGATACCTCCGGCTCCAGGTCGTCACCTGTAAAGTTCGGCGCGCTGATCGCGTGTTTCTTGAGCGACGCCTGCACAGACTCAACCGTGTCAGACATCAGCGCGTTTTCGATCTTCTGCCAGGCGCCAAGCGAATGCTCCACGAATGGCCCTTGTTTTTGCATAGCCCCGGCAGTAAGCGCAAGCCTTACGGCGAGCACTTCCTTGGGTGACAGATCAAGGCGACTGCCGATGGGACGTTCAGCGAGGTAGTAACCTCCATGATCACAATACACCGGGATGTGTAGCTCAGCAGAAAGCGACTCAAGGTATCTGTAGACAGTTCTCTGGGATCGGCCAAGGCAATCCGCAAGCTGTGCAATACTCAAGCCCGGTCGCTCCCGCAGCACATCCATCATCTGCAGAAGCAGTATAGACTTAACCATTTACTCCTCCGAATTTACTCCTAGTGGGTCGATTGCCATGCATTACGCCATTTGGGATTCGGGAATCCCGTCTTAGCTTGGGGGTGGCGATTCGGAAATCTCCACCCAACAACGGCTGATTTCATGCCAAGTGACCCACCAGTGCCGGATAAACTTGATTCTTGTGCATTGGCAACTGCTGCTACGAAGCATCGCACGCGGCAGATACCAATGGGCAAACCACATTATTCAAGTTAAGCGTGCACTAATTGGTAATTCGGAGTAGCCCGTTCGGATTCCTCCCTGCTTTTCCGATTATTCGACAAATTTTCATCAGGGGAGTGCCGCATGTGGAGAGAAATGGTACCGGAGGCTGATAGCTTGGCCCCTACTGACATGTTCTGACATCCAAGTTGTTGACGATATGGTGAACAGGGTGCACATTAGCGGAAATTACTGTCGCTTCTAAGGGACACATTTATGATTCCAATTAGTGAGGGTATTACTTCTGGCCGCAACAAATAAATAAACCCCTGCGCTGCCGGAGGACATCGCATGGGCTCGCCCATGGAATGCGCCGGGCTAGACTTCAAAATGGCTTGCACCCCAAATACGTCTGGTTCCAATGAGTCCAATCAGCCCTGCCGAGATGGCTAGTCCGCATTATTCACGAGTAGCGTGAATAATGCTCTGTTAGCGAAAGCTTTATTCGCTTCACGAATAAAGCGGGCTAGCAGGCTGCCAGGTTCCGGGACATTGGGTGTGTTTGGTGGAGTGGTGGTGGTCGCGTGGTCGAACCAGGTCTGACAGAGTCGACGTGAACTTGAATGTCACGCTGCCACCGGGCGCAATCGCTGGTGGAGTGTAGTATTTGCTGTTGGCGCTGCCGATTCCGAACGTGCTCCAGTGCCCATCGCTCCACGACCAGCCCTGAGGCATTGTAAGAATCTGTTCGGGGGTCGGCAGGTTGAACGGCTGAAGCGTCCATACGAGGACATCATAGCCTGTGGTATTGTCGCCCACAGTTCCCGAGGTGTTTGTGAGCACAATCGTGTAGTCGTTTCCGACTCTCGAAAATATAGCCGACGTAATTCCGCTTGTCAGCCCGGATTGCCATGACTGCCCGAAAGCTGATCCAGCCAGAAGAGAAAACAGCAGGAAAATTATCGTCGTTGTTCGTTTCATTAATTGCTCCGTTCGTTTTCCGGCGGATAGCCGCAGTATAGTGTAAGTAAGTTTGATCCCACTGTCATTGCGGCAAGTATCGTCTCTGAAACCCATCAAGTTGCACAAATATAGTAATTTTGCTTAAGAAAATCAGGTATAACAGCCAGTCCTAATGTCGGTCTTTCTCGTGCAACCGATCAGCTTTCGGTGCTATAATCATGCTTTGCTAGCGAGAGCTTTATTCGCTTCACGAATAAAGCGGGCTAGTGCCGGATGAACTTGAATCTGACGTTTGACATCGAAGCCTCTGCACGCTTCTGTGACGTTGCGAGATATCGGCCAAATCCAGATCAAGCGTGCACTCGCCGCACTTGCCCAGTTAGAAAGGACCTACCTTGAGCAGGATAGACCCTTGGAACCTAAGACAGATTCACCTCGACTTTCACACGCCGGGGTTTGTGCCGGTCGCTGACCAGTTCAGCGCCAAAGCATTTTTCGACACCTTGGAAGCCGCGCGCGTCAACTCGATCAGCTTTTTCGCGAAGTGCCACCACGGCTATTCCTATTTCAAAAGCGAGATCGGGACCCCTCACCCGGGGATGACGACGCGCGACCTCTTCGGAGAGGCCGCAGCTGAGGCCCAGCAGCGGGGAATGGGTTTCCTCGCCTACTTCAGCTTAAACGTCGACGAAGTGGTCGCCGAGGCGCACCCGGAGTGGGTCGCCCAGTTCAAAGACGGCACGCCGGTCGACAGCCAGGTGCTGCAGGACGGCTCGGAGCTCTACTGGAGATGGCTTTGTCCGAACAAGGGCGGGTACCTCGACGAGTTCTTCTTTCCCCACGTTGAAGAATGCCTGAAGAATTATCCGATGGACGGCATATTCATCGATATGGCGGGGTACCTCCCAGGCAGCTGCTTTTGCGAGGCATGCGTCTCGGCGATGCGCGCGGAGGGCCTTGACCCCGACAACTCGATCGACCACAACAAGTTTAACTCAGCCAACATGCAGGCCTTCGCCGGGAGGCTCCGAGAGGTCATGGACCGCCACAGGTCGGGGATGCGCCTTGAGATCGGCTGCTTCAACGCCTGGGGCGAAGCGAGGAAAGCCCTGGGGACGATCTCCGAGTTCTACGTCGAGTCGCTTTCTTACCAGACGGGCTGGTTCAACTTTCCTGTGATGGGCCGCTACGTCTCCAACACGGGTGTCCCTGTGACGGGTATGACGGGCAGGTTCCTCAAGAATTGGGGCGACTTTGGGACGGTGCTTTCCGCGCATCAGATGAAGCTTCAGGTCGGCCAGCATCTCTCCATCGGCGCAAGCTGCACCGTGGGCGACCACCTGCACCCCTCAGGTAGGCTTGAAAAGGCCGTGTACGACGTAGTCGGCCAGGCGTTCTCTCATGTGGAGCGGCTTCAGCCTTACTGTTCGGGTATGGAGCGCTCGCGCGAGGTTGCGATATTGATCCCCGAGGGGATAGAGTCAAACACCGCCGTCGGAACCGAAAAAGTCGGGGCGATCGACGTCTGGGACTGTGTCTACGGCGCGGGCAAGCTCTTTATGGAGGAACACCTGCAGTGGGACGTGCTAGACCCCAGCATGTCGCTCCACGGCCTCACCGCCGCAGTCTTGATTCATCCCTATTTGACGACCGAATATATAGATAAGCTTGAGGTGTTTGTAACCGGTGGCGGCACGCTCATCGTCGACGCAAACGGCATCCTCGCGCCCGAGTCCATCGCGCAGAGATGGAACGAGTTTATCGGCGTGACCTCCGCGAAGATCAGCGAGCACCCCGGCTCGTTCTACCGAACGCTCGACCCAGCGATTGGGGCGGGGCTTCCCGATATGGCGAACTACGTGCACGCGCCGGGCGTCGAGATCGAATCCGCCGAGGGTTCCGAAGTCCTCGCAAGGGTAATAAACTCCCCCTGTGTGCGCTCCCGCGAGCACTTCTACGGCCACTTCCACGGGGCCGATATGGTAGAGGCGGGTCCTGCGATAACCTCAGTCACCCGAGGGGCGGGCAAGGTAATCGTGCTCTCGCAGGCGATCTTCGCCGCATACCTAAACACCGGCTACCACGCCCACCGGACGCTTCTTTCGAACATCCTAAGCGCCGCCATCCCTGACACGCTCATCAAGACCGACGCGCCGACGATTATGGAGATCACCGCAGGCAAAAAGGGTGGCCGCACCGTCCTGCAGTTCCTGAGCTTCATAGCCGACCGCCGCCACCGCTACTCGTTCGAGTCGATCAACGAGCCGATCCCGCAGAGCATAACGGTAGAGCTTCGCACCGACAAGCCCATAACGCGTCTGTTCGAGCCGATCTCGGGGCAGAAGATCACCTTCAGCGAGACGGCGACCGGTATCAAGTTTACTACCCCGCCGGTTGTGGGACATTTGATGATTCTTGTGGAATGAGGCTGTATGTTGGCTACGACTTGACGCGTTTTCGAGGTGAAGATCAATCAATATAGTTGTCGCAGCAGATATCTGTGCCTAAAGAAGGAGTCGCTAACTGACGATTATATTTAATGGGTATGGGTACGGGTATACTGGTATTGTTCAGTGTTGACTATTCCCCATTTGCTTTGGTATAGTGAGCCTTAATGTCATTGAACAACGGGATGTTAGCGCAGTGAGTGCTTTTTCATTCAATCTAATACAGGCTAATATTGTGGTCTTGGCGGATTCGTTTAACCCCAGTATTGCCACGAAGGATTGGTTACGGGACAATCTCATTCACGAAGAGCCTCCTGTATTTATCAACACGCCTCTTGTGTCCGTGTTTGAGACACCTGAGGTGCATTTATTGATAGATCAGTCCCGCCTGCAACTGACATTCAAGATTCTTGATTCAAACGTAATGCAGAAATGGGTTAAGCTGGTTGCATATTATGTTGAACTTCTTCCACACACACCATACAAGGCCGTGGGTTTCAATTTCGTGTGGGAGGTGATTCCGCCGACATTGCAGTCTGGCACTGTTACCTGCTACGATAGGTGCTCGTGTGGGGAAACGAACTGGGAAAGTGTTTTTGACGAATATTCCAGTGAGCCGAATGTTCTCGGGCGTCGTGGTGAAGCAGTGATCAGACTGGGAGTCGAGCCATCACTTGATATTGGCAATTCTAGGATAACCACTGTGAACTTTCACTATAATTATCAGAATGCGGAACGCATATCTGAGGCCATCGGGGGCTTACTTGATGCTGTTTCAGATTCACGTAATTTCGTAACAGCGATTTTTCCGGAGAATGTGGAATGATTTCAACTCCTGCAGGAGCGTCGCTAACGGCTGATATGATCACAGAGATAAGAAAAGCAGAGACAGCGGCTTTGGTGCGTCGCATTGATACCGGCATAGATCCCTGTGGAGGGTATCCGAACTTCTCCGTTCACGAAGAGCCATACTGGCAGAGTACGCGTGGGTGCCATTACTCCAATAGCGCAAGGTTGCTGGATCAACTGAGCGTTTATGGCGGCACTGCTCTTTCTGAGGTTCACGAATCTACAGGAATGGTGACTACTACATCAAAAAGTAGTTCGGAGGAGTGTACTGTGGGTACCGCTAGTCTTGGGCCGGCATCAGTGGTTTCTTCAGGTGAAGTTGGGGCAGGTGGGGGTGGTTCTCTGGAAATTTTTGACGGTGCTGAGACAGAGATATTGGATTGGGATGCTTACTTGGCTGCTTCGCCAGTGTTGCGTACGAGGCAGGTAAAGGCGAAATTACGGAAAATTGTGGCTCCAAAACCTCTACCGATAGATGACGTGGCGGCGTGGTAGGCAGTGGATGAGTGATAAGGATTATCCGTGGTATATCTCCGTTGAGGGGGATGAGATACGACAAGGTGATATATTGCTTGAGTGTCCTCTGATCTTTCCTCCCAATAATCTAGCTTGCGATTCTCTGGATGAGATTGAGTTGGATGTTGCTTATCTTGACGTGATCGTAGTCTCGCAGAGTTGCGATCTTGTTAAAGGGCGAGAAAAGCTGGAGTATGTTTTGCTTTGCTCGCTGACCCCTCTATCTGCTCACAAACAAGGCGAACTCTCCACTCCCAAGGGGAGAGAGAATGCCAGGCGAGGTTATCTGCCCGGAGTGCATATGTTGAATTCATGCCAAGCATCTGACATGGAGCGGGAAATATCAATTGTAGATTTTAGGCGTATCTACAGTTTACCGATAGGTCTGATACGAGAAGTTGCTTCCAAGGCAGGACCGCGATTGCGTTTGCTTCCGCCATATCGGGAGCATATGTCTCAGTCACTAGCTCGGTATTTTATGCGAGTTGGTTTGCCAGCTGATATCCAACCTTTTGGCTCATAGGCAGATTTACAACATTTCACCTGTTTGACTGTAACTCCGCTCAGTAGTAGAATATAGTCGTCCTCGAACTTTGGGGATGATAGCTAAGAACGCATATTTCAGGGTTTTGGCACCACCTCTATGGCCCGCCAAAGCCCTTTTCGGCGTTGTACGCCCTTTTACGAGGAAAAAATGTACCTGTCGGCTCTGCCCAAACTAAATAGCGAACTAGGCCAAATGCGCGAGGCGCTTGCGGCGATCTCCAAGAAGGCCGGGAAGTTCCATCTCGACGGGCTTACGGGGACGGCCAAGTCGTTCTTTCTCGCGGGACTGCTGCGGGAGTCGGGCCGTTCCGGGCTTGTCGTCACCTATTCAAGCGAACAGGCCGATCGAATCGCCGAGGATCTCTGCCAGTTCGGGTTTGCCGACGACGAGGTATTTGTCCTGCCCCCATCCGACGCTATCATATATGAGGAAGGCGCACCGGATTTCAGAGTCGTCGGGCAGAGGCTTGCGGCGATGGACGCGCTCCTTTCGGGCAAACCCGTAGTTGTCGTCGCCCCCGTAAACGGCGCGCTGCGGCTCACCATGCCCCGAAACACCCTTGAGCCAAGCAAATTGACGATCGAGGTCGGGCATACGCTCGACACCGACGACTTCGCCCGCACACTGGTCGCGCTCGGCTACGAACGCACCGAAATCTGCGAGGTGCACGGCGAGTTCAGCCTGCGCGGCGGGATTATCGACGTTTACCCATCAAGCGAGGACGAGCCGGTCAGAATCGACATGTTCGGCGACGAGATCGAGAGCATCCGCACTTTCGATTCCAACTCACAGCGCTCTCACGGGCACAATAAAAGCGTCAAAATTCTTCCAGCACGAGAGGTGATCCTCACAACTGAGCGCGCACAAGCCGCCGAGCCGATACTCCGAGCCGAAATGGCCGATCAAGTCGCGGGAATGCGCGAAGCCGGTCAGGATGAGGAAGCCGAAAAGCTTTCGGACAAGATCGAGAGCGATATCTCAAGGATTCTCGACCTCGTCTACTTTGACGGCATCGAAGAGTACCTGCCGTATCTGCACCCGGAGGGAAGCAGCATCCTCGACTATCTCCCGGCCTCGGCAATCGTCGTAGTCGACGAGCCGCTGCAGATCGAGGGCCACTGGAACGAACTTCAGGAGGAGATGATCGAGGTCTTGGTCAACCGCGCCAAGCGTGGGCTTCTCCTTGCTTCAACACGCAAACAGCACGTCGATCTCGATGCGGCGATGAAGCGGATCGAACGCAACTGGTCGGCGCTCTACCTCACTACGCTTGACCGGGCGATCCCCTACGCCGAGGGCGCGCCCAAGGCCCACATCGAATCTTCCTCTATGGAGAGCTTTTCGGGCCGCTTCGACGCGCTAGTGGAGCAGGTCAAGACCTGGACCGTGAACCAGTCCCGGGTCGTCATCGCCTCAAACCAGCGCGAGCGCCTGATCGAGCTCTTGATCGAGCACGACGTCTCTACCCGCTCAACCGAAGAGCTCGAAACAGGAGCGCCGGTAGGCGTCTACGTCGCGGGCTCGAACCTGCGCACTGGCTTTAAGCTCCCTGAGATCGGGCTTATGGTGCTCTCAGACGCCGAGGTTTTCGGTGTCACCCGCACCCGCAGACCCAGGCGCGTCTCAAAAGAGGGCGTGCCGATCTCTACCATACTTGACTTGAAAGAAGGCGACTACGTCGTCCACGTCTCACACGGGATCGGCCTCTTCCGTGGTATTGAGCGCCTCGAAACCAACGGTGTCGCGCGCGACTACCTCTGGCTCGAGTACTCAGGCGGCGACCGGATATTTGTCCCGACAGAGCAGATCGACCGCGTCCAAAAGTATATCGGCAGCGAAGGCAACGCGCCAAGCGTCCACAAGCTCGGTGGGGGCGAATGGCTGCGCACGACCAAACGGGTTAAAGCCTCGGTCCGCGAGATGGCAAAGGACCTGATCGAGCTCTACGCCTGGCGCGAGTCGATCACCGGCCACGCCTATAACGAGGACACCCCCTGGCAGCAGGAGATGGAATCGGCGTTTCCCTTTGAAGAGACCCCCGACCAGCTTCAGGCGATCGAAGAGATTAAGGGCGACCTCGAAAAGCCCAAGCCCATGGACCGTCTGCTCTGCGGCGATGTCGGCTACGGCAAGACCGAGGTCGCAATCCGCGCCGCGTTCAAAGTGGTGAGCGACGGCAAGCAGGTCGCCGTGCTTGCGCCGACCACGGTCCTTGCCCAGCAGCACTTGAACACCTTCAGGGAGCGCCTCGGCGCGTTCCCGATTGAGGTCGACATGCTCAGCCGCTTCAAGAGCCGCAAGGAGCAAAAGCAGGTGATCGAGGGGGTTAAGCTCGGCACGGTAGATATCGTCGTCGGCACTCACAGGCTGCTCTCAAAAGATATCGAGTTCAAAGATTTGGGACTGATCATAGTCGACGAGGAGCAGCGCTTCGGCGTCGGCCACAAGGAGAAGCTGAAGCAGCTCAAGAAAACAGTCGACGCGCTCACGATGACCGCGACCCCGATCCCGCGCACGCTTCACATGTCGCTCGCGGGGATACGCGACATGAGCGTGATCAACGACCCGCCCAACGGGCGCACCCCTATCAAGACGTTTGTCAAAGAATACGACGACGAGATCGTCCGCGAGGCGATCGTCCGCGAGCTCGACCGCGGCGGGCAGATATATTTCATCCACAACAGGGTGGAAAACATCGCCCACATCGCAGCGCATGTCGCCAAACTCGTCCCGCACGCCCGCGTCGAGATAGGCCACGGCCAGATGTCCGACGACGACCTCGAGCGGGTGATGGTCGAGTTCTACGACCGGCAGTTTGATGTGCTGGTCTGCACGACGATCGTTGAAAGCGGCCTTGATATCCCAAACGTCAACACGATCATCATCAACAACGCCGACAAGATGGGCCTCGCCCAGCTCTACCAGCTCAGGGGAAGAGTAGGGCGCGCCGACCGCCAGGCCTACGCATATCTTATGTACAGGCGAGACGAGGCCTTGACTGAAATCGCCGAAAAGCGGCTTGAAGCGATCCGCGAGTTCACCGATCTCGGCTCAGGCCTGAAAATCGCGCTCCGCGACCTTGAGATCAGGGGCGCAGGGAACCTCTTGGGCTCAGAGCAGCACGGTCAAATCGCCCAGGTCGGATTCGATTTCTACTGCCAGATGCTCTCTCAAGCCGTGTCCGAGCTTAAGGGCGAGGAGACAAAAGAGGTCGAGCTTCCGCCGGTCGATCTGCCCGTCGACGCGTTTCTCCCCGAGGACTACGTCAAAACCGAGGCCCAGCGCATATTCTTTTACAAGAAGATGGCCGCCGCAAAGACCGAGCGCGAGGTCCGCCAGATCCAGGAGGAGCTCGAGGACCGCTTCGGCGACCCGCTGCGCCAGGTCTGGAACATGCTCGCCCTGATTCGCCTCCGAATAAGATGCTCAGAGCTCAATATCAGGTCGATTACAACTGAAGGCCGCCAGATAGTGATCCGCCTTGCCGAGGGCTACCGCATCCATCCCGATGTGCAGAAGGAGTTCGCCAAGCAGTACAAGCGCCACTGGTTCCAAGCCGACCTGCTGCGTCTGAACCCCGACTCCCCGCGCATCATTACTTTGGTGGAGGACATGGTCGAAGTCGCGGCGAAGGCTCTAAAAGCAAGCGAGAAAAAACACGCCGCACGCGGGATGAGGTGATCTCTAGTAGATACAGCAAAACCCCGTAGGGGCGGACCAATGTGTCCGCCATCTTCCGGCATCCAACAATTTCGGGTAGAAGGGTGTCCATTATGGATGATTACGATCCGAATATCCATCACCGGCGTACCATCCGCCTGAAGGAATACGACTACTCAACGTCAGGCGCATATTTCGTGACTATTTGCACCA
>JBBRAE010000027.1:0-38307 GCA_038207085.1 Armatimonadota bacterium
TTGGTCTGTTTTCCGGTCTCATTGAGTATATTATCCACAGCCTCTGCCGGGAAAGTTTTTGCAATCACGCCCAAATTGACATAATCAGCTATCCTTGCCCCGCCAGGCATTTTACTTGATGTTCGAGCCATCCTCATATACCTCCAACGATACTGCTAAATATAGGATGGCACAAAAAGTGCTAATATGAACCGTATTGAGGCTAGGGCGGTGGCTCCGGGCCTTCGGCAGGTGATGCTCGGGCCCCACGAGGGGGCCGGTTTCTCTATGCTGGCAACAATCACCCGTCAAGTGTTCTTGACGATATTGCCCGATCTCGGCTATACTGACTTGTCCCGGAGATACTTCGGTTGGGTAGCCCGCTTTATTCGCTTCACGAATAAAGCTACTGCTAGCGGAGCATTATTCGCGATACTTGCGAATAATGCGGGGTAGGTTTGTCGGATGAGACGGTATGGTCCAGAGGAAGAGCGTTCGCCTCGTAGTGAGGCCGTCAGTGAGATCATTCAAGAAGTTGGAGATGAGATCGCGGCGGCTGTCGCCGTCCCAGGAGAGATCACCTACCGGACGATGGACCGGTTCTTCACCTTCATCGGCGGCACATCCGAGCTTCTCTGGAGAGCTATCGCCTGGATCTTCCGTGGTGGCGTCGAACTGAGAGAGACGTTTGTGCAGATGGCCACCATCGGCGTTGCGTCACTTCCTATCGTCCTCGTAACCGTTACTTTTTCCGGAATGGTGCTCGCGCTCTACTCTGCGCAGACGCTCGTTGCCTTTGGCTTCGGCGGCCAGTTCGTCGGAGGCGGGGTGGGGCTTTCGATCGCTCGTGAGATCGGCCCCGTGCTTACGGCCGTAGTCGTCGCTGCCCGGGCTGGGTCTGCGATGGCGGCTGAGATCGGGAGCATGAAAACGACCGAACAGGTCGATGCTCTGCGCGCTCTTGCGGTCGACCCTGTGCAATATTTGGTCGTCCCGCGGCTCCTGGCATCGGTTGTGATGCTGCCCGCGATCACGATTCTTGCCGATCTTGTCGGCATATTTGGCGGGTATCTCGTCGCGATTGTGAACGGCGTCCCAAGTGGCGCTTTTGTGTCGAGCCTGCAGTATATGGCATCAAGCGAGGATGTTATTCTCGGGCTTGTGAAGACCGTTTTTTTCGGTGCGATGATCGCGATCGTCGGCTGCCACGAAGGTTTGAGGACCAAGGGCGGCGCGACCGGGGTCGGTCAATCGACGACACGCGCGGTGGTGCTTTCGATAGTCCTTATATATGTAAGCAACTTTTTCCTGGCCTACGTGCTCTTCGGCGGCCGAACTTCGGGGCCATAGACGTGATAACCGTAGAACAGCTATCCTATAGAATAGACAGCAAGTCGATCCTGCGGCGGCTCGATGTTCAGGTGGAGACGGGTGAGACGTTCGCGGTGATGGGGCTATCGGGCGTAGGCAAGAGCACGCTTTTGAAGTGCATCGGCGGGCTGATCAAGGCCACGTCCGGTAAGATATTTATCGATGGGGCCGATATTGTCCCGATGCACGAGTCACAGCTCCGGGAAGTGCGCAAGAAGATCGGGATGGTCTTCCAGTATGCTGCGCTTTTTGATTCGATGACAGTATTTGAAAACGTAGCCTTCGGCGTGCGTCGCTTGAGAAAGCTCGAAGAGGACGAACTCCGGGATATCGTCACCAGTAAGCTCGCGCTCGTTGGGCTGTCGAACACCGAGAGCCTGATGACTTCGCAGCTTTCGGGCGGGATGCAGAAACGAGTCGGCCTTGCGCGGGCGCTTGCGCTCGATCCGCCGGTATTGCTATACGACGAGCCGACGAGTGGCCTTGACCCGATCACAGCCGCGACAATCGGTGAGTTGATCGTTCGGATGCGTGACAAGCTCGGCGTGACATCGGTGGTCGTGTCGCACGATATCGCGCTTATCAAACAGGTTTCGAACCGAATGGGGATGCTCTACCGGGGCAAAATAGTGTCCGCCGGTACGCGCGAGGAGATGGAAAACTCCGACAATCCCCTCGTCCGACAGTTTATGGAAGGCAGCACGGAAGGGCCGATCAAGTTATAGCTGTTAGCTTTTAGCTTTTAGCAATTAGCTTGAGATCGCGCTGGGTCTCCAGACCCGGTGCGGATATTCCCAGGGTCTCTGACCCCGCAGTGCACGGATCGGGGTCAGAAACCCATCAAATATGCGTTCCGCGTCTGGAGACACGGCACGATCAGATCAGTTACTCACATGAGATTAAGACCTGAAGCAAGAGTAGGTTTAATAGTATTTCTGTCGCTCCTGTCGCTTGGAGTGGTCTACTGGTTTTTTGGTGGACTGGGCGGCGGCGGGTATCTGGTCAACGCCGTCTTCCCGAGCGCTGAGCGGCTGCAGACCAAGGCCGAAGTGCGTATGGCGGGTGTGTTGATCGGCAAGGTCAACGACATCGTGCTGACCAGGGGCAACCGGGCCAAAGTCGTCATGCGAATAAGCAGCAGGTACGAGGGCAAGATTCCGAAGGACTCCATCGCCCAAATCACGACGGGTGGTGTTGTGAGTGTTGGTGATTATTTCATCGACATCCTGCCGGGCAAAAGCTCCGAGGCTCTGAAGGACGGCGCATATCTGAATACTGTCCAGCAGGTGCAGCTTGAGGACATGATCGGCGACGTGAAGGACCTGATCACGGGGCTAAAGACTACCGTCAGCTCGGTGAACGAAATCGTTGCCGACCCGAGGATGAAGTCGTCGCTGCGCCGGATCGTCGAAAATGTCGAGTTCACGACGGCAAGGACGTCCGCTCTGACTAACCAGATTCAGGCGGTGCTTGCCGAGAACGCTTCCGACATCGACGGGATTCTGGCAAACGTCGCGTCGGCGAGTCAGGATTTTGCCACTGTGTCGGGTGACATCCGTTCAGGGCTCGAAAACGGCGGCATGGACCGCGTTCAGGCGGCTCTGGATAACGCTGTGCGGGCGTCGGAAAACCTTGAGGCGGCGAGCTTGAAGCTTCGCCAGCTTGCCGAAGACCCGAACGTAAACGCCCAGCTCAGACAAACGGTGAAGGACGCAAGCGAGGTCGCGGCGGGCGCAAATCAGATCGTGACCAAGATCAACAAGGTGGTTAACCCGGGCAAGGGTGAGAAAAATGAGCCATCTGTGCCAAGATCGAGCATTCCAGGGCTCGGTTCGAGGTTCGACGGGTATGTGGTAGGAGCCGCCGACAGTTATCGTTTTGATTACAACTACACGTTCCCAACCAAGGGCGACAACTTCGTGAGACTCGGGCTTTTCGACATAGGCGAGGGCACCAGCCTGAATCTTCAGGGCGGTGATGTGCTAAACGACCACAGCGCGGCGCGTTACGGGCTCTACGCAGGCAAAATAGGCGTCGGCTACGATCGAAAACTGAAAAGCGACCTGAACCTTAGTCTGGACCTGTATGACCCGAACGACATCACGCTTGAGGCGAAAATGCGCTACAATATCGACCGAAACTGGGGCGCGTGGCTCGGTGTGAACAACGTTTTCGACGGTGGGAAGTCGCTCATCGGCGTGCAGTACCATAGGTAGTGGCCGATCGCCGCGCCGGCCTGAACCACTTTACACTACACACTGAACTTTGAACTCTTAACTTAGAGAAGGAGATGATATGAAAATCATTCTTAAGCAGGACATCAAGGGAGTCGGCAAGGCCGACGAGGTGATAAACGTTTCGGCTGGCTACGCGAGGAACTTCCTGTTCCCCAAGGGCCTTGCGATTGACGCCGACGCCACCAACCTGAAAGAGCGCCAGAAGCGACACGACGTTATAGACGCCAAAGGCGAGAAGATCCTTACCGCCGCTCAGGAGGTTGCGAGTAAGATTTCTGACAAGACGTTCAAGATCAATGCAAAAGCCGGGGCCGCCAACAAGCTTTACGGCAGCATCACCTCCCAGGACATCGCCGACGCGATCAAGGCGCAGGCCGGGGTAGACATCGACAAGCGCAAGATCCACATTGTCGACCCGATCAAGACCGCCGGGAGCCACACCGTTCCCGTAAGGCTCCATCGCGACCTTGGCGTCGATGTCACTGTCGAGGTAGTCACGGAATAGAGAACTATTAGCTATTAGCAGTTAGCTGTTAGCAGTCTCGGGGAGCACAAATCCGATTGCTAACAGCTAATAGCTAACGGCTAACTGCTGGTTGTATATGGAACATATTTCGAAGTTAGAGCGGCTGCCGCCGCAGAATATCGAGGCTGAGCAGTCGACTCTTGGGTCGATGATGCTTGACCGTACCGCCATCGAAAAAGGCGCGGATATCCTGAAGGAACCGGACTTTTACAGGCCTAGCCACGGGGTCATCTTCGACGCAATCTGTTCGCTGAACGAGCGCGACGAGCCGGTCGACCTCATCACCCTGCAGGAAGAACTGAGAAGCAGAGGCAGGCTTGAGGACGTCGGCGGGACGGAGTATCTGATGGCGCTCTTGTCGCAGGTGCCGTCGGCCTCACGCATTGAGCACTACGCGAAAATCGTCGAGGAGAAATCCATCCTCAGGCGGCTCCTTGGCGCGTCTGCCGAGATCGGCGGGCTCGTCTACGAAGAAACACAGGACATCGAAACGCTCACCGACCGGGCCGAGCAGGCGATCTTTAGGGTCTCGCAGCGGCGGATGGGGAAGTATTTCTCCCCGCTTGCGCCGGTCGTTATGGAGGCCTGGGACAGGCTAAACGCGCAGTGGGAGCAGGGGAGCACCATCTCCGGGCTCGAAACTGGGTTCAGAGATATCGACCTGATGACTTCGGGGTTCCAGCCCGGCGACTTGATCATCGTAGCCGCCCGACCGTCGATGGGAAAAACCGCCTATTCCATGAACATCGCGACCTTCGCCTCGGTGAAGAAGAAACTGCCCGTTGCGGTGTTCAGTATAGAAATGTCAAAGGAACAGCTCGCATTGAGGATGCTTTCGAGCTACTCGCGGATCGAGAACCAGCGCCTGCGCTCCGGGTTCCTGCATGATGAAGAGTTTGTCCGCATCTCACACGTCACCAACGAGCTTTACCAGGCCCCGATGTTCATCGATGACTCGACAGACATCACCCCGATGGGTATGCGAGCCAAGTGCAGGCGTCTAAAAGCCGAGCACGGCGGCCTCGCGTTGGTCGTGGTCGACTACCTCCAGCTTTTGAAATGGCACAGGAACATCGACAACCGTGTCCAGGAGATTTCTGAGATCGCCCGAGCCCTGAAGAGCCTCGCGAGAGAGCTAAAAGTCCCCGTGGTCGCGCTTTCCCAGCTTTCGAGGCGAGTTGAGCAGCGAGACGACAAGCGGCCTATTCTTTCCGACCTCAGGGAGTCAGGCTCCATCGAAGCTGAAGCCGACGTGGTTATGCTCCTCTTCCGCCCGAAGTATTATGAGCGAAAAGAGATGGTGGACGCCGAGGAAATTGCTGGAATCGACTCTTCGACAGGCAAACCCAAGTTGCGCGAGGTAGGGGTAACCAATATCGAGGACGTTGAGATTATCATCGCCAAACAACGAAACGGTCCTACCGGCACGGTTCTCCTAGGGTTTGAATCGAACTACGCCAACTTCGTCAACATCGACAAACAGCATCGCGACGAGTATTAGGGGAAGTCGCTAGTTGTTAGTGTTTGTGGCGGGCCTTAGGTCCGCAAAGAGGGGTCCGGGATATCAAGTCTCGGACCATTGTTTACGTACATTTAACTCTATACCAAAGGAAAACGATGCGTAAAGATAATCTGAAGGTGCTAATCATCGGCGGCGGTGGGAGAGAACACGCGCTTGCCTGGAAGTTTTCGCAGAGCCCGCGCGTGGCGGAAGTGTTCTGCGCGCCGGGGAACGCCGGAACGGCGATGGTCGGGACGAACCTCAACCTGAAAGTCACCGATTTCGAGCAGTTGATCGGCTTCGCCAAGGCCGAAGGGATCGACTTCACAGTCGTCGGCCCCGAAACTCCGCTGATCGCCGGAATCGTCGACGCCTTTGAGGCCGAAGGGCTACTCGCGTTCGGTCCGAGCAAAGACGCCGCGCAGCTTGAGGGGAGCAAGGTCTTCACCAAGGAGATTCTCTTTGACAACGGCATCCCGACCGGCACCGCCGTCGCAGTCGACACCGCAGACGAGGCGATCGAGGAGATCAAAGCCCACTTCGCAGAGAAATCTGTCCCGATCGTCATCAAGGCCGACGGCGAAGCCGCCGGGAAGGGTGTCATCATCGCGGAGACTGAGGCTGCCGCGCTTGAGGCGATCGACCAGATTATGGTCAAGAAGGTCTTCGGTAAGTCCGGCGACCGGGTGCTCTTAGAAGAGTTCTTGGTGGGTCAGGAAGCGTCGCTGATGTGTTTTGTCGACGGCAACGCCATCGCCCCGATGGTTCCCGCGCAGGACTACAAGCGCGCCTACGACGCCGATCAGGGTCCGAACACCGGCGGGATGGGGTGTTATTCCCCAGTTCCGGTTGTGACCGAAGAGATCTACGACGAGGTGCTCGCAAGGATCATCTGCCCGACCATTTCAGGGCTTGCCAAGAAGGGCATCCGATACAGAGGCATTCTTTACGCAGGGATCATTCTGACCGAAGACGGGCCGAAATTGATCGAGTACAACTGCCGATTCGGCGACCCTGAAACCCAGGTAGTGCTCCCTCGGCTTGAGACGGACCTTGTGGATATCATCGAAGCATCCTTCGAGAACCGGCTCGACGATATCGATATTAAATGGTACAATAGTAAGGCAGTTTGTGTGGTTTTGGCATCTGGTGGTTACCCCGGAGATTATGACAGCGGCGTCCCGATCAGCGGACTTGCCGATGCCGAGTCTGCCGGGGTTATTGCATTTCAAGCAGGCACAAAGCACCAGGGCGAAGACGTCGTAACCGCCGGTGGCCGGGTGTTGGGCGTCACCGCGACGGGCGACACCTTCAAAGACGCGATCGACCTCGCATACACCGGCGTGAAGAAGATTCACTTCGACAAAATGCACTTTAGAAACGACATTGGGGAGAGAGTGGCTAGTAGCTAGTCGTTAGTAGCTCGCAACCGCCATCCCCAAATATCGTCAGTCCCAAGCTAGCGACTAGCGACTAGCCCGCTTTATTCGTGAAGCGAATAAAGCTCTCGCTAGCAAAGCATTATTCACGCTCCTCGTGAATAATGCAGGCTAGTCACTAGCGACTACTCGGAGAATAAATTGAGTCATAAAGTTGCAATTCTGATGGGCAGCAAGTCCGACATGGGCGTCATGCAGCCCGCCGCCGATGTGCTCATAAACGAGTTTGGCATAGTGGCCGACGTGATGGTTATGTCGGCTCATCGCACGCCAAAAGCCGTCGCAGAACTCGCCGAAGGTGCAGTTGATGCGGGTTACGATGTGATCATCGCCGGCGCGGGTGGGGCAGCTCACCTGGCCGGAGTGATCGCCGCGCTGACGCCGCTTCCTGTGATCGCGGTGCCCGTAAAAAGCGCCGCCCTAAACGGCCTTGATTCGCTTCTCTCGATGGTGCAGATGCCCTCCGGCGTCCCCGTCGCCACAGTTGCGATCGATGGCGCGAAAAACGCCGGAATCCTAGCCGCCCAGATCATCGGAGTCGGTGACAAGGGCGTTCAGAAGAAAGTTGTAGAGTTCAAGGAGAATATGGCAGCGGCGCTTGGCAAGTAGCTGAGAGAGCGCGTGTAGTCGCTTTTTTTGGGGTTATGGTGGCTTGGCTTAGAAGAATCGGCTCGGTAAACCGGGCGTTCATCGCGATACTGGTGCTGGTGCTCGTCTACCAGTTGTTTGTCACGCCTATTGTCGGGCTTTCGGATAGCGGGGACTTTAGTCGCCTAGTTGACTGGTTCGGTATATCCTGTCCGGACAAGGTTTGGGCGGAGAACCAGTATTTGTTCGTCAATACGAAGTGGAATATCGACCCGAGGATCGAGTTGCACTATCCGTCAACCGAGCTTTTGATGCTCGGCGGGGCGGTTGGGGTGAACTCGGTGCTCTCCAAAGACGGCATGTTCGACATGCGCGCGCAAGGGGCCGCTAATGCGGTCGCTCTTGTGCTTGTGGCGATGATATTTGTCGGCTGGGCCCGGACGATCTCCGTCCTGCGGCGCGCGCTGCTCTATGGGTTGACTCTGCTGGTGTTTGCCGATGTGGGCTATATCGCCTACTTCAACTCGTTTTACTCCGAACCGTCGGTGTTTGTGTTCGGCCTGGCGGTTGTGGCGGTGTTGCTCGCTATTGTCGCGCGTGGGAAGTCGATCGAGCGGCCGGGGCTTTGGCTGCTCGGGTTTTATATCGCGTGTGGGCTTTTCGTGTTCGCCAAGGTGCAAAACGCGATCCTTGGCCTGCCGCTTGCCTATATCGGCTATCGGGTCTACAGGCTGATGAACTCGGGTGAGCCGACTCGCAAGATCAAGCCAGTGATCGGGTTGGGGCTCGCACTTGTGCTTGTCGTGATCTCGGGCGGCTACTACGTCGCGTCGAGCAAGTTCTCGGACAAGATGCGCTATCAGAACATGTATAAGACCGTGTTCTACGAGATTCTCGGGCACTCGCAGGATGTAATGGGCGACGCGGCGACCCTGGGGCTTGATATGAACTACATCAGCCTCGCAGGGACGACGCCCGATCAGATCGGCGACAACCCGCAGGTGCAGGCGTATCTTTTGCACGAGATGGGTTACTCGAAGGTGCTGAAGTTCTACGTGAAGAACCCCGGCAGGCTCGTAAGCCTCGTCCAGAGATGCAGCGAGGGGGGTTTTACGCTCAGGCCGACCTATCTTGGGAACTTTACGATGAAAGACGCCGAGAAGCGCGGAGTGATACACATCCAACCGATGATGTACCTGCCCTCGGAGTATAAGAGTTACAAGTTTGCGCTTTGGAGCAGTCTGAAAGACAAGGTCGTTCCCAAATCGGTTTGGGTGCTGGTTGGGTTTGTGCTCGTGAATGTTCTCGCGGTCGTCATCAAGCGAGTGAAGTTCGACCGGACGCCGTCGGACAAGCTCATCACCGATTTTCACGCGGTGATTGTGATAATGGCGCTTATGCAGTTCCTGACCTCGATCATCGGCGAGGGGGACTACGATATCGTTAAACACCTGTTTGCGTTCAATATGCTGTGTGAGGTCGCGTTTGTGTTTCTTGCGGCTTATGTGTACACTATGATAGGGGGGCTGCGGAAAAAGAAGGTCGCAGCTCCGGTGGAGATGGTTGCCTAAATGATTGAAAGATACTCGATGCCGAAGATGAGGGCCATCTGGAACGAGGAATCCAAGTTCCAGAGCTGGCTCGATGTTGAAATCGCCGTTTGCGAGGCGCAGGAGCACTTTGGGAATATCCCCAAGGGCGTTACAGAGAAGATTAGGGCCGGAGCGAAGTTCTCAGTCGCCAGGATCGAAGAGATCGAGGCAGAGACCGCACACGACCTGATCGCTTTCGTAAAGTGCGTCACCGAAAACCTGGGCGATGAAGGCAAATACGTCCATTACGGCGTCACAAGCTACGACATCGAGGACACCGCGATGGCGCTTCGCCTGCGCGCGTCGGCTGAGCTCGTCATCGAAGATTTGAAGGGGCTCGCCGAGGTCGTTGGCAAGCTTGCACGCGAGCACAAGATGACGGTGATGATCGGGCGCACGCACGGAGTCCACGCGGAGCCGATCACCTTCGGGTTCAAGATGGCTGTTTGGTATTCTGCGCTGCAGCGCGATATCGAGCGCCTTGTGGCTGCCCGCGACGCAATCGCCGTCGGCAAGATTTCTGGTGCGGTCGGTATCTTCGGCAACATCGACCCCAAAGTCGAGGCGAGAGTCTGCGATAGCCTGGGGCTTGGCGTTGCGCCTGTTTCGACCCAGATCATCCAGCGCGACCGCCACGCACAGCTGCTCTCAGCGCTCGCGATAGCCGTGTCGACCGCCGAAAACTGGGCGACTGAGATGCGAAACCTGCAGCGCACCGAGATTCTTGAGGTCCAGGAGATGTTCCTGCCCGGCCAGCGTGGGTCGTCCGCGATGCCGCACAAGCGCAACCCGTGGAGATTTGAAACGATCGTCGGCCTCGCAAGAGTCGTCCGCACAAACGTGATCCCGGCGATGGAGAACATCACGAGCTGGCACGAGCGCGACAACACCAACTCCGCCTGCGAGCGCGTGATCATCCCTGACAGCTGCCTTGCGACCGATTTTCTCTTGCAGTCGCTCACAAAGCTCGTCACCCGTCTTGAGATCAACACCGACAACATGGCGCAGAACCTTGAGAAGATGGGCCAGCTGGTCTTTAGCGAGCACGTGCTCCTCGCGCTTGTCCAGAAGGGCGTCACCCGCGAGGATGGCTACAAAATCTGCCAGCGCAACGCCGCCAAGTGCTGGGACGACGGGGTGTCGTTCCGCCAAGCGCTTGAGAAGGATGAAGCCGTGACAGCCGCGCTAAGCGCCGAAGAGCTCGCCGAGTGTTTCAATCTGGAGCATCATCTCAGAAACGTTGACACGATCCTCGACAGGCTCGGGGTGCCGAAGAATTAGCTTTTCGTATATGCCAGCTCCGGAGCCTCCGGGGCCTGCAACTTGAAACTTAGGAGTTTTGGATTGGCAAAGGTAAAAGTCTACGTATCACTCAAGCCGACTCTGCTCGACACGCAGGGCCGGGTGGTTCAAACTGCTCTTGAGAGCATGGGCTACGACAACATCGAGAACGTGCGGATCGGCAAGTATATCGAGGTCGAGGTCGCGGAGAACGGCACGAACATCAACGATCAGATGGACGAAATGTGCCGCAAACTCCTCGCTAACCCCGTGATTGAGAACTACCGGTTCGAGGTATCCGAATAGGGAAAATCTCAACTACGTTGTTCATGTGAAGATCAAATCCTTCTCCTATGGGAGGTGACGACAGTGTCCAAGGAAGCTGAAAACAGTCCCAAAAGGACCAGTGTGCGGCCTAGACGTCGCATAACAAAAGAATACGTCGAGCAGTGCAAGGCTCTCCAAGAGAAGATACTAGTGTCAAGAGGCGGAGAACCCTTGCCGAGCAGCGTAGAAGAAATTCGGCAGATGCGCGAAGGTCTGATCCGATGAACCTCGAACTGTGCATTGACGCGAATCTGGTTGTAACCTGGTATGCGCCCGAAGAATGGAGAACGCAGTCCATTGCGCTTCTTGATGAGTGTTCGTCACTAGGAGCGAGCGTATTGGCTCCGGACTTCATCTTCGCTGAGGTGGCATCTTCCCTTCGTCGTAAGGTGTATCGGGGGCTTATGCAGCCTGAGGACGGGTTGGTGGGAGCAATGCTGCTGACTAAAGCGGCTATTGAACCAGTGGAGGTCCGTTTGTTGATTCCACACGCTTGGCGCATTGCAGAGACACATGGGTTGCCTACTGTCTACGATGCATGTTACCTGGCTTTGGCCGAAGAGCGTGGGTGCGATTTCTGGACTGCCGACGAGCGGCTGATAAATGCTACCGGCAATCTACCTTATATCAAACACATAAAGGGCTATGTTCCGGGTTCGCTCGGTGCGTGATTTCGTGATTTAGGGATGCTAACAATATGAAATTTGGAGTAGTAGTCTTTCCGGGCTCGAACTGCGACCAGGACGCGTACTGCGCTATCCGGGACGTTTTGGGGCAGCCTGTGGAATACATCTGGCATCAGGACAAGGACCTGCACGGCGTTGACTGCGTCATCCTGCCCGGCGGGTTTTCTTATGGCGACTACCTGAGGACAGGGGCGATCGCGAGGTTTTCGCCGGTGATGGAGGCCGTCCAGAAGCACGCCGCCGACGGCGGGTATGTGATCGGAATCTGCAACGGGTTCCAGGTGCTCTGCGAGGCGCATCTTCTGCCCGGCGCGCTGGTCACAAACAACGGGCTGAAGTTCATCTGCGAGTATGTGGACCTCAAAGTAGAGAACACAAAGACCCCCTGGACCAATCAGTGCAAGTCGGGTGATGTCCTAAGCATCCCGATCGCTCACCACGGAGGACGCTACGTGTGCGACGCAGACGTGCTCGCTGACCTCGAAGCCTCGGGCCAGGTGATCCTTCGTTACTGCGACGCGGCTGGCGACGCAAACGAGGCGGGGAACCCCAACGGCTCGCTTAACAACATCGCGGGGATCGTCAACAAAGCCGGGAACGTCGCGGGGATGATGCCTCACCCCGAGCGCGCGGTGGAAGACTGCCTCGGAAGCACCGACGGAATCGCAATTTTTCGATCGTTACTTGAGTGGACGAAGAGATAATGGCTATAACTGAACCTGGAAGCAAGACAATTGAGCGCACTATGCCCATCAGCCCTGAAATCTACAGGGAAATGGGCCTCACCGACGAAGAATACGGCAAAGTCGTAGAAGTGCTCGGACGCCACCCGTCCTATACCGAAGTCGGTATGTACGCGGTTATGTGGAGCGAGCACTGCGGCTACAAGTATTCCCGCCCGGTGCTTAGACTCTTCAAGAAATACCGCGAGGCGCTCGACGGCGCAGGGCTTGAAAACGCTGGAGTGATCGACATCGGCGACGGTCAGGGGATCGTCATGAAGATGGAGACGCACAACCACCCATCGGCTGTTGAGCCGTTTCAGGGCGCGGCGACCGGCGTCGGCGGGATTTTGCGCGACATCTTCACGATGGGCGCGCGCCCGATCGCATGCCTCAATTCGCTTAGATTCGGCGAACTCGACGACCCGCACACTAGGTATCTCTTTGAGAACGTCGTATCGGGGATCGCCTTCTACGGCAACTGCGTTGGCGTTCCGACCATCGGCGGCGAGGTCGTTTTTGAAGACTGCTACGCCGGAAACTGCATCGTAAGCGCGATGAGCGCGGGGATCGTCAACACCGACGAGATCGCACTCGCCTGCGCGAAGGGCACCGGAAACTCCGTTATGTATGTCGGCTCGAGGACCGGGCGCGACGGCATCCACGGCGCGACGTTTGCGTCCGTTGAGCTTACCGAGGAGTCCGAGTCAAGACGTTCGAACGTCCAGGTCGGCGACCCGTTCCAGGAGAAACTCCTGATCGAGGCGACCCTTGAGGCGCTGAAGACCGGCTTTATCGTCGGTATCCAGGACATGGGCGCGGCTGGGATCACCTGCGGCACCTGCGAAACCGCCGCCAAGGGCGACTCCGGTATGGAAGTCGACGTGCTCAAAGTCCCGCGCCGTGAGCAGGGGATGACCCCCTACGAAGTTATGCTTTCTGAGAGCCAGGAGCGTATGCTGGCGATCGTAGAGAAGGGACGCGAGCCCGAGGTCGAGGCGGTCTTCCGAAAGTGGGGCCTGCAGGCGGTCGTGATCGGCCACGTGACCGACGACGGGCTTGTGCGGGTCTTTGAAGGCGACGAGATCGTTGCTGAGATCCCTGCCAAGTCGCTTGCCGACGAAGCTCCAACCTACTATCTTGAGACAGAGGAGCCGGATTATCTCATCGATGCCCGCGCGTTTGACTTCGCGAAGCTCCCTGAGCCCGGCGACTACAACGAAGTGCTTTCGAAGCTGCTTGATGCCTCCACAATCGCGAGCAAGGAGTGGGTCTACCGCCAGTATGACCATATGGTTCAGACCAACACGGTCATCATGCCCGGTTCCGACGCCGCCGCGCTTCGCATCCGTGGCACCAAGAAGGCGATTGCGCTCGTTGCCGACTGCAACGGCCGCTACTGCTACCTTGACCCGTTTGTGGGCGCTCAGATTGCGGTTGCCGAGTCGGCGCGAAACCTCGCCTGCACCGGCGCGCGTCCGATGGGCGTCACCGACTGTGTAAGCTTCGGCAACCCCGAGAAACCGCAAATATTCTGGCAGTTCCGCCGAGCGATCGAGGGACTATCCGAGGCCTGCGAGTTCTTTGGTACTCCCGTAATCTCAGGAAACGTCAGTTTCTACAACGAGACCCCCGAGACTGCGATCTACCCGACGCCGGTCATCGGCATGCTCGGTCTGATCGACGACGCCGAGAAGCACTGCACGATGGACTTCAAAGCCGCGGGCGACACAGTCGTCATGCTGTCGGGTCGCAAAGCCGAAGAAAACGTGCTTGGTGGCAGCGAATATCTGAAAGTCATTCATGGCGCGGTTGCGGGCGCTCCGCCTGTCATCGATATGGCGGCTGAGAAGAGGCTCGACTCCTGCGTGATCGAGGCGATCGGCGCTGGGCTTGTGAACTCTGCGCACGACTGCTCGGACGGCGGACTCGCCGTTGCGCTTGCCGAAAGCTGTATCTCGGGCAAAATCGGCGCAGACATCGCCATTGCTTCAGACGTGGCTGCATCGGTCGCGCTATTTGGCGAGGCGCAGTCCCGGATCGTCGTATCGCTTGCTGAGGCGAATATACCGGAGCTTGCAAAGCTGGTCTATAAGCACGGTATCATCTGTGAGAGGCTCGGAAAAGTCGGCGGTGACGCTTTGAGAGTGGCAGTAAACGGCTCGGTTGCGATCGATCACAGCGTCGAAACGATCGCCGACACCTGGAAGAACTCAATTGCAAGAAAAATGGAAGGTCCCGAGAGTCGGGAATAGAAATATAGTGTTGTGACGTGTGTTGGGTGGCGATTTCCGAATCGTCACCCCAAAGCCAATGCCGGATCTCCGAATCCGGCAGCACAAACGATTGATTGGAGCACTGGATTCGGAAATCCTGATCTAGCTTTTGGGGTAGGGATTCGGAAATCCCTACCCAACGTAGGCTAATAGCTAACAGCTAATAGCTCCCAAAATGGAAGGCTTGAAGTTGTCAGACGAAAACATACGAGAAGAATGTGGAGTATGTGGGGTTTATGCCCCTGGTGAGGATGCCGCGAGGCTGGCGTTTTTTTCGCTCTTCGCGCTTCAGCACCGTGGCCAGGAGAGTGCCGGGATCGCCGTAACTGACGGCGCAGGCATCAATCTCCACAAGGACATGGGTCTTGTCACCCAGGTCTTCAAGGAGAACGTCCTTGCAGAGCTCAAGGGCGGCATAGCCATCGGCCACACCCGTTATTCGACTACTGGGTCGAGCGTGCTTCGTAACGTTCAGCCGATCCAGTGCTACGGACGCCACGGCGCGGCCGCGATTGCCCACAACGGGGACCTGATCAACGCAGCCGAATTGCGCCGCGAGATGGAGAAGGACGGCGTCGTCTTTGAGACTACAAACGACAGCGAGGTTATCGCCAAACTGATCGCCCGAAGCACTGCCGATACCATCGAAGGCGCCATCTCTGAGGCGATGAACCGGATAAAGGGCGGTTATGCGGTTGTCATCCTGACGGCAGATAAGCTGATCGGTATGCGCGACCCCTACGGCATCAGACCGCTCTGTCTTGGTCGCTGGAACGGAAAAGGCTCTATCTTCGCCTCTGAGACATGCGCGCTAAACGTGATCGGCGCGGAGTTCATCCGTGAAGTGGAGCCCGGTGAGATCGTATCGATCGATAAGAACGGCATCCACGAGAGCCGTGGGGTCGATATGGAGCGTCATGCGCTCTGCGTGTTCGAGTTTATCTATTTCGCGAGGCCGGACAGTATGATGTATGGCCACAGCCTGCACGAAGCGCGCCGCAGGATGGGGCATCAGCTGGCAAAAGAGCATCCGGTGCCAAATGCGCACATCGTTTTCCCGATCCCCGACACCGGCACCCCAGCCGCGATCGGTTTTGCCGAAGCCTCCCGCATTCCATACGCCGAAGGCGTCATCAAAAACCGCTACATCCACCGAACATTCATCCAGCCCGACCAGCGAATGCGCGACCTCGGCGTGCGGATGAAACTGACGCCGCTCAAGGAAGTCCTTGCGGGTAGACGTGTCGTTATGGTGGAGGACAGCATCGTTCGCGGGACGACCACCGGCCCGACAGTTCGCATGATCCGCGAGGCGGGTGCGACCGAGGTGCATGTTCGCATCGCATCACCGCCGTACCGCTTCCCGTGCTTCTACGGCATCGACACGGCCGCCCAGAAGGACCTGATCGCCTCGCAGATGAGCGTTGAGGAGATCAGAAAGCACATCGGAGCCGACAGCCTTGGGTATTTGAGTATGAACGGCCTGATGAAGGCGATTGGCGTGAAAAAAGAGTATTTCTGCCGTGCTTGCCTTGATGGCAAGTATCCGATTCCTATCCCAGACGAGGCCAGGGCCCAGAAGTGTGTCTTCGAGACCTGCAAGCCGTCAGCCGAATGGGAAGAACCGATCGGTCAGTAAGGAGGAGCTATGACTGAGGAGATTACCTACCGCGACGCGGGGGTCAATATAGACGCAGGCATCGAGGCTGTGCGCCGGATGAAGGAAAGCGTTCGCGAGACATATACCGATTCGGTGCTGACCGACCTCGGGAGTTTCGGCGGGATGTTCCGCCTCGGCGGCGACATGGAGGACCCCGTGCTCGTTTCGAGCATCGATGGGGTGGGGACCAAGGTTACGATCGCCGCCGCGATGGGGCGGTTCCACACCGTCGGGGGCGACCTCGTCAACCACTCGATCAACGATATTTTGGTCCAGGGCGCAAGGCCGCTGTTTTTCCTCGATTACTACGCGACCCCCAAGCTCGACCCGTTCGCCGCTTCTGAAGTGGTTCGCGGCGCGGCTGAGGCTTGCAAAGAGGCCGGATGCGTCCTGATCGGTGGAGAGACCGCTGAGATGCCCGGCGTCTACTGTGAGGGCGAGTTTGACCTTGCGGGTGCTATCGTCGGTGTGGTTGACCGAAAAGACATCGTCGACGGAAGCAAAGTTAGACCAGGGGACCTCGCGATCGGCCTTGCCTCAAGTGGGTTGCACACCAACGGCTATTCGCTTGCCCGAAAGGTGCTCCTCGACCACGCTGGCCTGAAGCTCGACCAGTATATGCCGGAGATCGGCAAGGTGCTTGGCGACGACCTGCTTGAGCAGCACCGCTGCTACGCAAACCCCGTGCTGGCACTGATGAAGGACTATGAGATCCACGCGATGGCCCACATCACCGGCGGCGGGTTCTACGACAATATCCCGAGGGTGCTTCCGGCGGGATGCCAGATTCAGATCGAGCGCCGCAGTTGGCCCGCGTCTCCAATATTTAGCCTTATCCAGGAAAACGGCGGAATCTCCGACTACGAGATGCACCGCACGTTCAATATGGGCATCGGTTTCATCCTGATCGTCGCGAACCATGACGCGGTCGAGGTCGTCGCAAAGCTTGAGGAGATGGGCGAGCGCGCGTATGTGATCGGTGAGGTCCGCGCGGGCGACAGAGAGGTATCTGTGCTGTGAGCATAAAGATTGCAGTGCTAGTCTCCGGCCACGGCAGGGGCTCCAACATGCAGTCGATCATAGACGCCTGCGCGTCAGACCAGATCGACGGCGAGGTGTCGGTTGTGATCGGCGTGACTGAAGAGGCCCCAGCGATGGAGCGCGCCACCTCTGCTGGCGTTGAAACGGTCGTAGTCGACCCCAGGGACTTTGATGGCGTCGACGACTACAACGACGCGCTCCTTGACGTCTTGCAGAGCCGGGAGATCGACCTCGTCTGCCTAGCCGGCTACATGAGGATGCTCGGGCAGACGATCATCGACGCCTTCCGCAACCGCATCATGAACGTCCACCCCGCGCTCGTTCCCTGTTTTGCGGGCAAGGGTATGTACGGCCATCACGTCCACGAGGCTGCGATCAAGCGCGGCGTCAAGGTCTCCGGCTGCACAGTCCACTTCGTCGACGAGCACTACGACGAGGGGCCAATCATCCTGCAGAGCGTCGTCTCGGTAGAAGACGACGACGCCCCCGACGACCTCGCCGCAAGGATCCTTCCCGAGGAGCACAAGACCTACGTCCGCGCGATCGCGCTGTTTGCAGAGGGCAAGCTTGAGGTAGTGGACCGTAGGGTTCGAATAAAGTAATTTGATATTATGTCGCCGGGTCTCCCGACCCGGTGACTGCTTTAGAGAGTCGGGAGACCAGTTAACTCCCTGTTCCCACAATCTCCTGAACGCGGCCCACTCGGCCATCATCGAGCATCACTTTGATGCCGTGGGGATGGTTGGGGCTCTTGGTCAACAGCCGCGCTACGACCCCCTCTGTAAGCTTTCCCGTCGGCTGGTTCTGCTTTTCGACTATTCTCACCCGCAGTCCGGGCGATATCTCACTTCTGTTTGGCACTGGCATAGATTATAATCCTTTCATTCAAACCGAAAAAGGGCCCGCACCGAAAGAGTCGATGCGGGCCCGTGTTGTTCATTTACCCATTAGCCTTACGGAGCAGGGACTATGAGGTTGCAGTTAATCATTGCCTTGACCCAGTAAGCCTGCCACGGCATAAGGTTCGGCGTGGCAGATGTGTCGTTCACCAGATAGTAATCGCCTGCAGCCGCGTCCCATCCCCAGGCGAAGTTCTTGACAGCGTCATTCGCGCTCACAAGCGGTCTTCGCACTGCTCCGGTTTCGACCTGGATGGCAGCCGAGTTCCATCTCACGGACGATATGAACGGCGTTCCGATAAGGTTCCATCCTGGCCTCAGCTTGATGACGCCTTCTGCAGACTGCGAAGGTATCGTGCCGCATGGTGTATCGACAGTTCCGGAGAATCTTGCCCAGAATCCTCTGCCGATCGCGCTCGTCACCGGCGCGAACCAGGTAGAGCTGTTCGGATAGACCGAGTAGGTTCCGGAATCCGGCACGAAGCTGACCCAGCCGTTGCTGTCGAAGTCGACAACGTCTTTGGGGTCAGTGCTGTCCGGGATGATCGGAATCGACACCATTGCAAGGCCCGACCAGGCGCTTCCGGGTGAGGTTGCCACCACGTTTACAACGAGCGTATCGGTGGAAGTATTCCCCACAGCGTCTGTGGCTGTAACTGTGATCGTGTCGGATATCCCATTGATCGTGATCGATCCAGACCAGGCGCTGGTCCCGGTCAGGGTTCCTTCGCCGCTGTGGCCGGTGGAGTAGGTGACCTCAGAGAGCCCGCTTGAATCAGATGCGGTTCCCGATATACTTATCGCCGCGCAGTTCCGGTTGATGGAAGTGCCGGCGGTCGGTGCAGTTATTGCAACAGTCGGCGCGACATTGTCGAAGGCGACTGTTCTGCTTGATACGAGGTTGGCGTCGCCGTCGGCGTTGGTGGCGCATCCTGCCGGGATCGTCACGATGACGGTTCCAGAGGAAGTCATACCGACTACGGCGATGTTATAGGTAGAGCCGCTTCCTGTGACGGTTGCAGCTTTGGTGCCGCCGGATGTTCCGGTGACGACTACGTCGCTTGATACGAAGTCAGAGACCGCGCTTGAGAATACAGCCGTCAGATTGATGGTTGTATTCTTTGTCGGGTTGGTCAGTCCTGGTGCAAGCGAGATTGCGACGCTCGGGCCGACGCGCTCATAGTTGACCACAACAGAGGCCGATGCGGTGCTCTGGTTGCCGACGCCGTCTTGGGCGGAGTCAGCAGGGATCGTCGCGACGATTGTGCCGGACTGGTTCATACCGCTCACTGCGACGTTGTAGGTCGTTCCGCTGCCGGTTATGGCGGCAATGGTTGGGTTCGCCGTGCCTTGTAGGAGAACGTCACTGGCCGTGAAGCCGGTAACCGTCTCGCTGAAGGTAGCCGTGAAGTTCACGGGGGAGCCTTGAGCCGGACTGGCTTGCGAAGCGGCTCTTGCAAACGTGACAGTCGGCTTGACGATGTCGTAGTTTACGGTGTTGTCGGTCGCTGTTGATGCGACGTTTGCGTTGTTCGCGGCGTCGTGGGCCCTGCCTGCGGCGATCGACGCGATGACTGTTCCCTGTCCAACCGCACCGTTGACGGCTATGTTGTAGGTGGTGCCGCTTCCGGTGACGGTGGCAGTCTTGATACCGCCCGCAGTACCGGAGATGGTAACGTCACCCGACGCGAAGTCACTGACCGCAGCGTTGAAGACCACCGTGAAGTTAATCGGTAACTGGTTAGTCGGGTCGCTCTGAGTATCAGCCTGATTGACAGTGACTCTAAGCGTTGAGTTGTTGTAACCGACGCTTGCCGTTTCAGAGGCAGTGTTGCCGTTGCCTGCACCGTCTATGACGGCTCCGGCTGGGATAATCGCGGTTAGCGTTCCGGACTGGGTCATCCCGGTAACGGAGACGGTGAACTCCGTGTGGTCTCCGCTGTCTATGACTCGCACTATCGTTGTTCCGGTTCCTCCTCCGATTACAACATCGCTTGGGCCGAATCCTGTGATCGGTTCGCTAAATGTTGCAGTGAAGACGATGGTGCTGCCGTTTGTAGGATCGGACTGACCGTTCGCCTTTTCGAGTAGAACTGTAGGAGCCTGATTGTCGAATGTGACCGTATTGTCGGTATTAGTCGAGGCAAGGTTGCCGTCGTTGTTGGAGTTGTGCGCCGCATCAGCAGGGATGTCCACAATGACCGTTCCGGGCTGAGTCATGCCGGTGACGGCGATCTCATAGGACTTGCCGCTTCCGGTGACGGTGACGCTAGTCGCTCCAGCGGTTCCATCGATGAGTACGTCGTTTGCATCGAAGTCGCTCACTGGCTCACCGAACGAAGCTTTGAAGCGAATGGTCGACTGGTTGCTGGGGTCAGCCTGACCTACGGCCTGAGTTATGATTACACCAAGCGGTATAGTGACGCTGTTGTCAGAGCTTGTGGATGCAATGCTCAAGTTTCCTGTCAGGTCAGTGACCGCGCCTACACGGATGGAGGCTGAAAGCGTTCCGCCTGCCGAAATCCCAGTGACTGACACTGTGTATCTGGTCTTGTTGAACGGCACGATCTCAGTGACTGTAGTTGTTGCTGCGCTGGCTGTTCCACTGAGTACCACGTCAGCTGAGGTGAATCCCAAAACCGGTTCGCTAAAGACAGCGGTGAAGTTGATGGGCTCCGCGGTTGTCGGGTCAGCCTGGCCTGACGCCTGGTTGATCGTAACGGTAGGCGATGTGGCGTCGTAAGCGACGGTGTTGTCGACGCTTGTCGACGCTGTGTTGCTGATAAGGGTGCTGTCGATCGCCGCGTTTTCGGGAACGTTTACGATGACCGTTCCTGAAGACGTCATTCCGCTTACGGCGACGTTATAGGTGGTGCCGCTTCCGGTGACAGTTGCGGTCTTGGTTCCACCCGCAGTGCCGGTTATCAGTACGTCACTTGCGGTGAACCCGGTGACAGCTACACTGAACGTGACCCTAAAGTCGATAGAGGCTTCATTGGTCGGGTCGGTCTGATCGGCGGACTGTTCCACTGTGACAGTAGGCTGAACGGGTTGATAAGTTACGGTGTTGTCGGTGCTGGTGCTATCGGATGTCAAGAATCCAAGGGAGGCGTCTCTAGCAGCACCGGCGTTGATGCTTGCGATGACGGTTCCCGGCGTTATCATGCCGTAGACGGACACCGCGTAGGTCTTGTAGTCGCCGCTGTTGGTGATGAATATGAGTTTTGTATCAAACCCCGCTGTGCCGGTTATTATCACGTCTTCTTCGGTGAACCCGTCAACCGGTTTGCTGAAGACTGCAGTGAAGTTGATCGGCTGGGTCAGAGCGGGATCCAGCTGGCCTGAGGCTTGATTGATCGTAACCGTTGGACTGGGCACGTATGTGACCGTGTTGTCGGTAGAGGTCGATGCCGTGTTGCCGTTGCCAACAACGTCGACTGCAACGCCTGCGGGAATGCTTATGGAAACGACTCCAGGATTGATCATTCCCGTAACCGAAACGTTGTACGACGTTCCTGCTCCGGTCAATGAAACGGCATTGGCTCCCGTGGTTCCAGAAACAGTAACATCAGTTGCTGCGAACCCAGTAACGGGCTCACTGAAAGTCACTGAGAAGTTGACCTGAGCTACGTTGGTGGGGTCTATCTGGGTTGCAGGCTGCGACACAACAATCGTGGGTGGGGTAACATCATAGGACACTGTCGCCTGGCCTGAGGCCGGGTTGGTGTTACCCGCCGGGTCACTGACTGTGCTTGCGGCGATGGACGCGACAACCGAGCCCGATGAAGACATTCCGGTTACAGCGAGGTCGTAGGTCGTTCCATCAAAAGGTGCTACCTCAGTAACTGTAGCGGTCTTTACTCCCGGGGCTGTGCCTGATATGACCACGTCGCCGCCATCAAAGCCGTTAACAGACTCACTGAAAACTACTCTGAAAGTGATTGGCTTGGAGTTGGTCGGGCTTGCCTGTGCAGGTCCTCTTGTGAGACTTGATATAAAAGGAACCACGTTGTCGTAGGACACGATGTTGTCGGAGTCTATAGACGGCAGGTTCCCTTCAGTGACCGCATCCGCAGGAATCTTGATAATGACAGTTCCTGCCTTGGGCACTGAGTTGATTGCGATGTTGTAGAGTGATCCGCTCCCGCTTACGGTAGCAGACGTCGCTCCTGCGCTTCCGCTGACGACTACGTCACTTGAGTCAAAACCGGAAACGCTGGATGTGAACTGTGCTCGGAAGTTGATGGGTAGTGCGCCAGTGGGATCAGCCTGGCCCGTGGCCTGGGTGATCGTGACTGAGCGGGCGGTTGGCTTATAGGTGACCGTGTCATCTACTGATGATGATGCAAGGCCGGAGTTTCCGACGCGGTCCGTCACTTTGTCGGCATCGACCGATATGGTGACATCTCCTGCTGAGGAAACCCCTGATACTGCAATAGAGAACTTCGTGCCGTCAAACGGGTTGACCTCAGTTAAAGTCACGGTGCCCGTGTTGACTGTAATATCATCAGCGGTAAAGCCCACGACAGGTTCGCTGAACAGTGCCGTGAAGTATATCGGCTGAGTATTGGTAGGGTCCTGCTGCCCCTGGGCCTGGTTGACCGTCATGCTCGGGCTCTTGAAGTCGAGGACAACGGTGTTATCTTGACCCGTAGAAGCTGTGCTGGTGTTGCCGGCAAGGTCAGTGCCAGCGCCTGTGACGGTGTTGACGGTTATGGTTGACTGCTCCGGTTTGTCGAGCTTTGCGGGGTCGATTGTGATAGAAAGCCGGTACTGGGCCCCTGCGCCAGTGAATGTTGTCTTAGTTGCATCTATTCCAGTGGTGCCCGATCCCGAGATATTCACGATCGCATTGAGATCGGCCACATCTGGGCCGTCATCGGCGGTGCCGGCCTCTCCATCGGGTCCAGGATCTTTCTTGGTAGCAGTAACGACAAACTCACTGAATATTATGTTGAAAGTAAAAGATGTTTCATTGGTAGGGCCTGGCGGACTGTTCTCAAGGTTGACCACGGACGTAGGCATGGTAACATCGTAGGTGACCGTGTTGTCCGTGCTTACCGACGCCAAGTTCTTTTCGCCAGCGCCGTTTTCAGCTCTGTTGGCCGGGATCGACACCGAGACCATCCCACTTGCCGAAAACGTTCCACTTACAACCACATCATAGGTGGTGCCATCGTTATCGTTGCCGCCGGGTGGTGGGACTTCGGTGACTGTGACGGTCTTGGCACCTGGTATATTGCTCGTTACAACGACATCACCTGCAGTGAAGTCGAAAACGGGCTGGGTGAAGACCGCCCTGAACTTGACAGGCGCTACCCTGACAGGGTCCTGTTGTCCAGACCACTGGTTGATAGTGACGCCGGGTTGCGACCCGTACGAAGCCGATGCCGTCACGATTGTGATCAGCAGAAGGGTCATTAGGATGACCGAGGTCCTCTTCATTTGCGCTTGCACCTCCAACGGTTGTTTCTCCCGCGTGCACCTATTTACCCGCGGAAGCGGTCACATGCTACAGCATTGCGTGACTCTTATTCGTATCCATATGGCTGATGATTGTAGTGTGGGGTTTGTGACCGCCGAACCGGTTCTTAGGCAGAAGAACCTGGCTGATCTGCGAATCATCCCCCCTGACCGACAGATCAGGTTGCAAACAATCGGCTAAAGATCTCATTTCTTGATCGGTAGCCAACTTACCTGGTAGCCTACATTACAAGAAACAGCAGTCTTTTCTACGTCTGCAGCTCATCCGAACTGACACAGCATCATTCTAGCAGACCGACGAGAGATTGTCTATGGTTCCACAGGAAACTCTGAAGTGAAATATTTGTGCAGACAGGCCATCCTATAATATATGGATATAACGGCGTTGTGATCGGGCAGGAGCAGCAGCCCTCCGTCACTAACATATATACTGTAATGCGCATTGAAACTCTTGATAGTTCCATAAGCCCGCTCTGTGCTGCTCTGCTGCTTGCAGATGAGCCGTGCCTGTGTTTTCTCGATAGCTCCGGCGACGGTCCGCGTGGTCGGTGGTCGTTTGTCGGCGTTCGCCCGGATTTCGTCATTGGGCACGAGGTTGGCGTTGATTTCTTCGACGTGCTCGACGGCGTGTTGTCAGATAGAGCTGTCACGAGCTCTGACGGGCCTCCGTTTGGCTGCGGGCTTATGGGGTATCTGTCATACGACCTGTGCCGTGATCTTGAGGACGTTTGCGGGGCGGCCGTCGATGATCTGCCGACTCCCAGGGCATGCTTCGGGTTCTATGACTGCGTTTTTGCCTTTGATAAGGTGACGGGCGGTGCGTATATATGTTATCTTGAAACGGCAAAGCGAAAGGTCGATGATCTGCGGCGCAAGCTTGCGGGGTCTCTGCCCGCGCGGGCGATTGTCGAGCCGATTGGGCCTGGCGAAGTGGTTGACTGGTCGGCTGTGCGGCGCGACATCAGCCGGGACGAGTATCTGGGCATGGTCGAGCGGGTGAAGGACTACATCGCGGCAGGGGACGTCTACCAGATCAACCTCTCGCAGCGGTTTAGCGCGCCTCTTGAAACTGGCGGCTGGGAGCTTTATCAGGCGCTTCGGTCGGTCAACCCATCGCCGTTTGGCTGTTACCTCGATATGCCCGGGCTTGAGCTTGCGAGCGCGAGCCCTGAACGGCTTGTTCGGCTGGACGGCAGGACCCGCGAGGTCGAGACGCGCCCGATCAAAGGCACGAGGCCCAGGGGCGCGACTCCCGAGGAAGACCTGCGCCTGGCACGGGAGCTTGCGGCAAGCGAGAAAGACCGCGCGGAGAACCTGATGATCGTCGATATGGCGCGAAACGATCTTGGCAGGGTCTGTGAGTACGGCTCGGTCATCGTGCCTGAGCTCTGGGAGATCGAGGAGCACCCAAACGTCTGGCAGATGGTCTCGACCGTTCGTGGGACGCTCGCAAAAGAGCGTTCGGTTGGGGATATGCTTCGTGCGCTGTTCCCTGGTGGCTCGATCACCGGTGCGCCAAAGGTCCGGGCGATGAGGCTGATCGACGAGATCGAGCCAGTCAGGCGTGGTATCTATACTGGCTCAGTCGGCTACATCGACATCCGGGGAAACGCAGATTTCAATATTTGCATCAGAAGCGTCGTCATCCGGGACGGCCGGGCGTGGTTTCAAGGCGGCGGAGGGATCGTCGCCGACTCCGTGCCTGTGCAGGAATATCAGGAAACCTTAGACAAAGTTGGCGGCATCGTCGCCGCGATCGATCGAGCAGGAGGAGACTAGTGGCGGAACCTTACCTTCCCGTATACCTAAACGGCGAGATCATAACCGCGGACCAGGCGCGGGTGTCGGTATTTGACCGGGGATTTATGCGCGGCGACGGGCTCTTTGAGACGCTTCGATCCTACGGCGGCAGACTTTTCAGGCTCGACGACCACCTCGCGCGCCTCGACCACGGCATGGAAATCCTTCACTACGATATGACCAGTGCCGACCTCGATCTCAAAGCGGCCTGTGAGACGACTCTCAGGGCAAGCGCCGTGCAGGACGCCCGGGTGCGGGTGCAGGTGACGCGCGGCGTTGGTTCGACCGAGTTCAACGCGCATAATGAAGGCGTGCCCACGGTGCTGATTACCGTCCACCCGATCGTATCCAAAACCAGCAAGCCGCTTGACGTGATCGTCGCTTCGATCAGGCGCGATCAGATGTCGCCGTTCGCCTCTATCAAGACGATCAACTACCTGCCAAGCATTCTAGCGCGCAGGGAGGCTGAGGTCGCCGGGGTTGACGACGCGATCCTCTTGAACTACGCTGGAAACGTCGCCGAGGGCTGCGCGAGCAACGTGTTTCTCGTGAAAGACGGCGTGCTTGTCACTCCAGACATCGCGTCAGGTGCGCTTCCTGGGATTATCAGGGTCACGATCCTTGAGATCGCTCGCGACCTTGGTATCCCGGCTTTTGAGCGAACGGTCGCGCCGGGCGAGCTCGAACGCGCCGACGAGATCTTTCTGACAAGCTCCGCCCGTGAGGTCGCGCCGGTTGAGACGATTGATGCCAAGCGGGTGGGGCACGGCTCACACGAAATTGCCGAGAAGCTTGAGCGGGAATATCGAGCGAGGGCCGAAGCTTAAGTGGGCGGACTCTCGGGCCCGCCCCAACCGTTAACTACGGCTGTTTTTGTGGCTTTCTTTGTGAGATGGAAAGCAGACGTTGTCGACGCGGTCGACGAGTTTTCTGCCGCGCCTTGTGCGCCCGATTCCGATTATCGACACAATCGCCGACACCGCCGCAATCACGATCACATCATGGTGTCGAGAGATGACCCCCCACACAATCGCCGCAAGGTTGATCAGCCACAGCCATCGAAAAGTCCATATGTCGGTATCCATTTCCTCGCGCAGTCGGTCCATCTGCGTCTCGCACTCGTTCATTGTCATTCTCCTCGTTTTCGGGCATCCAATTGCTAATTACCCTTCTGTGAGGGTTACGAAGTTGTCTAACTATTTTGCGGGTTCTTGAAGGCTTGGACAGCGGGAGGATCTCTGCATACTCATTCGCCGATCGCCGCGTCGAGCTTCTTCGCGATATCTTCTTTGGGATGCGCTCCGATGATTCTGTCGACCGCTTCGCCTGCTTTGAAGATGACGAGCGTCGGGATTCCCTGCACACCGTATTTGGCGGCGAGTGGCTGGTTTTCGTCGACGTTTACCTTGACGATCTTGGCCTTGCCTGCGTAGTCAGTGGCGAGCTCATCTATTGTCGGCCCAAGCATCCGACAGGGCATACACCACGGTGCCCAGAAGTCCACGAGCACCGCAGACTCAGATTCCATTACCTCGGACTCAAAAGTAGTCACTGTCACAGCAGCAGCTTCGCTCATAGTTGTAATCCTTTCCTAAGGCGCTATGTGCGCCGTCCTAAGGCGCTATGTGCGCCGTCCCAAGGCGCTATGCGCGCCGTCCCAAGGCGCTATGTGCGCCGTCCCAAGGCGCTACGTGCGCCGCATCGCCTTTATCGTGTCACGCGAGCGTCAGAAACAGCTTCATAGCCTCTTCCATTTCATTCTGACATTGGTCCTGTCCCTGTTTTGCGATGCACTCCTGCATCCGGTGGGTGAGGATGAGGAACCCGACTTTGTCCAGCGCCTTTCGGGCGGCGGCTAGTTGATGGACGACCTGTGTGCAGTCCTGTCCTTCTTCGACAAGCCTTTGAAGTCCGCGAACCTGCCCTTCGATGCGCCTCAGTCGGTTGATTACATCATTTTGCACGTCAGTGCTCACGTCAGCCTCCGAATACCCCAGGGGGTATTTATCCAACACCTTGTTTATTCCACCAGGCAGACGAGTCTAATCCTCGATTTTTCGTCCAGCCTGCTTGTCGTGTTTTGTGGAATCTGCTATAATATCCCAGTCGCGATATGGCGCCATGGTCTATCGGTTAGGACACGTCTCTTTCAAGGACGTAGGACGGGTTCGACTCCCGTTGGCGCTACCAGAGACAGGGCGGGGAACTGGACTTGACTTCCGTTTGGATGTGTCGGTTTGGTTTCCCTTACCCCAATGCCTCATGAAGAGCTTTTTGGGCATCAGCCTGAAATAGTTGTTGACTGCTTGATGAAGTGAGGTATAATAAACTTGCTGAGGACAAAAATCGGCTCCATGCCGTGTGGTTCTGATTTATTCAGAAGACCCCATATCCTCGGCGTTTCTTGAATAACTGGCCGCGTTGAGCGGCCTTTTCTGTGTGTAATGCACTCCTCCGTCGCCATCGCGCTGGTCGTCAAGGTCTCTCACACACTCCACCTTCGGCCACAGCATTGATATAAACCGGTCTTCGCCGCGTTCATAGAACATCTGCAGCGCCCAAAGAAAATAGTCTGCCGCCTGCAGCCCACTGTTTACCATCGAACTTGCCGCGCTGACAACAACCGGAGGCGGACACGCGCTTATGCCGTGAGTCGTGCAGTATTTTGTTCGAGCGTTTTCGAGAGCTGTCTTTAGAGCGGCACTGCGGTCCGACGCACCTCGTTTTGCAAACACTACGTTGTATGATTCCCCCGTGTGGAGCTTATCGAATAGGAGTGAACGCGCCAGGCCATCATACAAATGGTTTTCACTGTATCTGTAGTCGGGATTGATCTTCTGCCAGTTATTGACGACCTCAATTGCGGAAGGCTTGTTTCTTACCACCGCGTGGAATCTCACATCCTGTTGAAGCAAGACACGAAATACTTCTCAGCGCACCTCTGGCAGGTCATCTTTGGCATGGAAGAAAACGGCGGTCTTTCCTTCACTAATCTGCATGGAAGGGACATTGTTGAAGTAGGGATCTCGAAGCAGTTCGCCGCGTAAATGATCAAGAGCCTGATCCAACGCTGATCGGTTGCCTATGTGAGCCAGGCCAATTATGAAGTATTGAAAGCAACCCTCTGTGCCGATGATGACCCGGCCTCTTCGTCCCCATAGGGTGCTGTCTCCCGCTTCATCCAGACAATATGTGATCTGCTGATTGGTTATTGGCGTTTATGCTCCGGTTTTGCGACCCTTGGCCACGGTTAGTGAGATTTGTATCTCAGTGCATGGACTTTACAATATTACGGACGTCCCATCTATTATGTCAACCCGCTCGTCGTTTTCTATTCATATCTGTGGTCGTCCGGTTTTGGGAGGGTTCGCGTTGGGTACAACGCATCGGGCTAGAATGTAGAAACAATTAATGCCCCGGAGGTGACCCCAATGCCTATGGACCCCGTTTGCGGGATGCGAGTGGATGAACAGGACGCCATCACGACGACCTACCACGGGCAGACATTTTACTTTGATTCCGAAGATTGCAGAGAGGAATTCCTAGAGGCTCCTGAAGACTACGTATTGGATGAAGTCGGAATCGTATCCGAGGATGAGTTCTGAAGCTGGGGCGGGCCCTCGGGCCCGCCCCGATAACTTTTAATCCATTTGCTGTCCGCCGGTGACGTTGATCGCCTGACCGGTCATGTAGATTGATTCGTCGCTTGCAAGGAACGTGACCACGTTTGCGACATCGTCGTAGCTGCATCCTCGCCCCAGCGGAACCTGGTCGAGGTACTTCTGGCGCACCTGCTCGATGGTCATATTGAACCGCTTGGCGTACTGCTCATACAGACTGTCGACCCAGAGTGGGGAGTCCAGCAGGTTGCCGGGGCAGACGGAATTCACGCGGATCTGATAGGGCGCAAGCTCCATCGCGAGGCTCTGGGTGAGCCCGATGCCGCCGAATTTGCTCGCGGCGTAGGCGGAGTTCCTGAAGCTGCCCTTTTTGCCCGATTTCGAGTTGATCTGCACGATCGCGCCGCTCTTCTGCTCAGCCATGATCTTCGCCGCCTCTTTGGCGCAGATGAAGTAGCCGACGAGGTTGACGTCGATCACCTTCTGCCACTTTGCGACCTCGAACTCGGTCACTTCGCCCGCGATCAGAATGCCAGCGTTTGCGACCATCACGTCGAGCCTGCCGAAGCTGCTCTTTATCTCACCAAAACAGGCTGTGACGCTCTCTTCGCTTGTGACATCCATCGCAAGCCCGAGGGTTTTGACCCCATACTCTTCGGCGATTTTTGCTGCCACAGCTTTTGCACCGTCGGCATTGATATCGGCCGTTATGACGTGCGCGCCTTCGCGCGCCATTCTCTCTGCAAGTGCCAGTCCGAGCCCCTGAGCGCTGCCTGTAACCAGCGCGACCCTGTCCTTAAGACGCATTTCTTTGCTGTGCCTCCAAGATTGTTTCCCCAGGCAATATCGCCCGAGCCAAAGTACTACTTAGACAGTGAACGCTGGTGTCCCTTCATGGGGGGAGACGATAAGGGGAAAAGCGCTAATCTCGCTCGGATACGGCTCTTTGTCGTTCTCGCTCGACATCGCGGTCGGCGAGCGCCTGCCGCTTATCGTAAAGCTTTTTGCCTCGACCGATGCCGACGACCATCTTCGCGAACCCTCTTTGGAAGAATATCCTCAAGGGAACGATGGTGAGCCCCTTCTGTTCGGCTTTCACTTTGAGCTGTTCGATCTCATTTTTGTGGAGGAGCAGTTTACGTTTGCGCAGCGGCTCGACAGCCCATCGGTTGGCGAATTCGTAGGGGGTGACGTTCATCTGATACAGCCACACCTCGCCGTTTTCGACGCGGCAGTAGGCGTCCTGCATGTTGACCTTGCCGGTGCGGATCGATTTAACCTCGGTCCCCACAAGCTCGATACCTGCCTCGAACTCGTCTTCGATCGTATATTCATGCCAAGCCTTGCGGTTGACTATTGTTGGGCTGTTCGTCTTCTTTTCCATAGCGGGATATTATATCAGTTTTTGACGACTTAGGGTAGTGGCTGTGATATCCCTCTGGCGCACGCTAGCCCTACAGGGGGTTCACTGGCCGCCCGTTCACTCGTTTCTCGAAGTGGCAGTGCGGGCCCGTGCTCCAACCGGTGCTGCCGGCACTGGCAATCACCTGACCACGCCTGACCTGCTGACCGGCTCGGACTATCAGGCGCGAGTTGTGGCCGTAAAGTGTCTGGACGCCGCCACCGTGATCGATGACCACCGCGTTGCCGTAAGCGCCCATCCATCCCGAAAGAATCACCTCGCCGTTAGCCGCCGCGTGGATCGCTGTTCCGGTCGGGCAGGCGATGTCGAGTCCGGTGTGGAGCGAACGCACACCCGTGACGGGATGAATCCGGTACCCGAAGCGCGACGTAAACCGACCGTTTGCGGGAAGACTGAGTCCGCCCGCGAACCTCTGATGGAAGCGCTTGATACCGCGCGGGGTCGACTGGTAGCGGCGGATAGTGTCTTCGATCTCCTGGGACTTTGCCATCAGGCCGGCAAGCGCGTGCTCGTACAGCGCCCGGTCGTGTTCGATATCGCGCAGTTCGCCTTCGCGCTGATCGGCGAGATCGGCGACCGAGTCTCTTTCCTGGATAAGTGACGCCTGAAGCACCGTGATCTGTCTGACTGCAGCCGCCTGGCTCTTCTTATCCTGCTCGATCTCCAGTCGCTTTCGCTTGATCTCTTTGATCAGGTCGACGTCGCTTGAGACGATCTTCTTGACGTAGTGGCCGCGCGAGAGGAAGGTGTTCATGTCCTGCGCTCCTAGGAGCACGTCTATGTAGCCGATGTCGTCGCCCTTGTAGATGTCCGCAAGCCTGCCCGAAAGCAGTCGCGCCCTGCGGTCGAGCTGCCTCTGGTTGCGCACGAGCCTCTCGCTGATGACCTTGAGCTTGCGCTGCGACTGTGCCAGGCGGATCTTGTTATTGGTCAACCTGTCCTGGGTAGACATCAGCTTCTGCTCGGTTGCCGCAAGCTCGACTTTCGCCTTGTGAGCCTGCTGCTTCTTCACGCGAATCTGCTTCTGGACGACGTTGATCTGCTTGTTGACCGTCGAAAGCCTCTGCTTTAGCGCACCCTTGCTCGGCTTTTTTGCCAGAACAGGAGTCGCACATAAGCTTGCGATCACAAACACAGCCGTTATTTTGAGCCATATCGGTGTTTTAATCATAATTGAAATGTAGGGGCGGACCAATGTGTCCGCCCTTCGCGGGCGACGGTAGATTCTTGGGCAGACACACTGGTCTGCCCCTACGGCTAGACTTTCAGGAATCGTCTGATAGAAATATAGCTGCCGAGCGCGCCGATTGCGGCTCCGGTGCAGGTGAGAGTCGTCATAAACTGGGTCGGCGAGACCCCGCTTGAGATGTCGCGCAGTATAGGCATCACCTGGCGCTGCAGCACCCCTACGGTGTAGTGCGACGACACGCTGATCAGCCCGTAGGCGATAAACGCGCCAGCTGCGCCTATGACGATCCCTTCGATTACGAGCGGGATACGGATAAACCAGTTGGTAGCGCCAACGAGCTGCATAATTCTTATCTCGTGACGCCTCGCAAACACCGTCAACCTGATCGCGTTGCTGATGATGAACGTCGTTGTCAGGCACAGGATGATCGACGCGGCGAAGCCGAGTATGCGCACCAGGTCAGCGATCGTCTTCACGCTGCCGTAAATCTTTTTGTAGTCGTTGACGGCGTCGATTCCCTTGATCTTGCCGATCTTGTCGGCGAGTTCACTTGTCCTTCGCGAGTCGCGGCTCTCGACATTCAGCGCGTAGGGCAGGGGGTTGTTGGCGATCCCGCCAAGGTCGATGTTGGTGTTAAGCTTGAGCTTTAGCTTGTTCCACTCCGCGTCGCGGGACAACAGGTCGACCTTGCTCGTAAGCGGCAGGGACTTGATCTCGTCGCGCACGCGGTTGGCGTCGGCCAAATCAGCACCGACCGGGAGGTACACCGCGATCTCGAAGCGCTCGAGCTGACGTTCGGCGAACCTGTGGCTGCCGAGGACCATCAGAATAAACGTTCCGAGAATCGCCATTGAAAGCGCAACCGTAGAGATCGACGCAAGGGCCATAATGCCGTTACGCCAAATCCCTACAAATGCTTCCTGTAATAGATACTCAATATTCCGTAAGTTCACTTTTACAAAGGCTTTCCGGCTCGGAGGCTTCGTCGTGGTACGTGCCTCTGTCCTGGTCTCGAATGATCTTGCCACCTTCCACCGCAACGACGCGGCGCATCATGCGGTCGACGACCTGGTTGTCGTGCGTTGCAACGACTACGGTCGTTCCCCGGGCGGTGTTGATCCTGGATAGAATCTGCATAATCCCCCACGACGTATCTGGGTCGAGGTTCCCTGTGGGCTCATCGGCGATAAGTATGGGTGGGTTGTTGACAAGTGCGCGGGCGATGGACGCCCTCTGCTGCTCACCGCCTGAGAGTTCCGTAGGGAACGAGTCGCAGCGGTGCATCATTCCGACGAGTTCGAGCGCCTCACAGATTCGTTTGCGGATCTCTTTTCTTGGAACCGAGGTCACACGCAAGACGAATGCGAGGTTCTCCCAAACCGTCTTCTGAGGAAGCAGCTTGAAATCCTGGTAGACGACACCGATCTTTCGCCGCAGATAAGGCACGGCGGATCGAGCGGTCTTGGTCACATCTTCCTGTCCGACGAACACTCTTCCCTTGGTCGGCAAGAGTTCTCTATAAGTAAGCTTGAGAAGCGAGGACTTTCCGCTGCCGCTTGCTCCAACGACAAACAGAAAATCTCCTTTTCCAACGCGCAGGTTCACATCCGACAGTGCTTGCACACCGTTCGGGTAGACCAAAGAGACGTCGCAGTATTCTATCATTCCAACTCCAAGTCTCCCTTGGGTTCATCGGGCTCTGGCACGCTTTCTTACAGTCACGCCTTGCACAACGATGAGCTTATTTTTGAATCCGCAGTAGTCGATCAACAAGATTTGAACATCTCTGCGGCCACTTATGGTAATTATACCTGAACAGTCCTTCCGGCGCAACACTGGGGGAAGCTATTGAGCTATTAGCTGTTAGCTGTTAGCCGTTAGCCTGATCGCGCCGGTTCTCCAGAACCCTCAAATATGCGTGCCGCGTCTGGAGACACGGCACGATCTGCTTGCTAATAGCTAATGGCTAATAGCTAACAGCTGTTTTATGCTATAATCTGCTCGGCAGAGGTGGCTATTACTGATGAGGATCCTGGATAAATACGCGCTGAAGGAAATGATAGTTCCCACGCTTGCGGGAATGCTGGTTGTGTTCGTCCTCATGATGGGGAACACTCTGTTCTATCTAATCAGCAGTCTCATCAAGGTCCGCGCCGGGTTTTTCGATGCCGCCGAGTATCTTTTGCTCAAGACCCCCTCATTTGCGTGGATGATCCTGCCTGCCGGAGCGCTCTTTGGGTGCGCCCTTGCGGTGACTCGGCTGTCACGAGACAGCGAAGTCACCATGATGCGTATGGCCGGGATCAGTGTACGAAGGATTCTTCTGCCGATCTTTGCCGTCGGCATTATGCTATCAGGCGCTCACTACTGGATTCAGGAGATGGTCGCGCCGTGGTCCGAGACCCGCAGCAAGCGCGTGATCGAGCGCATTTTTGCGACCCCGCAGGCTCCTCCCATTCAGGCGAATGTGTTCTTCAACGCACAGAATTACTGGTTTTACGTGCAGCGAGTCGAGCACAAGGGCCGCGACACGATTCTTCACCAGGTGATGATATACGAGCTCACACCCGACACCCAATACCCGTCGATCACCACCGCTGAGTCCGCTATCCAGAAGGGAAACGTCTGGATACTGAAGAACGGCGTCTCGCGAAAGACCGACAAGAACGGGTTCACCGACTACGAAGCCAAGTTCAAAGAGGCAAGGCTCGACTTGCGCCGCACCGGCGTCGCGCTCCCTGAATACCAAAAGACAAGCGAAGAAATGACCGCCGCCGAGCTCGCCAAACAGATCAAGACGTTCGGCTCAAGCAACAGCGGGGCGCTCGACGAGTGGCGCACGAACTACTACTTCAAGCTCTCGATGCCGTTTTCGTGTTTTCTCATTATGCTCTGCGTCGCGCCTCTTTGTCTGAAGTTCGGGCGCACCGGCGGGTTTATGGGCGTCCTGATTGGCATTCTCGTGCTCGGCGTCTACTGGAACGTGATCGTTTTTGGCAAGGCGCTTGGGGTCGCGGGTCATATTCCCCCCGTAGTTGCGGGCTGGTCTGAGGTTGGGGTGTTCCTGGTCGCTGGCGCAATTTTGATGTGGAAGGCAGAGTAGAGCAGGGTGGTAAGTCGTTTTTGGAGACTAGAGACCGGGTGCTTGGCGCTGGCTGTCGCCTGCTGTCTGTTGTTCGCCCCCATCGCGCAGGCAGAAGAGCTCGATCAGCCTCCGCAGGCGCCTATTCTTCCCGCGCCCTCGAACGTGGTTCCTCCCTCGGGGCAGGCTCCGCCGAGCCCCGAGGGTGTGACGCCTCACGAGCCCTCCAAGCCGCCGTCGGATTACGTGCCCGAACCGACTCCCACCGTCAACGTGACTGGCGGGGTCGATCTTCCACTCGACGGCGACAGGCTAAGGCTTGACGCAGACTCATGGCGGGTCGATTTCGAGAACGGCGACGCTTCAGTGGTCACTGCCCGTGGAAACGTTCGGGCGACCTACCGGGATTTCTCAGCCACCGCAAGCACTGCGCAGGTGGATCTTCGCACCAAGGACGCGACCTTTTCGGGGAATGTAGTTCTTGTCATCGATGGTCAGGAGATCAGGGGCGACGAGGTGGGGATCAACCTCGACACCCGGCAGTGGCGTTTTGAGTCGGCCAAAAGCACAGTTGTTCCCGAGCGCATCCCTGAGTATATCCACGCTCCCGTGTATCTGTCAGGCGCAGTGATTACCGGTGAGGCGGGCAAGATAATCCACGTAGAGAACGGCGGGTTTACCACCTGCAACCTCGATCACCCGCACTATTTCATCAACGCCGGTTCGGCTACGGTCTGGACCGACCGCAAGCTCGTCGCCCGTGACACGACGCTCGTCGCGCTCGGCAGGACGATCCTCAAGCTCTCGCGCCTCGCGATCCCCATCAAACAGCTCAGGAACCGGACGAACTTTATCCCGCTCGTAGGTCAGACCGCGGCCGAAGGGTTCTACATGAAAGCCGCCTACGGGATAGCCGCGGGCGAGTCAAACAGCGCGAACCTGCTTATCGATCTTATGAGTAAAAAGGGCGTCGGCGTAGGCGTAAACGATCAGTATAACTTCAAAACGGGCGCAGGAAATCTCAACCTCTATCAGCTCTATGACCAAACGACCGATCAATACTCGCTCACCGGCAGGCTTGCCCACGAGCAGAGGCTCGGCACGGTCAAGATGAACTTGACCTCGGACTATCGCTCCCACAGCTACCAGTATTCGCCGCAGTCGACCTCGCTTCTAAACGAGCTGCGCTTCGACCGTCAGCGTACGGGAGCATCGACTCAGCTTCTGTTGCGGGACTCGCTGGAAACCGGTTTTGGCCGCTACGACAGGATAACCTCCAACTTGTCGCACTTCCAGCAGTTCGGCGAGAAGTCGCGCGGCACGATCAATCTGGATTATTTCCGCTCGGAGAACCCGTTCTTTGTCGATGGCGCGACGATCTCCACCGCAAACTCCCAGCTTACCTCAAGACTCGATTATGAAACCCAGGAGAAGGCCTACGACTGGGCGGTTCGCTATGCGAGAATCGACGACCTGTCCGACGAAGCATTTATAAGCTCGGTGGGTCCGCAGTTTGCAGGCACCGAGCGGCTGCCAGAGCTTGAGCTGACGAGTACGTCCCAGCGATTGGGCGTTGATCTCCCGCTTGGGCTGACTGCGAACACCGGGTTTTCGGTCGGTCGTTACAGAGAAGATTTGGGACGGGTGGAGGACGACCGCGCCGTCGCCGATATCAGCATCCCCGGTCAGAAGATAAGGCTCGCCGACAAGCTCGATCTGCGCGCCGGAGCGGGGTTTCGTCAGTATTTCTACAGCGACGGCGCCGCTCAGTATTCGATCGACACCGCGCTTGGCATCACGCGCACGATAGGGGAGAAATCAAGCGCCGCCCTGGATTATCGCTACCTGCGCCCGAGGGGGTTCACGCCGTTTCGGTTCGACTTCATCGGCAAGTATAACACTCTTACGGGCCGGTTCAACCTTCAGGAGACAGAACGCGTAAAGCTCAGCCTCTACAGCGGCTACAACTTCGATCAGGACACGTTCCCCTGGCAGGATATCACGGCTCGGATGACCTACAAGCCCTCGGAGCGCTATCTGATCTACACCTCCACCGGCTACGACCTGAACCGCTCACAGTGGCGATCGCTTGTGAACCAGTTCCGTGTGCGCTACGACAACGACTTCAAGGTCGATCTCGGCACCCGTTATGATATCGTCGAAAGCAAGTTGGCAAGCGTCCGCGGTCAGCTCGATACTCCGATGGGCAAGCTCTGGCGGCTGCGCGCGAACGCCGGTTACAACGGCTACACCAGCAATTTCGACTACACCAACGTGCAGATCGTGCGCGACCTGCACTGCTGGGAGGCGACCCTCACCTACGTCAACGAGACCGGGTTCTGGCAGGACAAAGGCATCCGTCTGAACTTCCGAATCAAAGCCTTCCCACTCTTCGACAGCTTCGGCGTCGGCCAGTTCGGCCAGAGGCTTGATTCGAGCGTCGGAGAGGTGCTTTAGGGAAGGGTTGGATGTTGGGGGTTGGAATGGCGAGACTTGGGGGATTTAATAAGCTTCCCTTTGTTGTAGTACGTCGAGAAATTTGTGCATCGCACCCTTCGAGAGCCTCAGGGTGAGGGGTTGGCTTGGGTGGGGATATGAGAGATTGTGCATCTACCCTAAGCCTGCATTATTCACGAGTAGCGTGAATAATGCTCTGTTAGCGGGCTAAGCCTGCACAACCGCCACCCTGAGTCATGCAGAGGCTCTCGAAGCACGAAGGGTGATCGACCACCAATCTCCCATATTTGATCAATCCAAACTATATCACGTTGAGGCTCTCGAAACGTGCGCTCCACCCAAAGAATCAACACACGCCAATCCCTGGGAGCTAATCCCAAGCCCCCAACCCCTATCCTCCAAACCCTTCCCCAAAATTCCCGTACTTCTGCAGAGTCCGAAAGCTGGAATACGCGGCATAATCATAGTGTAAGTTGAATAAAGACAACTGAATATGGGAAATGTTCATACTGTTTCCAGAGCACGAAAATGGCAAACTCGTCGAAAGGCGGGGGCGCAAAGCTACAGGGCCTAAACGGTCCGGCGCTCATTATTGAGGTCTTGTTTTTTCGAGAGTTGAATAATGGGCGCGAGGGACTGCATTGGCAGCCTGGCCGCCGAAGCTAAACTTCACGCGTGCGACACCGATAAGGGCAAACCTCGGGAAATCGAGGGACGCAATGCCAAGGGACTACGGTTGCTACAATTTGAGCGACTATGTCAGCCTGGCTGCCGAAGGATCGAGCGATCTTTGGCCCCGTCCCTGCTTGTGAGGGTCGGGTTTCAATAAATGCCTGCCGGTGTCTGGAAAGGATGTGGACCCATGACCCGGCGGGCGGTTACCTGAAGCGCAGTTCGCGCAGCCAGGCCCCAAGGATCAGAGCACAGGCATCAGTTAAGAGGGACATAACCTCATGATGCCGACTAGACACCAGTCTATAGCCTGTGCCCCTTGGAGTGTGGTGACGTGGACGAGGCCGAAGGTGGCCGCCTTGCTTCCGTACGGCTTTTCAACTCCCCTGTCTTGAAAGTGTCCTCGCGTATCGATTACGCATTCGACGCCGTTTGGAGTGCGGCGCTTGCACGCC
>JBBRAE010000028.1:0-36668 GCA_038207085.1 Armatimonadota bacterium
ATTGTCATAGCCATAGGTCCAGCCGCCTGTGGGATCGGTGACGGACATCGGGTTCCCTGCATTGTCTCTTGTCGGGTAGCCTATCTCAGCTAGAGTCAGGGTTCCCTTCTTGTGAGTGATCGAGGAAAGCCTGTACCTCGGTAAGCGTACAACCAGCCCCACCTATTCAGGTTTGATCTAATCCTCCATAATGGTTGCGGACCAACATTTGGAGGTGTAAGAGATGGAAAACGTGGAGTTACGCAAGCAGTGGGATGTTCGTATCGCGGATTATCGGTCGAGTGGTTTGACGGCGACTGTGTGGTGCGAGCGAAATGGGGTCACATTACCGCAGCTTAAATACTGGACCCAGAAGAAACGTAAGGAAGCGAAGGATGTCGGAGGAGTCAAGTGGACCCGTGTTGATGTTAAGCCGGTAAGTGCGGCACCGTCAAAGATCATGATCAGTGTGGGCGCGGCTCGGATCGAGGTGGAGTCCGGGTTCGATGCTGCGATGCTTGCCCAAGTGCTGTGCGTGGTGACGACGTCATGTTGAGCCAGTCGGGCACTCCCCGTGTGTATCTGGCATCCGGCGCGACCGATATGCGCAAGTCAATCGACGGGCTCGCGGCGATGGTGAGTCTCCAGTTTGAGCTCGACCCGTTTTCAGACTCCTAGTTTGTCTTCTGCAACCGGGGTCGCGACAGGCTCAAGATTCTCTACTGGGACACCAACGGCTTCTGGCTCTATTATCGCAGACTGGAACGTGGTCGGTTCAAGTGGCCCGGTAAAGATCAGTCCGGCACGGTGGCAGTAACCCGTCGCGAGCTTGGCTGGCTGCTCGATGGTCTATTAAAGGGGGCAGACACCTTTTTGTTTGTCTACCAATAAAAGGTGTCTGTCGCCTTTAATACTCTGTTCGCACAAACACCCCGAAATCCCCCCCAAGCACTTCTTGATTTCCCCTGTCGAATTGCCTATTATTAATATACAACCAAAACGAACTCATTTTACGCTCAGCCCAAGCGTGAAGAACGAACAGAGAGCCCATTCCCCCAGGCGTGAAAACGAACTAAGAACGAACCGGCCCGAAATCTACAGCCATTCATCCAACCAGCCGATAATATACGATAACCCAGTAATATTAGCAGGGGCATTTCGGGGCAAGACCCCCCGTGGGTTCAAGCCAAAGGAGTTGTCTGATGGGTAGGGATTCCAAGTCCAGGTTGGACAATGCGGAACGACGAATTTTAGAGAACAGCAACATAAGCGCCGTAGAAGGTGTGCGGTCGCTGGATTCGATAGAACAGATCACGGAACTCTTGGCCGACGGCGGTATGCTCGATCACCGTTACGCGGTGGTGCATTCACCCGAAGTTCAGGCTCCGCAGGTGGACGAGCGCATCCTCCGCGCCGAAGCCTGTCTGGCTGAAGATGAGCACCAGGACTCGCTGATGCTGTTCCTCGAAGCCCTCAGTGACGACCCCGACTCCGTCCGCGCTCTTGTCGGAGCCGCCAAGGTGTGCCTCGCAATGGGGAGCACCGACGACGCCTATTTCTTCTACACCGAGGCCAAGGCAAGGCCCGTCAACGACGAGATGCTTGAGGCCGATATGGCGATGTTGAAGATTGAGATGCAGTCGCGACCGCGCAGCGCCGCCGACCCGGTTCCCCCGCCGGCGACGTTCCTCGCCGTTGATGATGAGATTTTCAAACAGCATAACTGTGAGCTTTACAGAGTTCCAAGCGACCTGGGAGTCACCTCGGAGGGCAACGTCAAGTTCCTGGTGATCGGCTCGTGCCTTGCAATGGGCCTGCCAGGGTTCGCCACGCACAAGAACCGTGAGTGGGAAGCCGACTTCGTGCTGGTTAACAACTTCGGGGACCTACCCGACCTCAGCGACAAGATCGACCAGTACGCGTTCCAGCTCGTGCAGGTGCCGCTTCGCACCGTCATGCAGGACATAGCCTACTGCAGGCTCCCCCAGGATGACCTCGCCAAGCACGAAGAGTTTCTGGCGCTAGTGGAGAACTACACTTCCCGCTATCTCGAACACGTTCTGGCGCTAGGCAAGGAACGAAAGCTGCTGACCTATGTAATGGGCTTCATGCCTCCCCAGCAGAACCCTATGGGAAGGCTGCAGCCCCGGTACGATATCCGAAACATGACCCACTTCGTCGAGCGGATGAACATGTTCCTTGAGTCGGAGCTTGCCAAGTATCCGAACACCCATCTCGTAGACACCGACAGCATCTCCGCGACGTTTGGTCGAAAGTATATACAGGACGATATGACATGGAGCGCAACCCACGGCGGTGTGCTCACCAACTCGGAGTACGAGCACGATCTGAACCGCATTGTGCCTCCCGCGCCGATGAGCCACCACTACGAACTTCGCAACCAGGAGTTCGGGCAGGCAGTGGTTCAAGAGGTGATGGCGATGTACCGCACCATAAAGCAGCAGGATACCGTCAAGCTCGTCTGCGTAGACCTCGACGACACCCTCTGGCGCGGAGTCGCTGTAGACGGCACACTCGACACGTTCGAGGGCTGGCCACTTGGGCTCATCGAGGCGCTGCACTGGCTAAAGAAGCGGGGGATACTCCTCGGGATAGTCAGCAAGAACTCTGAGGAGTTCATAGTAAGCAACTGGGAGCGCATCACCGGCGGATTGATCTCGCTCGACGACTTCGCGGTGCGCAAGATCAACTTCACCCCCAAAGCGCAGAACATCATCGAGATTCTCGAACTTGTGAACCTGCGAGCCGCGAACGTGGTGATGATCGACGACAACCCCGTCGAGCGCGAGGCGATCAAAGAGTCGATCCCCGGCATTCGAGTGCTCGGAAGCCACCCATATTACCTGAAGCGAGTGCTCTTGTGGTCCCCCGAGACCCAGCGCGCGGTCATCACCGACGAGTCAAAACGGAAGACCGAGATGGTCCACAGACAGATCAAGCGCGAGGAGACCCGCCGTACGCTTTCTCACGACGAGTTCTTGAAGTCGCTTGGCCTTGATGTGACTATCGGCGCGGTCACAGGCGGAGACTCAAGCGAGATAAACCGCGTCCTTGAGCTATTCAACAAGACGAACCAGTTCAACACCTGCGGCATCCGCTACACGCTGGAAGAAGTCGATCGCCTGCTGCGCAAAAGGGTAAAGCTTTACGTCTTCCACGCCCGCGACCGCTTCACAAGTTACGGCCTAATCGGCGCTGCTTGGGTAAGAGACGCTTGTGTGGAGCATCTTGTGATGAGCTGTCGCGTGATCGGCCTCGGAGTCGAAGACGCCGCCCTCTCGCACATCGCCAAGGAGCAGACTGGGCAGGGGAGCGACGCGCTTACCGGCGTTCTTATCGAAACAGACGCCAACCTGGCCTGCCGTCAGATTTTTGCCAAGAACGGCTTTGTTCAGGACGCGTCCGACCCGACCCACTGGGCTCGTTCTCTGGTGAACGAAATGTCGGCGCCCGAACACATCGCTTTAGCCGAGGCTGCGTGACTCTCAGCTCATAACTTTCGCTTGCCTACTCCCCGCCTCAACCTGTAGAATATCAGCAGAAACAAGAGTGCGAAGGAGACTTTGATGCCCGATCCTATATTTTTTGAGTCTGTAGCAAACCCCACGCTTGCGGTGCCTCCGATTGCACACGCGGAGCACCATTGGGTGGAGGAGTCGCGGACGCTTTTTTATGAGTATAACGGCCGCCCGATTATCGAGATGATCGTTCCCGACGACTGCGGCGAGTTCGGTTTCCGCCACAGCTCAGACGGCGACGTCCAGAGCTGGCCGTATCTGCAGCAGCTCTATTTTATGCTCGACAAGCCCGCCAAGGTCACCGTGCACTTTCACCTTAGCCCGGAGGCGGTCAGCATGCGCCCGAACCGTGCAGGGAGCGAGCAGGCGATCGTCGGGCAGAGTGGTTTCCCCCTGATTTACGGTGTGAACGGACTCTACGACATCAAGCAGGACTTCTTGATGGACTGGCACGGGCGCGATTGGAAGTGGCTCGACACTGAGCTTACCCCAAACGAAAACGGCGATCTGATCGCTCACCTCGAAGTCGAACTCGGACCGAAGCCGTGGTTCATGAACCTGCGACCGCATTTCTACCGCACGCACCTCGGCTACACTTATCACGAGCCGTGGCGCTTCAGGCCGTATCCGAACCCCGTCACCGGTTGGTGCTCGTGGGAAGCGTATCGGCGCGACGTGAGCGAGGAAAATGTCACAGCGGCAGCCGAGTTTTTCAAGCCGCTCAAGCCCTACGGGATGGAGTTTATCCAGATCGACGACGGCTACGAGCTGACGCCGATCCCTGCCGACCCGACGCAGTCGATCGCTGTCTCATGGCTGAACACCAACGCCCAGTTCCCCGGCGGGCACGATGCGGTTATCAACAAGATCAAGGACGCGGGGCTTGTCCCCGGCATCTGGACAAGCTGCACGTTGAACAACGACGACTTCGCCAAGTATCAGCCCGAGTGCATCGTCCACGACAAGGACGGCAACCCTGTGCAGGGCGACTGGCTGGGTTTTGTCCTGAACTGCGAGCCCGCGACGCTTGAGAAGCACGTTCATCCCTACTACAGCGGTCTGCGCGACAAAGGGTATCTTTATTTCAAGACCGATCAGATCCGCCATCTGCTCTACGACGGACTTCAGAAGTCGGCCAAGATGGGGATTCTCACAAACGAGGACGTCGAACTCCGTTTCAGAGCATGGATGGAAGCTGCCCGTAAAGCCGTAGGCGATGACGCCTTCTACCTTGCGAGCTGGGGTGTTCTCTCCCAGGTCGTAGGAGTGGCGGACGCCTGCCGCATCGGTATCGACGCAAACCCGACCTGGGCCGGCGTTCGGATGCAGCTGGTAGAGTCGGCGAGATGGTTCCACGCTCAGAGGATTCTCTTTATCAACGACCCCGACCACGTCTGCGTGCGCGCCAAGTTCGAGTGGACCCGCACACTGCTCTCACTTGTCAGCCTTTCCGGCGGGCTATTCATGCTGAGCGATCCGCTGGATGTCTACGACGAGCCAAGGCTTGAGCTTGTGAAGAAGACCATCCCGCCGCTTGTCACGACGACAGCCGAAACAGGGGCGCTGGATCTAAGTTATCCGGCATATACTTGGACAAAGTTGCACGGCTTCGCCGTTCCAAGGGAGATTCCCGTGCAGGCAGAAGGCGTCGAGTTGGAAGACGCGATGAACATGGCCGGCAACTACGCGACGATGAACGACGATCATCCCTTCACTAGCCTTTGGACGATCCACATCAACAAGCCGTGGGCCAACTGGAGCGTCGTTGGGCGCTTTGCAACTGTGCCGCTCAAGGCGTCAACCGTTGCTCTTGAGAACTTCGGAGTCGACCCGACCAAAGATTACCTTGCGTTCGACTTCTGGGCTGAGAAATTCCTTGGCAAGGTCACGGGCAGCATCGACTGCAGCGCGCTCGACCTTGGGCACTGCCAGGTGATATCACTTCGGCCCGTGCTCGAACGCCCGCAGTTTGTCGCTTCGACCCGCCACATCAGTATGGATGCGATCAGCGTGAAGGGCGAGTCCTGGGACCAAAATGCGCTGGCGCTCGAGCTTTCGGGGGTCCCTGGGACGACTGAGACCTACTGGTTCCACGCGCCTGGTGGGAAGGCGCCTTCTTCGGTCACCGCTGAAGGCGCTTCGGTCTCGCACGTTGCTGACGGCGATCTCGTCGCAGTTTCGGTGAGTTTCCAGTCAGAAAACAGCAGACTCGTCGTTAACTGGTAAGAAGCGGCGCACTGCGCCGTCAATAGATAGTGGGCCGAAGAACTGGTTCTTCGGCCCAACCCTGAGTCAGGAGTGGGTCATGTATAAGAAACAGTTATCGAACTTGATCATTGTTATACTGATGGTCGCAGTTACAGCCGCAGGAGCAATCGCTATGACATGGCACGTCGCAAGGCCGTATCAGTGTGAAACTTATCTTCAGGGGAGCAACCCCTTCGTCTTTTTCTCAAGGCAGTCTGAGACGATGCTCTTTGACAAGCAGAAGGAAGTCCTCATCATCTGTCAGCCCGTTGGTGTGCCGATCTCGCTTAAGTGGTCGGTATCGCGAAACTTCTTCAAGACGCCTATCATGACCGGCGCTGGTGAGCCTCAGGTGAACAACGGCTACCTGATTCGTATTCCGACAGCGAAGCTTAGGCCTGGGTTCTACGATGTAAACGTCGAACTGAACACCGGCGCGGACAAGACCGTTCACGGCGTTTCGGCGTTTGGCTGGAAGATAAACGAGATTCGTCCGACGGTGAGCCGTCCCGCCGACTTCGACGCGTTCTGGGGTGTCGTCATGAAAGAACTCGCGAGCACCCCGCTTGACGCCAAAGTCATCGGCCCTGTGCGCGTGATGGACGATGAGAAGATCGCCGCGTACAACGTCGCATCATCTGACCTTCCTCCAGACTACGACCCGACCGGACACCGCGCTGAGAAGGTCGAAGTCTACAAGGTGAACTATGCCTCAGCCGATGGTTCTCGTTGCTACGGGTGGCTCGCAAAGCCCGTGGGCAACGGCCCGTTCCCTGCGATGCTCGTTCTTCCCGGCGCGGCGGGTGGCCCTCGTCCGATCCCAGCCGAGCAGGCGCGGCACGGTTACGTAGCTCTTGCGATACAGGTGCATGGCCAGGACGTTGACCTTGAAAAGTATGACCAGCCCGATTTTATCCCCGGCAAAGGCCCGAAGGAAAACTACGATTATCGCATCTACACCAACGCGCTTCAGTCGGTGAGTTATCTGGCCTCGCGTGCTGACGTGGACAAGTCCAAAATCGTGGTCGTTGGCCAGAGCCAGGGTGGTAGGCTATCGACCGTCGTTTCCGGGCTCGACAAGCGGGTCGCCGCAGCCGTTCCCTGCCTCGCGCACAACGCCTACGGCGCGTATCAGGCTTGGGCGAGGGCGTGCAACTCGGCAAATCCGCCCCGTGACGGTATGGACCGGGACAACCCTCCGATGATGCCCGAGGTAACCGAAGCAAACCGCTGGTCCAGCTACTACGACACGATGAACTTCGCATTCGGCGTCACATGCCCCGTGTTTGCGTTTGCAGGGATGATCGACGCCGTCTCACCTGTCACGACGACCTACTGCACCTACAGCCTGATGCCTTCGACCGACAAGCACGTCTTTCTCACGCCCGGCCTCTTCCACGAGTGGTCGCCCGAGTTCGATCGACGCGCGTGGCGCTGGCTTGATGGTAAGCTTGGTTTGAAGTAAGCCGGATTGGTCTAATACCCCTCATTCCAGCCTTCTCCTCTCAGGCGACAGCGTTTTCACAGAAAATGCGATAGCCCTCAATGGGAGAAGCAGCAAGAGTCCCCTCTCCCCTTGAGGGAGAGGGTTAGGGTGAGGGGTATTGCCACAAACCTCCCCGTTTGGCTCCCTATCCCCATGGGTAATCGTCTGGTTGAACTCTTTTTACGCAAAGGAGAAACCGACGATGTCCGAAGAAAAACAGACCCTTCCTCCACAGACCCAGGACACTCAACCCGGCATGGAGCATGAGATGACCCCCAAGCCGGAGGCGGTCGACGTGCACTACAAAGGGAGCGCCAAGCTCCGGGACAAGGCGGCGATAATTACCGGCGGCGACAGCGGGATAGGTCGCGCCGTTGCCGTAGCCTTCGCAAAAGAGGAGGCCGACGTCCTGATCGTCTACCTAAACGAGCACAAAGACGCCGAAGAGACTCGCCGATTGGTCGAGGAGCACGGCCGCACCTGCACGCTGATCCATGGGGATATCGGCGATGAGCAATTCTGCCGGCGGGTTGTCGACAAGGCTCTGGGCGAACTAAACAAGATCGATATTCTGGTCAACAACGCAGCCGAACAGCATCCCACAGAAGCTCTCGAAGACATCACCTCAGAGCAGCTCACGCGAACGTTTCGCACCAACATATATGCGATGTTCTACCTCACCAAAGCCGCTTTGCCGTATATGGGCAAGGGCTCGGTGATCATCAACACTACCTCCGTGACTGCTTACCGTGGCAGCCCACAGTTGCTCGATTACTCAAGCACCAAAGGCGCGATCGTCTCATTTACCCGCTCGCTTTCGCTTAATCTCGCGAGTCGAAAGATCAGGGTAAACGCGGTCGCTCCCGGGCCTATCTGGACCCCGCTTATTCCTGCGACTTTTGACCCAGAGAAGGTGAAGCAGTTCGGCGCTGACACACCAATGGGCAGGCCCGGGCAGCCCGAGGAGATCGCCCCAAGCTATGTATTTCTCGCAAGCGACGACTCGAGCTATATGTCGGGTCAGGTGCTGCATCCAAATGGTGGTGAGATTATCAACGGATAGGATATCTCCGGCAGTAAAGTTTCGGACTGTTGGAGCTGGACATACGACAAAAGTATGTTTAGAAGCTATGCTGGCAGGAAACCATTATGGCGACTAACCCAGCGACTTGCGCGCCTCTAATCTCAGATCTTCTTCGATTGGGAGGCCGCGTTAGGAGCACGAAACACTCGCGCAAATGGAGCAGCTATGAGCAAACTAGTGGGTCAATTGCCATGCATTACGCCATTCGGGATTCGGAAATCCCGCCTTAGCTTTGGGGTGGCGATTCGGAAATCGCCACCCAACAATGGCTGATTTCATGCCAATTGACCCACTGGCACTTCTCACTGGGGGGCGGGTATCATCGGGTCGCATCTTGTCGATCACCTGTCCCCCCAGGTACAGGACAGCACGCGTCAGATAAATATGCAGCTGTGGAATTGGCGGGGAATTGATGTGATAAACGCTCATGAGCGGGAAAATCGGGTATATATGGAGGGAATGCATGCCGCCGCCCGTGCAGTTGCGTCCGGTGAGATCGACCCAAAACCGCTCTATACCCACACTTTCGCGCTTGATCAGACGGTGTTCATCGGTGATATATTCCTCGCGGTCGGGAGAGGTCGGACACATTGGTCCGCCCCTACGGCGTTAGTCGATCAAACGAAGACCTATGAAAATACTAATGACTGCCGATGCGATCGGTGGAGTTTGGACATATTCTATAGAGCTTGCCCGCGCGCTTGGCGCGTACGGCGTGGAGATCGTGCTTGCGACGATGGGCGTGTTTCCGACTGCGGAGCAGCGCGCGCAGGTCGATGATATCCCCACGCTTACCCTGGAGGCAAGCTCCTACAAGCTCGAATGGATGGATGACCCGTGGCAGGACCTTTCCTATGCCGGGAAATGGCTGTTGCGGCTTGCTGAGCAGGTGCAGCCCGATGTTGTCCACCTGAACGGTTACGTGCATGGGTCGCTTCCCTGGGAGTACCCAGCGCTAATCGTCAGCCATTCGTGTGTGCTTTCCTGGTGGTACGCTGTGAAGGGTGTCCCGGCTCCTGATGAGTATAAGCGCTACAGCCACGAGGTCGCGCGGGGGATTCATTCGGTTCCTATGGTCCTTGCGCCTACGCGGGCGATGCTGACATCGGTCGAGCGTCACTACGGATGCTGCCGCACGGGGAGAGTCATCGCAAACGGCAGAGACCCGAGCCTGTTCGTCCCAGGTGAAAAACAGCCGATGATCTTTGCTGCAGGACGTGTCTGGGACGATGCAAAGAACATTATGGCGCTTCAGAAGGTCGCCCCTGAGCTTGACTGGCCCGTCTATGTGGCGGGGGACGATGAGCACCCCGACGGCACGACGATCGCGACCGAAAACGTGAACTTCCTCGGAATCCTCCCGCCTCACGCCGTTCAGCCCTGGTACTCGGCTGCGTCGATCTACGCGCTTCCCGCGCGGTACGAACCGTTTGGGCTTTCGGCGCTTGAGGCTGCGCTCTCGGGCTGCGCGCTTGTTCTTGGAGACATCCCGAGCCTGCGCGAAATATGGGGGGACGCGGCGGTCTTCGTCTGTCCCGACGACAACGAAGCACTTCGGCTGGCGATTCAGAGCTTGATTCATGATCCTGATCGGAGACGTGATCTTGCGGAGAGAGCACGGGAGAATGCGCTCACTTATACGCCTGAACGCATGGCTCGCGGCTACATCGGGGCATACGAAGAGCTTCTCAGCTGGTGGGTGATCAAAGGACGAGAGACCTTGATCGCGGGGCAAAAAGTGGGGGGCGGGAAATGAAAATAGTGATGTTCTACCACTCACTTCTCTCTGACTGTAACCACGGCAACGCCGATATTGAGCGAGGCGTGGTAAGCGAACTGACCTCCCGCGGCCACAAGGTTTTGGTGTATGAGGAGAAACCGGAAACGCTCGACCTCGACCTCGGGCTTGCGCTTGATGGAGCAGACATGGTGATCGTCCATGAGTGGAACGCCTGCGGACTCGTGCAGCGCATCGGCAAACACCGCCAGACGCTTGGGCGTTATATGCTGCTCTTTTGCGATACCATACACCGCTTAGTTATCGATGAGGTGAGCATGTCGGCCCATGACATGTCGAACTACGATAGAGTCCTGGTCTACGATGAGGCGACTCACCACACATGTCGACAGTTGGTGAGTGAGATTATGTCGACGTATAGCGACTACACAATGGAAAATAGCCGAGAGAGTGAGGCGGCGGAACGCCCGACACTGCGTCTGGTGTAGCGATTGGAGAGTCGGAGGTAACACATTGCACAGCATGAGACGCGAAAGCGATCGTCTTGAAATAGTAATACTTGGGCTTTCGATCACTTCCTCCTGGGGAAACGGCCACGCGACGACCTACCGGAGGCTCGTGCGAGAGCTCACTGCCCTCGGCCACGACGTGCTGTTCCTTGAGCGAAACACGCCCTGGTACTCGACAAACCGTGACATGCCGGACCCTCCATACGGGCGCACCAGGCTCTACTCCAGCGTCGAAGAGCTGAAGCTGGTCTACGAGCACGAGATACGGGACGCCGACGCCGTGATCGTCGGATCTTACGTGCCGGAGGGTATCGCAATTGGCGAGTGGGTTATGTCGACTGCTCGGGGCGTCAGGGCTTTCTACGACATCGACACACCAGTCACCCTCGCAAGCCTTGAGCAGGGCGACTGCGAATATCTGTCCAAGTCTCTGGTTAGAAGATACGACCTTTATCTGTCGTTTACTGGCGGGCCGACGCTTGAGAGCTTGGAAAACAGCTACGGCTCGCCGATGGCCCGGGCGCTGTACTGCTCATTTGACCCGAAGCTCTATTATCCGGTCGATCTGGAGCCCTGTTGGGATATCGGGTATCTCGGCACCTATAGCGATGACCGCCAGCCGCCGCTCGACTCGCTGATGCTCGATCCCGCTCGCCGCTGGCGCGAGGGACGTTTCATCGTCGCCGGTCCGCAGTATCCAAGGAGCATCGAGTGGCCGATGAACGTCGACCGGATAGAGCACCTCTCTCCGCTCGAACACGTGTCGTTCTACAATGGGCAGAGGTTTACCTTGAACATCACACGGGATGATATGGTGCGCGCGGGGTATTCGCCGAGTGTGAGACTCTTTGAGGCGGCTGCATGCGGCACCCCGATCATCAGCGACTGGTGGGACGGGCTCGATACCATTCTCACGCCCGACCGCGAGGTGCTTATCAGTCAATCCTCGGATGACACGCTCGCCTATATGCTCGAACTGCCGGATCACTCGCGTCGGGATATCGGACTTGCCGCGAGGAATCGCGTCTTGGCAGAGCACACTTCCGCGCACCGGGCTCGTGAGCTCGAAGGCTACATCGCAGAGGTGATGGGATGCACCGCCGTAGGTGTCGTTGAGCCCAATACAGGCGAGCGAAGTGAGGTGGTATGAAGAGTCTTGATGGATCTATGGGCTGCCCCAAAATCATTCGTTGGCGGAAAAGGGCGGACACGCTGGTCCGCCCCTACGAGCTTCAATGTTATGCTTTGCTCACTATTGCGGCTTGCCCGGCGGCGAGCTTGATTGTCACCTTGCCGTCGACTACAGGCACACTGCACTCTGCCTTCTCGCCGATGGGGTAGACCTGCTGCATCCTCACTGTCGTCGCCTGCTTCCAGCTTTCGGGGAGCTCCCACGTCTTTGTAGCGCCATTCTGGCTGTAGGCCATGTACTTATCGTCGAGCCAGACCGCGGGGGCAAAGACATCTGAGCCGTCAACGATCAGCTTGCCCGAGTCGGTGATGGTGTGGTGGCGATCGTTCTTTCGAACTGTGCTCACGAGGTCGTCGCCGAATTCCACCGTGTAGAACTCCGCATCGTGAATGTGTCGGACCGTGCCGCGCTGGTTCATCAGTAGCCACGGAACGGTGTTGATGTAGAACATGGCGGAGAACTTCGGCATCTCGCCCAAGAGCCCCGCGTGTTCGTCGACGGTGTAGCCCCAGGCCTCGTCATAGAGACATCCGGCTTCAGGCGCTGTGTAGACCCCGACCCACGTGACCTGTTCGGCGTCGGTGTGGTGCCGGGCGTTCCAGCCAGGGCCGCCGCCGCAGAGCACGTCAGCCGGGTACTTCAGGCGGCTCGCCTCGTCGAGGTTGAGGTGCCAGGCCATCGGGAAGAGTCCGGCATAGGCATGGATGAAGAGCTCGCCGGTGACGTCGACCCCACAAGTGTGCCAGTATTTCAGAATCTCCTGGATCGTTTTGATCTCGTCGTCCATCGTAACGCCGTGAAACGCGCTCGGCTTGGGGAAGAACGCGTCGATGTGGACGGTCCCCGTTTCAGCGATCGGCAGAAGCTCAAGGAACTTCTTGATTCTCTCTTGAGTAAGCCCTGCAGCCCATTCGCGAGTTTTTGATACTCTGTAGCTCTGTTCGCCGTCCCAGATGCCGCCCTTCTGGAGCGACCCATCGGCTTCGCGTACCATCAGGTCCTGCTTCATATACTCGTCCCAAAGCGGGCTGTTCTCATAGGCGTCGCAGAGGTTGATGTGGGTGCTGACGACGGCGTTATACTTCTTGGCTTCGTTCATAAGCCAGATCATGCTCTCTCGCGCATCTTTGTCGCAGTCCCTTTTAAGCCTCTCGTTCACTTCAAAGAACGCCGGATACTTGGAGTCATGACCGTCGTACTGCCAGCCTACCAGGTAGATGATCTGCTTCAGTCCACCGGTCATATCGTGGACGTTTTTGATGATCTCCAGGGACTGCTCGAACGTGTAAACGACGTTGTCGGGCTTTGTGCCGTTGGTGATCTTGTAGACAAGCGACTGATGATAGTCGTGATGGTATTTCAGTTTCTCCAAGTGCGTTCTCCTATTTGATATTGAAAACAACAAGGGAGGCGACCCGAAAGTCAGCCTCCCTAAGAATGCCAATATTATATTAGCCTTTGTTGCCCCAGAATCCTACTTCTTCGGAGCGAAGAAAGCTTCGATAGTCTTTGAGAGCACAACTGCGCCGCGCATATTGGCGTGGACGAAGTCTCTGCGGAAGTAATCGATGGGCTTGCCCGAGGCGACGACGTAGTCTTTCCAGGTGGTCATCATATCGATGCGCTCGACGCCTTCCTCCTGACAAACCTTGATCATCCCGTCCCAGTACCCCTGACTTGCGGCATCGATGGGAGTCTTCTTGTTAGGGTCATTGCTGCCGACTACCGGGGTCATATAGATGATCTCAGGGTTGATGACCGCGCGCACCTGCTTGATCACCGACCGGGCTGCTTCCCAGTCGTTGCCCTGGCTGATTCCCGCGATTATCAGGAGGTCGGGATTGTAGTCCAGGACGTATTCTTTGATTCGGTTTTCATGCTGATACCAGACGTTGCCGGTCCCGCCGCGCACGGAGCTTATGACCTCAAGCTTTGCCTTGGGATACATCCTCTGAACGAGTGCCTGCCAGCTGGAGTTGGAAGTGTCGTTGCAGATGCTGTCGCCGAGCATGACGATTTTGATAGTTCCGCCATTCTTGAGCGTCTCCATCGTCTTCGGGATATACTTCCAGCGGTCCTTGTTTGCTGTGAACTTGAACTTCGGCAGTTTCGAATACTGCTCATCGACCCAGCTTGCGGCCTGCAGGTAATCGATCGGTTCTACGCTTACGTTGTCGATCATAATCGTGCTCTTGACGTAAGGCTGCCAGGTCATGTTCATATAGCGGGAGTTTTCTTTGCCGTAGGTGACATACTCGTTCTTGACCCAGCTGTTTGAGAGGTCGATGCCCCAGTATTGATCGGATATCAGAGCTTTTTTGTTTGCATCATAGGATACAGCTGACCATACTGCCGGGTAACCGTCCGGGGATGATGGGGATGACTGCGGCTGAGGCCACAGGACGCCCGCTGGGCGCGGCTTTACCTTGGACCAGAACGTAACCTTGTAGAACTCGAACGGCTTGACCTCGAACATTGGGCTTGACCAGGAGCCTTCGCTTGAAGCGATGCAGCGTCCTCCGACGTGACCGAGAGTATTCTCCCAGCAGCTCACGCCGTAGGTAGCATTGAAGCTCCATCCCGCGGCTTTCGGGTCCTGCTCGAAGTCGCTCTTCATGAGCACGTTGCCCTGTGCGAGACACGCGGTCGCAGCCGCAAGAAACGCGGATGCAGATACCGCTGCGATAACTTTATTCAACTTGCTGACCTCCTCGTTCCGAAGAACATCTTTAGCCCGCTTTATTCGCTTCACGAATAAAGCTTTCGCTAACAGAGCATTATTCACGAGTAGCGTGAATAATGCGGGTTAGTATACACGGTAATTCTCTATGTATAGACGCTGCAATCGCTTGTTTCTGGCCTATTTGTCATTATTATTCAGCTATTTCAACGCCCATATCTCGGAGTTTGTCGCAGTAGTGCCCGATGTCCTCGGGCGCTTCGACTTCGTGCAGCTTGTAATCCATCCCGATCGCCTCATACTTGCCGGTGCCGATCTTGTGATACGCCATCAGCGCGACCTTGGGTTTGCCTTCAAGGGATAGCACAAACTCGCCGAGCGCGCGGATGTCGTCGTCTGAGTCATTCACGCCGGGCACAATTGGGGTTCTAAAAACAATCTCTGCGCCGGTTTGGGCGAGTCTGTGGGCGTTTTTGAGGATAACTGAGTTCTCCACTCCGCAGAACCTGACGTGTTTTGCCGCGTCGACAGCTTTCATGTCGAAGAGAAACAGGTCGACGAGCGGAGCGATCTGTGACAGGTGCTCCCAGCTCGTCATACCGCTTGTTTCGATTGCCGTGTGCAACCCTTCACGCTTGAACGCCTGGAGCAGGCACTTCGTGAACTCGAATTGAAACGTCGGCTCGCCTCCCGAAATAGTGACGCCGCCGCCCGAGGTTTTGTAGAACGGTTTGTCGCGAACGACGACCCCGACTACCTCCTCGACCGAGGCGGTGCGGCCGATGATCTGGAGCGCGCCCGTCGGACAGACTTCGGCGCAGGCTCCGCAAACTACGCACTGGTCTCGGTTCACCCGGGTCTCGCCCATACTGATCGCGCCGTGGGGGCAGGCGCGGTAGCAGCGGCCGCACACAATGCACTTTGCCTTGTAGAAGGCGAGCTGGGTGTAAGGTGAACGTGACTCGGGGTTGTGGCACCACTGGCAGCCGAGTGGGCAGCCTTTCAGGAACACTGTTGTCCTGATTCCCGGCCCGTCGTGGATCGAGAACCTTTGGATATCAAATATCATCCCGCTTGTATCGGTGCAGTTATTTTGCACGGCTTGTGAACTCATGCTAATAGCTTACAACCGATCCCGTTTTGCTGCAAGTGACAAAAAAATGCCCGCCTCTGGGTGGAAGCGGGCTCTCCGTTTTGGATGGAGGAGAAAGAAAGAACGCTGTGTGTTGTCCATAGAAGTATGATGCAATATGCGTGCCAACACACACTCGCACAAATGCCGGAAAAGTTGAGTGGGAGAAATGGTGGGGTGAGAGGTTACAGCTCGGAACGCCGCCGGTGGGCGAGCTGATGAGCATATGACGGCGTTCCGAGCTGTGAAAGGAGGTTTGCGACCTATTTGCGGGTGCCAAAGCGACCACACAGCCGGTGCTGACCTCTCGTTCTACTCATATTATTGCCGGGTTTGTATCAAGCCTATACCCCGAAACGAGAAAAACCCGTAATTCTGCCGGAGTATTTTGCATTTGGGCAGTTTTGAGGCGCATAAAGCGGTGCCTGCGACACCGGATGCTCTGCGTTGCAGGGTCGGCTTTTGCTGATAGTTGGAGCTCATCGCTCTCATACGGCTCGGGTACCGAGGTGAGCGATCCGTCCTTGAATGGTGTTGACATAGATGGTGCTTACGGTGTCTACAGCAGCACCAGCAACGGACGCAGCAATCCTACTATGCCGAATCCGTTCTACGGCGTCAAGATAGACCAGTTTACTGGAACTGCAACGTCCTGGGATGTGATATTTCGAAGCTACAAGGCTCCGGTATGGGGCAGCTTCTACTCGAAAGATGGAAACGCTCCCTATAACGGAGAGCTTCTGTCCGCATGGAACGCAGGACTCAAGTTTGACAGCGAGGCCATCAGAAACGCGGCCTTCGGTACTCGAATCTGGAATGACTGGTCATACAGTTCAAAGTATATCACTGTTCCTGATACAACAGGGCCTGCAGTTCCTGAGCTTCCCGCTCAGCTGTTGGCTATGATTGGTCTGGTAGTTCCCGCAGCATCCGCGCTGAAGCGCAAGTGCTCTTAAGAGCTAGGCACGACCTGAAACAAATGGGGCACCGGAAAGAATTTATCCCGGTGCCCGTTTTTATCACTTGCCAGTTATCTTCTGATGCCCTAGTTACTCCTCCGAACGTTTCTCCGCAGGTGCGACCGCGTTTGCCATGCTCTTGATAAACGGGGTGAACAGGTCGATCGGCACCGGGAAGATGGTCGTCGAGTTGTGCTCGGAGGCGACTTCAGTGAGTGTCTGCAGGAACCTGAGCTGAAGCGCCATTGGGTTCTGCGCGATGATCGCCGCCGCGTCCGAGAGTTTCTGCGCGGCCTGGAACTCGCCTTCGGCGTTGATGATCTTAGCGCGACGTTCCCGCTCGACTTCGGCCTGTCTGGCCATCGCCCGCTTCATCGTATCGGGAAGATTTACGTCTCGGATCTCGACCGCGGTGACTTTGATGCCCCAGGGTTCGGTCTGCTCGTCGATCAGAGTCTGGAGCAGCAGATTGAGCTTTTCACGCTGCGACAGCAGTTCGTCAAGCTCGGACTGCCCTACGACGCTCCGAAGCGAGGTCTGGGCGATGAGCGAGGTCGCTTTGACATAGTTCTCGATCTTGATAATCGCGTTTTCGGCGTTGACGATCTGGAAATATGTGACGGCGTCGACCGTGACCGGCACGTTGTCCCGGGTCATCATCTCCTGCTTTGGCACGTCCATAGTGACAATACGCAGGTCCATCGTGTACATCTTGTCGATCACCGGCCAGATGACCCTGATTCCCGGCCCTTTGATAGAGTGGAACCGCCCAAGGCGTAGCAAAACGCCTCGTTCCCACTCGCGAATGATTCTGATGGAGCTCATCACCACCATCAAAAAGATAACTAACAGAATCCCAAAGAATACCGCACTAGCTCCAAACATGATACAGACCCTCCTGTTTCTCGTGAGTTCGTTAAGCGTGATCGCGCCGGTTCTCCAGACCCCGCAGTGCATGGATCGGAGTCAGGATACCCCTCAAATATGCGTGCCGCGTCTGGAGACACGGCACGATCAGGATCAGAGAATAATATCTAGCCTACTACTCTCTCGACTTTAACCTTTAGCCCCTTCATATCGACAATTCTTACCCTTTCGCCTTTGTTGATCATCCCTCCGTCGGTCCAGGCGCTCCAGAGCGTGCCTTCGGCGAAAACTTGTCCGGTCGGTGCGATGTCGGTTCGGGCCTCAACGACCTTGCCCATCATCCCCTGTACGCCTGTTACCACCGGCATCTTGAGCGCTTTGGCTCCCCAGCCAACGAGAAAGATAAAGAACAGCGCGATCGCAAGCGTCCCAGCGGCGATGGTTGCGATCGGCACACTGAACGCAGGCGCGCCCGATGCGAAAAGCATCACCGAACCCATGAAAAACGCGAGTATCGCCCCCGTGGTGAACACCCCGTGGCTTGGGACTTTGAGGTCGATTATAAATAGCCCGATTCCAAGTAGCACGAGCACGACTCCGGCGGTGTTGATCGGGATCACACTGAAGGAGAAAAGCAGCAGGATGAGCGCGACGATGCCGATCACTCCGGGGAACGTTGCGCCTGGGTTGTTGATCTCAAATATGATCCCGAGAATCGCGACGAGCATCAGGACGTAGGCTACAAGCGGGTTTCCAAGGAGACCGAGCATCTGCATCGCCCAGTTCATATTGATCTCTTCGATGGGGGCGTCTTTGGTTCTTAGCGTGACCCTGCCGGCTTTTGTGCGCACCGTGCGGCCGTCGGCTTTTTCGAGCACTTGTGGGACGGAGTCCGCGGTGAAATCGATCACTCCAAGCTTCACTGCATCAGTCGCCTTGACGTTCACCGACTTTCGCACGGCCTGCTCGGCCCATTTGGCGTTTCGGCCTCGTTCGTCGGCGATGGAGATGATGTAGGCTGAGGCGTCGTTGACGACTTTGGCCATCATCGTCTTGCTCACGGAGTCTGTCTGGTCGCCGCTTGCCCCTGGCGCGTTGAAGACAGGGTGCGCGGAGCCGATGTTGCTTACGGGAGCCATCGCGGCGATGTTCGCCGCCATCGTGATGAATGTCCCAGCAGATGCCGCCCGTCCGCCGCTTGGCACGTAGACGATGATCGGCACGCGGGCGTCGAGCATGGTCTGGACGATCTGACGCATCGGCTCGTAGCCGCCGCCTGGGGTGTCCATCTTGATAAGCACCGCTCCGGCGTTGTGCTCTTCGGCGCGTTTTATGCCTTGCTGCACGTACTCGGCCATCGCGGGCTCAATCGGCCCGACGACCGTCAGCATGTAGACGGTCTTTGACGCCGCAAAGCTCGGAATCGCCGCCAGAGCGAACAATAAAACCGCGAATATAGAAGCAAACGTTCGCATTTTCATATCATCACCTGCATGAAATACGACATAGATGGGTGGGGGAGTTCACGCGTCTTCCCCTCAGACTAATTCTCATATTCTACACAGCCTGTCCGCTATCCTTCATTACCCGCAATCCCGGAGGAATTCGCGGTCGCAGCGAATAATTCACCGATAACAATGGCTTGTGGAGAAAAATACAACAATGAGAGTGCTGATAACCTCCGACCCCTTCGCCGCTGTCACCGAAGACAAAGGCCCCTGGACACGGGGAATATGGCCGGCAAAATGGGTGACGTGTTCAAATACGGGCAATCCGCCCATCGTCGCTGCCTACCGCCGCCGCTTTAGCGTGGAAACCGACTCCACAGTGCGCGTCCACGTTACGGCCGATGAGCGCTACGAACTGTTTCTTGACGGTGAGCGCATAGGCCGGGGCAGTGAGCGTGGCGACCGGGGAAACTGGTTCTTTGAGACTTACGACCTGCCAGTTGCCGCAGGAAAACATGCCATCGTCGCCCGTGTCTGGACCCTTGGCGACAACGCACCTTACGCGCAGGTGAGCGTCCGTCCCGGGTTTCTCCTCGCAGCCGAAGGTGAGTATGCCGATGTCCTCAACACGGGAGTCGCCCCCTGGGAAGTTAAAGTGCTCCCGGGCTACGAGCTTGTGGTGCAGAGCCTGGCATGGGGCACCGGCGCGAACCTGATCTTACACGGGGAGCAGTTTGACTGGGGCTTTGAGACGGGGAACAGCGCTGGCTGGCAACCTGCGGCGAACTCGCACGCGGCTATTAACGCCGAGTTCCTGGTTGAATCGCCGAAGGTCCAGCTTCTCAAGCCCGCGACCCTTCCACCTATGCTGGAGACGCCCACCCCGATCGCTTCTGTGCGTTTTGTGAGCGAAAACCTCGACGCGGGTCAACGCGTGGGTCTGCAGGACAGCATCCCTGAGGCCGTCGAGCTTTGGAGCCGTCTGCGGAGCGGCGAACCGGTCCATATTCCAGCCAACACCGCGCAGCGGGTCATTATCGACCTTGAAAACTACTTCTGCGCCTACCCCGAGCTTGTTACAACCGGAGGGCGCGGCGCAAGCGTGCGCATCGAATGGGCCGAGGCACTCTGGCAGGCTCTTCCAAGGGGATGGGAATACTTCGGCGACAAGGGCAACCGAAACGAAATCGACGGCAAGCTGTTCCATGGGGTAGGGGACACGTTCCTGCCCGACGGTGGCGCGTCCCGGCGCTTCGACACCCTGTGGTGGCAGGCCGGACGATACATCCAATTGCTCGTGCGCACCGCTGACGAGCCTCTGACGATTGAGCGTTTTTCCCTGCGCGAAACACGATACCCGCTTTTGATGGAAGGCAGCTTCACATCAAGCGATGAGCGCGTGAACCGAACTATTCCAACTATGCTCCGGGGACTCCAGATGTGCTCGCACGAGACGTATATGGACTGCCCCTACTACGAGCAGATGATGTACATTGGCGATACCCGCCTTGAGGTGCTCACTACCTACGCGCTCACCGGCGACGACCGTCTTCCTCGCAAGGCGCTTAGTATGTTCGACGTCTCCCGGCTGACAGGCGGCTTTACCCAGTCGCGATACCCAGTGCGCGTCGGCCAGGTTATCCCCCCGTTTTCTCTGTGGTGGATTTCAATGGTCCACGACTACGCTCTCTGGAGGGACGACCCCACGCTAGTCAAGCAGATGATGATTGGCGTGCGCGGAGTGATCGATGCCTTCGCAGGCCATATCAACTCCGAGGGTCTTGTGGAGGCCACACCCGGCTGGAATTTCGTCGACTGGGTTCCAGCCTGGCCCGGAGGCCTTCCCCCTGAGGCGGACAAAGGCGTAAGCGGGATCATTAACTGGCACTACGCGCTCGCGCTCGCAGCCGCAGCCGAGCTTGAGGATATGCTGGGCGAAGCCGAGCTCGCCCAAAGGAACCGTCGAATGGCCCGAGAGCTTGCTGACCGGATCAAGACTAATTTCTGGGACTCCAGCCGCTCGCTTTTTGCCGACGACCAGGCCAAAATGAGCTTTTCCGAGCATGCCCAGTGTCTTGCTATCCTATCAGGCCTGCTTGACCCTGAGATGGTCCAGGAGTTGGGAGAGTCGATGCTCGCCGCGACTGACCTCCACCGCACGACCATCTACTTCACACACTATCTATTCGAGACCTACCGTGCGCTTGGCAAGATCGACCCGCTTTTCGACCGTCTCAGCCTCTGGTTCGAGCTCGAACGCCACGGGTTCAAGACGACCTTTGAGATGCCGGAGCCGACCCGTTCCGACTGCCACGCCTGGGGGGCGCACCCGCTGTTTCACTATTATGCGACTGTTCTCGGCATTCGGCCTGCCGCTCCCGGGTTTGCCGAGGTGAGAATCGAGCCTAACCTCGGGGTTCTTACGAGCGCGAAAGGCACGATGCCGCACCCCCTGGGGGAGATAGCCGTCGATTTCAGCGTCACTGAGGGGCGAATCTCAGGCTCAGTCACTCTTCCCGATGGGCTGACCGGCACACTCGCGCTTTCTGATCGCATGCAGCATTTGCACCCCGGCTTGCAGACATTCTGACGTTTTCTAATGGGCGACGGCAGCAGCGGCGCGCAATAGTGAAGTGTTCTGTAACAGCCGAACAATCCAAGGGCCGGGGGAGAAGTCTCCTGGCCCTAACTTTCTTCGCCCAACTCCCCAAGAAGCTCTTTGATCAAGAACGCTGCGCCGTCTTTGTCGAGCGGCTGGTTGTTGTTGCCGCACTTTGGCGATTGGACGCAGGACGGGCAGCCGTCTTTGCAGACGCAGTCCTCTATCGATTTTAGCGTCGCTTCGAGCAGGTCGTCGAGCCTTTCGTAGGCTGTTTCGGCTATGCCGACGCCTCCGGGGTGGGCGTCGTAGATAAATATCGCGGGGAGGTTGCCGACATCGGGGTGCGCGGGGTGGGAGACGCCGCCGATGTCCTGCCTGTCGCACATCGCGAAAAGCGGCAGAATCCCGATCGCGGCGTGCTCGATCGCGTGGATCGTTCCCGCGAGGTCGAAACCCCTGCCTATCAACTTGCTCGCAAGCCTCTCAGGCACGGCGAACCATACTGCCTGAGTCGGGAAGCTCAGCTCCGGCAGCTCAAGGGGCACGTACTGGAGCACTTCGTCGGTAAAAAGCTGCTTGCGACGGAACCCTGTCACCTGGTTTGTGACCTCTGCGTCGCCGATGTAGGCCATCGTCGAACCAAACGCCTTGGACTCAATCTCAACGCTCTTCACTATATGTGTCTGCGAGTTCGGCACGGTGTAGTAGGGGAGATCGGCATGGTCGACAAACGCCACGTGCGCATCTATGTCCAGCCGCTCGACGATGTACGCCTCCCCAGCGTGCAGGTAAACCGCGCCGGGGTGGACGGTGTCGAAGGCGTTCGCAGAGTCGACGGTGCCCATCACCTTACCGTCCTTAATGTCTACGATGTTGAAGCTGTTGCTCGTGGTCGACCTGATATTCACGCGTTTTGCCGGATAGTCGTCACCCGACCAGAACCACCGGCCCCGGTAGGTGAGTTCACCCGACTCACCGAGCAGCGCAAGGACTTCATACAGCCGCTCACCGAAGAGTTCGACCTCCTCGTTTTCGAGCGGCAGCTCGTAGGCCGCACAAAGCGCGTGTTCGGCGAGGACGTAGGGGTTCTGCGGGTCGATTATCGCCTGCTCGGGCGTGTGTCCGAAGAAATACTCCGGGTTTCTCATCAGGAACTGGTCGATTGGGTTATCTATCCCAACAAGCACCGCAAGCGAGGCTTCGAGCTGACGCCCCGCTCGACCGGCCTGCTGCCAGGTGCTTGCGATCGTGCCGGGGTAGCCGACTATTATCGACGCGTCAAGGTTGCCGACATCGATGCCTAGTTCAAGCGCGTTTGTGCTGGTGACGCCGAGCAAGTCTCCCTTGAAAAGCTTTTGCTCTATCACACGCCGATCTTCGGGTTTGTAGCCTCCCCTGTAGGACATCACCCTCTCGATCCTGGGCGAGTCCCTGCGATCCAGCTCCTGTTTTGTATAACGTAGTATAAGTTCAGCGCTTTTTCTTGCAAGTGTAAAGACGATCGTCCGCACTCCGCGCTCTACCAGTTCAGTGAAGAGATGCACCGCCTCCACATTCGCGCTGCGCCTGTCGCCGTTGCTGGAGATGAAGGGCGGGTTCCAGAAGACGAAGTATTTCTCACCCGATGGCGCCGAATCCCGGTCAATGACTCGGGTCTTGACGCCGGTCAGCGCCTCGACGTGCTGCTCAGGGTTGTCAATGGTAGCCGAAGCGCAGATGAACTGAGGGTCCGCCCCGTAGTGTCGCGCGATCCGCCGCAGCCGCCTGATGATATTCCCAACGTGCGACCCGAAGACGCCCCTGTAGGTATGCACCTCATCGATCACAACGAACTTCAGATTCCTGAAAAACTGCGCCCATGTCGTGTGGCAGGGAAGTATCGCCAGATGCAGCATATCGGGGTTTGTTAGGATAATTCGAGCGTTTCGCCTGACCTGCCCGCGCTGATAGGTAGGGGTGTCCCCATCGTAGGTGAACGCCTTTTCAGCCGGTTCGACACCGTAATCTCGCAACTTCCCAAGCTGGTCCTGAGCAAGCGCCTTGGTGGGAAAGAGATAGAGTGCGCGAGCCTTCGGATCGGCCTCAAGCGCTTCAAGCACGGGGAGATTGTAGCAAAGCGTCTTCCCCGACGCGGTCGACGTGACGACCACGGTGTTTTCCCCTCGACGTGCGGCATTGAGCGCGTGGGCCTGGTGGACGAACAGCTTGAGGATCCCGTCCCGCCGAAGTGCAGCCGCAAGTGAGTCGGGCAGGGGGCTGTCGAGCGTCCCGTAGGAAGCCTTTCGCGCCGGAATATGCTCCACGTGAGCGATCTGGCCCTTATACTCGCGGTCTTTCTTAAGTTGTCGAATAAACTCTGCTGCGCGCAAAATCAATCTCCACCATTTCTATCAATAAAATGCCACCTTATTATGCACTCGAACGTCCGTTCAGTCAAGGGCCGATTCATCGATCGGGGAGCCGCATTTCCCACCCAACCCCCGCGCGTGGTATAATATTAACCAGAGACTGCGCGCCTGTTTATGGCGCTTTTTTTGTGAGGAACACTTGGCTGATAACCTTTCCGAGGAGATTCGCAAACGTCGTACGTTTGCCATCATCTCCCACCCGGACGCGGGAAAGACGACTCTAACTGAAAAACTGCTGCTCTACTCGGGCGCAATCGACCTTGCGGGGTCGGTCCGCGCTAAGAAAGATCAGCGCCACGCCACAAGCGACTGGATGGAGCTTGAGCGCCAGAGGGGCATTTCTGTCACCTCGACCGTTCTGCAGTTCGAGTATGAGGGGTTCATGCTGAACCTGCTCGACACCCCGGGCCACGAGGACTTCAGCGAGGACACCTACCGCACGCTGACCGCCGCCGACAACGCAGTCATGCTGATCGACGCAGCAAAGGGCATTGAGCCCCAGACCCGAAAGCTATTTGAAGTCTGCCGGATGCGCGGAATCCCGATTTTTACGTTCATCAACAAGATGGACCGCCCGAGTCGCGAGCCGCTTGAACTCCTCGACGAGCTTGAGAACGTCTTTGGAATCAGGACGTTTGCTATGAACTGGCCGCTCGGCAACGGTCACACCTTCCGAGGCGTTTACGACCGCAAAGCCGCGCAGATGAGTCTCTTCGAGCGCACGCAGCACGGCGCGACCAAGGCCCCGGTGATCGTCACAGCGCCTGATAGCGCCGAGTGCGCCTCGCTTACAGATAGTGCGACGCACAAGCAGTTCCTGGAAGAAATGGAGCTTCTTGAGATGGCGGGAGAGGACTTCGACATCGCCCAGGTGATGAGTGGTCAGCTTACGCCGGTCTACTTCGGAAGCGCGGTCAACAATTTTGGACTGAAGCTGTTCCTTGACTCGTTCCTGAAGCTCGCCGCGCCTCCCGGGCCGAGATCGACCGCCGACGGAATTCTTGAACCGGATCACCCACACTTTACGGGGTTTGTCTTCAAGATCCAGGCGAACATGGACCCCAAGCACCGCGACAGCGTCGCTTTCTTGCGCGTCTGCTCAGGCAAGTTCGAAAAAGACATGCAGGTCCACCACTCGCGCCTCGGCACGAAGATTCGTCTTTCGCGCCCGCACAAGCTTTTCGCCCGTGACCGCGATGTCGTCGAAGAAGCGTACCCCGGTGATATTTTGGGCCTCGTGAACCCCGGAAGTTTCGCAATCGGCGACTCGGTGAGCGCAAACACCCCCGTCGCCTTTGAAGGTATCCCGAGGTTCGCTCCGGAGCACTTCGGAGTGCTGCGAAGCCCGGACCCGTCGGGCTACAAGAAGTTCAGAAAGGGAGTCGAGCAGCTCACACAGGAAGGCGTCGTTCAGGTGTTCTATCCCGCCGGGATGGACAACACCCGCGAGCCGATCCTAGCCGTAGTCGGCCGCCTGCAGTTCGACGTGGTCCAGTTCAGGCTTCAAAGCGAGTATGGCGTCGAGACTATTCTCGATCGCCTGGACATGAAGTTCGCCCGCTGGATTTCCGGCCCGGAGGCTGCGATGTCGAGCATAATGACGCCGAGGGGAACCAAGATAGTCGAGGACACCGAAGGCCGGAAAGCTGTGCTGCTTGATAGCGAGTGGGCTCTGAACTACGTCAAAGAGAAGAATCCAGAACTCAAATTCCTGGAAGTCGCGCCTTCGATGAGCGCTTATACTAAGAACTGATCTTGGTCCTTCCAGAACTCGATCGTTCGGGAGATTGCTCCCGAACGCAAAGAACAACGAGGACTTTAGTCCGGTGAGTCGACTATAGCCGACTGAGCGGGAGTGAACTCCCTTGCTGTTCTTTGCGTGCGCGATGAATATCGCGCACGATCCTGTCGCCGATCACGGGGGCTTCGGGACGAAAAACTTGTCCCAAAGCATATTTGACCAACTCCGTCAGTCCGGATAATTCCCCTCAGCTCTCCACACATCGAGAATCGTCTCGTAGCGCGAGAGCCTCATCCCTGTGTAGATGCAGTTGGAGGTCGAGAAGATGTATCCGCCGCCCGGCATCCCGTGCTTGAGGGCGTAGCGGGCAGACTCTCGGGCCTCTTCTTCTGTCCCTGTGTCAAGAAGCCCGCAGTTGACGTTTCCGATCAGGCAGACCCGGTTTCCGTAGAGTCGCTTCACCTCGGCGATGTCTACCCCTGCTTGAGGATCGATCGAGTGTAGGGCGTGGGGGTTGGCATCTACAAGCTGGTCGATGATCGGCATGATGTTGCCGTCGGTGTGCTTGATTGTGTAGAAGCCGAGGTCCCTGTAGCCTTTGATCAGCTTTGCGAGGTATGGCGTGACGAACTCAGAGAACTGGTTCGGGCTCATAAAGGGGCCAGTATTCAGGCAGTAGTCGGCGCAGAGCGCATAGCCGTCTAGCCCGCCGTGCTTTCTGATGACCTCTGCTCTTTCCAGGGCTGAGCTGACCATGTTCTCGGCCTCAGACTTCATCCCGTCGGGGTCGTCGACCATTCGGAAGGAGAAATCAAGCATTTTATCGCCGTTTGGGATGTCATAGGTCGCGTCACCGTGCATCATCAGATAATACTTGTCGCCTGACTTTTCTCTAACGGCATCGATCAGCGCAAGCACGTCTTTGATGTCCCAGGGGTTTGGGTGAAGGAAGATCGCGCTGTGCTCGAATCGCTCGGCTGTCGCGATGTAGAGTCCTGCCATATCGTCGATGTGCAGTCGCCGCTCTTTTTCTTCCATCTGGTCCCACTGACTGTAGGCGCGGTGGCAGGGGTGGACCTTGCCGAAGGCCTCCATCGTCAGGAAGAAGACAAGCTCAAAGTGCGGAACACGTCCCGCTATGGGCTGTCGCTCAAGCGCTGCGATAAATCTTTCTCTGGGTGTCATCAGGTGTAAACTCGCTTCTGTTTGCATTTTCGTAGAGTCTACCTTAGGAGTGCCTGAAAGTCAACCGGTAAGCATGCCAGCGTGCGGTCGTAGTGTGATATAATTATTATATGAAAACGAGGCTTGAACACGATCTACTGGGCACTCTCGATGTTCCAGTGGACGCCTACTACGGCATCCACAGTGTACGCGCGGCGGAGAACTTCCGCGTGTCGGGTATCAAGGTGCATCCGCAGCTCATTCGCTCGATCGCGCTTGTGAAGAAGGCCTGCGCCATCGCCAATATGCGCACGGGATACCTGGAGCTGCGCATAGGCGAGGCGATCGTTGCCGCGTGCGACGAGATAGCCTTGGGGGCGCTTGAGGACCAGTTCATCACCGATGCCTTTCAGGGCGGCGCGGGGACTTCGATGAACATGAACGTGAACGAAGTCGTCGCCAACCGCGCAATCGAGATTTTGGGCGGCGAAAAGGGTGATTATCACCTGATCCACCCACTCGACCACGTGAACCTCTCGCAGTCCACAAACGATGTTGTCCCAACAGCCGTCAAGCTCGCCGCGATTCGCCTGCTTCAGTCGACCTCAAAAGCGATGGCTGATCTACAGGGCGCGCTTCAGGAGAAAGAACGCGAGTTCTCGCATATTTTAAAGCTGGGGCGCACTGAGATGCAGGACGCCGTCCCGATGACGCTTGGCCAGGAGTTTTCCGCGTGGGCTCAGGCCGTGCAGCGCGACTGGTGGCGGCTGTACAAGGTCGAAGAGCGACTGCGGCAGGTCAACCTCGGGGGCACGGCGATCGGAACGGGCCTGAACGCCGACCGCAAGTATGTCTTTATGGTAGTCGATATTCTGCGGGAGATCACCGGCGTCGGGCTTGCTCGCGCTGAGAATATGATCGACGCGACCCAGAACTGCGATATGTTCGTCGAGGTCTCCGGGATGCTCAAGGCCGCTGCGACCGACCTCGCCAAGATCAGCTCAGACCTCCGTCTGCTTTCTTCAGGTCCAAGAGCCGGTTTCGCCGAGATCACTCTGCCAGAGCTCCAGGCCGGTTCGTCGATTATGCCCGGTAAGGTGAACCCAGTCATCACCGAAGCCGTCAGCCAGGCCGCCTTCCAGGTGATGGCGAACGATCACGCGATCACACTCGCCGCGATGAACGGCCAGCTCGAGCTAAACGCGTTCATCCCTGCGCTCGCCCAGAACCTGTTCCAGTCGCTTGAGATGCTGACAGCCGCCGCCACCATGCTTGCCGACAAGTGCGTCAAGGGCATCCGCGCCGACGTAGAGCGATGTGGGGAGCTTTTGGAGCGGAGCTTCGGCCTTGTGACGGCGCTTTCTCCCTATATAGGCTATGAAGAGGCGTCGACACTCTGTCGGGAGGCGCTTCACACTGGACGGACGATCAGGGAGCTTGCCATCGGGCGCAATCTGTTCACCGTCGAGGAGCTTGAGGCGATACTCTCGCCCACGGAGATGACGCATCCGGGGATCGCCGGGATTTCGGTGATTGAGAAAGAGGCTTCGAATTAGAGAACTGTATGGCAGAGATTGATATCGATGCCAGGTGTGGTATACAATATATGTATCGATCCACTATATCGTATAACTGAGGTGCAGTATGTCGGTTGTCAAGGTGTCGGAAAAGTATCAGTTGATGATACCTAAAGAGATCAGGGAGAATCTGAAAATCCAAAAGGGGCAGAGAATGATAGTCCTGGCTATTGGCGACGTAATTCAGTTTGTACCTCAGCGGGATATTCGCGAACTGAAGGGATTCCTCAAGGGCATGTCGACCGAAGGACTGCGAGAAGATGAGGACCGGTTGTGAAGGTAGTGGACTCTGTAGGCTGGCTGGAGTATTTCACTTACGGTCCGCTGGCGGACGCCTACGGGGAGATCATAGAGAGTGATGAGACCATACTTACGCCGACTATTGTGGTCTACGAAGTCTACAAGAATATACTCCGTAATGCGGGTGCGCACCCGGCTGGGATAGCGGCGGCCCAGATGCAGACGACCGAGATCGTGCCTCTAAATGCAGAATTGTCCTTAATGGCAGCTACCCTTAGCGTGGATCACAAGCTCCCGATGGCTGATGCCATCGTGTATGCTACCGGACGCCAACAGGGCGCGCCAGTAGTGACTAGTGACAAACACTTTGCCGGGCTTGCCGGGGTAGAGTTTATCCCCATACCCAAGCAGGAAGACGAATGACGAGCCTGAACCAAACCCCCTCCGGGGAGCGAATGCACATATCTATATTCGGCCGCAGAAACGCCGGTAAGTCGAGCGTGATCAACGCGCTTACGGGGCAGAAGCTTGCGATCGTCTCGGACGTGCCGGGGACGACTACCGACCCGGTCGCTAAAGCTATGGAGATTCTTCCGATCGGTCCCGTGGTTGTGACCGATACTGCGGGGATCGACGACTTTGGCGCGCTTGGCGAGCTTCGGGTGGAGAAGGCGCTCCGGGTGCTTGAGAAGACCGATCTTGCCGCGCTTGTGATCGAGTCGGGGCTTATTCCCGGCGAGTGGGAGGACGATCTTGTCGCACGCATCAAAGAGCGCAAGACCCCAATGATTGTCGTCGCAAACAAGATCGACGCCAACCCCGATGCGTCCGCGATTGCCTCATGGGCAAAAGACAACGATCTGCCGTTTGTTGGGGTATCGGCTGTGACGGGTGAGAACATCGACGCGCTCAAAAACGCGCTTGTGACATCGGCTCCTGAGGGTTTCGCCGAGCCTACGATCATCGGCGACCTCGTGAGTCCGGGCGATATCATCGTGCTCGTGGTGCCGATCGACAAGGCAGCTCCCAAGGGTCGATTGATCTTGCCGCAGGTGATGACGCTTCGCGATGCGCTCGACAACGACGCCTACGCGATGGTCGTCAAGGAGCGGGAGCTGAAGGCATGCTTTGATAACCTCGCGAAGAAGCCGAAACTCGTGATCACCGACTCGCAGGCCTTCTTGAAAGTCGCAGCGGATACTCCGTCCGACATCTGGATGACGAGCTTTTCGATCCTGATGGCCCGCTACAAGGGGAACCTCGATGAGTTCGTGGAAGGGGCCCGCGCGCTTCGTCGATTAAAGCCAGGAGATAGGGTTTTGATCTCTGAGGGCTGCACCCATCACCGCAAAGAAGACGACATAGGGCAGGTGCAGATACCGAGGTGGCTTCGTCAGGCAGTCGGCGGAGATCTGGAGTTCGGGTTCAGCTCTGGTATGGAATTCCCTGAAAACTTTAACACATACGAACTGATTATTCACTGTGGCGCATGCACCCTGAACCGCCGCGAGGTGATGTATCGCCAGCGAGAAGCCAGAGCCGCCGGTATCCCGATGACCAACTACGGCGTGACGCTCGCCTGGGTCCACGGCATCCTCGACCGCGCGCTTGACCCGTTCCCACTTGCCAAGATGATGTGGGAAGAGGACGATGAGCCGTCACCGAGGCCGAAGGTTCGGGTTGCTCGGACGATTGCTTAGCTGTCGGCTGGGAATTGATAGTTTACGATGATTGTGAGGCAGGTATGGAGCATAAACTGGATAAAGAAGCCGTTCAAAACTGGCTGCGAGGTCAGAGAGAAGCTGGGAAGACGATTGAGCGTGAACGGCGCGAGCAGCTTCGGACACGGACACAAGAGGAGTCACTGAGAATATATCTGGGGCTCAAAGAGGCCTCACCGGATGATCCCAATCGCACCGATGTTTCACCTGTACTATGGGCGATGCGCCAAGCTGCGCAAAGACTCGCCGAAAGGCAGCAGCAATGAATCCACTCGAAGCGGCCGGGAGAATTTCGGCAATGCTTGAGAAAGCCTCCACGCCGTATGCTATTATCGGCGGTTTGGCAGTTCAATACTGGGGAGAATCACGAACCACAAGGGACGTGGACATTGTCGTGTTGGTTCCAGATGTGGAAGTGGACAGATTTGTTGAGTCTGTATTGCAGGAGTTTCCTCCGAGGGTGAAAAATGCTTCCGCGTTTGCTCGTGAAAATCGGGTGCTGCTAGTCGCAACGGAAGACGGCACGCCGATTGATATTGCTTTTGGTATTCCCGGATATGAAGGGATCGCAATAGAACGAGCCACTGCTGTTGACATTCCGGGTGTTGGCTCTATGCGATTGTTGGTGCCTGAAGATTTGGTTATCCACAAATGCGTGGCAGGCCGGCCAAGGGACTTGGAAGACGTTCGCCTTGTTCTGGTTCGGCAGGGTGAACATATGGACATTGATTATATCCGAGAGTGGTTAGACCAATTTTCTCTTGTTATCGAAGACCGCGATGTCCGTGCTGACTTTGAGGACGTACTGCGGGAAACCGCGGAAGACACATGACAATGGCTCGAACCCCTATTGAGTTAGTCACCCACATACGTTCGCTCGTCAGCCCCGACAACGTCGCGGGGATGGTGAGCTACGGCATCAGTTCCGTTGGGACGCTCGGTGTGCCTATGCCGTCCTTCGGGCGCTTGCTAAAGAGCACAGGTGTGACCACCAGCTCGCGCTTGAGCTTTGGGATTCTGGAATCCATGAGGCGCGGATCAACGGCAGGATTGTCACAAGTTCGATTGGGATGAGGCCCGTCCCGACGGCTCCGATCACAAGCATTGCAGCAGCGCGGCGGCGGCGACTACTGGGTCAATTGCCATGCATTACGCCATTCGGGATTCGGAAATCCCGTCTTAGCTTTGGGGTGGCGATTCGGAAATCGCCACCCCACAATTGCTGATTTCATGCCAAGTGACCCACTACGAATATCAGGTCGAAGAAGACTCTAGCCACGTTGCGTGGCGCTCCTCGTCAACTTCGTGGACCCTCAGTTGCGGCGGCTCTCTCCAGCTCTTTCTCATAGTATCTATTATCCCCAAACGGAGCCCGGCTATTCCACTTGAGGTCGATATCGGCTATGATATCCTCTGGAGGACGTTTACTTGGGTCTTGAACTTTGGCAGTGGGTGCTCGGTGGTGCGGCAGCGCTTCTGGTCGGCATATCGAAGACCGGAGTCCCGGGGGTTGGAATACTTATCGTTCCGATTCTGGCCGCAGTCTTTGGAGGCCGGGCGTCTGTCGGGATTATGCTTCCTATGCTGATCGTCGGTGACGTCTTTGCCGTGCGCTGGTACCGGGAGCACACGCAGTGGGACAAGCTGATTAAGCTCATGCCCTGGGTCGCGGGGGGAATCGCGATCGGCGCAGCGACGCTCTACGTGCTTGGAAACGTCCAGAAGGACAAAGATATACTGAACCCGATGATCGGTGCGCTAGTCCTCGCGATGCTCGCGGTTCACGTGCTCCAGGGTAAGCTAAACGAGCGCATCACCCCGAAGTCCGGGGTCGGTATGGCGGCCACGGGAATTACTGCAGGGTTTGCGACGACCGTTTCAAACGCCGCAGGACCCGTGATGCAGATATACCTTGCCTCCCACAAGATGCGGAAGCACGAGTTTATGGGCACAAACGCCTGGTATTTCTTGATTATCAACTCAAGCAAGGTCCCGATCTACGCCGCGCTCTCGATCATCAACCCAGCGCGCCCGATGATGACGCGGGAGTCGCTGTTGTTCAACGCGGCGGTGCTTCCGATCATTGTCGCTGGCGTCTACGTGGGCAAATGGATGCTTCCGAGGATCCCGCAGCGCATTTTTACCGATATCGTGCTCGTGCTGGCGGGTGTCGCGGCGGTCAAGCTCATTCTAAGCTGAAAACTGGGCACTATTACTATGGTGATATAGATGAAAGCGATTATACTCGACGGCTCGATAGACTCAAGCAACGCAAGCGACGTGATATATCGGATTCTTGCCGACGAACTCGCCTTGCGCGGTTGGTCGACGCACCGGTACGTGCTTCGGGATCTGAAGATCGCCTACTGCGCGGGTTGCTTCAACTGCTGGGTGAAGACCCCGGGCGAGTGCGTGGTCGACGACGCGGGCCGGGAGGTTGCGCGCGAGGCTGTGCAAAGCGACCTCGCGGTGCTGATCACGCCGGTCACTTTCGGCGGATACTCCTCGGAACTAAAGAAAATGCTCGATCGCGTGATCCCGCTTGGTTCGCCGTTTCTCAAGCATGAGCGCGGGGAGACGCACCACTTCAAGCGATATCCCACGTACCCGAAGCTAGTCGGAATCGGCATTCTCCCCAAGCCCGACGAACGATCCGCGGAGATCTTCGCCAAGCTCGTTGAGCGAAACGCGATCAACACCAGCGCGCCAGCCTACGCGTCAGAGGTGATCGTCCCTGACCGGCCCGATGTTATGATCGAGACCATCAAGTCGCTTCTTGAGCGGGTGGGGGTTGTATGATGAAGACAGATAAGCGCGCGCTGCTGTTGGTTGGAAGCCCGAAGCCTGAGTCGAGCACGAGTGAATCGCTTGGCACGTACCTTCTTGACCGTATGAAGGAAACGGGCTGGAATACGGGGATGCTTCGGGTGAACTCGGCTCTTCGCACCGACGAACGCCGGGAGGAGCTTTTCGCCGCGCTTGACCTCGCCGATGTCGTCATTCTTTCGTTCCCGCTATACGTCGACAGCCTCCCCGCGGGCGCGACTCGCACGCTTGAGCTGATCGGCGAACATCGGAAACCGGGGGTTCTTCCTCCGACTGTGGTCGCGAACCTGCGCGGGGTGGTGGAGCTCGTCGAAACGCAGCACGTAGAGAGGGCTCTCAACCTGATCTCGATGCTCCTTGGCAAGTTCCCGCTGCCGTTCTTTATAGCAATGGCTCTTCGGCTGCTTTTGAAGAGCCGCGGGCTCTCATCGATGGCGGTCGTTCGGATCAAGAAGTTTCTGCAGGGGATGGACCGGCGCGAGCAGACCTTTGTCGCGATCTGCAACTCGGGGTTCCCTGAGGCCTCGCAGTCGGAGGTGGCGCTTGATATCTGCCGGGAGTTTGCCTGGGAGACGGGCATGGCCTGGGGTGGTGGGCTTGCGCTTGGAGGCGGCGCGACGATAGATGGCAAACCGCTCTACAAGGCTGGTGGGATGGTCCGAAACGTTCGCGCGTCGCTTGATATGGCCGTCGAGGACCTAACGGCAGGCAAACCGATATCAAAAGAGGCGATAGACCTTATGGCCAGGCCGATCACTCCCTCGTGGCTGTATGCGATATTTGCAAACATCGGCTGGGTCTTCCAGGGGCTAAAAAACCGTGTCGCCCGTCGGCTTGGCGCGAGGCCTTACTCGCAATCATAATCCCTGGGTAATATTTCTGCCATTTGGGCTGTGCTTTTCACTGAAAATTCCCCCTTGACAAACGCGTCTGTATTATCAATACTGCATGTACGTATGCAGAGTGCGGAATCTGGCTGGCGCCAGGAGGAGTTTCGCCGGGGAATGACCATCGAGATTGGTAGTACAATTGAAGGTACCGTGGTCAAAGTGGCTGACTACGGTGCAATAGTGCGGCTTGTCGGGGGTAAAATGGGACTCGTGCACATTTCTGAAGTTGCGGATACCTTCGTCTGCGATGTGCGCGATTATGTCAAAGAAAACGACCGCATCAACGTAAAGGTCCTTAAGATCAACAACAAAGGGCGTTACGAGCTGTCGGCCAAGCAGGCCGATGCGGTCGCTGTTCAGCCAGTAGAGCGCGAGCGAGTTGCTGTCCCTCAAAGACCCAAGGCCGAGTCGAGCAGAGAGTATCGCACAGAACGCACGGAGCGCACACCTGTGACCTTCGAAGACAAACTCAACTTCTTTATGAAGGACAGTCAGGAGCGCCTGCTCGAAGTCAAACGCAGCGTTGACTCCAAAAGGGGAGTTCGACGCAAGTAGTGCACGCATCGCTTGTGTGCTCTTGGCAATAACCCATTTGCGGGATCGTCAGGAATACATGTAAGCAGGTTGATCCTTGTTGCTGGAGGTAGTTACTATGAACGCGAACAAACGCTTGCTGGTTTCGATTATTGCCACTGTTTCGGTGCTCGGAAGCATAGGCGCGGTCTCTGCCGAGTCAGAGCACAGACGCGGGGACGGTGACAAAGACAGGGACAAAGAGGCTTGCACCCACTCGACCAAGCCCGCTGAGGACAAACCGAGCAGGCCTCAGGCAAAGCCTCGAAGCGGGGTCGGCGACTATCGTCCTTATAACGAGCGCAACAATGAACCGATGTCGTTCACCGGAACAATCGGTCGAAGCGTTCCCATCACCCCGTCAGCAAGACAGCAGGGTTCGTACCGGACCATCGACCGCGCGCGCAACCCCGAGCGGCCAGGAGTCACCTACAGCTCACCAAATTATCGCACCCACCGCACCGGAAGTTACAGTCGCTACAGCGAGGGCTGGCCCTCAGTCCACAACTTTCCCTGCAATTACGGCCACTGGACGTTCTCGAACGGCTCCGGTAGCCGCAGGTCGATGTATTACCACTACGGCTACTTCCCATATATCTCGTCTTCCAGTGTGAGCGTTCAGAGCTACACAGCTTCCCCCTACGTCGAGGTTTCCGTAGTGCTTTCTACCGTGAACTCAGGGGGCGGCTACTATCTCACTCGTCCCGCGACCGATACCATCGAAAGTGCGGTCGCCGATATCAGGTTTGCCTGGATCGATCAGAGCCCCGACCAGCTCCTTCGCCACGTGCGCACGGGAGACAAGATAGACGTGCTCCTTGACGGCAGTTACTCCTACACCGTGAGCGCAGACGACTACATTGCGATGACCCAAGACGCCATCAACGCCACGCAGACAGTTGACTTCACTCTTGAAAGCTTGCGAAAGCGCGGCGACGACAAGTATATCCTCTACGGCAAGCACCTGTTCTATGGCCCGAACGGAGATCTCAGCGTCGCTTACGTCAGCTATCTGATTGAGAAGCGCGCCGGGGTGTGGGCGATCACAGAAGTCGGCTCTTCCCAGACGCGTATCGGTGCGTGAAGTGCTGCCTGCACTCGGTTTAATCGCTCGCCTGCCTGGGGATAATCAGCTCGTGCGTTTTTCTCTTGCCCACGACAAGCCTGCCTGTTTGACAGCCGGCTTGGCACGGGTATCATATAGTTGAGTCTGGCTGATTGTCGCCAGCGGCAGTGTGATGGAGGGTTGAGTTCAGATGGCAGTCGTTCTTCCTACCGATGTAGAGTTTCAGATCCCCACAGATGGCAAGTACGTGCAGTTTGTTCGACACGGAATCAGCCAGCTTGCGTTTGGGGCTGGGTTCGATGGCAACGACTGCAAAGACATCGAGGTCGCCGTAGGTGAGGCTGTCACCAACGCTGTCTGCCATGGTAGGCCCGCGATCGGTGATGGTCGAGTATACGTCCGCTGTAGGGTGACGCCTTATCGTCTGATCATAGAGGTCGAGGACGAGGGAAAGACCTCCGATGTGGAAATCCCCTGCGTGCTCCCCGATCACGACAACGAACACGGCCGCGGCTGGATCTTGATGTATAACCTGATGGACCGCACCACCGTCCGATGCACAGGAAACGGCCTGGTCGTAAGGCTGGTCAAACGCCGCCACCACCTGCGGCACTTCGTCCGAATGCCCCGCGTCGGCATGAACGTCGCCTGAATCCGATAAACCACCAGCCCACCGGGTATACTCCTCATAACGTGAAGCAAGGAGTCCCGGTGTGTTCTCTTATCGCGAAGTTATGGCCACAGTCGGAACCGCAGTCGACGCCCTCGGGGTTATTGTGATCTTCGTCGGCACGCTCATTGCTACAACTCGAACTGGAGGGTCGCTGGCCCTGGCAGCCGCCTGTTAACCCATAGGTTTAGTATTACTTTCCGATCTCGCTCTCAAGCTTTTTCACCGCATCCGCCGTATCCGTATCAAGCTTCAGCTTGCCGAGCGCTTCGAGCTCTTTGCGCGCATCGTCTTTCTTGCCGGAGCTTACCAGCAGCCGGATGAGCGCCA
>JBBRAE010000029.1:0-34846 GCA_038207085.1 Armatimonadota bacterium
GTCAGTGTCCTTGTGCTTGTTTCCGCTTCTGAAGAAGGAAATCGTTCGGTACTGCTTCAGTGACAGCCACTTCACATGACCGTCGCAGAACGACCAGTTTTGCCCGCCGGTGTGCACGGGAGTAGGCGCTTCCTGCCACCATCTGTATATGCCATCAAAGCACGGAGTCTGAACCGGCTTGCCCCCGTTGGCTGCCAGAAAATCCTGTTGACTATTCAAAGACCCGTCCCCGTGGTCGGCAAACATGACGGTCTTGGTAGGTCTGACAACCTCTGAGTCAAACGCAGTACCCGAGGCGCTTCCCACATTCTCTCGACCGCCGTAGCTCTGAACCGACATCACCAGTGAAGAGTTCACGTCATAGCTTAGAGCAAAAAGCCCCTGATTTGTCCACCAGCCCACTTTGGAGTGCTTATCTGATGGGCAGACATAGATCTTGCGGGCCTTGTTGGTGTATCTCCAGAGGGTTCCCAAAGAAGGCTCAGCTCTCCACGTCCATTTCGCTGTAGGAGGAGGACCTGGGTTGATGTACAGGAACGCGCCCGGTTGTGTCCACCTCCCCTTAAACCACATCCATGCGCTATAATCCTGCACTCCGTTCACAATTGCCCTGCCATCTCTAAGTTCGTTTAGGGCGCCTCCGCTGGGATACCTCTGCTGCCAATCGTCCAGATACATCTTCATGGACTTGGTAAGCTGACTCAGGTTGCTGATACAGCTTGCCTGGCGAGCCTTCTCCCGTGCTCCTACGAACGCAGGGAACAGAATCGCTGCGAGAATAGCTATGATGGCGATGACCACCAATAGCTCAATTAGTGTGAAGCCTTTTCTACGCATTGTGTATACGCTCCTTTCTCGATATCGGAATACTTAGTGTGCTTAAGTTCGGCATTGCAGACTCTTTTTGGAGTTTAATTCGTTATTACAGACTGCTTGTCTACGTGAAATGTTCCGGGGTGCCAGGTAATATTTCGAGTACAGCACATTTCTCAAAGGAATAAGCCCAGCAACTATAGAAAGATTACCAATTAGATGCAGTTGCTGTCAATACTACTTGTAAGCTTTGCACAATGTTTTGATGAGTCTGGAGCGGGGGAATACCGACTGCGGAGGTGTGACGGAACCTCTCGCATCGCACAAACCGCGCTGCTGACGGCTATCATCACAACGGAAATGAAAAATGGCACAAAGCGCCATTTGCGAGGAGGTGGGGAGAATGCTCATTCAGTATATTCCATTTGTCATTTTGTTTGTAGTAGCTGTTGGGTTTGCGACGATATCACTTGTGCTCTCACACGTGCTCGGCCCGCAGCGACCGAACCCGGATAAGCTCGCGCCGTATGAATCGGGGATGGCTCCCATCGGCGGCACACGCGGCAGGTTTCCGATCAGATACTACCTCGTAGCGATGCTTTTCATACTCTTCGACATCGAGATCATATTCCTGTACCCCTGGGCCGTTATATATCTGTCCAACAGTGGCGCAAGAGGATTTCTCTTCGCCGAGATCATCGCGTTTGTCGCAGTCCTTGCGGTTGGGTACGTGTATGTCTGGCGCAAGGGTGCGCTTGACTGGGAATAGTATGTTTTGCTGAGGTTGTATGGGGGTAATCTTCCTCAAGCGGACAGGTGTTATGTTATCAGAGCAGGCTAGAACCAAAATAATTGAAAGCAGAGACAGCTACCCCGACAGGCGATCGGCGGTAATGCCGGCACTGTACGTCGTCCAGGAAGAAGATGGACGGCTGACTGACGAAGGTATGGGCGAGGTCGCCAAGCTCCTTGAGATGCCTTATTCCGACGTAGTAGGCGTCGCGACATTCTATTCCATGTACTTCGAGCGCCCAGTTGGCCGCTACGTTCTTGATGTGTGCAAGACGCTGTCCTGCGCGCTCCTTGGAGCCGAGAGCCTGGTTGAACACCTCTCGCGCAAGCTTGGGATCAAGGTCGGTGAGACAACTCCCGACGGGCTCTTCACCCTTCGAACGGTCGAGTGTCTGGGCGCGTGCGGCAAGGCCCCGGTGATGATGGTCGGCGACACCTACTACGAGGACCTCACGCCTGAAAAGCTCGACGGGATCATCGAGAGCCTTCGAAGAGAGGCGCAGGGTTAGCCTATGCAAATCGTCTTCAAACACATCGATGTGCCCGATATCGACCAGATCGACGTCTACCTGCGCGAAGGCGGTTACAAGGCGCTCGAACGCACGGTCAAAGATATGCATCCAGAAGAGATAATAGATGTAGTCTCAAAGTCCGGCCTCCGTGGCCGAGGCGGCGCGGGGTTTCCAACGGGCAAGAAATGGGCGTTTATCCCCAAAGACCCCTCACTTGCGAAGTATCTCTGCTGCAACGCCGACGAAAGCGAGCCCGGCACGTTCAAAGACCGAGAACTGATGCTCCGCAACCCTCACCAGCTCATCGAGGGGATGGCGATCTGCTGCAGGGCAATCGGCGCGAAGCGGGCGTTCATCTACGTCCGGGGCGAGTTCACCCAGCCGATAAAGACACTTAACAAAGCTCTATCGGAGGCTTACGCCAAGGGTTTTCTCGGGCACGGCATATTTGAAAGCGACACGGATATCGACATCCAGATCCACCGTGGCGCTGGCGCATATATCTGCGGCGAGGAGTCGGCGCTTTTGAACTCACTTGCCGGTGTGCGCGGCGAGCCGAGGTTCCGTCCGCCGTTCCCCGCGATCAAGGGGATCTACGACAGCCCGACCGTCATCAACAACGTCGAAACGCTCGCAAACGTGCCGCATATCATAAACAATGGCCCCGATTGGTTCAGATCAGTTGGCACAGAGAAGAGCCCCGGCACCAAAGTATTCTGCGTGAGCGGACACGTGAATCGCCCCGGCAACTACGAGCTTCCGATGGGCGTCACCGCGCGCGCGCTGATATTCGAGCACGCGGGTGGAGTCCTCGACGGCAAGAACCTAAAGGCGTTCATCCCGGGTGGCTCGTCTGTCCCGATGCTGACCGAAGAGAGCCTGGACGTCGCGCTGGATTTCGAAGCGCTGATGGCCGCCGGGAGTATGCTGGGTTCGGCTGGGTTTATGGTGTTAAACGAAGACACCTGCATCGTCCGCGCGACGCTCAACATGGCGCGTTTCTACGGACACGAGTCCTGCGGAAAATGCACCCCCTGCCGCGAAGGCACGGGCTGGATGGTCGATATGCTGGAAAGCATCGAGGACGGCGCAGGGAAGATCGGCTACATAGACCGTCTGGTCGACGTTGCAAACAGCATCAACGGACGAAGCTTCTGCGGCCTGGGCGACGCATCAGCCGCACCTATACTATCAAGCATCAAGCATTTCAGAGAAGAATACGAAACCCACGTCCGCGAGCGGGGATGCCCGTTCAAAGGCGATGCGGGGTTTGCACTAAGAGAGGCGGGAGGAGGGGCTGGGGGTTAGGGGTTAGGGGTTGGTGCAGCTTGATAGATTGTACCACTTGGTGAGAGATGGGTTTCGGAGACGGGGTCCCCGAAACAACGAAAGTGGTACAGCCTTTCAAGTCTCGCCAGTCCGGCCCCCAATCCCTAACCCCCAGCCCCAACCCCAATCCAAACCCTGCCTGAGCTCGTAATCTACATCTTAATAAAGCTCGCTCTAGTAATCGTCGTTTTCGCGCTTTGGATGATGATGGTGCCTGTGCTCATCTGGCTTGAGCGGAAAGTCATCGCCGACATCCAGATCAGGCTCGGCCCCAACCGCGTTGGCCCGTTTGGCCTGCTGCAGCCGATCGCCGACGCGCTCAAGCTCATCATGAAAGAAGAAGTGACGCCCGCGCTGGTCGACAAGTGGGTCTATCGCCTCGCGCCGATGATGATGATGGTCCCCGCGCTCCTTTCCATCGCGGCGATCCCCATCGGCGGCACGGTCACAATCGGCCCCCGGAGCTTTGCGCTTCAGATAATGGGAGCCTACCGCGGCCCCGGAGGGTTCTACGTGCCGGAGCTAGACGCGGGGATACTCCTCGTACTTGCCCTCTCGTCGCTTGGGGTCTACGGAATCGTCCTTGCGGGCTGGTCGTCGGCCAACAAATACTCTCTACTCGGCGGGATGCGCTCATCGGCTCAGATGCTCTCCTACGAACTGCCTCTGGGGGTAGCGCTGGTCGGCCCGCTGATGCTCGCCGGGACGCTTCGGCTAACCGGCGTGGTCGAATCGCAGGCGCATCCCTACATCTGGTTCATCATCCCTCAGTTTTTGGCGTTTGTGATCCACCTGATGTCGGGAATCGCCGAAACCAACCGCGCGCCGTTCGACCTTCCCGAGGCCGAGCAGGAGTTGGTCGGCGGCTACCACACCGAGTATTCAAGCTTCAGGTTCGCTATGTTTTTCATGGCCGAGTATCTGAACATGGTGACGGTGAGCGCGATCTCCGTCACCTTCTTTCTCGGTGGATACCGTCTTTTCTGGAACGACATCGCGTGGCTCGGGCCTATCTGGTTTGGCATGAAGCTGCTCGCCGTCCTCTACTTCTTCATGTGGATTCGTGGCACGTGGCCTCGGGTGCGCTTTGACCAGTTGATGAAGCTTGGGTGGAAGGCATCGCTCCCGATCGCACTCGCAAACGTGGTCGTAACAGCGGCGATTCTAGCCTTCACCCCCGGCAACCCCACGCTCGTGCTCTCAATCGCAAGCGTGATCCTCAGCACAGCGGCGTTCTTCGGCCTGTCCTACGCGGTTTCCTACACACTCAGGCACAAGGCTTTCGCGCGCGAACAGGAGCTAAGACGGCGCAGGCTCGAAGGGACGGTGGAGCCGTGAGCTTCGAACTCTTCGCGTTTGTCATACTGGGATTAGTCGCCGTAGTCTCTGGGATAGCCGTCATAACGGCCAAGAACCCTATCCACGCCGTGATGTATCTCGTCACGAACTTTTTCGCGCTTGCGATGTTCTACCTCGTGCTCGCCGCGCAGTTCATCGCGTTTTTGCAGATACTCGTCTACGCGGGCGCGATTATGGTGCTTTTTCTCTTTGTAGTGATGATCCTGAACCTGACCGGCGCGATCGAAAGCGTGCGCGACAAGCTACCCGCACAAAAATGGATAGCCGTCGCGCTCGCCGTAGTGCTAATGCTCGAGTTCGCCGCAATAGCAGGCTCAGGGTCGATCGCGACCCCGAGGGCCGGAGCGCTCGCCGAGAGTTTCGGCACATCAAAACCGATAGGCCTGCTGCTCTATTCACAGTATCTACTGCCATTCGAAGTAACAAGCGTGCTCTTATTGATAGCGATGGTCGGCTCGATAGTCCTTGCCAGAAGGAGGGAAGACTGATGCTTCCCATCACCTACTACGTGGGCCTCTCGGCGATGCTTTTCACCATAGGCGCGGTCGGGGTATTGATAAGGCGCAACCCGATCATCATGTTTATGTCGATCGAACTGATGCTAAACTCGGCGAACCTCGCCTTCATCAGCTTCTCGCGCTACCTGAACCGAATGGACGGACACATATTCGTCTTCATAATAATGACCGTAGCCGCCGCCGAAGTAGCCGTCGGCCTCGGCATCATCGTCGCCATCTTCAAATCAAGAGGCGACGTGAACGTGGATGATCTAAGTGAGATGAAAGGGTGAGGGGTGAGAGGATAGGGGTTAGGGTTGGAGCTGACGCATCTTGATAGGTTGTACCACTGAGGTCTGCTGGTAAACTTCGGGACACCTTTTCGTCCCGAAGCACAGATGGTGAAACCGCCATCCTGAGCCATGCTGAGGCTCTCAAAGCACGAAGGATGAGCGCGGTACAATCTCTCAAGTTTCGCAAGCACCATCCCCCAGCCCCTAACCCCCAACCCCGATTCTGACAAAGGAAGAATCATGACCTACGCTTGGCTCGTGCCGGGGCTTCCGCTCCTGGGCGCGATAATAAATGGAATATTTGGACGCTTCCTGCCGAGAAAGCTCGTGGGCTTCATCGCCTGTGCGCTCGTCGCGGGGTCGTTTGGCGTCTCGGTCGCGGTCTTCCTCCAGATTATGCGCCTCCCGGCAGCCGATCGCCACGTGACGAACCTGCTCTACAACTGGATATTCGCAGGCAGCTTCCGGGCCGAGATGAGCATACTCATCGACCCTCTATCGCTTCTGATGATGCTCGTAGTGACCGGCGTCGGCCTGCTCATACACATCTACTCGACCGGCTACATGGGCCATGACGAGGGCTTCTCCCGCTTCTTTACCTACATGAACCTGTTCGTAGCCTCGATGCTAATATTGGTGATGGCGAGCAACTATCTCCTGATGTTCGTGGGATGGGAACTGGTCGGAATCTGTTCGTTTCTCTTGATCAGCTTCTGGTATCACAAACCCGAGGCAGTCGCCGCTGGACGCAAGGCGTTTATCACCACCCGAATCGGCGACGTAGGCTTCACGCTCGGGGTTATTCTAATTTATCTCACATTCGGCACGCTCGCCTTCGATCCCGCATTCGCCGCAGCCGCAGGAGTCGCCAAAGCAAGTATAATCGTGATCACTACGCTGCTCTTTATCGGTGCAATAGGCAAATCAGCCCAAATCCCGCTCTACGTGTGGCTCCCCGACGCGATGGAAGGCCCGACGCCCGTGAGCGCCCTGATCCATGCCGCGACGATGGTCACCGCGGGCGTCTACCTGATCGCCCGTTCAAGCCCGATGTTCATCCAAGTGCCCGAAGTGATGACCCTCGTCGCCACTGTCGGCGCTGTAACGGCACTATTTGCCGCCACGATCGCGCTCGTCAACAACGACATCAAGCGCGTGCTCGCCTACTCAACGATCAGCCAGATCGGGCTTATGTTCGTCGGAGTCGGCGTCGGGGCGTTTGCGGCGGGGCTTTTCCACCTCATGACCCACGCGTTTTTCAAGGCGCTTCTCTTCCTTGGAGCCGGAAGCGTGATGCACGCGCTCGACGGCGACACCGACATGCGCGCAATGGGCGGCCTAAAGCCCAAAATGCCCGTCACCTATTGGACGATGCTCATCGCCGCGCTCGCGATCGCCGGAATCCCGCCCCTCTCAGGGTTCTTCAGCAAAGATGAGATCCTCCTCGGCGCATACTCCAGCGGCCACCCCGTGATCTACGCGCTTGGCCTCGCGACGTCGCTTCTAACGGCTTTCTATATGTTCAGGCTGTTCTTCAAGACGTTCCACGGTGAGCGAAAAATGAGCCAAGAGCGCTGGGAGCACGCCCACGAGTCACCGAGATCGATGACCGCTCCGCTCGTGCTCCTGGCCATCGGCGCAGCGTTTGCAGGTGTGGTCGGAATCCCCGAGTTCCTCGGCGCGCACGGCGCGAGTTGGGCGAACATAATCGGCAGGTTCCTTGCCCCCGCAATCGCCGTAGGAGAGCACCCCGCAGTCTCAACGACCCTTGCCTATACGCTCATGGCCGCCGCAATAGCCGTAGGGGTGATCGGCCTCGCAACCGCGTGGTATTTCTACATAGTCAAACCCGGCACGGCGGCAAAAATGGCGGAGCGCGCCCCCGCCGTTTACAGCACTCTTGTAAACAAATACTGGGTAGATGAGCTCTATAACGCCGTATTTGTCCGGCCGGGCAAGGCGTTCGCCGCGTTTCTCTGGAAGTTCGTAGACTCCGTCATAATCGACGGCACCGTAAACGGCCTCGCCCGCGCCGTGGGAGGCCTCTCGATCATCGGCAGGCGGATTGAAACCGGCTATATCAGAAACTACGCGCTCGCGATCTTCCTCGGCGCAATCATTCTTGTAGGATACCTGGTGATAGGCAGATGAAAGACTACATTCTCTCAATTCTCATATTCCTGCCAATCGCCGCAGGCCTTGTGACGCTTCTGATCCCAAGGCGACACGACGCGCTGATCCGATGGTTCACGCTTCTTGCGAGCCTCGCGACGTTCGCGCTCTCCGTCCCGCTATTCTTCTGGTTCAACTCAAGAACAGCCGCGTTTCAATTTGAGGAGTTCCGTCCCTGGGTGCAGATCCTCCCAAGAATAGTCGATGGGGCGACCCAGTACGCGATCAACTACCACCTCGGCATCGACGGAATCAGCCTGATGCTCGTGCTATTGGCGACGTTTCTCACGCCGGTCGCGATGCTGGCGTCATGGCGCGGTATCACCGAGCGCGCCCGTGAGTTCTACTTCACATTGCTCCTTCTCGAAGGCGCGATGCTCGGAGTGCTCCTCTCGCTCGACCTGATACTCTTCTACGTATTCTGGGACGCGATGCTGATCCCGATGTATTTCCTGATCGGCGTCTGGGGCAGCGGCAACCGAGTCTACGCCTCGATCAAGTTCTTCATATACACGCTCGTCGGAAGCCTGCTCATGCTCGCGGGGATCGTCTATCTCGGCCTGACAAGCCCCGCAGGCGTCACATTCGACGTAGTTGAGCTCGCCCGAGCCGGGGTCCCCTACGGCCTGCAATACTGGCTGTTCCTGGCCTTCGGCCTGGCGTTTGCGATCAAGGTGCCGATCTTCCCGTTCCACACATGGCTCCCCGACGCTCACACCGAGGCCCCAACCGCCGGAAGCGTGATCCTCGCTGGCGTGTTGCTAAAAATGGGCGCATACGGGTTTTTGCGATTCTGCCTGCCGCTTTTCCCTGAGGCCTCAGTCACGTTTGCGCCTCTAATGGCGACCTTGGGCGTAATCGGCATCATCTACGGCGCTCTAGTCGCCTACGTCCAGCCCGACATGAAGCGCCTGGTCGCCTATTCAAGCGTAAGCCACCTCGGGTTCGTCGTGCTCGGCATTTTCGCCTTCAATATGGAAGGAATCCAGGGCGCGCTGATCGTAATGGTCGCCCACGGCCTCGCGACAGGCGCTCTGTTCCTGTGTGTAGGAATGATCTACGACCGCCGCCACACTCGAATGCTCGCCGACTTCGGCGGCGTATGGCGTGTGATGCCCGCCTTCGGCGCACTCTTCATGATCGCATCCCTGGCCTCGCTCGGCCTGCCGGGGCTATCCAACTTCCCCGGTGAGTTTTTGGTAATTGTCGGGGCCTTCGCCGCCAAGGGCTGGCTCTTCGCCTTCCTTGCGGCAAGCGGAGTAGTCTTCGCCGCGGTCTACGTGCTCTGGCTCTTTGGCCGAGTTATGCAGGGTCCGACCGAAAACCCGGACGTAAAAACAATGCGCGACCTCTCCGTCCGGGAGCTATTCGTCCTGGCCCCGGTCGCCCTGTTCATAGTGCTCCTCGGCCTCCTACCCGGCCCGATGCTCGCGCGAACGTCGCAGTCGGCACACGCGCTCGTCCAGACGATCAAACAAGCCCAGATTCGTGTTCGGGCGGATTTGCAATCCGCGCCGGAAAAGGCAAGCCGGGATCTGCGATCCCACACCGAGCAGGAGACGAAAAGATGAGAATCCCACTCGACAACTGGCTGATTCTCATCCCCGAGCTTCTGCTCCTAATCGCCGCAATGAAGGTGCTATTAATAGGCGCTTTCACCCGGGGCTGGATGCGCCGCGCCATTCCCTGGGGCTCATTTGCCGCAGTGGCGCTTGTGATAGTCGTCGAAGTGCTGCTCTGGAACCGTCCAACCGTTGCCTTCAACGGAATGCTCGTAAGCGACAACTTCACGATTCTGGTCAACATCGCGATACTCATCGGAACCGCGCTTGCGATACTCTTGTCAGTCGATTACTCCCGCAGAGAGGAGCTTCCCCAGGGCGAGTATTACGGCCTGATAATGCTCTCGACGCTTGGCATGCTCCTGATGGCCGCAAGCTCGAACCTGATAATGATCTTCCTCTCCCTTGAGGTGCTTTCGATTGCGCTTTACGTGCTCACGTGCATCGCCCGCCATCGAGCGACCTCCCAGGAAGCTGGGATGAAGTATTTCCTGCTCGGCTCGTTCGCCTCGGCGTTTCTGGTCTACGGCTCGGCGCTGGTCTACGGCGCGACGGGCTCTCTCTCACTCCCTGAGATCGCACAAGCCCCCGCGAACACCCTGCTCTACGCCGGAGCCGCGCTCATCATAGTGGGTCTCGGCTTCAAAGTCGCGGTAGTCCCGTTCCAGATGTGGACCCCCGACGTCTACGAGGGCGCGCCGACCTCGGTCACGGCGTTTATGTCGGTTGGGACCAAAGCCGCCGCCTTTGCCGCGCTTTTGCGTGTGCTTCTCATAGCTTTCCCGACGATCCAGCCTGTCTGGGTCGACGCGATATGGCTAATCGCCGTCCTCACGATGATCGTTGGAAATGTGCTCGCGATCACCCAATCATCGATCAAGCGCCTGCTCGCCTATTCCAGCATCGCCCACGCCGGCTACATACTGGTCGCCGTAACCGCCGCAAACACCCTTGCGGGCAAGACAGGCGCAAACGAGCTCGCCATACAGAGCATCCCGTTCTATCTGATCACCTACGCCTTCATGAACATCGGCGCGTGGGCGGTCGTCACCGCAGTCACCAAGAAGGGCGACGAAGCCACCGCGCTCGACGACTACGCGGGGCTTTTCTGGAACCACCCCGCACTTGCGACTGCGATGGGGCTTTTCATGTTCGCGCTCGCCGGTCTTCCCCCGACGGCCGGGTTCACCGCCAAGGTATTCGTGTTTGTGGGCGCCTACCGAGCGGGTATGATCGGTTTGGTTATAGCAGCGGTTGTTACGTCGATCATATCGGCCTATTACTACCTGCGCGTGACCGTGATGATGTTTATGCAGCGCCCGAAGCAGTCGCCCGTTGTCAGCCTCACATGGCCCACGGCGACCGCGATCGCGATATCCGCCGCCGCAACGATCTGGCTGCTCATATTCCCGGCAAGCACAAGATCGTTCGACCCGTCGGTCGCGAACATAGCGCCATCAGCTATTGGCTATAGAATTACAGAAGGGACACCGAACATGATAACAGAAGGACAGAAAGCGCCGGAGTTCTCGCTTCCGACAATCGGCGGCAAGACCATATCGCTTCGGGACTTCGAGGACAAACAGAATGTTATACTATATTTCTATCCTAAGGATGATACGCCTGGCTGCACGAAAGAAGCCTGCTTCTTCCGTGATCTTGAAGCAGAGTTCAAAGCGGCCAATACGGCGATCCTCGGCGTCAGCACGGACAGCGTAGCAAGCCACGAGAAGTTCGCCGAAAAGTTCCATCTCCCCTTCCCTCTCCTTGCCGACGAAGAGAAAACCGTCGTAGAGAGCTACGGCGTCTGGAAAGAGAAAATCAACTACGGCAAGAACTATATGGGAGTAGAGCGCACCACCTTCATCATCGACAAACACGGCACGGTCCGCAAGATCTACCCCAAAGTAAAAGTAGAAGGCCACGTCGACGAGGTGCTGGAGTTCGTAAAGAGTCTATGATTCGCCGGGACTATCCGACCTGGTCCGCTCCCTGGCAATATCACCAATGTGGTCATAGACCTCGCGACGATGCCCGACGCGCACGATGAGAACGACAACTTTTTCGTCCTGGACAACATACACAACGCGATAGTCGCCCTGTCGCACTCTGTAGCACGAGTCTATTCCGCCGAGCTTCTTTGACACGGATGGTCGAGGATCGTCCGCGAGCGCGGCAATAGCATCGGTCAGCAATTTTTGGGCGTCACGCGGCAGTTTTTTGATCTCCCGACGCGCGCCGGATGTCACCCTTACCTTGTATCTCACAGCCCAAGTTCAGATCTGAGTTCGTCCAGCGAAACCGTGCTTTCAGTTTCCGCAAGCCGTTTCTTCACCACTTCGACATCCAGCCGGTCCTCAAGCTCTTCAATCAGCCTTTCGAGCAGCGCAAGGTCTTCCATAGGAACAAGCGCCGCCAGTTCCTTGCCTCGACGAGTAAACACAACCCGTTCCTTGCCATAGGCCGCGCGGTTGATCAATTCTGCGAGCTGGTTTCTCGCTTCAGCGGTAGTAACCGTAGTCATATCGACACCTACCTTACGAATTGTACAATTGAGTGTTACGGTACATTATACCACACTTGACAACCTCCTGCCTGATAGGTTATCGTTCAACCGTTAGCTTGTCATCAGGGGAACCTCATGCGGACATTCACCTATTCAATACTTGCGATTCTTGCCCTCGCGCTCAACGGCTGCGGCGGTGATGGCGGAACGAGCGGCGGCGGAGGAGGCACACCGGGCGGAAGTGGGATCACGATCTCCCCGGACCCCGCGGTCACACCCACAAGCAGCTCCGTTCAGCTCTCAGTGAGCGGCGGAACCGTCACCTGGGACGTTCAGGAAGAAGGCGGCGGCTCGATCAACGCAAGCGGACTCTACACCGCGCCGAGCACCCCCGGCACATACCACGCAGTCGCGACAAGCGTCACAGATAGCACCAAGACCGACTCAGCCGAGTTGATCGTCGTCCCCTGGTCAGCCTCCGGCGGCCCGTCTTCCGGCGGCTACAGCCTCGCTGCGGTATGGGGAAGTGAGGGCTCCGGCAGGGGGCAGTTCCGCGACCCGACGGGTATCGCGCTCGACTCATCAGGCAGAGTCTACGTCTCCGACTCAGGGAACCGGCTAGTCCAGCGATTCGCAAACAACGGGCTCTTCCTCGACCAATGGTCGACCGCAAGCAACATCGTCGCGGCGGGAGACGCTGGCCCGATCGCTGTCAACTCCGCGGGCGACGTGTTCGTGCTCTACGGCCCGGGCGGCTACTACAACCGGATCTACAAGCGCACATCGACGGGTTCGAGCCTGAACTGGGGGATCAGCACATTCCCCGGCTTCGATATCGACGTGACCGGCACAACTATCTACGCCAGCAACCCGACCAACACCGGATACCCCTCAGTGGTGCGCATAGTCAACCAAACAACAGGCGGCTTCTGGGTAGGCGGGCCAGGCGAGCTCGAAGACCCGACCGGCGTCGCAATCGACTCCTCCGGCTACGTCTACGTCGCCGACAGGGCGCGAAGGGTCGTCATCAAGTATAACAGCACCGACCGCACACCCGTCATAACGATCAACCTCGCCACCCGTGGCATACAGAACCCAAGCGGCATCGACGTCGACCCTTCCGGCAATATCTACATAGCCGACGTGACCACGACCAGGATATTCAAGCTAACCAACACCGGAAGCCCCCTGACAAGCTGGGAAACAGCCGCCTCCGGCCCCGGCGGCCACGACGGCCCGATCTGGGTCAAAGTAGACTCCGCCGGCGGCGTATTCGTCCTGGACAGCGGAAACAACCGGGTGCTGAAGTACGTGCCGCACAACTAATACTTTAGAGCCGTAGAGAGGGCCATCCCAAGCCGTGCTGAGCCTGTCGAAGCACGAAGGATGAGCCCTCCTCACCGGGCAGGAAAAGTTGTCTGCGGGGCTATCATCCTACCTCTACCGGATTCTCCAACTCCCGAACCTGGCAGTCATCCCTGTAGGTGTACTCAGGCAAAACGATCAGGGTGTTGACCCTCTTGCCCGGCTGTGTGGAAAACGGCGCGTGGTGCCAGATGCCTGGCTTCAACACGAGCATAGTTCCCTGAGGCACCCGAAACATCTCCGCACGATCAGCCGGAAACTGCGCGTCATCTGTCGGCGGAGCTACATGGCAGTAGATATCGCCGTCGATCGGCATTATCACCTCACCCGTCCCCACATGAATCTCACTCACATCGATATTCAAATCCCGCCAGCCTACCTGACAGATACCGAACGCCGCCTTGGCTGAGCATCCGCCGCTCATATCCAGCACCCCTCCGCAGTCCGGCCAAAACTTGATGGTCTCCCCATCAAATAGCGGCGGTGTGTTGAGCGAAACCAGATTTTCGAACGTGCCGTACTTATCGAAAGCTTACTTGGTCAATTCCTGAACTGCGATCATATCAAAGCGTCCTTTCCTCTGTTTGAGAGCCGCTACAAGGAGCTGGCTTGCATACTCCTTAGTCTATTCCCTCTGGGGTTCCTTCCAGTAAATAGCACACAAACCCTCACCGACTCTCAACCAACCGATTCACCGGCGGATAAGTATCCTGAGACACAAGCGAGCGCGATGACCGGCCATTTTCCGTCACCCGCCGATAAACCGCAACGCGCAGCCCCGGCGCACCGTGATTGACCACGTGCCAGCGCCTGCCGGACGAGTTCCTCCCCGTGCGAACGACCTCCGTCGGCTCGATCACCTTGCGCACCTCCCGCTCGACTGAAAACGTCTTCCCGGTCTTCCCCTGCGCAAGCACGCGGCAGACGACCTGATCTCCCGCAACCTCCGCCTCGATCTTGACCGGCCACGGATACGGGTTCCTGAACCGAAGGTCGATGTTATACTGCGCGACCGCCGCATCCTGCCCGGGCGGAGCGTAGCGCGCCGGAAACTGGTGCCGGTGCCGCTCCACGATCTCCATCCCCGAAAGCAGCGCCGCGTTGTAGAGCGTGGTCGAGGCCTGACAGACCCCGCCGCCCCAGCTCGGAATCAGCTCGCCGTTGTAGCTCACGGGCGCTTTCACATACCCCCGATCAGCCGACCACGACCCAACGGCACGGTTGAACGAAAACTCACCTCCAGCCGGAATCACCCGACCATCAAGCCCCCGCACCGCAAGCCGGAGGTTATGCGCCTGCGCCGAACTCCGCCCAGACGTACCCGTCCGATAAGCCGCGACTACCCTCCACCGCGAAGGCTGAGACGCCGCCCAGAAAACAAGCCCAAGCACCACCAAAACCGACACTACCAAAATTGTCTTGCGATAATTACTCATAATGATCACGTAGGGGCAGACCAACGTGTCTGCCCAAAAACTCTCCGTCGCAGAGAAATGGCGGACACACTGGTCCGCCCCTACAAGCGCAGCCATTGAAGCTTGTGCACCCGCCATCCTGAGCCCCGTCGAAGGATGAGCGAGGCACCATCTCCCAACCCCCAACCCCTAGTCTCCAATCTCCATCAAACTCGCAGCCCCAATCCCGGCGATCTCCGGCTGGTACATCGCCTGCACCAGCGCCCCCGGCGCGTTGTAGCGGCCCGGAATCCATGCGCGCATCTCGTATTGGAGCGTCGACTTGCCCTTGGGAAGCGTGTCTACATAGAACGACACCCGTTCGTCACGCACGTCCATATCAGCCCACCAATAGTCCCACTCCCAGGGCTCCATCCGCCCCCGGTCAAACGCCTCGCAACCTGCGGGCAGATAGTCCTCGACCAACACGTGCCGGTACTCCTGCGGCGAGTTCACTATCACCCGGACCTGCATCGTGTCGCCGCTTCGGAACCTCGAACTGATGGAGTTAGACGGCCAGAGCTCGTTGTAGCGCAGGCTCTCGTTCCACCTCGGGACGAACTTTCTATACTCGCGGGAAACGGTGATCCCCGAGCCGGTGATCGTCCGCGGCGAGTCGTCGCGCTCTATATACTGAGTTGCCTCGATGGTATAGTAGAGCGTCCCCGTCCCCTCTTTCACCAGACGAATCACGTTTGAGCCTTTGCCAACGTCGCGCGGACGGATGACGATCTCCCGCTCCGGCGCGAACACCGAGGCCTTGTCAAAGCGCGCGCCCCCGATCTCCCTGCCGTTGTCGAACACGGTCACTTTGCAGTCGGCCCCAAGCTCTTTGGTGCGGGCGAGGTAGTCGCTTGCGGCATAGATCACCATAGCCGTGTCGCGAGTCGACGACCAGTGGTTGTAGGCCCTTCGGCGCATAATCCCGCGCATAATGTCGGCAAGCCTTGGGTCCTCGGGGGTCAGCCGGTTGACGACCTGCATCGCAAGCGCCGTCACTTCAACATTGGACGAATCATAATCCCAGTCGCGCCTGCTCTTCCAGTAAACCTCTCCCCTGTCGATCTCAGCAGCGCTCCAAAGCCGCCTCAAGTATTCCCGAGCCCGCTCACCCTGTCCCAGATTGGCAAGCGTAAGCGCCACAAGCGCCGTGTCATAAGTGTCGCCCACGCCCGTTCGAGTAATCAGATCGATCTTCGCCCGCGCGACATCTGCTTTGCCCACAATCGAGAGCACGTAGGCAGCATAGGAAAGATTCGGCGAAACCTTGCTCTGCCCCGCGACCTTCCGTGCGAGGTAGTCGATACCCTGCCTGAGAATCTCATCGTTCACCGCAAACCCCGCCTCGCGCGCCGTCTGCAGCCCGTAGACGACGTACGCCGTCATCCAGATATCTTCCTCGCCGTACTCGCACCATCCCCAGCCGCCGTTTTCGTTCTGGAAGTCGTAGAGCCGGTTCAGCCCTCGCCCGACCATATCCGGCAGGCGTTTCTTCAGCCCCTCGTTCTCGATCCCGAGGTTCTTCAGCATCCTCCAGATGACGACATCGGGCAAAAACCCGCTCATAGTCTGCTCTGTACAGCCGTAGGGGTACGCGGCGAGGTAGTCGAGGCTTCCGATCAGCGACGACGCGAGCGAGGGCGCAACTCTCACCCGAATCTCGCTCGCCCCACTGACCGCGTCCCCCCGAATAACGAGCTTCTCAAAGGTCGTATCCCCTGAAAGCGTCCCAACGCGAGTCTCGACCTCCCTCTGTCCGTGCGGACGAACGGGGATTGTAAGCTCCATCGCGTCCTGCGCCCGTTCGCCGACCGCATACGCCGACACCGTCACCGGCCCAGGCCCAAGAACCGAAACCCACCACTCTGCCCGAGCCGTCCCGTCGCGATCGACACGCACCCGGCTGCTCGCGTGCCCCTCTACACGCAGCCCCGGAGCGCGAAGCGTCACATTCACCCGTTCATCACGGGACGTATAGTTGTGGACAATCGCCGAGACAAGCGCCCTGTCACCCTGCACCAGGAACCGAGGTATCTCAAGTCGAACCAACAGCGGCTTGGTGCAGACGACGCTTGAAACGCACTGCCCGACCGCCGTGTCCACCGTGCAAGCCCGAGCCGTCGCCCGCCAGGTAGTCAAGTTGTCTGGAAGCTTCACCGACACCCGCGCAAGTCCCCGCGAGTCGGTCACAACATCGGCGCGCCAGTAGGCGGTGTCGAGAAAGTCCTTGCGCACCTTGCCCGTAAACCCGCCCTTGTCCCCTGAGAGATACACGTTCGGGAACGAGTAGCGAGTGCTTACGGAATTGGGCTGGGCCGAATAGAAAAAGTCGCGAATCGGGGTCGTGTCGTCCGGCGCAATCGCATAAATTGCCTCATCGACCACACCCACAGACACCTCCGCCTGCACCGGCCTCCCCCGCCCATCGAGCGCCTTTATCACGTAATTCGCTGTCTCCCCAGGCTGATACTTACGCTTGTCGGGGGTGACAGAAAGGCTGATCAGCTTTTCGCCAAGCGACACCTTCGCCCGCGCCTCGTCCTGCGCGAGCCGCTTCTTGCTCGCATAGCAGACCGACACGTAAAAGTTCGGGCGGTACTCGGCCTTGATCGGAATCTCGACCACGGTGGACTTGTCAGCAAGCTTGACTACCCTGTAGTCATAGAGCCGCCGCCCCTCCACCGTCACAAGTGCCGACGCGCCCTTGGCCTTGGTATTGATCATCACCCGCGCGACATCTCCGGGGTTGTAGCTCTTTTTGTCGAGCACCACTTGCAGATCGGGGTAGTTGTACCCCCCAAAGTCGCCCTCACCCGTCACCCAGACGTACTCCGAGCCCCTGATCTCGCGCCTCTTAGAGTCTTTGGCACGCACGCGGATCACATAAGACCCGGGCTTCTCAACCTTGAACGAAAACCGCGCCAGCCCCGCCCCGTCGGTGCGGACAGTCCCGCCCGCGACCCGCTCGAAGCGCTCCTCATGGTTTGCCGAGTCCCAGTCAGTGAGATTGGCCGAAACCTCGACATCAACCCCAGCCTGAGGTTTGCCATCGTAATCAAGCGCCCGGACTTCAACCACGGACTCCTCACCAGCCGAAACCACATACTGCAGGGGCTGAACGCGCAGGCTGAACGTCCCCTGCGTCGCAATGATCGCCCCCTCGCCCATTGCCTCACTTCTGCTCTGATCGGTCACATTCGCAGAGACCGTAAACTGCTGGTCGTCGGTGTAGTAGAGTTCCCGTTCCCTGGGCCAGTAGGCGACGAACTCCACCTCCGCGACGCCATCCGGCCCGGTGCGCGCCGTCCCTTCGACGACCGCCTCCCCGTAGCCTCCGCCGTCGTAGTACTCGCCCTCGCCGTAGTACTCGCCGTCCTCCTCACCCGGCCACATCCAATACTGCGACCGATAGACCGAATAATGCACCTCTGCCCCAACAACAGGGGCTCCAAAGAAATAGGTCGCCCGAATCTTCGCCTTTATGCGTTCCCCGCGCGCGCATCGTTTCTTCGGCATCTCGACCGACACCGAAAACTCGGGCTTGCGATACTCAGCCACGCTAAACGACGCCGTCTGTTCCTTCCCATTATACGAACAGGTCACATCATACCCGCCGGTCGCCGCATAGTCGGCCAGCTTGAAGCTCCCCGCAAACGACCCAAACCTGCCAAGCTTAAGACTCTCGGCGTAAACCAGCGTATCGCGCTTGTCGCGGACCTCCACACGCGCCTCGCCGCCCCCGGGCATCCGGTAGGCGTCCCCGGCGAACCTGCGGACGATCCCCTTGAAATTGACCAGCTGCCCCGGCCGATACACCGGCCTGTCGGTATAGGAATAGATCGATGTATCCCCGGCTTCAGGCTCATAGGAGTAGGAAGTCAAAAAGGCGACCGACTCCCCCTGCCGCCCCACGATCAACCTGTTCTCGCGTCCGGTCTCGGCCCCGCTTTCCCCGACTCGGCGAGTGGGTTTGGTCAGGAGCAGTCCGTCCGAGCCCGTCACACCGCCCGCGACGCTCGTCCCCGACTCAAATACGCTCACCCGCGCCCCCACAACCGGCTCACCTGAGTCAGGCCGCACCGCGTAGGCCAGAAGATCGCTCCCGCTCTCTTTGGTGACAAGCGCGAGGTCGCTTACTGATATCCACCCCGTCTGAGCGAGCCTCCCGGAGCGCGCGGTGAGGACATATATCCCCGGAGCAAGCCGCCCCAGGCTCACCCGCTGGTGATAGGCCCCCTCGCTGTCGCGCCCGGTGACATCGACCGTCTTCTCCTGCTTTGAAGCGACCACGGGGCTTCTTTCGACCTCCCCCGCATAGCTCCCCCATCCCTGTGTGATCATCTCGCGGATAGGCGCGGCCTCAGGCAAGGTCACCTTGTCCGGGTCGATCTTGTAGACGACGAGCCTTACCTGGTCCGCTTCGCTGAAGCCGTCAAACTCGACCTCCGGCGTCTCGTCGCTTGTAAAAAGCTGCTGGTGGATGAAGAGGTTGAAGTACGGATCCCCCGGCGCGAGTTCGAGATTGAGCTTCTCGCGCCTCCCCTCGCCCACTTCGATCTCAGAAGGCTTCAGACTGTGGACCCTCGCAAACGACTCCAGCCGGTACTTGCCCGCCGGAATCTGGCTAAACTTATAGAAGCCTGCGGCGTCGGTCTTGACCGACTTTACGGCCTCCCCGTCGGCCCCTTTGGTCAGGCGCACCTCCGCGCTCTCAATCGGCCTTCCCGTGTCGGCCCCGACCACCCTGCCCTCAAGCGTCCCGACCGGCGTCTCGGTCGAGATCGCGTAGCCGAGCATCCCAAGCGCCCAGACCGCCGCAACGGCGAGCGCCACAAACGGTTTTCGTCCAACGCTGCGGATCATTGTCAGGCCTCCCCACTCTTGCGCGAGACGGCCCACGAGACCGCCGCCCAGGCAAACCCGAGCACGATAACTGCTCCAAACACCGCGATCTTGGTCGCCCGAGGCTCGTCGTAGACCGGCAACACCAGCCCCGAGAACACCACCGCCGACACCTGCGCGACAGCCGTCAACACCTGATAATGCGACTCCCTGACACGTCGAACCTCGACCGCCCCCACTTCAGAAAAGAGCAAAAACACGTTCGCCGCAATAGTCCCCACAAGAAACCCGAGCACCGCCCGTGGCCCCCAGACCACCATCACCACAAGCGGGGCGAGAGCTGCAAACGCCCCTGCCGCACATGCGCTCGGGACCCTCCACACCCGGGCCCGAAGCTCCGGCATAGGAAACATCGAAGAGACGACAAGCGGGAACACAGCCCCAACTACAAGTGCGACCAGCGTATAGTACGCCCGCAGGTCGATCCCCCGAAGCTCATCGGCGAACCCCTCCATAAACAGCCGCACCAGCGCCACGCCAAGCCCGATCCACACCGCCGAAGCAACCACCATGGCCCGTTCCCCAGAGCGAACCAAAGGTATCAGCACCGCAAACGATACAAGCGCCGCAAGCCCCACCCCAAACCCCGCCATCGAGCGAAACGCAAGCGCCGCAAGTGCCACCACAAGAAGCGCCACCACCGCCGGGGCCTGTCCACCTTCGATGCGAACCGACGATATCCAAGCCACAAGCGCGTAAGTCAACACCCCAAGAACAACCACAAATAGAAGCGACCAGTCAGGAAACACCTTCCAGGCAAACACCGCCGCAAGCCCAACGGTCACAACCGCAGTGACGAGGCTCACAACCCACTCCCGCCCCCGAGAAAGCGCCGTCCCCGCCACATATCCGATCACCACGGAGGCCAACACCAAAAGCGGCGCGCGCCACCACAGCCGGCCATCGACCGTGTCGTACCGAAGCGTCGCCAAAAGCACAGTGGAGCCCAGCACGAGCGAAGAAAGCGCCCAAAGCGCATCAAACCCCTCAAGCGCAAGCCCAAAGACAACCGCGGGAATCACAGCGCCGACCCAAAACCCACCGAGCGCCGCCTGGGGGTAATCGGCAAAGAGAACAAGCAAGAGGCTCACAGCAAAAAGCGCAGCAGAAGGCGCAACTACGACCGCAAACGCCGAACGACATCGATAAGCCAGCCACGCCGCAGCCGTCCCCACGACCCCGCCGACCAGAATCCCCCAGCCGAGCCTTCCCCCAAGCGAAAACGGCGGAGTTTGAGGCAGAGTCAACAGAAACGCTACCGCCACAACCGCAAGTGAGGCGAGTGCTACGGGCAGGACCGGCGAACTTTGATCGTCGTCCCCCTCATCCCTGCCACCCGCAAGAGTTCCAAACGCAGCCACAGCCGCGCCAACCACAAGACCAATCCAGCTCAATACCGTTTCCACCCAAATCCCTCCAGCTCCAAATAAGCGATCCCATCCATCTCAGGATAACGCCTGAGGCAGGCACAAGGTTTACGCCGCTCACACGGGGTAAAGACAATATGAGAAATATTTTCGAAGGAGACATCAATGACAGGACTACTTTGGATCATCGTCGCCGCGCTGTTCGCCCTGTGGGTCATAGGCATGATAGCCAAATGGACACTCAGCATTGTGTGGGCGCTTTTAGTCATAGCGATCGTCCTCGCCCTGATCGGCGCCGTCGTGAGCTTCATCACAGGCCGACGAGTCCCACACACGTGAGGCCCCGGAGGTTGTCCCCCGGGCGGCGGACACGGCTAAGAATATCTCCCAACGATCCCGGCGGGTCTAATCAGCCCGCCCCCTTACCCAGAATGCGTTATACCCAAAACAGACACATCAGGATATGCTGATTCTTGTAATAAGGCCCTTTGATTTGTGGAGCGCACCCTTCGAGAGCCTCAGGGTGAGGGGTTTGACTTGGGTGAGATATGAGAGATCGTACCGCGCCCACCAATCTTCCAATTACAGATCAACCTAAAACCAATCACGTTGAGGCTCTCGAAACGTGCGCTCCACCCCAAGAACCAACCCCCACCAATCCCACGAAGCTAATCCCTACCATTCACAGCCACAAAAAACATCGCTCATCCCATGCAAACCGCGGAATAATGTGATAAACTGCATGTAGCATGCTTGCGCCAACGTGGGCATGCTCAAGCATATCGTATACTATTACTGAGGACAACGATCCTTGGACATACAAAGGAGAAAGCGAACATGAGCATTCGTGCCACACTTACAGCTATTGCCGCAGTTTTGATCGCCACAGCCGTCCCCGGCTTTACGGTGAACCCACCGGTGAACTTCCCACCGCCAACGGAGTGGAACCAGCCCGCAGGCGCTCCGAGCGCGCCCGGTGACGCTTATAGCGCGACATTCGGCACATCGACCCCTGCGGCCAACGCCCCCGTGATCGCGGAGTGGACGCGAATCGCCAAGCCCGATGAAACCGTCACGTTCACCGGCGCAAAGTTCACCAGCCGGACCGGCGTGGACGCGGGGACCGACACCACGATCTGGCTCTACGCATGGACCCCTGACGGCGGCGTGATGCGCCAATGCAAGGTGTGGAAACTCTACTCCGACAACATCATTATGGCAAGCATTCCTGAGGATGTCCCGTTTGGGATGTACCTGGTCTGGGCGGAAAACGAAGCCGGAACGAGCGCTCCTGTCTGCATCAACAAAACCCAGACGGAGTGGGTCGGCACCCTCGGCCCATACGCCGCGCCGGGGCAAACCAAGCGCATCTTCGGCAAGAATATTTCAACCAATCACGGCACCGCAGCGAGCCACGTCTACATCCGGCCCGCAGCAGGCGGAAGCTTCACAGAGTGCACCTGGACGCAGGTAGAGCCGGTATCGGTCGCCTTCACCGTCCCCTCCGACACTCCCGCAGGTAGCTACAAAGTTTATGTGCACAACGGCCACGGTGGCCAGTACGGCTGGAGCGACGCGCTTGACCTCACTGTCAGCCCCTCTTGGGTCCGTGGAGCCGGAGAACTCTCCGTCATCCCGTCAGGCGGCAACGACACCCCCACGATCCAGGGCGCGATAGACACCGTTAGCGGTTACACCGGTGGTGGGACCGTCAGGCTCACGAACGGCACCTTCAACTGCTCCGGCACGCTTAAAATGAAAGACGGCGTCCGCCTGATCGGAGCCGGCAGAACGCAGACGACCCTGCTTTTCTCGACATCCGGCGCCGAGTTTACGTTCAACCAGGGAGCAAACCACGTAACGGTCCAGGATCTCACGATCAAAGCCGGGCCTGGCATAAATATCTCGACGCACTCCGAGGCGGTCCACGGAGGAGCGATCAACAGCGATTTGACCCTCAAAAACATCGACTGGCTCCTAAGCTCCGACACCGTATCATCTATCGGAATGTACTACGCCGTCGACCGCTTCGAAGTGGACAACTGCACCTTTTACGGAGTCCTTGCAGGAGATGGGCGCGACTGGTGGATCCACAACAACACGCTCTATGGCGGGCGCGGAGCCGACGACGGCTGCATGGCGCTTCTGCAGGGCACCGGCAACCCGCACGGGCGCTACGTCATCGAGAATAACGCCGCAAGCACCCTAAACTGGCCGAACAACAGCGGCAACCGTAACTACCACGAGTATATGACCGAGGCGCAGAAAGACGAGCTGGTCTGGTGCGCAAGGTTCATCTTCTTCCAGATGGGAGCGGACTCCTACGAAAACTCCTACATCTCGCACAACACCACCCAGGATGTCGCGATCGAAGACAACAAGGGTGAAACGATTCTTTTCCACAGCTCGGAGTCTTACAGATACTGCCAGGTGGCAAGTAACAGCGAGCGCACGCTCACCATCCGCACCGACGGCACGTTTGACGGCGACCCGAACTTCAGGATCTACGACACTGCGCCATTTACCACGGTTCCAAACGGCTGGGGATGGGGCAGCATCATCGACAACCGCGCCTACGTCATAATCGTCGCAGGCACAGGTGTCGGCCAGATCAGAAAAATCGCCTCCCACACATCAACGACGATCACCGTCGACTCGGACTGGCGAGTCCAGCCCGCAGCCGACTCCAAGATCATTCTTGACTATATCAACCGCAACCACATCCAGTACGCAAACGTAATGAACGCGCTCCCCGTGGGCTACGTGTTTAAAAGCCACATCGCAAGCTACGGTGTGAACTACGACGGCGGGTCTTTCGGCTGCGTCGCTGAGGACAACACAAGCTACCGCACCGCCTACGGCGACGGCATACAGGGCTATATGTTCGCCCCATCGATGTGGAACGAGATGCGAAACGGGCGGGCGATTAACGCCCTCGCCTCCGGCCAGACGATCGCTGCCCGTGCAGGCTACGATTCAAACAACGGCGACCCAAACTACGTCAACTGCGTAGGCGCTGTCACGCTCGGCAACTTCTTCCACGGCGGCAGAAGCGAGGGCAAGATCGATTCCCAGACCATCCCGGAGACCAAAAACTCCAACAGTCGTCAGCTGGTCGGCAACGCCTTTGACGGATTGACAGTCACAAACGGCGGAGGGTTCTCCGGCAACCTCGACGACACTCTCTACCGCAACAACTCCTTCAGCGTCCCCGTCGAATCGGCGTGTATGACGCTTGCCCAAAACTCTCAGGCGATGCTCTGCGGCAACACCTACACCGGAGGCTACGTCCGGTACAGCGTGACCAGCCCAAGCGCCGCACCTGCCGCGCCCTACCGAGTCGCCCGATTCACCGGATACACGGGAAGCCCAGTCGGGGACATCATCGTCCCGATCGCAAACCTCGGAACCGCCCTAATGAGCTGGAGCGCAACACCAAGCGCCCCGTGGATCAGCGCAAGCGCAGCCTCCGGCGGGTCTACCCCGGCCGAAAGCGAGCTTGATCGGCTTATGATCGGCGTCAACACCACCGGGCTCACCCAGGGCAGACACTGGGGCTACGTAAACATCGTCGCGGGAGCGAAATCGACGAGAATCGGAGTCGTCCTGGACTTAGTCGATGGCCCTGCGACAAACCAGGCCCCAATCGCCGCGTTCACAACAACCCCAACCGCCGGAACCCATCCGCTTGTGGTCAGCTTCAACGCAGGCGGGTCGATCGACTCCGACGGCCTTCTCACTAGCTATGCCTGGGATTTCGGCGACGGCACAAAGGGAACCGGCCAAACAGCCAGCCACACCTACCAGGCATCCGGGTCGTTCTTCCCGACGCTTATGGTCACAGACAATGACGGCGCAAGCAACGCCACTTTTTCAGTGCTAAGCGTCTCGCCGACTCTCACCTCCGTCACGCTCTCGGGCAGCCCTACCCCTCCAATCGATGCAGGCACATCGGTCACGTTCACAGCGACCAGCATCGGCGGCTACCAGCCCCGCTACAAGTTCCTGGTAAAGACCGCATCGGGCTGGACCACCATCCAGGACTACTCAAGCTCAAACACCTGCCTGTGGACCCCGACCGCCGGCTTCTATGATATCAAGTGCTACGCCAAGTCAAGCGACTCAACCAAAGTCTACGACGCGGTGAGCAGCGTACTGAGCTACCCCGTAGGCCTGCTCCCGAGCTCTGGGATGGCGTTCTGGCTGAAGGGGGATGCGGGAGTCTCCGCGAGCGGCGGCAAGATGAACGAATGGGCCGATCAGACCTCTGGTTCGACCAAGAAGCTCACACAGGCCACCCCGTCCTACAAACCGACACTCGTAGATGCCGCGCTAAACGGCAGATCGGTCGTCAGGTTCGCGGGAGGCTATGCCTGTATGTCGACAAACGCCTCGGTTCTGGCGCAGAACACTGACTTCACAGCGTTCACGCTGGCGAGGATCACCAACGCGCCGCCATACTCGAACTACCAGTATCTGTGGTGGATCGGACCGGACTCCCCATACACCGGCTACGGTATGTGGATGAGTACCAACGGAAGGCTGCGAAGCTCCTGGGGCAGCCAGAACGGAATAGTCACAACGTCGTCCGCTCCGAGCGCCGGAACCTGGCACACGGTTGTCAGCCGTTACACCCCCGGCGCACACGAGATGTGGCTCGATGGCACTCAACTTACCACCGCGACCAAGGCCGACTCCAACCTTACCGTCGGGTTCACCGCGGGCAACTCACCCTCGCTGTTCCAGGGATTTGCAGGCGACCTCGCGGAGGTGCTGATCTTCTCCCGCAAGCTCACCAACACTGAGAAGACGGGGGTAGAGCAGTATCTCTCCTCCCGCTGGACCGCCCCCGTGCCCACCTCACTTGACAGGCTTAGGGACGTACTTGCTCTTGGTGACGGAGTAACAGTCTCGATCACCTCTGCCAAGGTTGCAGTAAACCCGTCCGGCATCTACTCGGACGGAAGTGTCTACGTAATCGAAAGCGACCGCACATGCGGCCTGAAAGTAACGGGAGCGGGGTCTGTCAACATCGGGGACACCCTCACCCTCTCCGGCACGACCGACACCGATGTCACAACCGGTGAGCGGGTGCTTCGAGTATCTCTCCCCGTAAACAAGGGCGAGCCGACCGAACTCGGCTCACTTGGCCTCTTGGGCAAGAGCTTCTCCGCCACCGGGCAGCTTGTTCGGGTATGGGGACGCGTAAAAGAAACGACCGCGTCCTACCTCACTCTTGACGACGGGTCAGGTGCAACCACAAAGGTCCAGATAGACGGCCTTGCGACCGCTCTGGCCACCATCCCGGCTATCGGCGACTACATAAGCGCAACCGGACCGGCCGGGATGATCGCGGGAAGCGTTCCGGCTGTAAGAGTCAGGTTCCCGAGCGATATAGCGATCTATTAACGAGTCCTAAGATGCGGGCGGCGCGCTGATTCAGGCGTGGCCGCCCACATCTTCCTGTTCTTCATCAATCTCATCGGAGTCCGTGTCCATCGCGCTTTCAAGCTCGCCGCCTCGCCTGCCTTCTGCTGGCTCCTGCTCATCAACGGGTTGGAACCCCTTGGGCATCGTCGTGACGATCGGCACTCCGTAGACCACGTCGCCGGTTGTCACGTCGCCCAGCTCCTCCACGCTTTCGCGCTCCTCATCGTCATCATCTGAGAGGTGAGTCGTGACCGCGTCGTCGTAGTTATCCATATAATCAGAAGGGAGCATGTCGTATTGGCTCTCTTCCCAGTTGATATCAATATCCTCTTTGTGCGGCGTTCCCATAAGGTCAACGTCGGCGTTGGGGTCGACTTTGCGCTTGGGATGCGGAAACGTCAGCGCCTCATCGACATCCACATCCTCCGGGATTTCGAGGTCTTTACCAAAGGCGTCCCTATCGTGGGCGATATGTGAAGTGCTCTCGCCGCGAGCATCGATCAGGTCTTCGAGGTTTTCAACATCGTCCCTGTCATGTCTCAGTCTATCATCAGGCATCTCGGATACCTCCATCGGTGGCGCTACGCGCCTGCCTTTAAGAAACGGCGCTATCTGCGCCGTCGAGGAGCATTTCCCCCAAGATTGAGATACCCCCCACCCGACGCCCGTAAACTGAGCAGACAGGCCTGTGATGGCCCGACCAAAGTCCAGATCACAGGCATCGACCATCTTTCTCACGGTGAAAACTTACCGCTAGATCGGTTCCGAAGCCGTACTTAACCATTGATACCTAGATCAAAACACTGAGCAATACAAAGAAGGTGCGGTTGACTGGTAATCGAGGAACAGAATAGGGATGCCGACAGTTCTTGCCCGCAACCAAAGCTTAATATCTCTTGACAGTCCAGCGGATGAGTTATACCATAGGACTTGCAGACGAACCGGAGGAGATGGAATGCATCAGGAAGTGGTAATGGCCGGCACCGGCGGACAGGGGATTATGGTAATGGGTCAGCTATTGGCTCATGCGGCGCTTGTTGAGGACAAGAACGTGTTGTGGTTCCCGTCCTATGGCCCCGAGTCCCGTGGAGGGACCGCTGACTGCACGGTGATCATCTCGACCGACGAGATCGGCTCCCCCATAGTCGACGCTCCGGACTCCCTGATCGCGCTCAACCAGCCGCTTCTCGACAAGTTCGCCCCAAGCGTCAGGCCCGGCGGCGTAATCGTCGTCAACTCGTCGCTCGCCGTCCCTCCCGAATCCCGAAGCGACTGCAAAATCGTCTCCGTCCCGGCAAACGACATCGCAAGCGAGCTCGGCAATGCCAGAGTCGTAAACATGGTAATGCTTGGCGCGTTCGTCCAAGCTGCAAACCCAGTAAAGCTCGAAGCCGTCATCAAAGCGCTCTTCGACGTCCTCCCCAAGCACCGCCACGACCTGCTCCCTCTAAACGAGCGAGCCCTAAGACGCGGCGCGGAACTTCTGGCGACGGCGTTCTCCTAGCGACTACCCAGCTTATACTCCGAAAGCGCAAGAGTCGTCGCCGTCTCCATCTTGAGCACTGCGACATCATCCTCGCCTTCCGGGCGCACCCGTAGCGAGCTCACGGAGACTTCTTTCACCATCCCGACCTTGGGATAATAGTAAGAGGTGACCTCGATGTTCCCCGAAACGATCTCCAGCCGGTTCTCCCCCTGCAGCAGGTAACCCTCGACCCCGTCCGGGCTCGTGCTGACGACCTTCAGGCACCCTTTGAACGTCCCTGCGGGCACACTAACATCTTCATAGCCAACCGCCTCGCTGTAGGGTCGGATGCTGAAGCCTTCCTTGTAGCTCACTCGCCCCGCGCGCCAGCCTGTTCCCGGCGCACACGGCAGGCGCATCTCAAGGTAACACGTGCCCACGTCGACGCTCGAATCCTCCCCGTCGTCCCAGGCCATGTTGGAATCGACCCAGATCCCCCCCGGCGTCGCCCGACACGTCTCCAAGCCAAAGGTGCTCGATGACTCCACCTTGCCCGACTCCGAGTAGGTAGTCTTGACCGAGCGGTTCGAGAGCGCCATAAAGACAGTCTTGCCATCCCCTTTGCTCGCCGCGACGATCTCGGTCTTCTCCGTGCCAACGCCTCGGTTCGACATCCGAACCGGCGTCCCTTCAAAGTTCATCGATGACTGCTCGAACACCTTGTAGACGCTCTTGTCACCCTTGGCGGGCTCCATCTCAGCAAACCCGAAGCTCCCCGCGCGCAAACCCCCAGCGCAGGCAAACACCAACAATGCAGATATCAACGAAAAACGCTTCATAGCAACTCCAGTCGCAAATATGGGTAAGACGAACAAGCTCAAGGCAACTCTGCCCTCTGAACTTATGATAGCATTCGGCCTACACAAACACAACTATAGTGGGTATAACAGATGTGGTGAATGTGAAAGGGGATTTCGGTAGCCTACGTCGGTCCAAACCACATTTTGCGCATCGTGAGCGTCTACCCAAACGACCCCTGCTTCTTTGACGGTTTTGACGTTTGGGATATGGGCATCATCATTACCGAGCCGCAATCCTGCCCCTGCTCCTGTTGTAGAGCGCCACATCAAACCCCATAAGTGACAAATGCCCGGCCATAGCGGTCCCACCATGCCCCGCGCCAAGCACCGCGAACTTCGGATAATCAAACACCGACATAGGTCTCGACTCCTTTCCCCTGCTGTAGAAATAACGTCTTCGCCTGCCCGTGCATTTCAGTTTATATACAGCTTCTGACGGCTGAGGGAAGACCATCATTCCCCCAAAACGGCATATTGGGCGAGAGTGGCGCGTCACAAACCTGGCCGCGGGAAGAACTGCGAAAGCCTGGGTGGATGTCCGTTCTTTGAATGGAGCGCACGTTTCGAGAGCCTCAACGTGATTGGTTTTGGGTTGATCTGTAATTGGAAGATTGGTGGGCGCGGTACGATCTCTCACATTTCACCCAACCCAAACCCCTCACCCTGAGGCTCTCGAAGGGTGAGCTCCACAAATCTATCAACGTGCAACGTCAAATGGCAGCTACTCCAACCTCAAAACTAACCCTTCTTAGGCGAATGCCCCTTACCCGCAGCAACGGTTCGCCCAACCGACATAATCCTGGCCGCAAGACAAGGCGCGCACTTTTCAGGCTCTTCGTTGATGCAGCGCTTGTTCGGATATATTTCGTAATCGACGCGATAAGCAAGCGGCGTATGGTTCGGCATCACCACGTTCGCCCCGGCTTTGAGCGCCATCTCCCGCCCATACTCATCGATCGACCCCGTAGCGGTCGTCGCCGGAATTAGCGCGTTTCGCGTGACGATCCGAGCGAGCGCGACCATCCTGAGCGTCATCTCAAGCGACCCCTGCGCCGCATCGCCAAGCGGCGTGTTCGGGTGCGGAATAAACGGCCCGATCCCCGCCATATCGACATCAAGTTCTTTCAAGAGCATAATGTCGCTCGCCATGTCATCGATGGTCTGCCCCGGAATCCCGACCATGCACCCCGCGCCCACCTGGAACCCCAGGCGTTTGAGCTCCCACAGGCACCCCAGACGCGCTTCAAGCGTCGAATCAGGGTGGATCTTCGCGAAAAGCTCGGGGTTAGACGTCTCGTGGCGCAATAGATACCGGTCCGCCCCGGCATCTTTCCACAACGCATAATGCGAGTGCGGCCGCTCCCCAAGGCTCAAAGTAATAGCGATATCGACCGACGACTTGATCCGCCGAACAATATCCGCCATCACTTCAGCCGTATAAAACGGGTCCTCACCGGACTGGAGAACGATCGTCCCGATGCCGAGATCGCCGAGGTGTTTTGCCTGCTCGACCATCTCGTCCGGCGTCATCCGGTATCTGTGCACGTCCCTGTTGGAGCGCTGCAGCCCGCAGTAGAGGCAGTCGTTCTTGCACGTGTTCGAGAACTCAAGAAGCCCCCTGATATGCACCCCGTCCCCGCAATACTTCTCGCGAACGGCGTTCCCCGCATCAAGGAGACGACCAGAGTCGTCTCCCTCAAGCGAAAGCAGAAAAACCACTTCCTCACGGGTCAAATCCCCGGTCTCTATGCACTTATTTAGAAGGCTGGTAAGGTTCATAGTCTTGCCCTAGATATACACATCCCGCTCGCCCTGCTCTATTCGCGCAAGCAGCTCGACCGTCTTTTCCCGCAGGTTCGGCCCAAGGTCCGACAGGCACTCGGAAAGCACGCGCTCGCCCTGCTCGCGGGTCTCACCCTCTGCGTAGTCGATCAGATACTCCTTGAGCGACAACAGCGCGTTCGGCCCGCACATGTGATGAATATCCCCGTGCTTGGCAAGCCCCATAAACCGCTCACCCGTGCGCCCCGTCCTGTAGCACGCGGTGCAAAAGCTCGGTATAAAGTTATCCTTGCACAACTGGCACATAACTTCCGAGAGTGTCCGCTCGTCCCCAATAGAAAACTGCTCGGTCTCGGGCATGTGCGCCTTTGCGTCGTGATATCCACCCGGCGATGTTCGCGACCCCGCGCTGACCTGCGATATCCCGAGGTTGATAAGCTCGTTTCTAAACTCCGCGCGCTCGCGGGTCGAGAGAATGATCCCCGTGTACGGCACCGCAAGCCGAAGTGTCGAGACGATGCGCCTCATGTCGTCGTCGCTCACCGCGTGCGGTGGATTGTTCGCCGCCGGTGCGTTCAGCGCAGGCTCAAGCCTCGGCACTGAGATCGTGTGCGGCCCGATTCCGAACGTCTGGTCAAGGAACTGCGAGTGCATCAGCGTCGCCATCACCTCAAACTTGTAATCGGTCAAACCAAAGAGCGCCCCGATCCCCACATCGTCAATCCCCGCCTGAATCGCCCGCGACGGCGCATGAAGCCGCCACAGATAGTCCTTCTTGGGCCCTGAAGGGTGCATATTGGCATAGGTTTCGACGTGATAGGTCTCCTGGAAGCACTGATACGTCCCGATCCCCGTAGCGTGGAGCCTCTTGAAGTCGTCGACCGAAAGCGGCGCGCAGTTGACGTTAACCCGCCTGATGCTCGCATTTCCGACCTTCACACCGTAGACATCCGCGACGGCCTGCTCTATATACGCGATCCCGCTCTTGGTCGGATGCTCCCCTGCGACCAGAAGCACACGCTTGTGCCCCTCATCAAGGAGAATCCTGACCTCGCGCTCGATCTCTTCTGTCGAGAGCACTCGGCGCACGAGCCCGGTGTTGTCTTTCCTGAACCCACAGTAGAGGCAGTTATTTGCACAGACGTTGCTTACATAAAGCGGCGCGAAAAACACCATCCGCCGCCCATAAATCGTATCTTTCACATAAAGCGCGGCGTCATAGATTGCCTGGACGACCTCAGGGTCGCTCGCCTGCAGGAGCACGGCAAGCTCATCGAGCTCAAGCCCCTTGCACTCCCTCGCCTTTGCGACGACCTCCAGCCCCCGCTCTTTCCCCGCCGCCTTTCCAGCCTCAAGCAGCGAGAGCACCTTCGCCTCGTCAACAAACCCAACTCGTTCATCCACTACTACATTCATAAGTCTTCCTCCAAACAACAGCCTCTTCCATATTCATGTAACCGTGACGAGGGGCTATTGAAACATTACATCGTGAAAATCTGCACAACTATTCTACAACTATGCCCAGCGGCACGCAAGCGAGTGTTGGTAAAAAAATAGTCGTTGGGGCAGAAGGTAATCGCCTGCCTGTTGGTGAAGAATCTATTACCATGTTGGGAATATACATGGCAAAGGGTTGATTGTCCTATCGAGAAAGGGAGTGATGGGGATGTCGATCCTTGGGCATTTCCGGAAGTCGAACGAGGCTTGCGGGTGTCGCTGGACCAAGGTACTGCACAGCATGGAGATGTTGTTGGTAAGGGAGAGATCCAACGACCTCGGCCGGGACCGCGATCTTGACTGGGAGTATGAGCACATAAAAGAGTGTGCCAGGATCGCCAAAGTCCTTGCTGTGCACAGGAGGCTCGACCCCGAGCTTGCCGCGTGCGCCGTCATAGTGCAGAACATTGGCCGGATACTTAAGGGCCGTTCCGACAACCACGCCGAGTCCGGCTACCTGCCGGCAAAGCAGTTGTTCACCACACTGCGATGTTTCACGCAGAAGGAGATCGATCTGCTCTGCACCGCTGTTCGAAATCACAGCAAGAAAGAGCGAATCGACGGTCCCCTGGACGAGCTAGCCAAGGATGCGGACATCTACGTGCGCTACCTGAAAGGCTCAGAGCTTGTGCGTCCGTACGATCTCCGCCGCTTGAAAGCAGTGCAAGCCGACCTGCTAAAGCCGGTAAAAAAGTAGGGCGAACCAATGTGTCCGCCCGATCTCCGACTAGAGAGAAGGCGGCAGCGGGAGTGTCTCCCCGTTCTGCCGCGCGAACGCGCGTCAAGCCGCCTTCTGCATCATCTTTTCTCTTAAGAACGCCCCAAACACCGCGTCGGTCTGTGCGATGTGATCCACAAGCCACTTTCCGATGCTCCGCTGCATATTGAGGACAAGTAGTGTAGACTTCCCCTCCCGCTCAAGCTGCTTGACGGAAAGTTCGAACTCTTTGATGAACCGCTTGTGCTGAGCTATATGCACGGGTGCGCTTCGATAGTCATACTTGCCCATCAAGAGCTCTTCGGTCCCAAAGTGATGGACCACATAGTCTCCCAAGAACTTGATCGTCTTGGTGAGCTCATCTGCCCCTTTGCCTTCTCTCATCGCCCCAAGCAGGCTATCGAGCGCTTGGAACAGTTCTTTGTGCTGGTCATCGATCACTTCGATGCCTGTAGCCAGTCTTTCCGACCATTGCGTTGCCATTGAGCACACTCCTATATAGACCAGATACTTGCTGTTGATCATATTATCGGTAGATAGAGTGTTTCACTAAAGTCCTGCGTAGAACAGTCGGCCTCCAGATACCGGTCAATCCAACCGATACCAATAATGAATGGCAGCCCGCAATTGTACTAGCCCGCTCTATCTCCCTATAAGGCATGAAAACCATGTCGATTCGAAAGAAGACGCTGCTCGCGATCTTCGCCACTCTTGTGGTGCTGATCGGGGTGCTGTTTGCAACGTCCCAACTGGTCATAATGAGCAGCTTTGACGCCTTGGAGCGGGAGGATGCCGCCAAGAACACCGAGCGGTCCAGGAGCGCCTTCCATGAGGTTCTAAACGGGATGTCGACAAAGACTGCGGACTGGTCGGCTTGGGACGATACCTACGCGTTTGCCAGCGACCATAACCGGGACTATGTGGAGTCCAACCTGCTGGTTTCTTCGTTCGCGGCAATGAAGCTGAATTTTGTCGTAATCATGGACCGCAGCGGCAAGATGGTCTACGGCCAGGCCTACGACATCGAATCCAACCGTATGGTGAAGCTCCCGGGCGACCTTGGCAAGCACCTTTCGCCGGACAGCAAACTTCTCAGCCACAAGTCGACAGACAGCAGCGTTGAGGGTTTGGTGATGCTCCGCGAGGGTCCGGCTATGATAGTCTCTCAGCCCATCGTGAAGAGCACCGGAGACGGCCCGATCCGCGGATCTATCCTTTTTGGACGTTTCCTCGACTCTGAAGAGACCAAGCGGCTCTCCCAAGTCACCCACCTCTCGCTCACGACCTACGCGGCAGGCAACACGTCCCTCCCCCCCGACTGCGCCGACGCGTTCAAGTCGATCAAGGCCAAAGAGGTGCGCACCAGTCCCAGAAGCGAGAACTCGATCGCCGGTTACGCGCTTCTAAGCGACATCTACGGCAAACCCGCGGTGCTCGTAAAGGCTGAAATGCCCCGAGACATCCACAGCCACGGTGTTCAGTCCGTCAACTACCTGATCACAGCCTTCCTGATCGCCGCGACCATCTTTGCGGTGGTGATGATACTTCTCCTGGACAAACTGGTCCTCACCCCGCTTGCCAAACTGAACAAGCTGGCAAGCTACACGATGCACGAGTTGGGGCTGCAGTAAGAATATGCCTTGCAGTCCCCAGCGCACCAGTTGCATGTCAGGCGGCGTACTCCTTCCACCGTCCGAGCCGCCGCCCCCACCACCCTAAAAGCGTAGCAACGAGCCCTGCCACGATTGCTGTACAGAACTGACTGCACCCGTCCTGATAGATGTTTCTGTATCACTGGCTGCTCATACTCTCTTGTCGCTTCATTCCCTCCAGCCGTCGAAAGTTGCTGCGGGAACTTGACCGGATTATCCCATCACAGGGCAAAGCCCAGCGTTCCCGCACCATACAAACACGAAGGGAGTGTCCGGCTGGGGCGGGCTCGAGTCAACATTGCCGGGATAATAGTATCAGGTCTGGCTATTCTGTATCTGCGGTTCGGTGTTGGCAGCGCCGACGAGGAGATCTAGCCCCAATACGGTTCATATTAGCACTTTTTGTGCCATCCTATATATAGCAGTATCGTTGGAGGTATATGAGGATGGCTCGAACAGCAAGTAAAATGCCTGGCGGGGCAAGGATAGCTGATTATGTCAATTTGGGCGTGATTGCAA
>JBBRAE010000030.1:0-33831 GCA_038207085.1 Armatimonadota bacterium
ACTGAGCCCTTTATTGACAAACGATCCGGCAGATTGTATACTGCTGCCATGCCAAAAGTAGTGAGGTCGGTAGTTGAAGAGGCCGACCGCGAAAGGCTTAACAAAGGGCTCAGTCCCCTTATTTTGGTGCGACGAGCAGTCGGGCCAGTATGGACCCTGGACCAAAGATGGACCAAGAGAGGGATATGACAAGTTTGATCCTATGATAGGAATGGGCGCGGACAGTGTCTGTAGCAATTTTGACAGACAGTATATGGATGATCCCGCCAGGAAGAAGGCTTACGGTACCAATTGTCGAGCGTTGAGCGACAGCCTGAGTGATTGCATCAAGAGACGGATCAAGAAGGATTCTGGTAAGAAAGCTTTTGGTAAGTATAATCTCTGCACGAACAACTGTCAGGAATACGCAGATGATATCATCCAAGACTGCAAACGGGAGGCAAAGCGTGGGCAGAAGTCTAAGCGATAGATCGGTGAGATTCCTGTTAATCTGGCGATATGTATGTGGTGTTACGCTTGGGATCTTGTCAGTCTTGTTCTTCGTCGTGAAGGGTGAACTAGGCCCGGAGCCTGGTTGGTATTTGTTGCTGCTAGGAGTAGCGCCCACAATCATCGTTGTCATAGTCAGTAGATTGAGGAACAAGTTTTGCGTACTCTGTGCACTTGTACATGACGCTTCGTTGTTCTGTCTTTTGGCGGTGTTGCTTCTTGCTTTGCCCAATTATCTTGCGTTAGTGGCCCTATCGCCACTGGCCGTGTTCCTGATAGAAGGATTGTTTCTCTGGGTGCTCTTGGGCATTAATGGAACGCAAAGGCAGGCAAGATAGCCCTGTCGCGAACGCGCAAAGTGATGGAGTGTATGGCGTTGGCAGGGCAACCGAAGTGTGCATGTCGTTAGTCGTGCTGCTTATCGTCGTGGCTTTGCTGCCTGGCTGTGCGGCTAGGCAGGAGGGGAAGTTTACGGACGCAGTGTATGACGGGGATGTGAGGACGGCGCAGGAACTACTGAGCCAGCATCCTGGCCTGGTCAAACTTACGGGCGACCCGTTTGTCAATAAAGGGACTGAGCCCTTTATTGACAAACGATCCGGCAGATTGTATACTGCTGCCATGCTAAGAGTAGCGCGATCGGTAGTTGAAGAGGCCGACCGCGAAAGGCTTAACAAAGGGCTCAGTCCCCTTATTTTCCCAATAAATCCCATATTGCATCGCCACGTCTCTGTTGTATGCTCGGCAGGTTGTAGTTGCACCTATCAGGGTGAGTGCGACGACACAAATTGGTATGACTAGTCTAGAGATCGCTCGTAGCATCATTTTAATAACCCTCTTACTTGCACTCAGATATCTTCTCGATGAATGATTGAGCCAGACTTATATCCATTTGACCTTCTGGACGCGTCCATAAAGCTCTCCAATTGGAGCCTCTCTTTTCGGGTGGTACGGGATCAATCACATTGGCGCGACTCAGGTCATAAATGGCCTTGAAGCACTGTGGAGTCTTTATTATGTAGAACATCAAATGCATCGCGAACGTCCGAGCGCGACATAACTGCCCATCTGGATGATTTGCCCCTTTTTCTTCCTTGTCCGACGCTATGTACTGCCTAGATAGCAAATCCACGCATATCCCCTCCGCCTGTGCCATATTGCCGGTATCAGCGGCGTACTCGGCACAAACCTCCAGCAGTTCAGGAGACGATGTCGGATCATCCAGTATCCTCTTGACCAGAACTGAATTCTCTTGACATTGTACCGGATTTGCTTCACCGGTATCTTTGTCCGTCTCGAACAACAATGCCTGCAAAAAACTGGGGCTTGGGAAATCTGAGAGGAATTTCTCGATATCTGATCGGTACTGTTTTCGCGAGATTCCCATCGTGTATAGCACCCATCGCGATGACCTCCAGACTGATGTGTCGGGTTGCGAGTGGTCTGCTATGTCCTGCAATAGAGGTATCCACTCTTTGGAAACTTGCTTTGGAAAGTGGGAGAGCTTGCGCACAATGTCAGATGAGTCGCAAAGCTTCTCATCATAAAGCTGACGAAAGACTTTGGCAGATACATCTGATGATGGTACAAAAACGGCATTCTCTTCTACGTCTCCATCGAAGGTAAGTTTCTTACCAGGTCGGTGCAGGCTCGCTGCACGTAACTGCTCAAGTGTCTTGGATGCGTCAAGGTCTTTACTTGCTGATTGATTCAGCGACGCGACTCGCACATTCCAGCTATGTTGCGCAGATTCCCGGTGCTGCTTTTCAAAGCTGTCTGCGTTTGCCAGGTACTTCGTCAGCAGCACCTGGTATTCAGATTTTGATGCAGTCGCTCTCGACGAATTGCCTGAAGGCGCGTGTGTCTTATCTTGCCTCTTAGGAATAGCCTTCATAGCGCTGGTAACGTTGAAGGTTACCAGCAATGCAATAATGCTGAGAGATACAACGGCGATGGTCTTAATACGGTTCATCATTCGTAAGTCTCCTCCAGGATAGATACGTTCCCATCCTTATCTATCTTCAGCTTATAATCAACGGTTTTCTCTATCTCAGAAGTGCTTGGATCAGCGTCGTATGGATTCCCTGCATTGTCCAATACTCCATCATCAGCCACAGTAACCTTTACGTGGAAGTACTGGTCAGAATCGGTCATGGAATAGAATGTACTATTCAGACCAGAGACGGCTGAACCACGCTCATCATAGTATTGCTTCTGACTCAGATCCTGCCCCCATACATTGAGCCAATCATCATCTGTAATATCCATCGTAGAGACACCATTGTCAATAGACAGTGAGGCAGCGTTTACCTCGTCCTCGTCCCAGTACCAGACCTTTACAGTGACTTTGGAAGAGCTAACCGTGGTCGCATCTATGCCAGCGCAATAAAGCGCACGCTCTACCGGACCTTCAGGAGCCATCGGGTCCTCGTCCTCAACATAATCGCCAGGAACATCCATCTGAGCTTGGTCTATCGCAGCCTTCTCCTCATCAGTTAACACATCCTCAAACAACCAGACGAGATCCCAGCACTTTACATCGAACTGCATCTCGTAGGTTTTCGTGTTGCTCGAATTCGGCCCGTACGTGAGCCTGGCAATGTATCTTCCTGGATCGCAGCTAATCTCCGATCCTGAGTAGGTAAACGTGTGACTGCCTGCACTCAAATCGAGAGAAGTCGATGTATAGATTGCACTACCAGGAATAAAGGGACTGAGCCCTTTATTGGATAAAGGGGAGGGAGCCCTTTTTACTCCAAAAACAATCCAACATCCGCCGTCACTACAGTGTTCGGCAAGTGACCGTTCTTATCCTGCTGACCACGAACCCCACGCTCAAAACGACAAAAACCCCAGGGTTGATGTCCCCGGAGCTTGTATGCTGCGTGATTTTGGGGAAGCGGGGGCTGGGGATTAGCTTCGGGGAGATTGGCGGGTGTCGAGGGTTTGGGTGGAGCGCACGTTTCGAGAACCTCAACGTGATTGGCTTTAGATTTGTCTGTAGTTTATAGATTGGTGGTCGCTCGTCCTTCGACGGACACTTCACTGCTCAGGATGGCGTTGCGGCTTGTCGGCACTGATCCCCTACTCGCTCCACTCACTACCATTTTACGTTTGGTAGGAGTTTTTTAATTCTGGAGATTTCGTCGCGAAGTTCGGCGGCGTGTTCGAAGTCTAGCGTCTTGGCTGATTGCTTCATTTCTCGTTCCAGGTCGGCTAGGGTTAGCATTACCTCATCCAAGGGGACGTTCTTGATGTCTTTCTTGGAGAGGCCGTAGTATTCCTTCTGGTCGGAGATGCGTTTGGACTCGATTACGTCGCGGACGGCCTTCTTGATGGACTGAGGGGTGATGCCGTGCTCTGTGTTGTAGGCGACCTGGATCGCTCGGCGGCGGTTGGTCTCGTCGAGAGCGCGGCGCATGGAGTCGGTGACTCGGTCGGCATACATTAGCACCTTGCCTCGCTCGTTTCGGGCGGCGCGGCCGATGGTCTGGATCAGGGACGTTTCAGATCGCAAAAACCCCTCTTTGTCGGCGTCCAGGATCGCCACGAGTGAGACCTCGGGGAGGTCCAGGCCCTCGCGGAGAAGGTTGATGCCGATCACTACGTCATATACGCCAAGGCGGAGGTCGCGCAGGATCTCAAGGCGCTCCAAGGTCTTGATGTCCGAGTGCAGATAATGGACCTTTAGCTCAAGGTCCAGCAGATACTCGGACAGGTCCTCGGCCATGCGCTTGGTGAGGGTCGTCACCAGCACGCGCTCGCCCTGGTTGATGCGCAGGCGAATCTCCTCGATCAGGTCGTCTACCTGGCCCGCCGTCGGGCGAACCTCTACCTCGGGGTCGATCAGGCCCGTCGGGCGGATCAACTGCTCCACAAACTGTGCGCTCTCGCGGGTCTCGAACGGGCCCGGCGTCGCCGATACGAAGACGACCTGCCCTACCCGCTCGCGGAACTCGTCGAACATAAGCGGGCGGTTGTCCATCGCGCTCGGCAGGCGGAAGCCATACTCCACAAGCGTCGACTTGCGGGAACGGTCGCCGTTATACATGCCGTTTAGCTGAGGGATCGTCTGGTGCGACTCGTCGATGATGATCAGGAGGTCCTCAGGGAAGTAGTCGAGCAGAGTGTGAGGCGGGGTGCCGCGCTCACGGCCGTCGAGGAAACGTGAGTAGTTCTCGATGCCTGAGCAGAAGCCGATCTCACGCATCATCTCCATATCGTAACGGGTGCGCTGCTCAAGGCGCTGGGCCTCTAGCAGTTTGCCCTGGCGCTTGAAGTATTCGAGCTGGGTGTCTAGCTCCTCCTCGATCTCCAAGAGGGCGCGCTCCATCTTGTCCCAGGGGGTGATGAAGTGGCTCGCGGGGTAGATCGTGGTGCGGTCGGTGCTCTGGAGGACCTCGCCGGTGACGGGGTTGATAACAGTGATCTTCTCGACCTCATCGCCGAAGAACTCGACGCGGGTGATGATCTCATCGTCGGCGGGCTGAACCTCGAGGATGTCGCCCTTGACCCTGAACGTGCCGCGAGAAAGCGCCATGTCGTTGCGGGAGAACTGCATGTCGACCAGTCGGCGCAGAGTGGAGTCGCGGTCGTAGCTCTTGGCCCGCTCGAAGGTGAGCATCTGCTCAGAGTAGTTCTCAGGGGAACCCAGGCCGTAGATGGACGAGACGCTCGCGACGATTATTGTGTCACGGCGCTCCAGGACGGACTGCGTCGCGGCGTGGCGGAGGCGGTCGATCTCATCGTTGATGGATGAGTCCTTCTCGATGAACGTATCGGTCTGAGGAATGTAGGCCTCGGGCTGGTAGTAGTCGTAGTATGAGACGAAATAGCCTACGGCGTTGTCAGGGAAGAACTCACGGAACTCACTGGCAAGCTGAGCGGCAAGGGTCTTGTTGTGCGCCATCACAAGCGTCGGGCGCTGGACGCGCTCGATCACGTTCGCCATCGTGAAGGTCTTGCCCGAACCCGTAACGCCGATCAGAGTCTGGTACTGCTGACCCTCGTAGAGGCCCGAAACAATCTTTTCGATCGCCTTCGGCTGGTCGCCGGTCGGTTTGAAATCTGACTTAATTCTGAACTCACTCATCGCATGTACATGATACGGGATTTGAGATCAAAAGCCAAGCGGCAGGGCGCGTCGGGGTGCATCCCTTAGTTAAGGTAAGCCCTGGCGTATTGTTTCAAGTCGGCCTCAGGATTGCTGAGTAGTAATGACCGCAGGTGTAGCATTGCCTCCGCGCCTGACTCTGACCAACACATTCCCGATTGCTTAAGTCTCATGCCTACTACCGTCTTGCAGGTGCTTTCCACCATTCCACTGCCGATGTGATAGGCGTTGGCGGTGAAGGTGGCATAAAGCATTCTGTGTTTGTTTTCGATAAAGTAGTTGAGATTGAGCCGTCGGACCTCCTTTGAATCGTCATCGAGAGGCTTCCAAGAGCGAATTGAACGGATCACCGTTTCCACGCAGTCCGACAGCAGGTCCGTCTGACGAGCTTTCACCCATCTCTTGGCCTTCTCGGTTCCCTCGCCAAACCATGCTCTGGCGACGGTGCCAAGATGCTCGCTTGCATGGTAGAAGTCCAATATCTGCACTCCTTTAGGATAGTGCTGTGAAAATGAACGCCATATCCAAGCTGCACCATCGCCCAGACAAGCTACGTCACTAGCTTTCTCTACGCCTCGGTTGAAAGCTCGTGCATATACAGACTCACCAAATGCTTCCACGCGCTCAAGAGTCGCCATATATTCCGTGCCGGTAACTTCCATTTTGCCGAGGCGCTCTCGGGTCTCGTGGATTATTCCGGTTTTTGACTCCCGAGTGCCTCCGCCACGCATTGGGACTCCCGTTCCGTCTATTCCTATGTAGAGCCGGCTCGGAGCGAGGCTAGGAACTTCGACTCTGCCAGAAAGTACCTGTGCTTGCATCTGTGTCCTTTCTTCGCCGACAGACTCCGTTATCATCTCCAGAGTGTTCTTCGATAGATGTAGACCACATAGCGCTGCGAGTTCCTTCGAGAGCCTCTCAAATGGTACCCACCATATGGCAAGACGCGCCACTCTCGTCCTCACGCCGATGCTGGTGCACAAGCTGACGTGGCGTCTGTTGTAGTAGTTCTTGAACTTGGCTATACCACCGCAACTGCAGGTTACCTCAACGCCGACATAACCCGTCCCGTGCAGTCCCGAACAACCCTCCTGAATGTCACGCTTTATCTCAGTGCCGATCTCTTCCGTAAGCTTCTCGATCTCCTCAAGCGTTCCGGGATTATCCGGCAATCTCTCCTTAAGCAGCGTCTCAAAGTGCCTCGTCAGGCGATTGATCATCTCGTCCTTGTTCTCGGGCTTCTTAGCCCGCTTTATTCGTGAAGCGAATAAAGCTCTCGCTAGCAAAGCATTATTCACGCTCCTCGTGAATAATGCAGGCTAGGCATTGTATGTCTCCTCATCAGTTACTATAGATGAGGAGGCATACAATCCAGAAATTCATTACAAATTCAGATACTATTTCAAAAAAACTACCGCTACCATTACTTTGGGATGCACCCTTCCTACAGCAATGGTATTGATTTTATTGCAAAATGGCTATATACTGCCAGCAAAGGAAATGCCCACTTGGTTATTGATCAGTGGCCTACTGGGCCACTCTTACCGGTTCTTTTGGGACGGATTTGCAATCCGGGCCCCTCAATCGTCTTCGACCAGGTGCTAGGAGGAAAGATTTTGGAGGGTATCCGACTGGAAACGAGCACTCGTGAGGTTCTTGACACCCGTGTGCTCGACGTAACTGGAGAAATCGACGTCTACACCGCCCCGCAGTTCAAAGAGGCCGTGAACCAGTTGATTAACGCGGGTCAGATCCACATCGTTATCAATATGGAGAACGTCACATACATGGACTCAAGCGGGTTTGGAACGCTTTTGTCTGCAACCAAGCGTCTGCGACCGGAGGGTGGAAGCGTAAACTTGGTAGCCTGCAACACGGCTATCGACAGGATGCTTCGTATCACCCGGCTGAACACCGTGTTTGGCGCGTTTCAGACTGTAGAGGAAGCGATAACAGAGATGCGGAACGCAAAGAAGACCGAGTAGGCTCGTAGATTATGGGGAGGGCCGATCAGTAGTTTCTGATTAGGCCGATGACCTTGCCGATGACGCCTGCGTCTTCCCGCTCAATTACGATTGGTTCGTAAGCGGGGTTAGAGGACACAAGGATGGCTCGGCCCTCTTCCTGATAAACGCGCTTTATGGTCGCCTCGTCGCCGACAAGCACAGCGGCGAGTTCTCCGTTTGCGGCGCGCTTCTGGGGTCGCACGATCACTATATCACCGGGCAGAACCCCATCCCCGGTCATGCTATCACCCCGCACCCTGAGCGCAAACAGGTCGGTCGACTTGCCGACCATCTCCTCTGGCGCAGGGACATAACCCTCGATATTTTCAATGGCTGGGATTGGAATCCCAGCGGCGATTGTGCCGACAATGGGCACATCAACAGAGCCCTGACTTTTAGGAGCAACTACCCCGAGCACGTGAATGCCTCTTGAAGTCCGTTCGCGCTCTATCCACCCTTTTCGCTCCAGGGCGTCGAGATGCACCGTCACCCCGCGCAGGCTCGATATGCCAAGCGCCGCGCCGATCTCCCTGATCGAAGGCGGAAACCCGCGCTCAGCGGAGAAGTTCACTATGAACTCCAGCACCTCTCGCTGCCTGGCCGTAAGTTTTCGGTTCACTCCTGTCATAGGCCCATTATATACTAGACAATGGTCTACGTCAACGCCGCGTGTCACGCTTTAGCCAGCTTTATTCGCTTCACGAATAAAGCTCTCGCTAACAGAGCATTATTCACGCTACTCGTGAATAATGCGGGTTAGTTTCCTCACGCCGTAAGCAGGGTAACTCGATAATATGATGAGTAAAAGACGCCTATGGGTGGAGACTATGATATGAGAGGAATACGGGTCGGCAAAATAGCAGGATTTGAGATCAGTATAGACTGGAGCTGGCTTATTGTCCTGTTTCTTGTTATATACAGCCTCGGAGGCTCTGTCTTTCCGAGGTCACATCCCGAACTAAGCGCCACCGCGAACTGGTCCATCAGTGTTATCGCCGCTCTGCTCCTGTTCGTTTCGGTGCTTGCCCATGAGTTGATGCACAGCGTGGTAGGACGCCGTTACGGCATCGACATCAAGGGGATTACGCTGTTTATCTTCGGCGGTGTATCGCAGACCAAAGGCGAGCCGGAAAGCCCCAAGGTGGAGTTCTGGATGGCCATTGCGGGGCCGCTGACGAGCGTCGCCATTGGGCTCGCGTTCCATGCGCTAACCTTCGCAGGACGAGCCGTTGTATGGCCTCCGGCGATTCTCGCGGTCACTGAATATCTGGCATGGATCAACATAGTGCTCGCGATATTCAATATGATCCCGGGGTTCCCGCTCGACGGTGGGCGGGTGCTCCGCTCGATCATCTGGGGGGCTACAGGAAACCTTGAGAGATCAACGCGGTATGCCTCCTACATTGGGCAGGGGTTTGGGTACCTGCTGATGGGCTTAGGCTTCTTCAGTATATTGGTCGGCGGAATAATTGGAGGTATATGGTTCATATTCATAGGCTGGTTCCTCGCTGGCGCGGCTCGACAGAGCTATGAGCAGGTGAGGTTGAAAGAAGCGCTTACGGGCATTGGGGTCGAGACTGTCATGACCGAGGATGTCCCGACGGTTTCCCCGGAGCTCTCGCTCGATGATTTCGTGCGTGACTATCTCATGCGATACCAATACGCGAGTTACCCAGTGGTCGAGGACGGACAGGTGCGCGGAATGGCAGGCATCGACCAGGTGAGAGCGATCCCGCGAGATCAATGGAGAATGATGAGTGTGGCTGACATTACGGAACCCGTCGACGCCGAGGGCATGGTGAGCAAGGAGGACGACGCCTGGGACGCGCTCGTGAAGCTCTCCAGCGAAGACAAGCGCCGACTGCTCGTGATGCACGACCGAACACTCGACGGCACCGTCAGCCAGGAAAGCATTCTAAGGCTCGTAAGAATGAGAACCCAGCTCGGAGTCTAACTAAGCAGCTCTCAAGTTGTCGCACTCGATGCTGCCGGAGCGCAGACTTTCGACGAGCGCCTCGACAATGTCTGCCGAGTAGTGCGTGCTGACGCATCTGCGAAGCTCCGAGATAGCCTCGGAGCCGGACATTTTGCGTCGGAATGAGCGTTCGCTCGTCATGGCTTCAAAAGCATCGGCGACGGCTATGATGCGGGCGAGGTATGGAATCGCCTCACCCTGCAGCCCATCGGGGTAGCCCTTGCCGTCGAGACGTTCGTGGTGATGGCGGACGATCGAGGACACGTAGTTCAAGTCGCCGATCGCGCCGACAATTTGGCTCCCCACTGCAGGGTGCCGCATCATCGCGTTCCATTCGTCTTCCGACAGAGCCCCGGATTTATTGAGCGCTGTGTCAGGCAGCGAGATCTTGCCTATATCGTGCAGCCGCGCGGCAAGCTCGAGCGTGTAGCGTTCCTCGGAGGGCATCCCAAGCGTGTCTGCGATCGCGAGGCAGATATGGGTTACGCGCGTGGTATGACCGGAGGTCATGTGGTCCTTGGCGTCGATCGCGGCCACGAGTGCGTCTATTGCCTGGAGCAAGATTCCGGTGCTCTTCTCAAGAAGCATCTGTCGCTCAAGTCGCTTTCGTTCGATGTTACGCTCGATCACAACCGGCAGCTCGGTTTCGTTGAACGGGGTCACTAGAAGGTCTGTTATGCCGTGGCGCATGGCCTCTCGCGCCGCCCCTGCCATCGATGGCTCGGCGGTGAGAACGATCGGCATGGTAGGGTGAATCGCCGTTGCAAGCCCGAGCAGTTCGTTTCCGTCCGCACCAAGAACCAGAGTATCGGAGAGCATAATGTCAAACTTGCGGGTGCGAAGCAGATCTACCGCTTGCTGAAGGGAAGATGCCCGGTGCATGTCGTAACCGGCGCGGTGCAGAAACTGCTCCAGCGCTTGGCGCGCGTCAAGATCGTTTTCGACGATGAGTACGCTTATGCTTCGTCCGTCCGATGAACCTGCCTCCGGCTGAAGCACCTCCGACGTGCCCCAGAGGCACAAACGGTTTCTACCCGTTAGTTTAGCGTGATAGAGCGCCCGGTCGGCCTTTTCAAGCACTTCACTGGTAATGACGCCGTCACAGGGGCATTCCGCGACACCCGCAGACACCGTCAGCTTGCCGTTCGGAAACGAATAGGTGTCGATCGCCTTTCGTATACGTTCCAGAGCTACCCGAGCCTGAGGCTTTGGGGTATGAGGGAGAATCAGCGTGAACTCCTCCCCACCGTACCGGGCGGCAAAGTCGCTATCTCGAAGCTCCTTTGAGATGATCTGCGCTATCTTCTGAAGCGCGAAGTCGCCCTCCTGGTGGCCGTAGGCGTCGTTGTAGGCTTTGAAGTGGTCCACATCGATCATTGCAAGCGAGAACATCTCACCGTAGCGCCCCACCCGATGAACGTGCTCGGTCAGGCGTTGCTGAAACGTCCTGTGGTTGGCAAGACCGGTCAATCCGTCCTGCGTCGCCTGCTGGGAAAGCTGTTCGTTAGCCGACGTCAACTCCCGGATGTGCTCGCGGGACTCCTCAAGTGCAAGCGAATAGTGAAACGCCGAAGTAAACTCCGCCGCAAGCAACCGACATATCTCTGCACCGACCTGTTCAGCCGCTCCGGGGGTTCTATAGAGCGCAAGGAGTAGGCCGAAGGGCTCACCGCCACGTCTGAGCTGCAGGCCAAGGACGCTCCTGCTGTTGATGTCGAGCACTGGCAGGCGAAACTTGCAGTCAGCAGGAACGTTCCCAGTGTCGGACACGACAAGCGGTTCAGTCCATTCCAGAACCTTGCAGAGCACAGCGTGATGCTCCGCGCCCTGTGGCGCTAGAGCGGCAGCTGGCAGCCCGTAAGCCCCTGTGCAGATGACGTGGGTACCGCTGGGGTCGAGCGTATACAACGCTGCTGCGTCCGCGCGAAGTACACCTGAGCTTGACTTAAGAAGCGACAAGATAACTTCATCATGCCCCTGCTCAAGGACGATATCGGCTGAGATGGCAGCGATAGACTTCAGCTCCTCCATCTCACTGGTGACATTTGAAAGCTCTTTTGCTCGTTCGTGGCAGGCGGAGGCTATATCGGCAATGAGACGCACGGCCTCACCGGCGTCGCCTCCATATCGGGATTTTTCTGTTGCAAGCAGCAGCACGCCATCTGGCTCAGAGTCACCTGCAAACGGCACAGCGAGCACCGCACGCAAGCCTTTTCGCGCCAGGACAGCTCTTGCCTGCGCGGGGAGTTGACCCGGATCACGCCTGGAGCACGGCTGGTGGGTAAATATCGCCCGGCCAAGGAGGTTTTCCATAGAAACGGGAGCCGACAACGAGGCGAGACTCTCGGGATCGAAGTTATGTCCGACTGTGGGGACTAGTGTGCTGCCATCGCGGTTCTTGAATAGCACCGCACAGACCTGCGAGCCTGTGATCTCGGCGGATTTCTCCGCGAGCGTCTCCAGCACCTCCTCAGGACTTCGCATGGAGGACAAAGCCCTTGCTGTATCGTAGATTTTGCTTAGTAGGCTCGATTTCATATCTAAACGGCGCACCCTCTACCCGTAAACTTCCGAGCTGTGTTCATTACCATCCATTATCGGCAGACATGGCCTAATGTTGTAATGGGTATTACACTCACAGAGGATACAAATCATGCAAAATGACAATCAGGAACTCTTTAACGTAAACGAACCCGAATGGCGGCAGTTGGTGGAACAGGGTTCGGCCAGGGAAGCGCTCCTTCAGGAGAAGCTCGACGCCGGCCGCGCGCGCTGCAATATCTGCCAGAGGCGGTGCGTAATCGGCGAGGGCAAGTCCGGGTACTGTCTAACAAAGATCAACATCGGTGGAATTATCTATACAACCATATACGGCGTAATATCCTCTGCTGCGGCTGACCCTATCGAAAAGAAGCCGGTCTATCACTTCAGACCTGGAAGCACGGTGTACTCCGTGGGGAGCCTGGGGTGCAATTTCAGGTGCTTGTTTTGCCAGAACTGGCAGATCGCGTTCGCCGATGCGGTCCAACCGACGGGTATGTGCCAGTCTAACTTTATGCCGCAGGACATAGTCACATCTGCACAGGAGATGGGCTGCCAGGGCATCGCCTGGACCTACAACGAACCCGGAATATGGCTAAACTACACCCTCGACTGCGCCAAGCTCGCAAAAGCCGCGGGGCTCTACACGGTGTACGTGACCAACGGCTACGCGACGGAAGAACACCTAGATACCATCGGCCCCTATCTTGACGTCTACCGGGTGGACCTAAAGAGCATGTCCGACGACTTCTACAGAAAGCTAATCAAAGTGCCCTCGGCTGCGGGGATACTCGATGTCGCTAAGCGCGCAAAGGACAAGTGGGACATGCACGTCGAGTGCGTAACAAACGTCATCCCAACATGGAACGACTCCGAGGAGAACTTGAGGGCAACCGCGAGGTGGATCGTCGACAATCTCGGGGAGCTTACCCCCTGGCACGTGACACGATTCTTTCCTTACGCCAAGATGCAGGACGTGCCCCCTACTCCCCCTGAGGCACTGCTGCGCGCTTCGGAAATCGGCAAAGAAGAAGGGCTGAAGTTCGTCTATATCGGGAACCTTGCGACGCAGACCGGGCAGAACACTTACTGCTACACCGACGGCACGCTCTCGGTCGAAAGAACAGGCTACGGGACTATGGTGCGAGCCGTAACGCCACAGGGACACTGCCCGAATGACGGGACCGATCTTAATATCAGGATTTAATGGACTTGTCCCAGGGCTTTGGCAGGTCGAGGATATTGGGCACGCGTGGTGCGACGAGGCTTCGCTCCATCACTACAATCGTCCCAGTCGGCCCGGTAGAAAGCACCACGTGGTCGGAACCCTCCAGGATGAACGTGTAGCCTAGGCCAAGCGACGGTTTGGTGGAGAAGCCTTTTCTGAAGACAGCCTGTGTCAGGAGTAGAGTGTCCATACCGGGACCGTCATCTATGACCGCAGCCCAGACGTTTCCGTCCCTTACACCTGCCATAACCTGACCTCCGCCGGTGTGCTTCAACGCGTTTGCGGCAGCCTCACCGACCGCAAGCATAAAGCCTTCCATCCGGTCGCCTTTCATCCCCGCTCTGACAACCGTATCGCGGATCAGGTAGCGCGTCATGGTGACATGTGAAGGTTCGCTGATGGGGACGTCGATTACTGGATCACTCAGATAGCGCTCGATCATCTCTGGCTCCATTATTTCGAGTACCCCCTGGGTGACAGCAGTGATGGCTTGCTTGTAGAAATCGGCTTTCTGGCGTTCAAGCTCGCACTCAAAGGCGATCCTTGCTTCTTCGGCGCGTTTGCGATCGCTTATATCGATAACCGTAGCAAGGATCGCCGGACGGGCGTTGTGCTCGATCATGGTCGACCAGATCTCAACGACCTTCAACTGGCCACTCTTGGTTATCATGACATACTCATAGCGATCAGTCACGGGCTCACCCGCGAGTCTTTTAGACATCCGATCAGCAACCAGCGCCCGATAGTCGGGGTGGACCAGTGTTGTCAGAATACTAAACTCCCAAGTTTCTTCGACAGTGTAACCGGCTATCTCCTCGGCGCGATGGTTGGCGTAGACGAACTTTCCGTCCTGGACGATGAATATTCCGGCAAGACTGTGGTCGACTAAGGTGCGATATAGATGTTCGGACTTGGCAAGCGCGTCACGAAAACGGCGTGCATCGGTTACATCAATTCCACTTGCGACTATGCCTTCAGTCACCCCGTTTTCATTGATGACTCGGCAGCCGCTCCAAAGCATTTCCCGTTCTTCGCCACTTGCAGTGATGATCAAGCTCTCGAAATCAAGAGATATCTCACCCTCAAGCACACGCCTGATCTCGTTATGGACCTTTACATGCTCCCTTTCAGGGATGTAGAGAAGCAAGTTCTGGCCGATCACATCTTGGCGAAGCCGCCCACCAACCTCCTCCGCGAATTTGTTCACATATGTGATCAAGCCATCGGGGGTGAAATATACGATGAATACCCTCGCGGTTTCTGCGATCAGTTTACACCTGTCCGCCTCCGCCGCGCCTTCACACTTCCAACAATCTGACATCACGCACCTCACCTATATATTCTATTTACCCACCACACGCATTCTTGCACACCGGCCGATATCTGGGTTAACATGGCGGCGCATCACAGAGTGTGGAGGTAACATGAACGAGTTGAAAGATAAGGTGGTAATCGTCACCGGAGCCGGCCGGGGAATAGGCCGCGCAATAGCCATTGCCTTTGCATCCGAGGGAGCCAAGGTTGCGCTCGCGGCACGCACGGAAGAAGAGATAGAAAACCTGGCACGCGAGATCAGGGAATCAGGCGCTGAAGCGGTTGCGATCAAGACCGATATGGCATGCGAAGATGATATCAAGAATCTCATAACTGAGACTGAGAGATCGCTTGGGCCTGTCGACATTCTGATAAACAACGCCGCTATACTCGAGCTCTCCCCAATCGCCGAAATGGCATCTGACACCTGGGACCGCCTGATGTTGGTCAATTTGAGATCTGTCTTTATCGCCTGCAGGGAAGTTCTTCCGGGGATGATGAAACGGCGCGCTGGGAGAATCGTGAACATCGGCTCGATGGCTGGACGCCGAGGCTACGCGGAGCAGGGAGCATACTGCGCATCAAAACATGGGCTGATCGGGCTTTCCAAGGTGCTTTCGATCGAAACACAGAGCTACGACATCAGGGTGCACGTGCTTGCGCCGGGCGGGGTGTTGACCGACCTGTCCAAAGACCTGAGGGAGTCCCGCGGTGGGGTCAAGGACGACGAGTGGATGACCGTCGAAGAGGTCGCCCGGGCGGCGATGTACCTCTGCACTCAGGACGGGGCAGCGTTCACCGATGAGCTGACGCTTAGGCGCTATGAAAGCGAACCCTGGCGCTAAGGCTTTTTGGCGGCAGGATCCGTGACATAGAACGTGATCTTGCCGCTCTTTAGGTAACGCGGATAGGTGATCGGCATGCTGGCGCGTTTCGATTTGTGATGGGTGCACTCAAGTATCACCGTGTCATCAGGCGCGTTGCTGCTTACCCGATGATATGTGTAGGAGACGGCGGCGTCTGACTTGTCTGACGGACAGTGGAGCCACTTTGCCTGAATATAGTCAGGCACGAGCTTCTCCAACTTCTCGGGGTAGCCATCGTTCTTGATGCCGTAACGCTCGACTGCCGCGCCGACCTCCCTCATCTGGATCGTACACTCCGCCATCCCACGGTAATAGGGGTTTCTGTAGGCGACCAGCAGGAAGCCTATGAGCGCTATCAACACGAAGACGAGAAACACCGCGCAGCCAATCGAAGCAAATCTCCAAGGCCTGCGGGGCGGAATTACAGGTTCTATATTTTGTTGCAGTTCTTCCAAATATCAAGTCCTACTCAACAAAAAAGCACTACTGTCGGATTAGCTTGATCTGACGCATTCGCCACCCTGTTTATCGAAGCCTCTGCACGCTCCGGTGACATTGCGAGATATCAGTCAAATCCAGGTTAAGCGTGCACTACATAGAAAGCGGTTCAGAGAGATCCATAATGTCGCTGCGCAGGATCGGCGGAGTAGACAGCGCCTCAGCGATATCTACAGCTACTATGTGATCTGCCTGAAGAGCCGTCATCTTGCCGGATTCTCCTGCCAAAAGCATCCGAACGGCGGCGGCTCCGAAACGAGTGCCTATCAGCCTGTCAAACGCGGTCGGTGAGCCTCCACGCTGGACGTGACCCAGGACCGTTATCCTCGGGTCGACACCAGCTTCGCTGATCGCCCGGGCAATGCTCGTCACGCCGCTTTCGTTCTCCTTCATACACGCGCCTTCGGCTACCACGATGATAAAATGCGGTTTGCCGCGCAAGAATGCGCTCTTTACTTCACGCGCCATCGCCTGCAGGTCCACGCACTGGTTCGGCAGGATGACCATCTCAGCGCCTCCAGCGACCCCGGCCATCAGCGCGAGATACCCGTGACGCCTGCCCATAACTTCTATCAAAAAGGCTCTCTGGTGGGCGCTTGCGGTGTCTTTGATCTTGTCCATCGAGTCAAGGATGGTATTAAGCGCCGTGTCGACGCCAATCGCCATTTCCGTGAGCGCGATGTCGTTGTCGATCGACGCCGGAACGCCGATTACGGGCATGCCGAGCCTCTGGAGAACCATCGCACCATTGAGAGACCCGTCTCCGCCCACTACGACGACTCCGTCGATGCCCCACGCAGTGAGTGTGTCCATCGCACGCTTCTGACCATCTTCGGTCTTGAACTCAACGGCGCGAGCGCTCATCAGCATGGTTCCGCCCTGACGGACGATCCCGCCGACGCTTCGGCTGTCCATCTCAAAGATATCGTTGGTCATCAGCCCAGCGTAAGCCCGCCTGATACCGAGCACGTCAACCCCGGCAGCGATTCCTGACCGCACTACCGAGCGCACACACGCATTCATCCCGGGAGCATCGCCCCCACTTGTCATAACAGCTATTCTCTTCATCATAATTGCTCCGGTATAGAGTTAACCGGCGACGCTTCAAGTTCCTCCCACGAGAAAACCGGGCCGGGGAGAAAAATTATCGCTCCCCGGCCCGGTCTTGTAGAACGCGCATATCCCGACTGGTGATTTACCTGCCGGGATCCCCCACTATCTGGATCTGGGTAGCCGCAAATCCACTCGCTAGGTTGCCGATGCCGTAGACCTTGACGACCTGTCCGATCCCGAGGTCCATGAAGGCTTTTCGGTCGCTCTGGAAGTGGATGAACGTACCCTCGTCGACCATCACGTTTACATCTCCCTCACGTGTATTGATCCTGAGCGTAAACGATGGATAGTCGATGTAGTTGATCTTTCCGACTACGCTGGTGGTCTTCACCGACACAGCCGAATCCTGCGCAGACTTGCCGCGCAGCAGCTCAATCCTGTCGGCCTTGATTCTGTTTAGCCCGACAATGTCACCCCAGATACGCACCGCATCGCCCTCTGATACCCTCACAAGCGATACGCTGTTATTTGATGCAATCACCGTCGCTGTGCTTGCGTCAATAGTAAACGGACCTGATGAGGTCGCGATAGTGATGGTGCGGCTTCCATATTGCACCGATGTCACGAGACCACGGTTTCTCCACGCGCCAAGCGCGTCGCCGACAGCGGGAATCCGTGTGTCATCGACAGCGCCAGGCCCTGCGCCAAGCGCAGGTGGCATGGTCGTGGTCTCGCTTACGAACAAGTGAAGCCTCGATGCGGTGATATGTGACAGTGACGTTTCCGTCCCGTATACCTGTACCCTGTCCCCCACCCTCAGGCTTATACAACCAGCAGGGAGCCGGTCGAGAATTATGACCGCAGCCCCCGCATCAACGGTGTAGAGCTTGCCATCATCCGTTCTCAGAGTCAAGGTAGAGCCATCTCGCGCAGTGACCGTTCCCGCAAGCACCATCTCCGTCTCCTTTACCGGAGCGGGAGTGGTTCCGTTGCCAAATGCAGCGCCCGCGACTATAACGGTCAGAAGCAAGTAAATCCCAATCTGGAACACCTTGCTAGTCATTTGTCTCCTGCCTCCTCGAACTATCTGAAAAAGCTACACTACCAGGAGAACCACGAAACGCCTCACAAAAGTGAGACATACTCACTATTGGTGTACCCCAGCTCAATTGAGCTTAAACTGTGACAGGCCGACATAGTTTTCCCGCAGAGAAAGACAAGCTCATCGGTTTAGTTGGCGGCAATAGGGGTATAACGAGTAGTGACAATCAGTGTGGTAGCACGCTTCAACTGGAGCGCGGATTGTTGAGTGCGAAGCGTCGGTAGCCCGTATACCTGGCCTCGTTTTTCGCTCCATGCTCCGCGCTCCAGCCGTTTTCACAGGTCCGGTGGCGCATAGCGCTAGCCTTTAAGAGACGGCGCGGATAGCGCCGTCGATCAGGAACCCGATTATGAGAATCGAAAAAGATTCCCTTGGCGAGAGAACCGTCCCCGAAGATGTCTACTGGGGAGTACAAACCGAACGTGCGATAGAGAACTTCCCCATAAGCGGTCTGACTTTCTCAACCGATATGGCACACGCCATAGGCGCTGTGAAACTCGCCGCTGCAGAGACCAACGTGGAACTTGGAACGCTTGACCCTGATACCGGGAAGACAATCGCACAAGCGGCAAGAGAAGTATTTGAAGGCAACCTCGACGATCAGTTCAGGGAAGACGTGTTTCAGGCCGGTGCTGGGACATCTTTCAATATGAACGCAAACGAAGTGATCGCCAACCGCGCGCTGGAGCTTATTGGAGAACTCAGGGGCAACTACAAAAGAATCGGCCCGAACGATCACGTGAACATGTCGCAATCGACGAACGATGTGTTCCCTACCACGCTTCGTATTGCCGCCATTATGGCGCTTGAGCGAGAGCTTTATCCATCTGTACAGCGACTCGCTGGCGCGTTTTCAGACAAAGGCAAAGAGTTTGACCATATAGTCAAGGCAGGCCGCACCCATCTTCAGGACGCGGTGCCGGTGAGGCTCGGGCAAGAGCTTGAAGGCTACGCAGTCGCAATCAGACGCTCAGCTGAGGCTGTAAAGCTCGCTGCTCACGAGCTGATGCGGCTAAATATTGGGGCCACTGCCATTGGAACGGGGATAAACACCCCGAAGGGATATCGAGCTTCCGTAGTGAAGAAGCTTTCAGAGATAACTGGGCTTAAGCTTCGGCCCGCCGAGAATATGATCGAGATCACACAAAGCGCGGCGGACTTCTCACGGGTATCGTCTGCATTACGACTGCTGGCACTTGAGCTCGTAAGAATCGCGAACGACATCAGGCTGCTTGCGTCGGGGCCGATGACCGGTTTTGGTGAGATCACGCTTCCCGCTGTGCAGCCGGGGTCGTCGATTATGCCGGGCAAGGTGAACCCATCGGTCGCCGAAATGGTCGACATGGTAGGTTTCCAGGTAGTTGGAAGCGACACTACGATAGCTCTTGCGGTGCAGGCGGGGCAGCTTGAGCTTAACGTGATGCTTCCCGTCGTCGCGCACAACCTTCTGCAGTCGATCCGTATACTCGGCAGCGCCTGCCGGATATTTGCTGAGAAGTGCATTGAGGGGGTCATGGCCAATTCCGATGTCGCGCGGCGGTACGCCGAGACCAGCGGCGCGCTTGTGACGGTGTTAAGCCCCAGAATTGGGTATCTTACGGCAGCGGAAGTTGTGAAGGAGTCGATCGCGTCGGGTAGAAGTGTAAGAGAAATCGTGCTAGATCGACAACTGGTTCCCGAACAAGATATCGACACGCTGCTTGACCCGTTTGCAATGACTGAGAGTGAATGATACACAACCCACGGAGGGACACTTGTTAGAGAGAACCGGACACCCAGGGATCGTGCTTGCGAGGCTCGATGATATGGTCAGATGGGCGGAGGAGTCTTCGCTTTGGCCGCTGATGATGGGGCTCGCCTGCTGCGCCATCGAGATGATGGCAACCGCCGCGTCACGCTTCGACATCTCCCGCTTCGGCATGGAGGTCTTTCGGGCCTCACCAAGACAGGCGGATCTGATGATCGTTGCGGGCCGGGCATCGATCAAGATGGTCCCGATAATCCGGCGGCTCTACGACCAGATGTCCGACCCCAAGTGGGTGGTATCGATGGGCGCGTGTGCTTCAACGTCGGGGGTTTTCAGCAACTACGCGATTATCAACGGGATAGACAAGATCATCCCTGTCGATATCTACGTGCCGGGGTGTCCGCCGAACCCCGAACTGCTGCTTGACGGGCTCATCAAACTTCAGCAAAAGATCAGGCAGGGGGTCCCTCCCGGACAGAGGCCATGAACAACGATCTCATCACCAGAGATAACATTTCCCAGGTCACGGACGAACTCGCAGGGCAGATTGCCTCACCGGAGAATCGCGAGGTAACGCTTTACGCCGCGCCGGACGCGATCTTGCCGCTTTGCCAGGAACTGCGTGACAGGCGCGAGCTTGGCTACAATCTGTTGTCGGATATCACCGCCGTCGACCACTACGGCAGCGAGCCGAGGTTCGAGCTTGTCTACAGAATGTACGCGATACCCGATAACCGCAGGCTCTGGATCAAGTCCCGAATTGAGATCGACCAAAACGTCGAGAGCGTTACTCCGATTTGGAAGAATGCCGACTGGCTGGAGCGCGAAGTATTTGATCTTATGGGAGTGAAGTTCGACAACCACCCCAACCTTCGTAGACTCCTGATGCCGACGCCGTGGATCGGTCATCCACTCAGAAAAGACCATCCAATCGGCGGCGAAGAGGTTCAGTTCACATTCAACAAAGACGATATTATCAGCCAGGGTGACTTTTACAGCGAGCACCTCGAAGGTATGGACCTGCGAGGCTACGTCGAGAACGGCGACGTGATCGAAACCGAAGCCGGGGCTCGAAGGATGGCACTCTACGCCGGTGACGGCAAGCTTGTGATGAACATGGGCCCGCAGCACCCGAGCACGCACGGGGTACTGCGCGTCATTCTCGCGATGGAAGGCGAGACGATCATCGACGCCGACATCGATATAGGCTACGTCCATACCGGCATCGAAAAACAGGCTGAACAGCTGATATATCAGCAGACGCTTACGCTCACCGACCGGATGGACTACGTCGTTCCGCTGATGTGCAACCTCGCCTACGTGCTCCCGATCGAGAAGATGCTCGGAGTCGAGATCCCGCCAAAGGCCAAGTATGTCCGAGTGCTCCTGAACGAGCTCACACGAATATCCAGCCACCTGATCTGGCTCGGCACTCACGGCTTGGAGCTTGGGGCGATGTCGATGCTCCTATATGGCTTCACCGACAGAGAGAAGATCCTAGACATATTCGAGCTCTGTTCAGGCCAGCGCATGATGACGAGCTACATCAACATCGGCGGCATCCGCGACGACATCCCCGAGGGGTTCAGGGCGCTTGTAAAAGACTTTATCGAATACTTCCCTGGGCGGCTCAAGGACTATCACGCGCTTCTGACGAACAACCCGATCTGGCTCGAACGCACGAAGGGTATAGGATATCTGAGCCTGAAAGATGCGCTCGACTACGGCGTGACGGGGCCGCTACTTCGCGCCGCTGGGATGGAATGGGACGTCCGAAAGGCGTGGCCTTACGCGGGCTATGAAGAGTTTGATTTCGATATCCCAACGGGCGAGAACAGTGACGTATATGACCGTTACCTCGTGCGGATGGAGGAAATGAGCCAAAGCCTGAGAATCGTCGAGCAGGCGCTGGCCAAGATCACCGACGGGCCGTACCGCATTGAAGACTACAAGATAGTCCTGCCCCCGAGGCAGAGACTCGATGTGAGTATGGAGTCGCTGATTCATCACTTCCTACTGTCTACCCACGGGTTTAAGGTGCCTGTTGGTGACGCCTACGTGAGCGTCGAAGGGCCAAGGGGAGAAACCGGCTTCTATATCGCAAGCGACGGCACAGAGAAGCCTTACAGGATGCACATGAGACCGGCGTCGTTCTCGGCGCTTCAGGCGTTTCCGTTAATGTCGCGCGGACACCTTATCGCCGACATTGTAGCGGTGCTTGGGAGCATCGACATGGTTATGGGGGAAGTCGACAGATAACAGATATGGCAGAAGAGATCACTCTGACAATCGACGGGCGGCAGGTCACTGTGCCGAAGGGGACGCTTGTTATCGAGGCGGCAAAGAAGCTTGGGATCACGATCCCGGTGTTCTGCTACCACGACAAGCTCGCCCCGGTCGGCGCGTGCAGGCAGTGCCTGGTGAATATCGAAGGGTTCCCGAAGCCTCAGGTGTCGTGCTCGACTCAGGTCGCCGAGGGGATGGTCGTCCACGTCGACACCCCTGAGGTGAGAGAGATGTGGCGGAGCGTGATCGAGTTCCTGCTGATCAACCACCCGCTCGACTGCCCCGTCTGCGACCGAGGAGGCGAGTGCCCGCTTCAGGACAACACCTTCAACTACGGGCCGGTCGACAGCCGCTTCGAGCACGAAAAGCGACACTACGAGAAACCAGTGCCTCTCTCGTCGCTTATCGTCCTGGACCGCGAGCGCTGCATCCAGTGCTTCAGGTGCGTTCGGTTCCAGAATGAGGTCCCGGACGAGCCGGAGATTCAGATGATGAACCGCGGCTACGGCGACTACATTGACATCTTCCCCGGCAGGCCGTTTGAGTCGAACTTCTCCGGCAACACGATCGAGCTCTGTCCGGTCGGAGCGCTTCTTTCGAGCGTATTTCGCTTCAGGGCCAGGCCCTGGGAGATCAAGAAGACCGAAAGCATTTGCCCTAACTGTGCTGTCGGCTGTAACATGACAATAGACGCGCGAAACTCCCGCAAAGTCGTGCGATATCTCAGCCGCGAGAACAGAGATGTCGACTACGGGTGGCTCTGCGACCGTGGACGCTTCGATTCGTCCGTTATTAACGACCCTGAGAGGCTCACGACGCCACTTGTTCGAAAGAACGGTGAGCTTGTCGAGGCGAGCTGGGAAGAGGCTATCAAGACAGCGCTAGACGGCTTCGGAACGTCCGGTGGAAAGGCTTCTGCGGGGCTTGGGTCAGCACAAAGAACTAACGAGCAGAATTATCTATTCCAGCGTTTCATGCGCCTTGTGGTCGGGACGAACAACCTCGATTACTGCATCGAGCCAAGGGCCGAAGGCGGGGCCGACGCGCTGGCTTCGGGGCTCACGTCGGGGCTTTTGGGCGGCTCGATCAGGGACATAACCGATTCAGACGTGATAATCGCCCTGGGTTCGGACCTGACAAATGAGCTTCCGGTGCTTGACCTTTGGGTCCAGAGGGCGATCAGGCAGCATGGGGCGCGATTTGTGCTCGCCTATCCGTTGAAAGCGCCGCTTGCGAGGCATGCATCGAGCTTTTTGCGTTACAGCCACGGAAGCGAGTCGGAGTTTGCGCTTGGGCTTGCGTCGGCAGTGAAGGACGGTCGCTTCGTCGACGCAGGTGGTATCAGCTCAACTGACTTCGAGACAGCTTCAAAGACAATTTCTGATGCAAAGAGAGTCTCAATACTTGTCTCTCAGACGATGATCGAAAGCGCAGAGCGCGGGTCAGAGACACTTGGGGCGATCGGGCTGATCGTTGACTCGATCAAGTCGCGCGGCGGCGATGCTCGGGTTGTGCTCCTTACGGAAGGCGCAAACGCTCAAGGAGCGATGGACGTTGGCTTGCTCCCCGGCTACTATCCGGGGTATCACGGTATCGATCAGACGTCTGCTGAGATGCTGAAAGATGTCTGGGGGAGGGCTCCGTCGCACACACCGGGGCTTTCGGGCTCGGAGATCATCAAGGCGGCAGGTCTAGGTGAGATCAAGTCGCTTTGGGTGATGGGTCAGGACCCGGCGGCGCACCTGCTCTTGGGCGACGAGGTAAAGTCGGCGCTTGGGAGGCTCGACACGCTCGTCGTGCAGGACAGTTTTCTGACGGAAACGGCAAAGATGGCGAGTGTAGTGCTGCCGAGTTGCACGTTTGCGGAGACCAAAGGAACGCTCACCAACACGGAGCGGCGGGTGCAGCGTATCTCCCCCGCTATTGAGCGCGTTGGCGACTGCAAGGCTGACACCGACATTCTGATGATGGCGGCGTTTCTCTCGGGCACACAGGCGAACTTCGAGTTCGGCCGTATCGAGAAGATATTTGAAGAGATCACCAGGGTCGTCCCGGCTTACTCGGGGATGACCTTCGACCTCGTCGGGCCGAAGGGACGGCAGTGGGAGGTGCGGGTATGATCGGCGAACTCGTGCGAGGGCTGCTCGTCACTATGAAGCACGTGCTCACGAAGAAGCGCGTGACGGTGGAGTATCCCGAGACCCGGCGCAAGCTTCCTCCGCGCGCTAGATGGCGGCACGTGCTGCTGCGCCACGAGGACGGGCTTGAGCGCTGTATCGGTTGCTCGCTCTGTGCCGGAGCCTGCCCCGCGCACTGCATTCTCGTGGTCGCCGCTGAGAACCGGGAGGGCGCACGATATTCGCCAGGTGAACGCTACGCCCAGGTCTATGAGATCAACGAGCTCAGGTGCATCTTCTGCGGCTATTGTCAGGACGCCTGCCCTGTCGAGGCGATCGTCCTTCGTGATATAATCGATTTCTCGACCTACAGCCGCGAACCGGCGATCTATACAAAGAATGAGCTGCTCGTCCCGTATCCTGGGGAGACTACTAGCGGCGAGCAATGAGTTATTGATAGGCAAAACACATCAGGAGTTAACTTGGAAAGACACGATAGTGGCCCCAGTCGGCCAGCTTGGATAAAGGCTAAAGCGCCATCGGGTGAGAATTACATACACGTTCGGGCGCTTATGGATAAGCTCGAGCTTCACACCGTCTGCCAGAGCGCGCACTGCCCGAATATGGGCGAGTGCTGGCACGCAGGTACAGCTACGTTTATGATTCTCGGCAATACCTGCACTCGCAGCTGCCGATTCTGCGCCATCGACGGCGGATGTCCGGAGCCGGTTGACCCCGAAGAGCCTGAAAGGGTCGCCCGAGCTGTGCAGACACTCGGGCTGCGACACGCGGTGGTCACATCGGTCACTAGAGACGATCTCGGGGACGGTGGAGCATCGAGCTTTGCCGCGACTATCAGGTCGATCAGAAGCCACGTGCCTGCATGCTCGGTTGAGGTGCTGATCCCTGACTTGCAGGGCTCGGACGAGGCGCTTTCGATGGTCGTTCTCGCTCGCCCGGATATTCTTAACCACAACGTCGAGACGGTGCCCAGAATGTATCCACTGATCCGACCTGAGGCGATTTACGATCGCTCCATAAGGCTCATTGAGCGCGTTAAGCAGATGGACTCGTCAATGCTCACCAAGTCCGGGGTGATGGTCGGCGTTGGAGAGTCCATGAACGAAGTTGAGCAGGTTATGCGGGACCTTCGGACAGTCCAGTGTGACATTTTGACGATCGGACAGTATCTCAGGCCATCGCCCGAGCACGCGCCGATAGATCGCTACTATACGCCCGAGGAGTTTCAGGAACTGAAAGACAAGGGGCTCGAACTTGGGTTCAAGCACGTCGAGTCCGCGCCGCTCGTTCGTAGTTCGTATCACGCGGCTGACCAGCTTGCGCTCTGAGAGGGTTTGGGTAAAGTAATGAGTCACGAGATCACACTGATTCCCGGAGACGGCATCGGCCCGGAAGTGACCGAGGCTGCGATAGAGATCATCAAAGAGGCCGGGGTGCAGGTCGATTGGGTCAGAGGAGAGCTTGGCGCAAGTGCTCTTGAGCAGTTTGGTACCCAGATACCGGACGAAGTGCTGGGTATGGTTCGGCGAACCAAAGTGGCTCTGAAAGGCCCTGTGACTACCCCGATCGGCAAGGGTTTTCAGAGCGCGAACGTGCTTCTTCGCAGGGCGCTTCAGCTCTACGCAAGCCTTCGGCCGGTGAAGAACGTGCCGGGTATAGGAAGCTGCTACACGGGGATCGATCTTATTGTGATTCGTGAGAATACTGAAGGGCTATACTCGGGTATAGAGCACGAGGTTGTTCCCGGAGTTGTCGAGAGCCTGAAGATCATCACGCGCACCGCGTCGACCCGTATTTCGAAGTTTGCCTTTGATTATGCGCGAAAGAACGGCAGGAAGAAGATCACAGCCGTCCACAAAGCGAATATCATGAAGATGAGCGACGGGCTCTTTCTTCAGTGCGCGCGTGAGGTCGCTGAAGCGAACACCGACATAGCTTACGATGAGTTGATCGTCGACAGCACTTGCATGCAGCTTGTGATGAACCCGTATAAGTTTGATATGCTTTTGATGGAAAACTTATACGGAGATATACTTTCCGAGCTCTGTTCTGGGCTTGTCGGCGGGGTCGCAGTCGTTCCCGGCGCAAACATCGGGGACGATATGGCCGTCTTTGAAGCGGTCCACGGAAGCGCCCCTGACCTCGCGGGACAAAACGCCGCCAACCCGACCGGGCTGGTTCTATCATCTGTGATGATGCTTCGCCATATCGGCGAGCAAGAGGCGGGAGACCGGATCGAGCATGCGCTATTCTCCGTGATGAGCAAAGGCGAGGTTCGAACGCGTGACCTCGGAGGCACAGCCACAACAACCGAAATGACTCAGGCGATTATTCGCGAACTAACATAGAGGGTAACGATGAATAAGGCTGAACTGATAGGGATGTACCGCCAGATGGTCCTGATACGCAAGTTCGAGGACCAGGCAGGAGAAAGCTACAAGCTTGGAAAAATAGGAGGCTTCTTGCACCTCTACGTCGGGCAGGAGGCCGTCGGCGTCGGCTTTATATCTGCGCTTCGCCCCGATGACTATGTGATCGGGGCCTACCGGGAGCATGGGCAGGCTATCGCTCGCGGGGTCTCTCCACGGAGGGTTATGGCTGAGCTTTACGGCAAGAAGACCGGCGTGTCGAGCGGCAAAGGCGGCTCGATGCATATGTTCGACGTTGAGCGCCACTTCATGGGCGGCCACGGCATAGTCGGCGGCGGGATGCCGCTTGCCGCTGGGATGGGGTTTGCGATCAACTACAGAGACGGCGACCAGGTCGTCGTCTGCTTCTTCGGAGACGGCGCAGTAAACGAAGGCGCGTTCCACGAGTCGCTCAACATCGCGTCTCTCTGGGGACTTCCCGTGATATACGTCTGCGAAAACAACCTCTACGGTATGGGGACGGCGATTAACCGTGCCTCTGCAGTCCCAGAGGTGTTCAGGCGTGCTCAGTGCTACGATATAGACGTAGAGAGCGTCGACGGTATGGACCTTCTCGCTGTTAGAGAAACTGCGGACCGGGCCATTCGAATCGCGCGGAAAGAGCACAGGCCAAGGTTCGTCGAGGCGACCACATATAGGTTCCGAGGCCACTCTATGGCCGACCCCGGTCAGTATCGCACCAAGGAAGAGATCGCCGACTACGAAAAGCGCGACCCCATAGTCAAGATGCGCGCGTATCTGATCGAGAATGGCTTCTTTACAGACGCAGACGTAGAAGCAATAGACAAAGAAGTCGACGCCGAAGTCGCGGACGCTGTGAAGTTCGCAGACGAGTCGCCGGAGCCGTCGCGCGAGGATCTGTTTGCCGATGTTTACGCATAAAGAGACGTTCAGAGGAGTAGAAACATGCCAATTATGATGTATAGACAGGCCCTGAACCTCGCAATGCGCGAGGAAATGCGCCGCGACCCGAACGTCTATGTGATCGGCGAAGAGGTTGCAGAGTATCAGGGAGCGTACCGGGTGACCGAGGGACTGCTTCAGGAATTCGGAGAAAAACGAGTCGTCGACACCCCAATCTCAGAAGAAGTGATCGCCGGCATCGGAGTCGGCTCCGCGATGGTCGGACTGCGTCCCGTCGTTGAGATGATGACCATCAACTTCGCGATCCTTGCGCTCGACCAAATCGTAAACCACGGAGCCAAGCTCAGGTATATGTCCGGCGGCCAGCTTTCGATCCCGATGGTCATTCGCGCTCCACAGGGAGCAGGCATGCAGCTTGGCGCGCAGCACTCGCAAAACCTTGAAAGCTGGTTTATGCACGTTCCGGGGCTGAAAGTCGTCGCTGCGTCTAACCCGTATGACGCGAAGGGGCTTCTCAAATCGGCGATTCGGGACAATAATCCTGTTATCTTCCTTGAACACGAGATGCTCTATACGACCAAGGGCGAGGTTCCTGAAGACGACTACACCGTGCCACTCGGCGTCGCTGACGTGAAGCGCGAAGGGCGCGACGTTACCATCATCACCTACCTTAGGATGGTTGGGCCTGTGATGGCCGCCGCCGAGGCGCTTGCGGCAGAAGGAATCGAGGTTGAGGTGATCGACCTTAGGAGCCTCCGGCCACTTGATATAGAGACCATCACAGACTCGGTCAAGAAGACCCACAGGGCGGTAGTTGTCGAGGAAGACTGGCCCACGTGCGGCGCAGGGGCTGAGATTATGGCCAGGCTTCAGGAAACGGCGTTTGACTACTTCGATGCCCCGATCTATCGGGTGTCCTCCGAGGACGTGCCGATGCCCTACTCCAAGAACCTGGAGCGCTCGGCGATTCCTGATGAGGCGAAGATCATCAACGCCGTAAAGTGCACCATTGGGCGAGAGTGCAAACTTCCCATTCGGCGATCGACCGAAGACATTATGAAGCTCACCGATTAGCGATTGTCAGATCCGGGGCGACACTCAGTCGCCCCTCCCAACTCAGACAACTTGTTTCCCCAGTCCGTGCAACGGGTACCCTGTGATCGATACAGGAGGTGTCCTAATGCCAGACGTGATCATGCCCAAGATGAGCGACTCGATGGAAGAAGGCAAGGTGCTTCGATGGATCAAGTCGCAGGGTGACCAGGTAGAAAAAGGCGAGCCGATCGCTGAGATCGAGACCGACAAGGCAAACGTGGAGCTTGAATCCCCCGAAAGCGGCGTTTTGTCTGAGATTTCAGCACAGGAAGGCGACACGGTCGACGTCGGATCTGTAATCGCCAGGATCGGCGAGCAGGGAGATATCGCAGGGAGCAAAGGCGGCGCGGCAGCGCCTGAAGCGCCACCATCTGAAGAACAGGCCGCACCACCACCGCCAATCGCAGATGAACAGCCCGTCGAGCATCCGAGAGCTGAAGCAAAACCCAGCCCACCCGAGGCTAAAGCTCCTGAGCACGAAGAGCTCCAAGGCATCAAGGCTTCCCCTCTCGCTCGGAGAATTGCGGCTGACGCCGGAATCGACCTACGGGACATAACAGGAACCGGCCCTGCAGGACGTATCGTAGAAGCCGACGTGCGTGATCGCTTGGAGAAAGAAACCACGGCGAGGGAACCAGAACGCCCCGCGCCAACCCCGCAAAAGCAAACAGAGCGCCCAAAGTCCGAAACCGCCATTCCAGAGCCACTCATTGGTCGAGTGCTCGATATCGGAAGCATCTGGCAAGTTGTCGGCAAGCGCACTCAAGAGAGCAAGCAGCAGGCGCCGCACTTCTATGTGACGATGCAAGCGGATATGGAGGAGGCGCTCAAGATGCGCGAGTGGATAAACGCCTCGCGTGCGCCGGAGCGTCAGCTGTCCGTAAACGACATCGTCGTCAAAGCCTGTGCAGTAGCGCTTCTTAAGCACCCGACTCTGAATTCCTCGCTGATCGATCAAGGGCACATCAAGATCCACGACACTATCGACATCGGCATCGCTGTCGCGCTTCCCAATGGTCTTGTTGCGCCCGTCGTGCGAAACTGCGAGAGAAAGACGCTTTCGCTTATCTCCGATGAAGCCCGCGAACTCGTCGCAAAGACCCGTTCGGGGAATATCCGGCCCGAGAACTACGAAGGCGGCACATTCACCGTGTCCAACCTTGGGATGTATGGGGTAGATGAGTTCATAGCGATCATCAACCCACCGCAGTCGGCTATCCTCGCAGTTGGGGCAGCAATGCCGAGGCCCGTTGTCCATGACGGAGAGCTTTCGGTTCGTAACACTATGAGATTGACCGTATCTGGCGACCACCGGGCGACCGATGGGGCACGGGTAGCGGAATTCCTGCGCGATTTAACAAAACTACTTGAACAGCCAATGGCGTTGATCGAATGACAGCTCAAGTGTGTGACTTTATTACATTGAAAAAGTCTCTATATATTGCTTTATTTATGAACATAGGTGGGAACTATTACCTTGGCAGAGTCGTATAGTAAGTAGGAAAAGACCGAAACATCTTTTTCTCCTTTCACCTCCTTTCCTCTGGCCCTGGTTTAGGGAGCACGGCCCTGAACCAGGGCATGTTTTCGTACAGTCCCCAAATGACTTGCTAACGCACGGGTGCGGACCTGTTTGCAGGACGGCGCAGCAGGGCGTCGAGATCAAGATATGCCAATCGAACAGGACGCCCTTCAAAACGCTCAGGAGTATAGATTCCAACCGCAACCCGTCCGTTTCTGATCCCGACAAACCTTGCTACCCGATGACGCCATACCTCACCTCGCAAAGGATCTGTAACGGCCACATGCGGCGCACCAAGACCACCATCGGCCATCGTAACAAGAAGCGGCGATTTGCCCGACCGTGCACGTGCCTCGACTACTTTCTGGATCGCGAAGACCTCTGTCATAAGCTTGCGACGCATGCCAGTGGTCACATCATAGCGCCAGAGCGACTGGCCTTCGTTCTCATACCCACCCGCACCGTCAGTGCCCGAGTAGACAATCACCCGTCCCTGGGCGATGATCCAGGCGTTCCAGGCACACTCAGTTATGGTCTGTCTGCGTCCATCGATCTGCGCGATGACCCTTCCAAGCCCACTGCCGTCCTTAATTCGATCTACTCGAACGGACGTCGCAACTTGGGCATGAGCAGTCACCGTCAACAAGACAAACACAGCAACGAAATTGCGTATCATAGGTAAAACCTCCAATAGAGGACAGTCCGAGTAATTGCTGGAGACGCACTGCTTTTGATATCGACCTGCGGCTCGTCCACATTCACGAAGGCTATCCTGAGATCGAAACGAAACTCCGGTGGCGTGCGCGTGGCCCAAAGCGATGCGTTCCGGGCTGATGGCATGTGATAAAAGCTCGAATCCACTTCGACCACCGGAAACTGGGTCGAATAGAATGATATCATGTCGGCAGGACGGATGTCCTTGGAGTGGAACGACCCCACAAGCGACTTCTCAACCCACGAACATGTGCCCACATAGATTTTGGTCGTCATTACAACCTCCCCCTGCTATATTTGCCTAAACCGAGGTGCGAGCAAACACAATCCCGCCGCTTACGATGATGAAACAGCCAAATACGATACCCATCGCTATCGGGCCGAGGTTAACGGCAAGTAGCGCGCCGAGCGTTCCACCTATCGCAGCGGCAACTATGTGGAGGTCGAGCCCGCGCTTCTCCACCCGTCCTGACGTGTAATGTCCAAGTGACAGGAGCGCAGACGCGGGGATGATCGCGCCGAGCGCCGTTCCCTGAGCGAAGTGCTGCGGGACTGCGAAGAATATCACTAGCAGCGGAACGAGTATCTTGCCACCGGCCAGGCCAGAGATGGAGCCGACGAACCCCGCAACGCCCCCCACCGCAAGGGCAAGCACGAGTGAAAGCGATGAAGCATGCGCGGGGGTAGACCGTGCGGCGATCAGCACAACCTCCACACCAGCGGCCACTACCGCGAGCGCGACAACTCTTCGCACGAGGGGAACACTCCTCCCTCGAAGTAGAACAGAAACCACAAGCGCACCGGCAAACGACCCCGCCGCTGCGCACAAAGCCGCCGCCCAGTAGACGTCGCCGTGGTAGTAATAGACAAGTATCGCGGGAATCGCCGAAGCGAGTATGAGGACCGACACAAGCGCCCGTGCGTTGGTCGCAGATAGGCCAAAGAGAAACAGCAGGCCGATCGCGCCGATAAAGCCCGGTCCGACGCCAACTAGCCCGGTCAACACCCCAAACAGGAACGCGAACACCGTTATCAGCCCGCTTTTCAGGCCCCCACGCACATCTTCACGAGACATTTTATCTTCCTCCGTATCGGCGGCTACAAGAAATCAGCGGAGACTTCGTTTGCGATGAGCAGACCGTCCCATGTGAGCTTCATACGCCTCTCGGACAACTCGATGAGCCCCCTGCCGAGCATATCATTGACCTCACTGGCGTATACGTCGGTAAGCTCGACGCCATAGCGGTCTTGGAACGCTGCCAGGTCGACCCCGTCCATCATCCTGAGGCCTAGCATCACAGTCTCACCCATAGACTGACGCCCCGTGACGGTCTCAGACGACTCGACAGCACCGGCACTCACACGCGCGCGCTCGATGTAGCTGTCTACGGCTCGCTGGTTCGTATAGCGGACGCCACCGACATAACCACTCGCTCCCGCACCTAACCCGTAGTAGGACTCGTTTCGCCAATAGACCTGGTTGTGGCGGGACCTGTGGCCGGGCAGAGCGAAGTTCGATATTTCGTAGTGCTCGTAGCCTGCGGCACGCAGCGACTCTATAGCGGCGGTATACATCTCGATCTGGAGCGACTCGTCGGGCAACTCTAGCTTGCAGCGACGTTTCAGATTTCCAAACGGAGTCCCCTCCTCCACCGTGAGTTCGTAGAGCGAGATGTGCTCGGGGAGAAGGGCGACGGCGCTGCCCAGCGTCCTCTGCCAGTTGTCGATATCCTGCGAGGGAAGTCCGTACATCAGGTCGATGCTGATACTCTCAAACCCTGCTCGGCGAGCTGTCCCAAACGCCTCGACAGCCTCTGCCCCAGTGTGAATCCGACCCAGCCTCACAAGAGTGGCGTCATCAAACGACTGCACCCCGATGCTCAACCGGTTGAACCCTCCCGTGCGCAGTTCTCTTAGCTTTTCAAAGTCCACTGTGCCGGGGTTTGCCTCGATGGTAACTTCTACGTCGCCCGTGACGCCGAAGCGCTCGACAATCTCACGGAGCACCCGAGCAAGATCACCTGCACGAAGAATCGTAGGGGTGCCACCGCCGAAGTATACCGACGAGAGCGGCGCACCAAATACCGGAGCCGAACGGATTTCGGAGATGAGCGCGCTAACGTAACCCGGAGCACGGGACTCTTCTCCAGCGACGGAGTTGAAGTCGCAGTAAAAACACTTTGAGCGGCAAAACGGGATGTGGACGTACGCAGCTTGCGGCGGTCCGAGCTTCGGGGTGATGTCTGGTATCATAGTTTGTATACGAGAAGGGATGACCACATATTCGCAGTCATCCCTTCTGTCAAGCGTCTATTGCAGCCGCTGCGCACACGTCGGCTGATCGAAGTTCGGCGCGTTGATCATCTGTTGGACGATGTCGGCTGGAGGGCCAGCCGTATACACCATGTTAGGCGCATACCACTCAATATCCAAGTTCGCGCCGTTGGAGGCGTAGTTCGAGTTAACCTCAAACACCTCTCCGGTGAACTTCATCATTGTGGTGCCATTGGTCCTACCCGCATAGTTGTTGACTATCAGATACCGGCTGTTGGGAAGCTCGATCGCTCTGTATGGGCTAAACGGCACATCAACGGTCTCGCTGTCCTTTCCAGTCATTTTTCTTGCCAGAGTCCTATAATCAGCTGCGGTCAGCTGCCAGGATATCTGGCCGTCTGAGGCCTTGGCGCGATACACCGCCGATGAGTCACAAATCAGCAACTCTCCAGTATTACCGAGCACTGAGAAGTATCGCGGCCCCGACAGCCGTATCTTTACGCCACCGCTATAGAGCGTAGTCAACTGACTGAGGACCGCGCTGCCATTGCTGTAACTCCATGCCCCATCGCTTGAT
>JBBRAE010000031.1:0-31973 GCA_038207085.1 Armatimonadota bacterium
TCTCCAGCTTGGACATCTCTTCCCACACTAACTACTTATACACCCACCCCACTTGTACCTTTGTCCAAACTGTGATCTTTTCTGGATACTTTCTGGAACCCTGCACCTCAGGCAATCTCTACCTAAAAACGATGCTCCTGACGTCGATACTTCTAAGGCACCAACGTCAGGCGATCTCAGTCGTCAAGTGTCCCTTCGGGAAGCCCTGTGACCATCGGAGCAGGTTTGGTGCAGGAGGTAGTGATGTCGATGTGTCTACCCTCCCGGGAAGCGTCGTGGAAGGCGTGCATGATGTCGAGTACGTGGAGTGCGAGGTCACCACTTGCTCTGTGAGGCCTCCCTGAGCGCATTGCGTAGGCCATATCGGCAACTCCCGTGCTTCGGCTGATACTGGCATAATCGTGGGTGAAGGGTGCATCCGTCCAGTCCTCATCCCCGAGGCGCCTGAGTTTGATTGGGCCGGAGGGGGAGTTGGGGTCGGGCACCCGGATCGTGCCTTCAGTGCCGTAGATCTCGATATTGGGCATATTGGAGGCATGGGAGACGTCAAAGCTTGTGATGATAGTTGCGATCGCCCCTTCACAGAAGTCCATGACTCCAGCAACGTGCGTCGGCACCTCAACTTGGATCTTGGTCCCATATTTCGGCTGGCTTGTGATTGTGCGTTCTGTCCTTGTGATCTGGGCGGATCCCGTTACTCGCCTTACCGGGCCGAGCAGGTTGACAAGGGCGGTCAGGTAGTACGGACCCATGTCAAACATCGGCCCTGCGCCTGCTTTATAGTAGAACTCAGGATCTGGGTGCCAATTCTCATGCCCTCCGCACATCATGAATGCCACAGCCGCAACAGGCTTTCCTATTGCGCCTTCGTCAATGAGTTTCCTGCAGGTCTGAGTCCCGGCTCCAAGGAAGGTGTCTGGCGCGCATCCAACAAGCACACCATTCTTTCTTGCGGTTGCAAGAAGCAGAGAGCCTTGCTCACGGGTGAGGGTGAGCGGTTTTTCGTTCCAGACGCTTTTGCCTGCCGTGACCGCAGTCATAGCGATCTCGTAGTGGGCTATGGGGATAGTGAGGTTGACGATAATGTCTATCTCTGGGTTGCCTAACAGCTCTTCAGGTGTGCACGCCAAGGCTACACCGTGCTCTTTGGCTTTGGCCTGTGCTCGTTCGGGTATAATATCGGCGCAGGCTGCGACTTCAAGTATCTCAAACTTGGGACACTGTGACAGATACGCGCCGCTTATAGCGCCGCATCCGATAATTCCGACTTTTGTCTTCTTCAACTGTTTTCGTCTCCCTAATCTGATGTATTTTACAGCAAGAACGGGCAATTTGCCTTGGCAAATGGACGAGGGTCCGCTATCATAACTATTGTAATCACCCGACTTGGAGGATATGAGTTGCCACTACTATACAAGAAAGATTGGGATGAGTCAAAGAAAAGGTTCGAAGCCTTTTGGAACAGGGACATAGCCGACAGACCGCTTCTCCTGATCGGTACAGCGACAGATGGGTCGGGTGAGGTACCCCCGACGCCGCCAGCGACTCTTGAGGAGCGCTACACCGATGTCGATTACCTGCTTGCCGCCGTAGAGTACGGCTTGAAGCGGACTTACTACGCTGGGGACATGTTCCCGCACTTTGCGCCTTACCTTGGGGCAGGCTCCGTTGCGCTCTATCTTGGGTCTGAACCCGGATTCGCTGAGGACACTATTTGGTTCGAGAAGTGCATCGACGGACTGAAAGACCCCATTCCAAGCTTTGACCCGAACAACAAGTGGTGGCTGAAGACCCTTGAGATAACCCAGAAGGCCGTCGAACGATTCCGTGGCAAGGCGCTCGTGACGTTTCCAGATCTTGTCGAGAATGTGGACATTATAGCAAGCTTGAGAGGCACCGAAGAGCTTCTCTTCGACCTGATAGAGTGCCCCGAGGACGTTCACAGGTGGCAAAAGGCTCTCCTGGACCTCTACTTCGAGTACTATGACAGGCTCTATGATATGATCAAAGAGGACGACGGAGGCTCGAGCTTTATAGCGTTCAACATTTGGGGACCGGGCAGGACTGCAAAGATCCAGTGTGACTTCTCGGCGATGATATCCAAGCCGATGTTCGATGAGTTTGTCGCGCCGTATCTGGAAGAGCAGGCAAAGCGGCTCGATTACGTCTGCTACCATCTCGACGGGCCAGGCGCGCTCCAGCACGTCGACACCCTTGTCTCGCTGCCCAACATCGATGCGATCCAGTGGACCCCCGGTGCGGGCACTTCTGGGGTCGGTGACCCTGCTTGGATACCGCTTTACAAGAAGATCCGCGAAGCCGGCAAGTCGCTTGTTCTTCTTGGTCCATCGCCGGATGAAGCAGAGCATATCGCCCGTGAAGTCGGGCCCGAAGGAATTCTTTTCGCTACTGGCGCAGACTCACCCGAGCATGCCGATGAGATAGTTAAGAGCTCTTACAACTGGAAGAAGTCCTAAAAACGAGAGTTTCCTGTTGAGATTACGAAGTCGTCTGTTAGCTTCTTCTTTGGAAGGAGCCGGCAGGCGACTTCTTTGTGTTGGGGTAATGGTCCCAACGGCCTAGTGTTGGATTAACCCGGCTGTGGAAGATTCCACACATCTATCTACGAGGCCTCGCACGCTGTGAAACAGGTTGTCGTGCAGGAACTGTGCGGCTGAGACGTTTACCGATATGCCGATCGGAGCAAGTCCGGAGTCCTGCCGGCAGTACACTCAAGAAGCCGCATAGCTCCGCTACGTGCAGAATTTGTGGGCAGAGGGAGGCTCGTTCAGCACCAGCCAGAACAGGCCGAGCGTTCTTGCGGCTTCGACGAACTGGTTGTAATCGACCGGCTTTCTCACGTATGCGTTCGCGCCGTACCTGTAGCTTGAAACGACGTCATCGTCTTCTTCGGAGGATGTCAGGACGATCACAGGCAGACAGCTTGTGCGGTCGTCGGCGCGTATCCGCTTCAGCACATCAATGCCCCCGATTTTGGGAAGCTTCAGATCGAGCAGAATCACCGATGGTTGGGCATCGGCCTCGCGGTCTGCATAGAGGCCGGTGTGAAAGAGATAATCTATCGCCTCCTCGCCGTCCCGCGCGACAACGATATCGTTGCAGAGCTTACTTTCTTCAAATGCAAGCATGGTGAGCTCCACATCGTCGGGATTGTTCTCAACAAGGAGTATCTCGCCGTCTCTTAAAGGCTGGCGTTATGCGCCACCGGTCGTCGCGCCGCTGAAATGCGCTGCCCCCGGCATTTGCTATTTCCTGCATCTGTCGCTACTTGATGCTGTCCGCGATCGTCATCTCGATTGCTACGGTCGTGCCATCCGGTCCGGTAGCGAGGTAAACCGTGTCCGCAAACTCGATGATAAGTTTATACCCCATCCCAAGCGTTCCTGCGGTCGAGTAGTGCCTGGTAAGGGCCACGTCAGGAAGCTCGAGCGCGCGAATCCCAGTCCCGTGGTCTTTGGTGATGAAAACCAGCCGGTCAGCGTCCCGGCAGAGCGTGCATTCTCCTCCACCTGCGTGCTTGAGGGCGTTTGCCGCAGCTTCGATCACGCAGCCCAGGAACTTGTAGACCCGGCGGTCTTCCATCTCGTAACCGCGCAGCAGTGTTATCAACTCATCGCGCATAAGCCCAACATCGTCGTGGTCTTTCATCTGCCAGGACTTGACGTGCTCGAAGGCGATCTTCGCGATGTTCTCCTCGTCGGATATAACGAGCTTACCTTCAGTTGCGGCAAGAATGGTCCTCCTGTAGAACTCCAGCTTATGCGCCTCAAGCTCCCGCGCCGCGAGTTCGGCGGCTCTTCGCTCTGTGATGTCCGAAAACGCCGAGACGGACCCCCGGGGTTTTCCCGAATCATCGAGGAGCGGCGAGGCGTCGCCCAAGAGGTAACGGGTTGTGCTGTCATCAAAGAGCAACTCAAACTCATAGTCTTTGATGACTTCGCCCTTTGCAGCCCTTTGAACGGGAAGTTGGTCTATTGGTATTTCCACGCCGTTTTTCATCGTTCTGAAGTTGGTGGGCCGCTCGACTTCGGGAGCAGACTTGGAGGCGTTGGCGTCCAGGGGCAGCCGGAGCAGTTCGTAAGAGGCCTTGCTGCCGGTGATTTGGTGGCTTTCTGGGTCGTGTGAGATCCAGACGATGGTCGGGATCGCGTCAAGGACAGCCTGAAGCTCCTGGGCGCGGTGGCGTTCATCGTTTAGCATGCGTATCCGTCCCATCGCCGTTGCGACGTAGTCGGCGACGGTCTTCATAAGGCTCAGTTCGTCGCTGCTGAAGCGGATATTGCTCTTTGATCCGAACGAAAGCGTCCCGATCACTTTGCCGCCCTGTCCAAGCAGTGGATGACACGCGTAGGCTTGAATGCCATAGCTTTTTACGAGGTCGGTCTTTACGTCAGGGGTGTCAAAGATGTTCTCGGCGACGATCCGTGCGCCGTCTCTTGCCACACATCCGCACACCGCCACACCGTAGTCCAGCCACTCTATGCTTTTGCCGACTTCCTCGGGGATCCCGGCGAATGCGTTCAGGTGCAGCTTCCCGTGGTCATCGTCCACAAGGAAGTTGAAGAACGCGTGGCAGCCGAGCGCTTCCATCACTTTCTCGCAGAGCGACTGCACGAGCCCCTGTGGGTCGTCGGTAACAAGCAGCCTGCTGATGGTCTCTGAGAGGAGTGTGAGGTGTTTGCGTTCATCTTCATGGCATGGGTAGGCGCTGTAGGAGGTCAGAGTGACGACCATATCATAGCGGGTGTCGCGAAGCTTGGCGCAGGCATCCTCCTGTGAGCCCACCACGTCCACTTGGAACCCCGCCGATATCAGCACAGTGACCTCGGGCGACTCTTTGCCTCCAATCACAAGTGCGCGTTTATTCGTCTCATCTTGCTCGCACTGCATAACTATCTCGCTATTTCTGTTGACAAAACCACGGCTCGTGTCATCTGGCCGGCACTTCGACGATGTCCATAATCTCGTCGAAACCGGACATTTTGAGCACTCTGCGTGGGTAAGCGCTCTCTGATACCAGCACGCGAAGCCTGTTGGATCGTTTCAACATGGTCGTTGCAGCTTTGGTCACACACAGGACTACGGCGGTGTCTATGAACTGCACTTCCGTTAGATCGACCTCAACCACCGAATCGGTAAATGAGGCAAGCCTGAGCTGCTCGTGAAACTGCTGATAATTGGTCAGGTCGAGGCTATCGCTGTCAGTAAATATGACCGTGGCATCACCACGGACAATTCTAATGTTTGCCTGCTGAGTCATAGTGGTTCTACAATCACCTCAAATTTCGTCCATCTTTATGGCAACTCTATGGCGGCAACATCCTGCAGTCTACCGCCTGCGCGCCAAATGGAAGGCCCGGGAGTCGCTTGCTGCGTATGTTGGTCGACATTGTAATTATATCAGACTCGAACCAATTGTCGAACCATTCACAATGCCGTGCATAAAGCAGGCTAGCCTGATCCATAAAGATGTATATACCCGTCTGTGCCACTATGGTTGGGTCTGATGGAGAAATTGTCTCTGCAATGTTGCAATGTTGCGACCAATTGACATGCGCGCCTGTCGACTGTACACTGAACCAACTCGGAGATATGTTCGTATGTTATACTACCTGAAGAACTGCGCCCTGCTGCTCGCTGTCCTGATCTTTGCGACCCCGCTTGTCGGGTGCCGCCCGGCGGGTCGGGCGATTACGTCCGTGCAGTATCACAACATCGATTATCGCGTGGTAAAGACCGTAATGACGATGAACGCAGGCGACGGGGCGCTCGATTTGCGTCCCTTGATGGAGTGCGAGGTCTACACGGGCACGGTGACTGTAGGGCGCGTCACCGCAGAGTTCCCCCAGGGGTTTGAAGAGACCGCAAGAGAGCTTGCCGCGGAGTTTGACGCTTTCTATCCCACGGTAGCGCGCGAGACGGGTATCGACTGGAGCTTCGATCTGATGCTCAAACTCGTTCGCGTTCCCCAGGGGGTGAGCGGCTTTCGCTACTCGGTAAAGCTGCCGAAGAGCCGTCGGCTAGCGTTCCCGGTTCCTGTCTCGCCGGACGGAAAAGGTGGCTGGTGGACCCCACTAATTGCCCACGAGATGACCGAGGCGAGCCTGATCGCCCCGATAGACCGCAACAAGATCGTCCTTGACGACCTCTACTCTGAAAACTTTTGCCTGAGATTTGGCACGAGGTGGTTTCGTGACGGGGTTTCCAACTATGTGATGTGGAGCTTCGTCGACCCAACTCTGAACCCGCCCGATGCGGTATTTACCGAGCTTAATCGGGCGAAAACGCGCCTGCTGACTTGGTCGAACTGCCCAAACGAGCCCGACCTCTATGCCGCGGCCCACGGACTCATTCAGTTGACCGTCAACCGCTTCGGCCCGGACTCGATCCCGCGTCTTATGTCCGAGTTGGCCCAAGAGGAAGTTCCAGGGGGTGGGGGGCTTGCCCGGGCCTACAAGCGGGCGACGGGGGAGGACTTGAAGGCCTTTCTTGGAAACTATCAGCTCGCCTGGACTGGTTTTTCGGTTCGGCAAACTGGCCGACCCGTCGTAACGCAGGTCTACCCCGCGACTCCGGCGAGCAGAAGGGGAGTGCGGGTCGGTGACGTGATTGTCTCTGTCGCAGGAAAGCCTGTCCGTGACTCAAACGACCTCGCCCGTGCGCTTTCGATGCAAAATCCGGGTGAGATGACGTTGTTTGAGTTCGAACGGGACGGTCAAGCGCTCCAAACGCGCCTGAAACTAATCCCAATGCCGGTCGATCTCACTCAGTTTCTGAAGTCTTCCGAAGCTCTTCCTTAAACCTGATCACGCAGGTTCCGTCGCCCGCGCAGAGCCGTTTCTCCAGTTTGAAGCTGATCTCTCCCGCAAATTCGTTTGTCCATCCCTCGAACTCGGCTGTGCAGATCTTCTCTGAGATCGAGTTTGCGATCGCCTCGCGCCCGGCGTGCGAAAGCATTGCATACCACGGGCACCGGCGGACGACTATTTCGAGCGCGTCTTCCGAGGGCCAGCGCACCTCGTAGTCGAACCCCTCGGCTGCGAACTTCAGCCCAAAGCATGCCGCGAGGTCCCTCAGGCTGTTTCCTTCAAGGCCGAGCAACTGCTTTGCCTTGCGTGCCTGGATCTTGGGCATCACGGTCCACACCTGTTCATCAAGCTCAAGCGCCTCTTCAAACGAGCGTTTCTCCTCGGTCTTGACGAACCACAGCCCGTCCACCGTGAAGTACGACCTTCTCAGGAACTCGACAAGGGTAGCATCGTCGAACTTGTCCACAGGCTACATCCTTTTCCCGTGACAGAGCGAGGGCACGGTTTCCATAATCGCCTCAAGCGTGTCGAGCGCAAGGGCCTGGGGGCCATCGCAGAGCGCGTGGGTCGGGTCCGGGTGAACTTCGATCAAGAGCCCGTCGGCTCCTGCCGCCGCCGCCGCGTAAGATAGCGCCGGGACGAAGCTTCGGCTCCCTGCTGCGTGGCTTGGGTCGACGATCACCGGCAGGTGCGAAAGCGACTTTGCAACCGGGATGGCTGAAATATCGAGCGTATATCGTGTATAGGTCTTGTCGACGGGATGCACCCCACGCTCGCAGAGTATCACCCTGGAGTTCCCTTGGCTAAGGATATACTCGGCCGCGAGAAGCCACTCGTCGATAGTTGCGCTCGGGCCGCGCTTCAGCATGACCGGCACATCGAGCTTGCCGACGGCGGTGAGGAGCGCATAGTTCTGCATATTGCGCGCGCCGATCTGTAAAATGTCGGCATATTCGGCGATGAGGTCGGCGTCGTGGTGGTCCATAATCTCGGTGACGGTGACAAGGCCGAACCTGTCGCCCGCTTCTTTGAGATACTTGAGCCCCTCGGCGCCGAGCCCCTGAAAGGCGTAGGGCGAGGTTCTGGGCTTGAATGCGCCGCCCCGCAGCAGTTTCGCCCCGCAGAGCTTGACCGCGCCCGCGATGCCCATAAGCTGCTCGCGGCTTTCGATCGCGCAGGGGCCAGCCGCCACGGTGAAAGTCGGCGCACCGATAGTCACCCCTTTGATCTCAACAACGCTGTCGACGGGGTGGAACTCGCGGCTTGCGAGCTTGAAGGCCCGGCTGACCTGGGTTACATGATCGACCCCCGAGAGCAGTTGGAGCTGTTCGGTAAGGGGACCTCTAAGATCAGGCGGAATCGCGCTTGCGACCCCGACGGCGGTCCGTTCGCCTCCGGGAAGGCTGACGGCTTTCAGGCCATGCTCTTCAATAACGCCGACGACCTGTCTGAGTTCCACTTCGGAGGCTCCGCTCCGCATTGCCACTATCATAACTTGGTGCTCCTAGTCAAAAGTATCCACAAACTTATCCACACGGCTATGGATAACATCTTCTCCAAATTACCCACAATCTATCCACAGGCCGTTTCCACAGCCAGCCGCGATCAAATCCACAGTAGATAGTGAAATACTTCGCCAAGTAGAACCGAAATACCTTTGTGGAGAAAATGCTGTGGAAATCTCTTGGGGGGTGGGGAAATGGGGGAAAGTCGCCAGGGCTGGCGAGACTTGGGGGATTTTGCTAGCTTCCCTTTGTTGTAGTACGTCGAGAAATTTGTGCATTGCACCCTTCGAGAGCCTCAGGGTGAGGGGTTGGCTTGGGTGAAATGTGAAGGATTGTACCGCGCGCACCAATCTCTCAACTACAGATCAATCCAAAACCAATCACGTTGAGGCTCTCGAAACGTGCGCTCCACCCAAACCCTCGACATCCACGAATCTCCTCGAAGCTAATCCCAATCTATCGTTGGCCCGGATTTGCAATCCGGGCCAACGATAGAAGGCTGAGCTCGGTACAAATCTCCCAAACCTCGCCAGTCCCAGACTAGCGACTAGCCACTAACTAGCGACTGTCCGCTGGCAGCCTATCGTAAATAATCTCGCAGGGCGGGTCGGAGAGCAGGCTTGGCATTACCTGGTTTACGAGGTCGGCGACCTCTTCGTCCACGTGACCGATCGAGACGATCAGCGTTTGGGGTTTGAGCAGTGTCATAACCCTTTGCACGCCCTCTGCGACCGAACGGACGCGCTCTACGTGGCGCACGAAGTTGATTTTGCAGGATTTGGACACCCGCTCGGCGTCATCGAGCTTGCGGCGCGCGAGGGATTCTGCCTCAGGAATAGGGCTTGCAAGCGGCATGCTCCTTGGCACGCGCAAAAGGTCGATCGCGTGGACCTCGTTTTTGCGTCTATCGGCGACGCTGCATGCGAGCTCCATAGCCCGTTCCCAGTTTCCGACAAGCAGCACCGCGATGTCGCTCAGGCGCTGGTCGCCGGGGTGGGTGGAGAGGTCTTCAAGCCCAAGGCTCGCCCGCGCGGACTCAACGGTAGGGGCGACCGGGAGCTGCGACGCAACGGCGCGCACCCCTCGGATCACCTTCATAGCGTTCTCAGGCACCCCCGCGACGATGATCCTCGCGTCGTGGCGCTGAATATACTTTATCGCCTCAAGAAAGGTCTTTGCTCCCTGCTCGGTGACCTCGGTCAGCTGCCCGCAGTCGATGATTATCCCCTTGGGATTCTCTTCGAGGAGCACCTTGGCGGCCGCCTGGATCGTCGGCCACTCATTTTCGTTGAGTGACCCCCTGAGCGTTACAACGTCTCGTCTTGCCTCAACTATCATTTATTTCTCCAGGTAGTATCTAATATTTGCGACCACGATGTCCCGTCTAAAGAGCAACGCGTATTTGAGTTGGAGCCCCGACTGACCGTGGAGGATTTGGTGCCACCATTTCGCCGGAACAAACTCCGGCAGGACCACCGTCACGATGTGTCGCGCCCGTTCCTCTTTGACCTCATTGAGGTATTTCATAATCGGCTGAATGACCGACCTGTAGGGGGATTCGAGAATAACAAGCGGAATCCCCTGGCCATATTTCTCCCACCGCTCGGTAACAAGCGGGGTAGACTCGGCCTCTGTTTCAATATATACCCCCCGGCAGTCCGGTGACAAGCTTTTTGCGTACTGCAGCGCGGGAAGAATGCCGTTGTGTATCCCTGAGACAAGCACTATAACCGTGTTTCTCATCTCAGGAAGCTCGATCGTATCTTGATCAAGCGGCAGCCTGAGCTGCTCTGCCATCTGCATATAGTGCTGGTTGATCTTCCTGAACATAATCACCAGCAGCAATATCAGCACGACGACGATGCCGGCTCCACCCCAGAACTTGGTGTAGGCTTGAATTATTGTCACGATACCGGTCAGGATAGAGCCAACGAGGCTGACGAGCCATCCCAGCCCTTTTTCTTTCAGGCGCCTGCTCCGCACGAACATGCCGGCCTGTGACAGGGTGAACGCCAGAAATACTCCAACCGCGTAGAGCGGGATCAGCTTGGAGACCTCCGCCTTGAATGCTATTACCAGGACAGCCGCCATAAGTGAAAGCACGATGATTCCGTTTGAGAACACCAGCCGGTCACCGATATTGCCGAACTGTCTGGGCATAAATCTGTCGCGGGACAGGAAGTAGGAAAGCCTCGGGAAGTCGGCAAAGCTTGTGTTGGCGGCAAGGACGAGGATAGCCATAGTCGCGCCCTGAATCGTGAAGTAGAACCAGGTCCGCCCGAATATACCTCGCGCGACCATCGAGACGACAGTCTCATGCCCGCCGGTGTGTTCGCTCGGCACGACTCCCATATGGAACGCCAGCCAGGAGATCCCTATGAACAGCACGCTCAGGATGGTCCCCATCAGAACGAGCGTCGTCGCGGCGTTCTTTGCCTCAGGAGGCTTGAAAGCGGCGACTCCGTCGGCGACGGCTTCGGTTCCGGTCATCGCGGTACAACCACTGGCAAATGCCCGAAGAATCAAAACCAGTCCAAGTGCGTGGGTAGTTTCTACGATGGGCGTCGGTGCAGCAGGTAGGCTTCCCGACAGGGCTCTGGTCACTCCCACCCCGATCATCACCACAAAGCTTATGATAAAGAGATAGGTCGGGATCGCAAACAGCGCGCCCGACTCTTTCACTCCACGCAGGTTTGCAAGCGCGATCATAGCGATGAACATAACCGCAAGCAGAACCTTCTCAGGCGCAAGGTCAGGGAAGGCCGATATGATAGCCGCAACACCTGCTGAGATACTTACAGCGACGGTAAGCGTATAGTCGATCAAAATCGACGCAGCGGCAATAAGGCCCCAACCGACTCCGAGGTTGTCCTTGGAGACAATATAGGTTCCTCCGCCTCTTGGGTATGCCTGGATAGTGCGCCTGTAGGAGGTGATTACCATCCACAAAAGCCCGATGACCACAAGCGATATCGGCACAGAGAGCCTGAGCGCATACCCACCCGCCGCGACAAGCACCACAAGGATTTCCTGAGTGGCGTAAGCGACTGAGGACATAGCGTCAGAGGCAAAAACGGGCAGCGCCAGGATCTTGGGGAGTCGTTCATGTGCCGCTCGCCAAGTAGGCAGCGGCTTACCAAACAGAAATCGTCTTACTGAAAAAGCCATTAAAAATTATCCAATATACGTTCTCTAAATAATACCAATCCCCAGCCAATAACGTTCCTCTAAGAGACGGGGCATCCATTCATATTATATTAGGCAAGCGAACAGGAGATTCCTTCACACGTGATGCAGGAATTGTGTCGGCGGGGAACGCTCAGTAGAATTATCCCAGCCTGTAATCCGTCGAAAGCAGTCTTAGCTGATCCCGATACTTGGCGACAGTCCTTCTGGCGATCTGTACGCCGTGGGTTTGCAGGCGTTCGGCGATTTCGTTGTCGGATAGCGGCTTGCCGTTCACTCGTTCGGTCGCGTAACGTCGGACAAGCTCTTTTACGGGAAGCGCCGCGTCGAACAGCACTTCAAATGGGATCACCTCGCCCGATGGCAGTTGGATCGACTTGCCATCGGTCGCCCGGCAGACGGTGGACTCGTGGAGGCCTATCTGCTGGGATATCTGCTTGCGGTTGATCGGCTTCAGGTGCTCGGCCCCGAGCTTGAAGAACTCGAACTGGCATTCTATCAGGTGCTCGGCGACCCGACGAAGCGACGAGCGGCGAAACTCGAGCGCTTCGATCAGCGACCGCGCGTTCTGCACGCTCTCTTTGATGGTCTGAACGTCCTCTTTGGAGTGCCCGTTCTTTTGGGTCATATCTGAGTAGAGGCTTGCGTAGACCTCGTCCATCCCGATCTTTCCAGCGATTGGGTCGACCACTTCGGCGACAAGCCCAATTTCGGTCTCGCGGACGACGACATCGGGGGCAAGCCGGGCCTCACGCCTCGGTGCGAGCGCGTGCCAGGGGTCGCGGAACTGGCTTGCGGGGTAGGGGTTCAGTCTCTCTCGGATAAACCGAAACGCCGACTCGACGTCGCACTTCTCAAGCCCCATGCGCTTGGCGATCTCGTCTACCTTGATCTTGGAAAGAAGCTCCCAGTGCTCTGATATGATCACAGCGGCGCGTTCTTTCTCTTCTGAATCGGCCTCGATCTGCTCGGTCTGAACCAGCAGGCACTCCTGAAGCGTCCGCGCCGCGATCCCCGGAGGGTCGAGCCGCTGGAGCTTGTAGAGCACCTCTTCCATCTGCGGCACGCTCATGCTGAACTGCGAGGCGAGGTCGAACATCGACTCCCGGAGGTACCCGTCCTCATCTAGGCTGTCGACCAGAAATTCAGCGACCGGGATCATGTCTTCTGGGAAATTGGTGTGAATCTGCTGTCTCAGGTGGTCCGCGAGCGAACACGGCGTCGCGACGAAGGCGAAGGGTTCGAGCTCATCGTTATCGGGAGGTGGTGCGGTCCAGTTTTCTTCTTTCACCCACTCGTCGGTCTCGCGCTGTCCGGCTTCTTCGTCGGTAAATGCTCGCGACCCGCAGGAGGAGCAGGCGCCTTCCATCATAACCGACCCACAGACCGGGCAGATGGCTTCGTCCTCGATGACGAGCGCAGGGTTATCGGCAAGCTCGGAGCGCACGAACTGGTGCAGCTCCTGCAGGCTCATCTTGAGAACCGCCTTGCCGAGCAGATGCTCCGGGACCATCCCCGGCGACTGTCTTTGAAATTGTCCAGCGCTAAATGCCAATTGAACCCTTACCTCTGTGGGTTGTGATTACCTGGTAATATTATCGGGATTGAGGGGGCTGGGGGTTAGTGTAGCATGTTGGCCCGGATAGCGCCGATGTTGCCCCGGATTGAGCCGATGTTGGCCCGGATTTGCAATCCGGGGCCCAAGGGCAGTCAAGGGATCTGTGATCCCGTTCTTTCGACTGTGCCCAATCTACCGGCATCACAGATGCCTGTCCGGCCCAAACGTCCCGGATAACATATCCGGACGAACATACACCCATCCTCTAAATCCCAAACTCCTTAAGTTTATTTCGAAGCGTCTTGCGGTCGATCCCCAGCGCAGCCGCCGCACGGGTCTGGTTGTTCTCGCAGTTTTCGAGAACTCTCAGGATATGCTGTCGCTCCACTTCGGCGAGGGTGCGCATGTCGTTTGTCGGCGCAGGCTCGACCGCTTGCGTCGGAGCGACTTCGGTCATTTCCTCGCTAAAGAGCAGGTGCTGCGGCAGGATCGTTCGCCCGTTACAGAGTATTACCGCCCGCTCGATGCAATTTTCAAGCTCGCGAATATTCCCCGGCCACGGGTAATGCTGAAGCATCAGCATCCCCTCCGGCGCGATTCCGACGATCCCCTTGCCGGTTTCCACTCCGTATTTCCTGATGAAATGCTCGACCAACTGCGGCACGTCCTCGCTTCTGTCACGAAGCGGCGGCAGCGAGATCGTGAAGACGTTCAGCCTGTAGAACAGGTCCTGCCTGAACTCCTTCAGCTCTATCGCTTCTTTTAGATTTCTATTAGTCGCGGCGATGATGCGAACGTCGGTCGAGATCGTTTGGCTGCCGCCGACGCGCTCGAACTGCTTCTCCTGAAGCACGCGCAAGAGCTTCACCTGGACGGACTGGGAGGTGTCCCCGATCTCGTCGAGGAAGAGCGTGCCGCCATCGGCCATCTCAAAGCGCCCGATCCTCCGCGCAATCGCGCCGGTGAACGACCCCTTTTCGTGCCCGAAAAGCTCACTTTCAAGAAGCGATTCGGGAAGCGCCGCGCAGCTCACCTTCACAAACGGGCCGTTAGCCCGAGCGCTTTGGTAGTGAATCGCCCGCGCGAGGTATTCCTTGCCCGTGCCCGTTTCGCCCAGGATCAGCACGGACGCCGAGCTGTCGGCGACTTTGGCGGCCATCACGTAGGCCTTTTGCGCCTCCTGTGAGAGCCCGATCACGTTGTCGAACCCGTAGGTGGTGCGAAGCTCGGTGCGCAGATACTCGTTCTGGTCGATCAGACGATGCCGCTCGATCGCGCGCTCCGCGACAAGCTGCACGTCGTCGAGGTCAAAGGGTTTGGTGATGTAGTCATACGCGCCGAGCCTCATCGCCTCGATCGCCGTCTTCATCGAAGCGTAGCCCGTTATGATTATCACAGGAACGTCGGGTTTCGCCTCTTTAAGCGTCCGAAGCAGCTCAAGGCCGTCGACTCCGGGTAGGCTTAGGTCGAGTATCACAAGGTCATTGTCGCCCGCAAGCGACGCCTGAAGCCCCGAGTGCCCATCGCCCTCGACCTGGGTGTCATATCCGAGACCGCCGAAAAGCTCCGCGAGCAGGGTAGTGATCCCCGGCTCGTCGTCAATTATCAAAATCCTTTTGTTGCTCATCCGTTGCGCGAAAGCGCCTCCTCAACTACAGCAGAGAGTTTCTCAATGGTGACGGGCTTTGCAAGCACCACGTCCACCTTGGACCTCTCAAGTTCAGTTCTGTCTATCGCCGCTCCCCATCCGGTCAGCATGACGACCGGAGTCCGCCCTGAAATCTCTTTTATCGCCTCTGCGACCTGCCAGCCCGACATTCCCGGCATCCCGAGGTCGGTGATAACGAGATCAAACTCACCCGAACGAAACGCTTCGACGCCCGAGCCGCCGTCCGCCGCCGAAGCCGCCGAGTGTCCGCAAACCTCAAGCATCTCAACGATTGCGCGGGCGAAAAGCTCCTCGTCGTCGATCACAAGCACCCTCGCGCTTTTGCCTGAAACTGCGAGCCCTGCGCCAGAATCTCCGGCGATCGTTGCGGGTATTTCTACCGATGGAAGCGTGACGGTAATCGTCGTCCCGACTTCGGGCTCACTTTCAACCGAAATGCGGCCTCCGTGGCGCTTGGCGATCCCATAGGCGACGCTCATCCCGAGGCCTGTCCCCGCGACCCCGCGCGTGGTGAAGAAGGGGTCAAAGACCCGCTTGCGCGTGTCCTCGCTCATCCCGACGCCGTCGTCTTTGATCCTGACCCAGCAGTTTGATCCGTCAATTCCGGTCGAGACCTCTATTTTGCCGCCCTGGGGCATCGCCTGCGCCGCGTTCAAGAGTAGATTTGTAACGACCTCGCGCAGTTCATGAGCGCTTCCCTTGACCCAAGCCTCGGCTCCGGCGTCGAGCGCGACTTTGATCTCGCAGCCCGCGCTTTTTGCCGTGTTCTCCACGACCGGGCGCATCATCTCGACGACCTGCGCGGCGAGCTTCGATAGGCTGAGCATGACCGGCGGCTCCTCGGGGAGGCTGCGGGTGAACTCCTGGATCCTTCGCACCGTGTCTACCCCATCCTGCGCCGCCCGCTGCGCCGATTCGAGTTTGGCCAGCGCTCTGGGCTCGGTCACTGACCTTTGTAGCAACTGGATATTGCCGAGGATGATCCCCAGGATGTTGTTAAAATCGTGTGCGACTCCGCTTGCGATCTCTCCGACCGCCCGGAGTTTTTCGCTCTGCACGAGCTGGTCCTGTGCTGCCCGGAGGTCTTGGTAGGCGCGTTTGACGGCTCCTTCAAGCTCCCGTCGGCGGGTGATATCGCTAAAAATCTCGACCCGGCCGATGCAGGCGCGAAACTCGTCAAAAAGCGGTGCGCTGTATCTATGGATAACCCGAGCATCATCCCCGGCAAGCTCGAGCACGTCATCGAGCACCTCTTCGGGGCTTTCCCAAACTCGTCTACAGCTCGCCTCATACTCCCGAGGGTCACGCAGTCGCCCCTTGATGACCTCGACCGCTTCCTCGCGGGTGCGTCCGACTATGGAGCTTGGTTCTATTCCAAGCAGGTGAAAGACGTTAGAGTCCGTATAGGCGACGCACCGGTCGTTGTCGATGACAATAACCCCGCGGCTCCCAGCCGGGCCCTGCAACTGAAACGACGGCGCGGCAAATTGATCCTCTGATGTTCTAGCGGACTCCAAACCCACGTGTGCTTCCTTTCAACCTCAGGCATAGCGACCAATGATATCTTCCTGTTTTTGGGGTCGGTTGTCAAGGGGAGTATCAGTTCAGAGTTCAGAGCACGATGGCCCGGTAGATGTCTGCCGGGCTCCGCTATCCGGGACATTCGTCCCCAATCCACCTTGCGTTGTGTGAAGAACGTAACGACAATATGCACCACGTCCAACAAATTACAAGTTTTCTACAAATAAGGCCAAGGAAAACCATCTCAATTGGTCTAAATAAGGTATAATGCCACGGACGATTGCTATCTCTGAGGGAATGGCGGTTTTTGCCATTTCCTTTCCCGCAAACAGGCGCGCTTGCGCGCTGAGTTGCTCTGCGGGCAGCGTCGAGCATACGAGGAGGGTTTACCATGCGTCGTGTCTGCAACATCACTGCTTTTGCTATCTGTTTGATCACCACATTGACCGCCCTGCCGGGCACGGTCTGGGCCCAGGTGCCGCCAGGCCAGGACAAGAACCGGGAGTATACCGCCGAGCAGATCAGGAGTATAGCTCCCGAGTCGTTTTTGGAGTTGATGGAGAAGCCGGACCCGGGGTATGAGAGGTTCGCGGCGCTTCGCGCACTTGGCACAAAAGCCCGGGAGAGCGATCCGAACGCCCGACTGAACATACTCAATATGGTCACCAGGGTGATGTATGACAAGTCGCGCTCTGAGTTCATCCGGTTCCAGTGCTGCTACGTGATCAGTGCTAGCAAGGACGAGCGGGGCCTGCCGTGTCTCATTTATGTGTTGCAGAAGGACCGATCGGAAACGATGCGTTCGGTGGCTGCCGAGGCGATCTCCCAGTATCCCAACTTTTCATCAAACACAGTCATCATGGACGCCCTGCGCTTGGCCGCTCGCACTGATCAGAGTGCAAAGGTGCTCGAAGTTGTCAACCGTAGTCTGAATACGGGCAAAGTCGCGTATACCGCTGACCAGGTCGCAAAGATCCCCGCGCAAGACTTCCTCAAGTTTATGAACCAGCCTGAGCCGGGATACGACAAGTTCGCCGCGATGAACGCTCTTACCCAGAAGCTCAAACAGAGCGACCAGAGCGAACGCGAGTCGATCATGAAGATGGTGATCGCTCAGATGAACGACAAGTCCCTGGCTCAGATTCCGCGCTGGCAGTGCTGCTACGTGATCAGCGGCAGCGGCGATGTAACCGGGATTGACGCCCTGATCAAGGTAATGATGAACGACGACCAGCCGATACTGCGAAGCGTCGCAGCCGAAGCGCTCGGGCAGTTCCCGAACAGTCCCACCATCCACGACGCGCTTGTAAAGGCACGGAGCAAGGAGAACAATGAGACGGTCCTCCAGTCTCTGAACAAGGTTCTCAGTAAGACCGGTTCCTGAGCTATATAGTCCTTGAGACGGGCGGCAGTAATACCGATGTCCCAAATAGCAGCGCCGGGGAGGAATCTCCCCGGCGATCACGATTATACTCTACTTAGCCGCCTCAAGCGTGCAAATCGCCCCCGGGCGCTTGATCCGTAGCGCGACGCTCTCCATCACCCGGAACGGATGGTTCAGGTTCGCCGGGCCGAGGTACCCCGTCACGTAGTCCTGGGCGATGGCGATATCGAGGTTCTGCACGCCGGTCGAGACGACCACGCCGTAGTCGGCTATCGCAGGCGACTGATAGACCCCAGCCGTCGCGACGTCACGGATATGGTTGATCTCAAGGACTCCCGTGTTTGCGTACACCCGGTGCATCTGGGCGAAGCGTCTCGGACTCACGGCGACGGCGTACGGCCCGTAGAACCCACCCGCGACGAGCTTTTGGATCGCCGCGACCACGTCCTCAAACGCCCCGCCTGCCTCGTCCCAGTTGTGGGCTTCGACCTTGTTGCGTCCGGTCGCGGTGAGGAGCCCCTGGAACCCGAGCGCGGGGTCGCCGTTGAAGATGATATCGTCTTCTTTTTGTGCGACGAACGCCGACGCGGCTGCCGCTGCGGCCACATCGAGCGGAAGCCCAATCCTGCGGCTTGACTCGATATCGCGCCAGAAGACGATGAAGTCCTTGTAGATCAAAGGCAGGTTCTGGTGACGGCGATCGAGCGGCTGGACAACGTTTTCGTCGCCCCTGCCGAGCATATCCACCGCCGCCTCTTCGATCCCACTGAAAGTATCGAATATTACGTCCTGAAGCCCCGCTCCAAGCGGGCCAAACACGCTTATGAAGCGTCGTCCTACAAGCTGTCTCGTCGCAGCCTGGACCACAATGTTGTCTATCGCAGCCCACTCGGAGTCGGTGAGCGGAGCATCGCCCCGTGCTAGCAGATCGATCATAGTGGATCCTCCAAAGTGTTCATACTGACAAAAAAGGTGCCCGCCGAAACTCGGCGGGCTAACAGGGATGCTACCACAACACTTGAAAGGAGAAGAAGATGTTCGGTAAAGATAGAAGCTTCGCGTTAGCTTGGCTACTGTCTTCACCACTAGCTATGTTCCCCAGTAATAATACCTGCAAACCACTTGGCAACAAATATTTTGTACATAGATCAGGTTATACACAATAGTGACACGTAATGGTAGGGGTACGTCGAAGAGGCCCCGGTGTATGAAATCCCACACCGGGGCCTCTTCAAGGAGATGAAAGGAGAATCGTATGTCGTATGTTAACCGCCGATATTATGGCGGGAGATGCTGAACCGTTGCATTCAAGCCCAGCACGACCAGTCAATCATCCATATTCAAGTATTAGAAATATTCCACGTGCTGCGATGCCTGTACAATGATTTTTCGCCAATATTGTAGAATAACACAATAGTTGTAAACCCAGAGGACGCCCCGCGTGTCATAAGTGATGAGATGAACACTTTGCAGATCCGACCAGCCGAAAAATCCGACGCCCAAGCGATGACCGACATCTACAACTACGCCATAGAGAACCTGACTGCGACCTTCGACACTGTGCCCTCGACCGTCGAGTCGCGCCTCACGTGGCTGGACGAGCACGTCGGCCCGTACCCCGCAATCGTCGCCGAACAGGGCGGCGAGGTCGCAGGCTGGGGTTCTCTAAGCCCGTTTCACGAGCGCCCGGGCTGGCGCTTTACCGTCGAAAACGCCGTCTACGTCCGCCCCGACAAGTGCGGGCTGGGCATCGGCAAGGCGATCCTCGCGCGCCTGATCGAGCTCGCCCGCGAACACGGCCACCACGCCATAATCGCCCAGATAGCCGGAGACAACACCCCAAGCACAAAACTCCACCAGAAGTTCGGCTTCGAAACCGTAGGCGTCCTGAAAGAAGCGGGCCACAAGTTCGGCCACTGGGTAGACGTAGTGCTGATGGAGAAGTTGATCGAGCCTTAAAGCGTAACAGCAGAGCTTTACACTTTGCACTTTTCACTTTACACTAGCTCTTATGCTGGACACTCAAACCATACTATTTGGCAGCGACCCTCTCGAAGGGATCATGGCTGTGGAGCCTGCCGGGGACCGGGTGGCGATCTACCGGCGCGTCGACGGTGGAGTTGTGCGCGAAGATCGGGAGTTCACTCCCTGGCTCGTCGCGGCAGAGAAGCTCGACCTGCTGTCGGCCCGATGGACGGAGCTTGAGGGCGACGGCTACTACAGACAGCTTGCGACCTTCCCCAACTGGAACGCGGCCCGGGCGGCGCGCTTCAAGCTTCGGGATGAACACGCGAGCGCGATAGCCTACCCGAGCGCGGTCAAGCAGTATCTGACGATGTCCGGGCAGACTATGTTCAAAGGTATGGGCTACGCAGACGTTCACAGGCTGCAGCTCGACATCGAGACGCTGGGGCTTTCTCCCGACCCGCCGGAGAACGCAATATTTCTCATCGCCATCTCCGACAACCGAGGCTTTGAGACTGTGCTTGAAGGCACTGAAAGAGATATGCTCACGCGGATGGTCGAGATCTTGCGCGAGCTTGACCCGGATGTGATCGAGGGGCACAACATCATCGGCTTCGACCTGCCCTACATTGCCAAACGCGCGGCGATGTGTGGGGTGAGAGTCGGCATCGGGCGCGATGGGTCGGAGATGACGGTCGGCTACGAGCAGAACACAAGCATCGGAGCGATCAGCCGCAGCCTTACTCCTTACCACGTGCATGGGCGGCATATCATCGACACCCTGATCGGGGTGCAGCGCTACGACATCTCCCGCGGGGTGCTCTCCAGCTACGGCTTGAAAGAGTGCGCGCGGGTGTTTGGCATCGCATGTGAGGGGCGCATCGAGATTCCACACGAGAAGATCGCCGAGGTATGGGGGCGGGACCCGGAGAGGGTCAAGACCTACGCGCTCCAGGACGTGATCGAGACTCGCAGGCTCTCTGAGCTTGTGAGCCCGGCTGAGTTCTTCCTCACTGAGATGATCCCCGACAGCTACTCCAGCGTCGCGACTACCGGGACCGGCGAGAAGATCAACAGCATCCTCTTGCGCGAGTATCTGCGGCAGGGGAGAGCTATCCCGCGTCCGCAGCTTCCCCGCGAGGTGCCGGGAGGCTACACAGAGGTGCGGATGACGGGGCTTATCAACCGCGTCGTGAAGTGCGACGTTGAGAGCCTCTACCCGAGCCTTATGATTACCCACTGCATCGCGCCGGCATCCGACAAACTTGGGATATTTATCCCCGCGCTCTATGAGCTCACGCGCAGGCGGATCGATGCCAAGGGACGGGCGAAAGCGTCGGCGGGGCAGGAGCGGGCTTATTGGGACGGGCTGCAGAGCTCGTTCAAGACCCTCATCAACAGCTTCTACGGCTACCTTGGAGCGGTGACCTTTAACTTCAACGACTATGACGCCGCCGAGCGCATCACCACCGAGGGGCAGGCGACGGTCAAGAGGATCGCCGAGGAGCTTGTGGCTACAGGTAGCGGCGTGATTGAGATCGACACGGACGGCGTCTATTTCCAGCCGCCGGAGGGCGTCGACGGGGAGGAGTCCGAGACCCGCTACATCGAGGAGATCGGGCGCGTGCTCCCTGCGGGGATCAGGCTTGCGCATGACGGGCGCTACCAGGCGATGCTCTCGCTCAAGGTCAAGAATTACGTGCTCGTCGGCTATAGGGGCGAGCGGGTGTTCAGGGGCGCGTCGATGCGTTCGCGGGCTGATGAGCTCTTTGGGCGCGAGTTTATCGCTCGTGCGGTCGACCTCTTGGTCGAGGGCAAACCGGGCGAGGTCGCGGAGCTTTATCGGCAGATCGCAGGCGACATCGAGGCCAAGCGGCTGCCACTTCTCAAGTTTGTGCGGCGTGAGAGGATCACGGAAAAGACCTTCACATCCGCCGCCCGCCGCAGGCTCGCTGAAGCGGCGCGTGGGGCGTCGGTGGGCGAGTATATCAGCGTTTATCAGCGCGCTGACGGCTCGATCGGGCGCGCGGAGAACTACGCGAACGACGAGGATACGCGCTACCTGCTGGACAAGCTCTATAAGTTTGCGAGCAGGCTCCGGGAGGCGTTTGGGAGCGAGTTTGACGCGCTCTTCCCGAAGCCATCGGCCAAGACCAAGGCAGAGGCGGCCGGGCAGCAGACGCTGTTCTGATAGAGCGGTAATTTCGGGGTTCTGGTGAAACGATTTCGTGCTCGCTTTGAGCTTGGGGGGATTTCGTTTTGTCGGTTTTTGTATGGTGGGCTCATTTGTTTCCTGAACCACTGAGGTGATGAATGTTTTGAGGGCACTGAATGTCTTCACTTGGTGATGTCTCCTTTCTGGTGAGTTAGCTGTGGTGCTGGGTGTATAGCCTCTGGATGGCTTCGGGGTTGGTATGGAGTGCGGCATCTTGATGCCGCTTTGTTTTTCGGCTGCAGACTGCTTCTTCGGGCGTCAGGGTATGGCTGTCGCCCGAAAGCAAGGCGCCGTCGAGACGACGCACTCCGAAAAGTATTCTCCCATATTATAAGACTAACTGCCAGGTTAATCAGTCATTTCAACGCAAGCTGACGCCACATCTCTGCCAAAGGTCTATCAGCCTCCCAACTCACCATACTCAGCAAGACGACTCCCGCATATCCATTCCGGTGTTGATCCCTCTCGTAGCTGGGACAGACTCGATTTGCTATAACAGGTTGACTGCCGTACATGCTATAATATGGCCGAGATACTCGCGTTCTCTTTGAGGGTCAATCCGTGAACGAAGCCGATACCTGCAGAATCCACATAACGCCCGCACTCCATAGCGCCGGAGTGGGATACCATCATTCGAACTTCACCGAGGACTACGAGGTGAACTCGAAGCGTCTAATGGCCAAGTGATGCAGCATCATGCACAAACATCCGTGAGAATGGTAGCGGGCTATCGCACACTTCAGGAGGGTTTCTGATGTCTTCAGCACGTTTCAGAGTCGATCCGCGTCTTGCGACGCTTCTGGGTGAGAGCTATCGATCTACCGAACGAGCTCTTAAGGAGTTGGTAGACAACGCCTGGGATGCCGATGCGCAGAACGTCTGGATCGAGCTACCGGACATTGTATCGGATCAGCCTATAGTTATCCGCGACGACGGCAGCGGCATGACCGAGCAGGAAATCCATCAGGAGTACCTCGCTGTCGCGAGCGATAGACGCACGCGCAAAGGCACGACGACCGTTATAAAGAAGCGCACCGTCAAGGGTCGCAGGGGCATCGGGAAGTTTGCCGGCCTGGTGGCGGCGAGCACGATGACTGTCGAAACGAAAGTGAAAGGCGTCATAACCTCGCTCACAATGGCGAAATCCGCTATCCTTGAAGTAGCCAAAGACCTGGAGGAGGTCGATCTGCCGGTTCAGATTTCGGCCTGCGGCAGCGACGAACATGGAACGACAATCACACTCAGCGACCTCAATCAGAACCTCGAAGCGCCTAAGCCCGATGTCCTAAAGGAATTGCTCGCTCTCGAATACGGTCGAGATCGTGATTTTACCATTTTCGTGAATGGCGAGCAGTTGGGTTTCCAGGACATCCCAGGCGAGGCTTTCTCGTACAATGACGAACTGCCGGGAGTTGGTAAAGTAAATCTGCAGTTCAAGGTTATGGAGAGCGGCAGACCGCTGGCAAAGGCTGGCATAGTGACCCGCGTTGATGGCAAGATAGTCGGTAAGCCGAGTTTCTTCGGTCTGGACGAGCGAGATGATTTTCCCAAGAAGTTGCTCCACAGGATAAGCGGAGAAATAGCCGCCGACGGCCTCGAAGGCGACGTGACAGCAGACTGGGGAGCGATCATTGAGAACAGCAAGGCGCGACAGGCAGTGCAAGAATGGGCTCAGGAGCACCTGAATCGAGATGTAGAAGTTGTCTTTGAGCGCGAGATCAAGACCGCACAGGCTCAACTGAACCGCCAGATTCGGGAACGTCTGAGGCAGCTACCTGAGTACAGACGCCAGTTCGCTCAAGAAGCGCTGGACAGGGTAATGCGAAAGTTCTCCGACTTGCCAATTGAGAAAAGGAATATCCTGGCGTCACTCGTACTCGATGCTATGGAGAAAGATGAGTATTTCCAGGTATGTCAGAGGATCTACGCTGCCCGCGACGGTGACATCTCCAACTTGGCCGACGCGCTCAACTCATTCGGCTTGGTGGCTATGACCACAATGGCATACTCCGCTCACTCTAGAATAGTATTGCTGAACGGTCTCGACAATTTGGCACTTAATCCGGCTACTCTCGAAATGGAGATGCACAAAGCCCTCGAATCCAACCTGTGGGTTCTCGGCCCGGAATACTCGCTGATGGCCTCCAATCAGACTCTCAAGAAGACCATTGAGCAATTTTCCGACAAGAAGTTCTCTGGTGCGAGGGCCAACAAACGGCCCGATCTGCTCCTGGCACAGGATATGCCCGATCGCATGCTGTTGGTCGAGTTCAAGAAACCGTCAGACTCCCTGACCCGTGACCACGAAAGCCAAGCCAAGAAATACAGGGACGATCTGCAAACGAAGTTCCCTGGCAAGAAGATCGACATAGTGCTCATCGGCGGCCAGAAAAGCGCCGGTATCACACACGTTGACGGCGACACTCGGTTTTCTTCGTACAAAGAAGTCATCTCCAACGCCCGTAATCAGATGGAGTGGCTGCTCCGGGAGTTGCTGAGCGTCAACCAGAACGACTAACAGCAACCTTCAGCGCAGCGCACCGTCATCCTTGAACGCCATGTTGTGCGCTATGCCAAGGTTCCAGTATATCTGCCCGAACAGATCTCGGGCAAGACGGCTGGTGTTCTCCTCGAACAGGTCGGGCAATCCTGCTTCAGCAGCTACCTGAACAAAGGGTGTGTGAACAGGTGCCCAGTCGTGGCGATTGGCATAGTCCAATCGGCAGCCCTTTATGCCGCCGAGTGTCAGGATTGCCCGGAACTGGCTACCGGCCGCAATGTCGCAGAACAGAACAGCCAGCACCCTCAGTTGCTGCAATATCTTCCTCGCCAGATATTGATGAGGCAGTATCTCCGCTGGTTGCTCGATCCGACGCACCCATCCAAAGTCAATCCGGCCAGATTGTCGCAGTTTGACATACTCCTCGCGGATTCCATCATGGGTATACTCGGTGGTCGCTCCGTAGTCGGTCGGCTTGGCGCTATTTCCGAAGTGCTGGTTCAGATGCTGAATGCACGCCATTTTCGACAAGGAAAGAGGCTCCGTCGGAATCAGTGCGACGTTCATCAGAACCGTGTCGGTAGGATGGTCATACAAACCATCGGATACGATTGGCAAGTCTGTGTCCCTAGCGAGCAGCACTTTGCTGCTCCCTTCCTCGACGACCGTACCGACAGCGTTCCAGAACTGCTGCCCCAGATCGTTCAGTAGTTCCATGTTCAGACCAACCAGCTTGTATTCAACTGCCATGCCATGCGCTCCTCACCTTCGGCAACCCCTCTTATTCTTCCGGCCTGCGTTCATTGCGGAAACGACGACGAAAAAGCTCCACCATATCTTCCGCCACTGCTGCCCAGTCGGCGGGTGACGCTGGCATATCGCGTTGCTCTGGTGAACCGGGCACGATCACTGGCGTAGACCCATCACCGGGAAACATATGTCCCGTGTGTTGCTCACCTGAAGGGCGCGGGCCGAACATTCTGTGTCCCATATTGAGCAGTCCCGCCGTCACATACACCGTCCCAGCATATCCATATACAGTCTGATATGTGTCAGCAGAAAACGCCGCTAACCTCGTCAGGATATCCCTGACATCCTCCTGGTCAACCAAGAAGAGGTTGCCCATATCAAGGTGAGACTTCCTCTCATGCCTCAGGACCTTGGCGGAGACCAATAATCCACCACAGGTGGCAATCACGAGAGACTGCGGTTGTCGTCCTCCGTTGGACTGAAAGAGACGCAGACTATCCTCGTCAACAGCCTCATCAAGGCCAAGTTTTCGGTCGAAGAAGCCATGCTTGCCATAGGTCAAGCTCTGCGCCATTGTGCGCTTCATGTCTTCATCGCCAACTTGCTTGGTGCTGAGTCGAACGCCTGTGTTTGTAGGCAGACAGGACAGCACTACGGTCGTATCGTCACCCGACCACGTTCGATCACTGAAGATGGCCTGGAATTCCGCCGATGCATCGGTAGCACGTCTCATTTGAGAACCCGCCTCCTTCTGATACCGGCTAAGCGCCTTTACGATCTCATCTTTCAGTTCCTCAGGGTTGCCAAACGAGCCTCTGAATAGACCGTTCCCATAATCTTCGACCTTCTTGACGAAATCCTGTTGGCGTTTCTCCTTACTCTCAGTAGAAACGAATGCAAACCGAGGTTTGCAGCGCCGGACAGCCTCATCATACTCCTGCTCCGTTACCGATATTCCATCTGGAGTTATCCAGCCATATCGCGGCCCGAGTATGAGTATGTAGACTTCGCTACTGGCGACTTCCGAAAGGCAGGCTTGCTCTGGGGTGTGGGGTCGTGCGCCGAAATCCTCGGCCATGATAGGAGTGTGGTGCAGAATATGAACCCCTCATCATTCAGGAACCTGGAGACTTTCGTGTGCGTGTACCCTTGTAGCCTTAGGTCAACCAGTCGGCGCATCGTCTCCGCATGCTCGTTTAGCACATAGCTATCGTCGTTTCTTGTGAGCCAGAACACCGGCTGGGCATGGAGTTTCCCATTCTTCACGGCAGCGAGCGCCGCCGCGCTTACCCATTCGGAGATATTTTCCGATTCCATCTCCGCAACGGCAAGGAGGATGGTCGTCATCAGCTTCCCAGACGGAGTGCTGGTATCTATCTTCTGCTTTATGCAATGGACGCTGCAATCGGTCTTCCCGAACTCCTCGAAGAGATGCAGTCCCTCCTGGACGTTACGCGCGAACCTCGACATTTTAAAGAAGATAATGGAGTCGTAGTCGCCACTTCTGGCTTCCTCAAGAAGGGCACCCAACCTGGCCGCTTTTGCCACTTGAGGCGCGAGGCGGACTTGTCGATGTCAACGTGCCTGAGTGATGCCTCTTCGTCAAGCTGGTAACCCTTCATGTGCAGCCGCACATAGTCCCTGGCGGCGTCGAGCTGTATCTCTGGTGAGAGGAAATCTCCGTTCCCCTCACCTTTGCCTCTTACTCCCTGGTGGCTGACCCTGATGTAGCATCGGGCCACCCTTGTTGTCTCTGTGTCTGTGCTCTTCCGCATGTTTTATTCTTTCTCTCCAATTCTTCTCGAAACGTTGTATAAGGCTCGATAACTACATGAACTCGATGTTCACTAACTAACACTTTGAGAGGAAATAGAAGAAAATGACAAAAGAAGAATCCTGCACAGAACGAGCCGACGTAATCGCCGCTATCCTGTCGGCCAACTCCCTGATTGATGAAGCCCAAGCGACCGAGGTCTACAATATCCTCGATGCCGCCAGAATACTCCTGGCCATCCCGAGAGGCCAGCGAATAGTCGTCAGCAAGTCTGATTACCCGCAAGGGCCATCGGGCCATTAGACCCGCGTCCCCATAGACACTCACCTGGGCAGAGGGCTTCCTGACCCCAACCCAGGTGAGCGACGGCACCGGCCCGAGAGGGCCGTGATACATTTCACTGGATATATGTAATCTGGAACCCGCATTCATCTGTGTCAATTCTGTGATGTCGCCGCTTCCGCTTGGCATCAGTTCGTTTTGCATAGTCTTCGTCCTCATCCCTTTCTCTCTGTGAACCCAACCGTAGTTTCAATGTTGTTATTGTTCGGCTTTGGGTTTATCTGCATCGGCCCCGAAAGATTTGTCTGATCTTTCGGAGGGCAGCGAGGGGACGGCCTGAGCCGGGCGCAGCCCATGGAGCGGTTCGCCCCTCTCGGTACCTGATAAGAAGGGCAATGGAGCAACCGACCCGCGCTTTTCGGCGCGGGTCGGTTGCTGGACGAGCGGTAGATTATCTACCGCCTTGGATGAGCTTGCGCTGAAGAAGAGTTGCCTGTAAGATGAGGATGTGCAACGGGCGGAGAAATCCGCCCCAAGGCCCTACTGGGCCATGTTCAAGGCTGGCGCAATAGCGCCACCGACCTGAAGGTTGCCCCTGCCAGGGCAGCCTTCAGTCCATCTCTACAGGAACTACTTTCATCTCGCTCCCCTCCTCAAGGCCCGTCTCTCCTCGCCTGGGGTAAGGGGAATGCCGAGCATGTTCTTCAGTTTCGTGACGGCGGTCTCGACAGCCGCACGCTGCGCGCTCATCCTGCCGCTGATTACGACGCTGCCCTGCCAGATATCGGCATCCCGCGTCCAGTCCACATCGCGCGCAAGCGCCTCTATCAGCCTCTCCCGCTCGGAGCTGGGGTAGTTCCTGATGTAATATCCCATCCTCCCGATGACGGTCAGGCCCGTTCCGGTGCAGTGAACGAACCTGTGCCGAAGGAGATTGGTGTCCACGGTGCCAAGAGCGGGGTCACCGGCCCCGAGTATCTGCGACCATTCAGAGTTGGATAAACTGAAGAAGTTGAAGAAATCCACGACGTATTTCATGTGCTCATCAACCGCCTCGCTGCTCCCAAGCATCTTCGTCATGTCCTTCTTGAGGGACACGGTGGCCTGGGCGGAGTCGCCCGTAAGTATCTCTGCCACCGCGATCCTAAGCTGGTTCAAGGTGAAGAGGTTGATGCTCGATTTCCCCACGCTTTTCGAGACCTGCTCGACCCTACCACGGAATACCTCGACCTCCCGCTCCACCGCACGGACGAGCCTCGCGAGCATGTCCCTGTGGTCGTAGGCCGTAAGCAGGCTCTGGGGAACGGGCCGCGATTGCGCGCAGTCATAGAACAACTGATGGATAATCTCCATATCACCTTCAATCACGATGGTGACGCCGATCCCGTCGCCGCCGAGTGCTTCCTTCTGCATCAGGGCGTTTCGTATTCCCTGCACTCTATGCTGGCCGTCTGTTATGTTGTAGACGACCGATGTCGGTAAGACCACAACCCCGAGCTTCACCGTCGATGAGGTTTTCGGCACATGGCAGTGAATCGGCTCTTGCAGGCAGAGTGAGAGCGGCGGCAGCACATAATCATCCTGACTCGTGAGGTAGGCGGTGATGGCCCGATGATGCTCGGGAAGGAGCGGGCGGTTGTAGTGCTCGTGCGCGTCCCCTCCGCGTGCGAGGTTATCGATCCGCACTCTCTCGGCGATGTACCGGAGCGGGAATGCCGTCGTCATATAGCTCCTCTTGCCTTGACCGTATAGGATAGCCGGAGCAATGGTTGCCATACTGGTAGCGGCTTCCTCGGCGGCGGCTCTGAATGTGTCTTCATAGGTCTGGTGCTCGACCTGAACTAGGGCCGGGCTTTGCTGTTCCATTTTCTTGATCCTCCAAGTTACAGTTTCTGGTCTTTCGTCGTTTCGTGCCGGGGACGAGTTATAGGCTCTTTTCTCTCTTCTATCACCTCCCTGAGGGATGAGAGCCTGATGGGTGAACTGCAACCCCAGCATTACTCGACTGATCTCAGAGTAGATCGATTATTTGGCGAAGTCAAGTCAATTTAGTGTTTTCGATCAAGAATTCATTAAGATGGCGTCGATGTGATGACAACGCGATCAAAATATAAGGACTTCTTGCAGGTGTGCCTTCCAGAAACCCTTAAGATACCTAATGATGAGCCAGGCTGAGGCGACCAGTCGTCGAAAATGGGCCAAATTCACGGAGAGGAGTAGGCATAGACATGTATCGGCACGGACGAGTAGCCAGCAAACAGCCTAAATTTGAGCTCAAAATGAGAGTATGCCACGATGATGTTGTTTCGACGCGTACATGACTTGCAAGGCGTTTAGAACACACCATCATCGGGAAGACTCTTCACGGAAAAGGAGAAAGCACTATGATAGAGACAATGACAGAGACATGGGAGACTGGCGGTCCACCGGGGCTGCGCCAGAAAGACCCGAAGTTTGCGAAGGTAGCGATCCAGGCCCGCAAGAGCAACAAAACGGAGGGGCGCAGTAAGAGTTTGCGGGGAGCAGGAGGAGTTCTGCAAGAAGGTATGCCAGTACTACGGGTTTGACCCGGACAACATAAGCATATACGAGGAAGATGAAGGCTATAAAGGGGAGTGGTATTGGCAGGATGCCGAAAGCCGCAATCCGAAGCCCTGGAGGCCAGTGCTCACCCAACTGGTGAACGACATATTGGCTGAAAAGATAGATGTAGTCGTGGTATGGCGCTCAGACCGCATCGTTCGAGACAGCGGCGTGTGCGACTCTCTGATGAAGCTCTTCAGGGCGAAGGGCACTCGTTTCATCTGCGGTAACAGAGATATGGACATAACCTCTGCTACCGGCCTCTACCAGGCGATGGTAGAGGCTGCCAACAACAGGCGGTATCGCGACCAGACGAGCGAAGACATTATGCGAGACCATGACTTCAAAGCGGCTCTGGGCATGTTCAGTCGCAATCCGAGCTGCCTTGGTTACCGAAGTAAGGGCAAAGGCAGCCAGGCAGTAGAGGTCATACCTGAAGAGATAGAGTTGGTCAACAGAATATTCAGGCTCTTCGTCCAGGGAGAGGGCGAAGAAGGCCCCCTCGGCATCAATGCCATCTGTCGGAAGCTTATGGACGAGGGGACGAAGCTAGCTCGCGGTGCGAAGGGGCATATTCCAAAGCACGAGAACAAAGTCCACACTTCTCAAATACGGACGATACTCAGCAATTGCATGTACATCGGCAGATGGCGGCACAGGGGCAAAGAATACGAGTGCGACCTGGTGCTTGTTCCTTCCTCCGACGGCACAGATAAGTGGCAGACCGCTGTGCCGGTCGCACTGTATGAAGCTGCGCAGGAGAAGCTCAGGCTTTCAGACCGACCAGGGAAGAGGTCTCTTACGAGCGAGCACCTGCTGACGGGCCTGATGGTCTGTGCGCGATGCGGCAGGCCGCTTCAAGTCAACTACAGGCAGTATAAGGACAAGGACGGCAATGAGACACGGCCACCGCGTCGGACTTACCTCTGCACCAACTCCAGGCCCCCTGGCTACTGTAAGAAGTGGGGGATGAAGCTCGTTCAGGAGCCTGTCCTTGATGAGTGGGTGATACAGGAGCTTGCTCCGCTTCTTGAGGCCGAGATACGGGAGATGAGAACCGCATCGGGCAGGGACGCGGATGTGCAGACCCTCGCCGAGCTTGAGAGAAAGCTGAAGGAAGCTCGGGAGAAAGAGGGGCCAGCACTTGCTGAGTGTATCAGGACAATGGACAAGGAGCAGATCGAGATGGTCGCGAAACACCTTCGGGGCGAGCGCGAGCATCTTCAGCGTCGCGCCGAGGAAATCCGAGCCAGGTTCGCCATGCAGGAGACGGTAGCGCCAGACCTTTCTGCCGCCGACCTTGCAGGAATGCCGAAGGGGGCGGTGAAAGACGCGCTCCGGCGCGCGATCCAGTGGATAGCGGTCGGGAGCGAGGGAGTGACTGTGCTAACTTCCTGGGGAACCTACATAGGGGCAACATTCCAGGAAATCCCCAAGAGAACGTATTTCAGACCCGACACTCGGCGGGGCATAAACCCGCCATCACCAGCCGCCTGTCTGCGATGCCCAACATGGCTGCCATCGCCAGAGGACTTTATCAAGGGACGGCGCGACAGTATGGGCAAGAGGGCGGTCGTCCTTTCCGATAATAAGATATTGCCCGACCCTGCCCAGACGAACGGCGAACCAGTCCAAGATGTGGAGTTATCCATAGAGGTCATAGACCTGTAAACAAATCGTATCCATCAACAAAGGAGACGAACAGTGAAAAGACAGAGCGCACAAACAACGGCCACAGGCCGGTGCGAAACAGCGGCAGGCGAGGCGGAAACATCCTCGCTTCCGCTGTCACCGGAAGAGCTTGAGGAAATCCGAGCGGCATATCGAGACGGGTGCAGTGGCGAGATAGTCATTGGGATGCGCGGGGAGGAGCGAGTGATAACCATGCTTGTTCCCGCACCGGGCTCATGTGACCTCGCGAAGAAGCTGGTGGGACTTGGCTGTGACCGATTCATCAGAGTTCAAAAAGCAGTTAGACGTGGTCGCGATTAGACGAGCATATTGTCGGACAATCGCCCCGAAAGGGTTCTGTCAGGACTGGTGGGAATTTCGGCGACTTGACGTGTTTGTGCAAATTGGTTCACTGCTTACGCCGCCACTTTTACCATGCGTCTGGCGTCAGCAGCCATGCAACCCATAAATAGTTGTTGGAATACAATGACAGATTGTAGAAAGTGTTCTCGGCCTTGAGCCAGTGATATGTTCTCCTTCATGACCGTTCGTTTGCGGAACAATTGACGGATTTCGTCGA
>JBBRAE010000032.1:0-29042 GCA_038207085.1 Armatimonadota bacterium
CGAGAGGGAACTCGACTTTCTCATGTCTTTCAGTATAGCTTAATTCAGACCACCAAACTGTCTAGATTTCTGGGTCCACTATACTTGTAGTTCTCCTAGTATACAGCTACACTATAATGTCTGCAATTATGAGCAAAGACGGCGCGTATTGCAGCTCGTAAAAGTCTATGTCTATGATATACAAACAACCAAAGAACCTCACTCAGCTCAAAGCGTGGTGGAGAGCGCCTTCCGGTTACCGAGAAGTCCTCGCGCTCGCCGGTCCACTTGTGCTCAGCACCGGGTCGATGACTATACAGCAGTTTGTGGACAGGATGTTTCTGTCGTGGCACTCGGAGACTGCTTTTGCGGCGTCTCTACCGGCGGGACTGTTTTCGTTTACGATCCTGTGTTTCTTCATCGGCACAGCCTCCTACGCTAACACGTTTGTAGCGCAGTTCTACGGGTCAGGGCAATTGTCCAAGGTGGCCTCATCTGTATGGCAGGCAGTATACTTCACATTGATTGCCACTGTGGCAGTGCTTGCCTTTGCCCCTCTCGCAGGGGGTATATTCAGATTCGCGGGACACGACCCCGCGGTGCAAAAGCTCGAAGTCAAGTATTTTACGATTATGATCTACGGCGGGGGCTTTGCGGTGCTTTCCAGCGCTCTTTCCTGCTTTTTTACGGGACTTGGCAAGACCATGACTGTGATGAAGGTGAACATCGCTGCGACTGCAATCAATATCGTGCTCGATTATATCATGATCTTCGGCAAGCTCGGGTTTCCAGAGATGGGCATCGAGGGCGCAGCGTATGCAACGGTTATATCGTCCATTTTTGCATGCGTGGTCCTCTTCGTGACGTTCCTGAACCGTGAGAACAACCTCCACTATGCCACGCGGCGGGAGTGGCGATTCAACAAGTCGATATTCCTCCGGCTGATGCGGTTCGGTGCCCCCAGTGGGGCTCAGTTTATGCTCGACATGATCTCATTTTCCCTTTTTGTTATGCTGGTGGGAAGACTCGGAGCCGTGGAACTTGGGGCTACCACTCTCGCCTTCCAAGTGAACACTGTAGCGTTCCTGCCGATGATCGGGTTTTCAATCGCTACAACGACGATTGTCGGGCAACGGCTTGGTGAGAACAAACCGACTCTCGCTACTCGCGCGACTTGGTCCGCGTTTCACCTGACCTTTATTTACATGACGATAATGGCGATACTCTACGTGACTGTGCCTCGCATATTCATTGCGCCATTTGCTGCCAAGGCTGACCCGACGCAGTTTGCGCCTATGTACGACATGGCAGTGATTATCCTGCGATTCGTCGCGCTCTACTCGGTCTTCGACACGATGAACCTGATCTTTGCCTCCGCGCTCAAGGGTGCTGGAGACACATTCTTTGTTATGTGCCTCTCTACTGGGCTTGGGATGGGCATGATGGTTATACCAACGTGGATCATCTGCACCTACGGAGGTGGAATCTACGCGGCGTGGGGGGTTCTTACACTATTCGTCACTGTGCTTGGCTTCTGCTTCCTGATCAGGTTCCTTAAGGGCAGGTGGCGTGACATGAGGGTGATCGACACGTCTCACCCTTTAGAAATCGCTCCTGAGCAGACATCAGCAGGAGTTACTCGCGACACGGAGTTAATTTGACGAGCCGCCGAATATTCGCTATCATAGTGCTGGAATACTTTTTGACAAGTTAATACGGCGGAGGGAGCTCATGTTATGGGCTGAGAGTGGACTACAAGCACCAGACCTCTTGACCTGATCGGGATAATGCCCGCGTAGGAAGAGCTACATTGAGAGCACACCCATACGTGGGTGTGCTTTTTCATTTTGTGTAGGAGAGAGTTATAGTGCGTGTTTACATCAATGGCTCTGAGACTGAGGTAGCCGAAAAGATCACAGTGTCGGCACTCCTGACCCAAATGGGGCTCGACCCCGATACCGTGGTAGTAGAGCACAATATGGTCATTCGGGCGAAAAGCGAGTGGGCACAGTTGTCGCTTGCCGCAAGCGACAAGCTTGAGATCGTTACGTTTGTAGGAGGAGGATAGGGTCGTGTCTGACGTGTTGGAAATTGGTGGAATTGAGCTCAGGAGCAGACTGTTTCTGGGTTCCGGCAAGTTTGCCGCGAACAAAGTTATACCCGATGTCGTAGCGGCGTCCGGGGCGCAGGTTGTGACGGTTGCCGTGCGGAGGGTCGATATGGCTTCTGCTGACGAGAATATCCTGACCCACATCCCCAAAGACTGCGTGCTGATGCCAAACACATCCGGTGCGCGCACAGCCGAGGAAGCGGTGCGCATCGCCCGGCTCGCCCGTGCGGCGGGGTGTGGCAACTGGGTCAAAATCGAGGTAATCTCGGATAATCGTTACCTGCTTCCTGATAACTTCGAGACGATCAAAGCTACCGAGGTGCTGGCAGGCGAAGGATTTGTCGTGCTTCCATATATGAGCCCGGACCTGATGGCCGCAAAGCGGCTTGCAGACGCGGGAGCGGCAGCGATTATGCCGCTGGGCTCCCCGATCGGCACCAACCGGGGGCTTAAGACCAAGGAGCTTGTCCGGATTCTGATCGAGGAGATTCCGCTGCCGATAGTCGTCGACGCGGGTATCGGCAGGCCGTCTGAAGCCGCGGAGGCAATGGAGATGGGGGCCGCGGCGGTGCTCGTCAACACCGCCATCGCCACCGCTGGTGACCCGGTCGCGATGGCGCGCGCATTCGGAATGGCCGTAGAGGCAGGACGCATGGCGCACCTCTCCTCCCCGGGCGCGATCCTGCAGTACGCGAACGCCTCGTCACCGCTTACGGGGTTTCTTTCTGAGTGATACTATGTATAATATTGAAGGCTTTTTTCAAACAATCTTAGACTACCAAGACTTCGACACGGAGGCGTTTTTCGCAGGTGTGACTGAGCCGGATGTTCGGCGGGTGATCGCACAGAACCGACTGGGTCCGCTCGACTATTTGACGCTGCTATCGCCTGTGGCGGAAGACTTCTTGGAAGAAATGGCACAGAAAGCTCACCGGCTCACTCTGCAGCACTTTGGGCGGACTATGCTGCTCTTTACGCCAATTTATGTCGCAAACCACTGCGTCAATCAGTGTCTCTACTGCGGCTTCAACGTCAAGATTGACCTGCACCGCACCAAACTAACCATAGAAGAGGTCGCCGCCGAAGCTGAAGTCATCGCCTCGACTGGTCTCAAGCATATTTTGCTTCTTACGGGAGAATCCACGCATCACACGCCGGTCTCATACATCAGGGAGTGCGTCGAGACTCTCGGGCGACACTTTACATCGATCAGTATCGAGATATACCCTCTGGAGGAGTCCGATTATCGTGAGTTGATCGCATGTGGAGTGGACGGTTTGACTGTCTATCAGGAGACCTATGACCGCGATCGCTATGCGTATCTTCATCCTGCGGGACCCAAGCGGGACTACGGGTTCCGCCTGGACGCGCCGGAGCGAGGATGCCGGGCAGGGATGCGAAGCGTGAACATTGGGGCACTCCTTGGGCTCGCTGACTGGCGGCGAGAGGCATTTCTCACAGGGCTGCACGCTGACTATCTGCAGCGCAAATACCCCGACGTCGAAATAAGCATTTCGCCGCCCCGCATACGTCCGCAGATCGGTGGGTTTCAGCCGGCTGTTAAAGTTACAGATCAGAATCTTGTGCAATATGTTACAGCATATCGGTTGTATATGCCAAGAAGCGGCGTGACGCTCTCGACCCGTGAGTCGCCCGTGCTTCGCGACAACATGACCCGGCTCGGCGTCACCAAAATGTCGGGTGGAGTGTGCACCGCGGTTGGAGGACGTTCGCGCTCGGAAGAAACAGGTCAGTTCCAGATCGCCGATGAACGATCAGTCTATGAGGTGGCGAAGATGCTGTATCAGGCAGGGTATCAGCCGGTATTTAAGGATTGGCAGACGGTATAGGGAGAGAACACTTTGAACAAGTTTGAGGAAGCGCTGGGGCGCTATTTGAGCCAGGAACAGCTTCAAAAGATACAGTCGACCAAGGTAGGAATCGCTGGCGCGGGGGGACTTGGATCAAACTGCGCAGCGGCGCTTGTGCGCACGGGGTTTCGGCGTATCAAGATCGCTGACTTCGACGTAGTGGACTATTCCAACCTCAACCGGCAGTTCTATTTTCTCGATCAGGCGGGCCGGGCCAAGGTTGAGGCGCTTGCGGAGAATCTGGCTCGGATCAACCCCGACGCTTGCATCGAGACTGAGACTGTCAGGCTTGAGTCGGAGAATCTGATGGACGTGTTCGCCGGCTGCGACGTGGTGGTCGAGGCGTTCGACCTCGCACGGTATAAGCGGCTGATTGTCGAAACCTATATTGACTCTGGCAAGTTGCTCGTCTCGGCTTCGGGGCTTGCGGGCTGGGGAAATAGCGACCGGATCAAAGTGCGCCGCGTCAGGGAGAACTTCTTTATGGTGGGCGACACGGTGACGGGAGTCGGCCCGGACACCCCACCCCTCGCGCCCTGCGTGATGATCGCTGCGGCAAAACAGGCAGACGTGGTGCTCAGCTATGCTGTTGGCACACTTCAAGGAGACTATCCGCTATGAAACACCGAGCAAAACTCGCGAACTTCCTCTCAACTGACATCTACGGCATCACCGCCGATGAATACTCACTCAGGCGCGGCAACGTCGAGACGGTGCGCCTGTTGATCGAGGCTGGGGTGAAGGTTGTTCAATATAGAGAGAAAGACAAACTCGCCGCGCGTATGTATGAGGAGTGCTTGCTTATTCGGGAGATGACCCAAAAGAGCGGCGTTACATTCGTCGTAAATGACCATGTTGATCTTGCTGTGGCAGTAGACGCTGACGGGGTGCACGTCGGCCAGGAGGACCTTCCTCCAGAGAGAGTGCGGCTGATCGTCGGGGAGGAGATGCTGATCGGCCTCTCAACTCACTCCCCCGCGCAGGCTGAAGCTGCGCAGGGTCTCGCGGGTGTGATAGATTACATCGGCGTCGGCCCAATCTTTGCGACAAAGACCAAAAGAGATGTCTGCGACGCCGTCGGGCTCGAGTATCTTCAGTATGTGGTCGAGAACGTCGATCTGCCATTTGTGGCAATCGGTGGGATCAAGGAGCATAATATCGGGCTCGTGCGAAACTCGGGCGCAAAGATCGTTTCGCTTGTCACGGAGATTGTGGGCGCAGTTGATATTCCAGCAAAAGTGAAGTCCATTAGGGCAGCGCTTGTTTAGGCTGTCTTTTTTTGTAGCAAGCAGTCTATTATCCCTGTTTTTGCGTTTGGAGCCCCTTTTCCCCTTGACACACATCTCCGTCCGTTGTATCATTGCCTGCGTACAAGTTTTTTGCGTGAAAGTTGGACATACCAATGGCCGTGGGAAAGCTTCTGGTTCTTATCGGCATTTTCATAGTTCTGGTCGGCTTGGTCTTTATGGCAATTGAGAGCTTTACCGGAGGCCGTGGGCTGCCCGGGGACATCGTTTTCAGGCGGGGGAACCTCACAGTGTTCTTACCGATCGTTACGATGATCCTCGTCAGTCTGATCCTGACGCTGATTCTCAACCTGGTGTTCCGGAGATAGTTCATTTGCTGCTCAAGGATTTTGACTACCCGCTTCCTGAGGAACTGATTGCTCAGGAGCCTCTCGCCGAGCGCGATCAATCGAGACTTCTCGTGCTCGATCGCGAGACGGGTAATATATCGCACAGACAATTTCGCAATATTCTCGAGTATATCGAGCCCGGCGACCTGATGGTGTTTAACGACACCAGAGTCGTCGCTACGCGCCTGTTCGGGAGCAAACCTACGGGGGCACGGGTCGAGGCACTTCTTACCGCCAACCTCGGGGAGAACCGCTGGCGGGCTATGATCAAACCCGGTCGTCGTGTGCCGGTTGGAACAGAGCTTTCGTTTGGTGAGGGTGAGCTCAGGGCGCTTGTCGTTGATCGCAGCGACGATGGCGGCAGAATCGTCGAGTTTTCTTCCGACGGCGACACCGAGGACCTTATCGCAACACTCGGCGAGGTACCACTCCCACCATATATTTGCAAGAGGCTCGAAGACCGCGAGCGGTATCAGACCGTTTATGCCACGGAAGACGGTTCGGCCGCAGCTCCGACTGCTGGGCTGCATTTTACGCCGCAGGTGCTCCAGGCTATACGCGACAAAGGTGTTGAAACGGTGTTTATCACCCTGCATGTCGGGATCGGGACGTTTCGACCGGTTCGAGTCGAAAACATACTTGAGCACGAAATGCACGCTGAGCACGTATTCCTTGGTGAGGATGCGGCTGAAAAGCTTAACTCTTGCAAAGGCAGAATTATCTGCGTAGGCACCACCACCGCCCGGGCGCTTGAGAGCGCTGCGGTCGCAAAGCGCAGAGTCGAGCCGATGTGCGCTGAAACCAAACTCTTTATGACACCGGGGTATGAGTTCAAGATGATAGATGCTCTGGTCACAAACTTTCACATGCCGCGCTCGACGCTTCTCGTTCTGATAAGCGCGCTTGCAGGCAGAGATACTATTATGAATGCCTACGCCGAAGCTATACGGGAGCGATATAGACTCCTAAGCTTCGGTGACGCTATGTTGATTGTCTAGAAAAACCGTACCACAATCGGGATTAGGAGACGTATATGAGTAACTATGAGGGCAAACTTGGTGAGTGGCTGAAGTATGTTCAGCAGCAGGTCGAGGCGGTTGCAAAGCCCGGAGACAAGAAGTCTGAAGATCAGCCGCAACCAGTTGAACAAGAGATGACCGGTCAGCCAGTGGAGGTTCCGAAGGACGTGATCGTCCGCGACCGACTTGGCAGACTTACCGCGGAAGACGCCGCAGAGGTCGACCCTAAGTCGGTCATCGGCGACTATTCGCTTATCGAGGACCGCCAGTCGCGCACAAGCGGCAATTCGCTCTTTGACGAGGACGACATCCCAAACGTTGAAGACTTCCTGCCGTTCCTGAAGGACAAAGTCGAGCCCGCCCAGAAGCCTCCGGTTATGCCCAATATCGAGACCATTGATGACCGGCTAAACACCCTTCCTGAAGGCACCGGTACACCGAAACCGGTCATTAAGGCGCCTGTCGACGAGCCGAAAGTCATAGAGACTCCTGTCGCCAAGGCAGAGCCCGTAGTAAACCGTCCAGTTGCAAAGGCGACACCGACACCTAAGCCCGCAGCTCCGGCTCAGGCAGCCAAATCCGAAGACGTTTCCGAGATGTGGAACCAGCTTCCGCGCCATATTCAGTTCCTTGCCGGCACTCAGACGGAGGAAGTCGCACAGAACTCGTATAAGATGTTCAAGGAGACCCGCAACCAACTTGTCGCGAGACTCCTCGACCCTGAGATTTCCCTTGAAGAAGCTGCTAGGGTTCTGAACGTCTGCCCGACGACTGTCCGGCGCTATACCAACAAAGGTGCGCTTCCACACCACAGAACCGGCGGTAACCAGCGAAGATTCAGACTATCTGACGTGCTGGCGTTCCTTGAGTCAAATACACGAGGGACCGCAGCTTAGCAAGGACGCTTAAACTGCGTAAATGGCGGAATTTGTCATTTGCGAATGAATCGTGATGCGAAGACTCTTTCGGGACGATAGGGAGGCTGCAAACTGAAGGTACGGATGGCATGCGAGTAGCGATTTTTAGCGAAAGCTACGAGCCAATTGTCAACGGCGTCAGCGTATCGGTTGCCACGCTGCGCGATGGTATGCGCTCGCGTGGTCACGATGTGTTCGTTTTCGCCCCGAACTATCCAGGGCACGATGATGATGAGTTTACCTTCAGGTTCCCGTCGCGGATGAGCCGGTTTGCGCCCGGCTATCCCCTCCCCGTCCCGTTCTCACCCGAGATCAGGGACGAGTTCGACCGGATCGCGCCTGATATCGTCCATACTCACACGCCTTTTCTGCTCGGGCTCACGGGCCTGCGCTGGGCGAGGCGGGCGAAGATATCAATAGTGAGCACCAACCATACGCGTTACACCGAATACGCGCATTATCTGCCGTGGATGCCAAAGATCGTTACCCGAAGCATACTTATCAGGCACATGAAGTCGTACTATTCGCAGTGCGACGCGGTTGTGGTGCCATCGCGCGTGGTCGAGGAGGAACTCCTCCGCTACGGGGTGAAAAACAATATCCACGTGATCGGAAGCGGGATACATCCCGTTACGATGACCCCTGGCCCCGACGCGCGTCGCTCACTTGGGCTTCCAGAGGACGCATTCGTGATTATGTACGCGGGAAGGATCGCTATCGAGAAGAACCTTGCCCTGCTGCTTCGCGCGTTCAAGATCGTCCAGAGGAGACACCCCAACACCCACCTGGTAATTGCCGGGAGTGGACCATATCTCGACGGCTGCCGGGAGCATGCAGAGACACTTGGAATTTCGCAGTCAACAACTTTTGTCGGAATGCTAAGCCGTGAGCAACTCGATACGGCTTACAGAGTCGCCGATCTGTTCGCTTTTCCCTCGATGACAGAGACACAGGGCCTTGTCGTATGTGAAGCTATTACCGCGGGGCTTCCCTGTGTTGCGGTTCGAGCTGGGGCTAACCCGGAAGTGCTTGAAGATGGTGTGGACAGCATTCTTACAGAAAACTCCGTTCGGGCATTTGCAAAAGCCATCTGCTCCACAATCGGCGACACAGACCTGCGGGACAGATTGGCGGCTGGTGCGGCGCACAATTCCAAACGCTTCAGCATCGACGCAATGACCGACCGTTTCGAACGGCTTTACCGATCAACCATCGAAAATAAACGAGATCAACTCATCACTATCGGAGGACGAAAATCGATTGAGTAACATACTTGAAATTCTCGGCCAGTGGATGGCCCACCACATGGCAGCTTTGGGTTATCCCGCAGTCGCCGCACTGATGGCGATCGAAAGCGCCTGCATCCCTCTCCCGAGCGAGCTGATTATGCCTGTCGCGGGATGGATGACCATCACCCACCCTGATCAGTTCACGGTGTTCGGCTCTGGACTGGCCGGGGCTGTGGGATGCGTCATTGGCTCGATTGTGGCCTACTACGCTGGAATGTGGGGAGGAAGGCCGTTTGCCGAGAAATACGGCAAGTATATTCTCGTCAGATCAAGCGACCTCGACGCCGCTGACCGGTTCTTCAACAAATATGGAAACGCCGCGATCTTTATATCAAGACTTCTGCCGGTTGTACGCACGTTTATATCGTTCCCTGCAGGGGTGTCGAGGATGAACGTCTTCACATTCTCGATCTATACTTTTCTTGGCTCGCTTCCCTGGTGCGTAGGCTTGGCTTACGCAGGGAAACTCGTCGGTGGCAATATCAAGAAGATCAGCCACTATTTCCACGGAGCAGACATCGTAATTGGAGTCATCATCCTGGCATGTCTGGTATTCTATATCTATCACCATGTTAAGCCCGAAAAGCATAAGTGTAAAACAAAATCCGGCGAATAGGCGTATATAGATGTGATAGCAAGTCGCCGCGCGTATTTCGGCCTGCAGGGCTGACGCGCGGCGACCGATAATTTTAGCAGTTCAACTCTTGTACAAGGAATGATCGATTTTGGCAGAAACTCCGAACCCAGAGCAATTGAAAGATAAACTTCAGCGTGCGCTGAAGGCAAAAGCTGTCCTGCAGGAAAAGAGCAAGTTGCTTGAGCGGCAGGCGGACGATGCGCGTCGTCGAGAGGACAACCAGACTCACGTTGTCTCAGAGCTTCTCGACCGTCAGCGCGAGACGAACTATATGCTCCACAGCGCGAACTCCGTGCTCCATCGCCTGCAAGAGACGAACCTCGCGCTCTCAAGTGAGTTCACAGAGCTTGTGAAGGAACTCCCCGCGCCTAACAGCCCGGATTGGGAGCAGAGAGTCGCCAAGATCAACGAGCTTTTCAAGAAGACCGGCGACCTTGCCGATGAGATTCACAACGAAGTCTTCCGCAGCAACAAGCCTGAAGAACCTGCAAGACTAGTCACATCAAACGGTCCTGCCCCGGCAGCCGCGTCGGTTTCGGAACCGATTCACGTAGCCGAAACTGTCGCCCCTACCCCCGACCCGGAACCCGCCGAGGCGGTAATCGTGCCGGAGACACAGGGAGCGCAGGAAGAATATGCTGCCGAACACGTCGCTCCACAGCCTACTATGGACGCCGAGTATACGACCGAAGAAGCTGAGCGTCAGCAGAGACTCGAACGACTCTTCCGCCGCCTGGATACAGTCGACGCCGATGCCCGTCGCAGCAAGGCGACCACCACTCAGACTCAGCCAACAAGAACAAACTTCATTGGCCGTTTCTGGGGCAAAGTCACAGGTCAGGGCGCTTCGGACGACTCCACTATAGACAAGGCCTCCTAAGGCTACTTACTTTACGCGCTGGTTTCGCTCCTTACGGCTTGTGAAACCGTGCTGAAGACCGTCTCAATTGTCGTCGGCTCGAAGTTGAAGTCGTTGTATACCCGCCACCTGGCTTCCTCCATCTCAGGCGTCCAATCCCGCCACATCGTGCGCAGAGACTCGAACATGCGGAGCATACCGTCGATGAACGGGTCGGAGGCTCCCATAATCTGCTTCAGGAACTGCCGGGTCTCGTCTGGTGAGGCTTGGTGGTATCTGATATCTTTCTCAAGTATTTTGCTGAGAGTGCTCGTAACCCGCTCCGGGGTATAGTTCTCCGGTCCATACATTTCATACTGCTCGCAGCCTCTTCCGCCTCTTACCAGCGACTCAGTCACGGCATAGGCTACGTCCTCAGTTGCGACCATAGGGACGGGGGTGTCGGGAGCAAGCGGCAGAGCTATCATCCCGTAGTCTTTGATGAGCGGGGCCTGGTTGAAGACGTTCTCCATAAAGAACGACGGTCGCATGAAAGTAACATCTACATCGACCGAGGCGAGCATCGACTCGACTACGGCTTTTGACTCGTAGTGGGGAATTCCCGTCGAAGACCTCGCTCCGGCGATTGACAGGTAGACGGCGTGCCTGACTGTCGCATCACGAAGGGCATCCGCGTAGTTTCGACCTATCGTGATCTCGTCCTCCGCCGGTTGCTCGCTTTTCACATTGAGCGGTGTTACAAGAAACGCCCCATCGCAGCGGTCGAACGTGCGCTTGACGTCCTCGATGTTTCTGAGATCGCCCTCGACGATCTCAGCGCCCTCGTTTTTGAGCGGCGTCGCATTATCTCCCGTGTGAACGAGGATCCTAACAGGAATGCCCCGTTCGAGAAGCATGGCGGCCACTTTGCCGCCCACCTTACCTGTAGCGCCGAACACAGCAATCATCTTGTGCCTCCTGGATTTAAAGAGTCCCTTCGGATGATTCCCACGAGCAGTCGCTACAAAACAGATAATGGCTATTGGGAGTCGTAAGCAGCGATCGCGACGGGCAATATTGTAGTGCCCGAGTTATACAACACCCTGAATCCATTGTCAAATGACTGTGCTTGGAGCTTAGGCCCTGGGTGTGATACCATGAAGCGTTGTAACTACGGCAATTGAGGTTATTCGTGAATACTCTTTCTCCCGCTTTCAAGATACTTACCTGGGGCTGCCAGATGAATGAAGATGACTCGGACCAGATGGCGAGCCTGCTTATGCAAATGGGGTATCGGCTGGCTGGTGAGGTCGCAGAGGCGGATGTCATATTGCTCAATACCTGCTCAGTACGTGCAAAACCGGAGCATAAGGTCAGCACCAAGCTCGGAGAACTGCGAATTCTCAAGGAACAGAACCCCGATATGATCATCGGAGTCTGCGGCTGCATGGCACAGCGGCAGGGAGCGGCAATCCGTCGGCGCAACCCACACATAGACCTCGTTATCGGCACTGCGCAGATCGAACGCATACCCGAGCTTATTTGTGAAGTCGTGCGTTCGCGCCACCCACTTACTGCGCTTGATCTTCCACGAGCCAAGGACGATGCGCCCGTCACACCCGGACGCAGCACCCAAGCCCACTATGGCAAACTCAAAACCTTTGTGCCCGTAACCTATGGCTGCGACAATTTCTGCTCCTACTGCGTGGTGCCCTACGTCAGAGGCAAGGAGCGCAGCAGGCAACTCTCAGAGATCGCAGAGGAAGTGACCGGCCTCGCATCCCAGGGGTGCAAGGAAGTTACACTTCTCGGACAAAACGTGAACAGCTACAAAAGTCCCGATGACGGCAGTACAGGGTTTCCCGAACTCCTGGCTAGGCTGAACGACATCGATGGTCTTCAGCGCATCAGGTTCACCACCAGCCACCCAAAGGATCTCTCAGACAAGCTCATAGAAGCGATGGTGACTCTTCCCAAGGTGTGCAGGCATATACACTTGCCTATGCAAGCCGGGGACACAGATGTGCTTGCGCGGATGCGGCGTGGATACTCGGTCGAGCACTATTTGGACCTGATCGCCTCGCTTAGACAAGCCGCGCCGGAGATTGCAATATCCACTGACATTCTCGTCGGTTTCCCTGGTGAGACGGAAGAGCAGTTCCGGAACACACTCCAGGTGATCGAGGATGTCAGGTTTGATATGGCGTTTATGTTCGCCTATAACGCGATTCCCAAGACCGCTGCGGCGGCGCTTCCAGACCAGTTGACTTATCAAGAGAAGAACGCCCGCCTTGCAAAGGTTATCGAACTCCAGAACCGCATTACGATTGAGAAGAATACAGAGCATATCGGGCAGGTTTTTGAAGTCCTGGTAGAGGGTATCAGCCCCAAAGACCCGACGCGCATCTGTGGGCTTACGAGCCAGAACAAAACTGTCAACTTTGAAGGCGTTTTACAAACAATTGGCAAACTGATACGGGTCCGCGTGACAGAGTCCCATCTCTACGGATTTGTTGGAGAGACAATGTAACGCTGTGTCGTATGACACATATCACATTACCGCGTCAGATAACAACATACTGCACCAATGTCAGCCATGTTGCCACTGTGCTTTCTGGCACACGTTAAATTGCAGTATTTGGTTAACGCAGGCTAGACTTTTCTGTGTCTGTCTGCTATAATAATCGGGTACAGACACAGCATTTGAGGGAATGTGTCTTGACGCTGTGGAGGGGACTCGTCCTCACTCCTTCAGCACTCGGCAGAACTGTCACGCCATCACTTTCCTCTACTATTGCTTTTGAAGTATTTCAGCATGTGACCGGATACATCGAGGTTAAGCAATGAACGCACTGTCTGCCAGCCCGCGCAGTCTGACCGAAGACCGGGCAGTGGAGCAGTTCTTTCAGGATCTGGGCCGTTGGGGCTTTGACATCGCCTGCATAAGGCTTGATGCCCATTGGCACGTCGACCCGGAGAATCTATTCGCTGATACATATACTGCCTTTTCTGCGGCGGCGGCAGCCCAATCGCTGCCGGCGTGTGTTTCCATAGATATATCACAGACCCTCGGCGACGTAGTCGACATCTCAGAAGCTCAGCACCATTTCGATGACCGCCCTGTCATGCGTGATGGTGGAGGTTTCTTCGTCTCGTTCGCCTCCAAAGAGTGGCAGGACCACCTCAAGGGGATTATCAAGCGCTTTGTTGAGGATTTTGGCTTCAACTTTGTACTGCTTGGAGCCCCGATATATCGGGTGGATATTCCCGGCAGACTCGACCGGTTCTACAAAGCATTTCTGAAGGCGCACCCGAATCTCGACTACCCCCACATGCCCCAGCAATCGGCCGAGTATCTCACACTCCAGAAACTCAAGACTGATATCGCTATGAGGTTCTGCGGTGAACTCGCCAATTACGCCAAGTCTATCGGAGCAGAGATTGTCGGAGTGACGGCGCGTCCGTTTGCGCCCGGTGTCGGATCGACGACCGAGCCACATGCTCAAATGAATGTCTCGGACGCCGGAAGGCTCTTTTCCCTTCCTGATGTTGACTTTGGAGCTGTTCAACTGCGGCCTGATCTACTTATCCGGGTCGGTGAGATGATCGGGGAACCGGTCGAGACCCGCCCGTGTCTCAGCTTCGCCGAAGTGCTTTCCGCAGCTGCCGGCAAACCTATCGTAGTTGTCACTCAGGGCGCTCAGCTTGGCAACTGGCCTGCAAATGGTGCAATCAGTCCCGAGACCCTGAGCAAGTCCACGCTCGCCGCCATTACCGCCGCGCCAAACGGGATTGTCGCGGGCTGGGAAGAGATGAACGCGGAGCCGAAACACCACAGTCTCATCACGACAGCCGCTGAAGTGCTACCACGAATGGTGCATCAGCGGTCACCGCTCGGGTTTATTTACTCCGGATCCAGCACCGTACACGCAGACACGACGAGCGATTCAAGCGTTTGGTCGCATTATTGGCCGCTTATGCGCCGCATGCTCGTTGATGTCAGGAGGCCGGTCCTTACCCTGACGGCGGACGCTCTGCAGGAGCAAATAGCCCTGAACCCGCAGCTGAGGATGGCCATACTCGATGAACACTTCCCTCTTACTCGCTCACAGGTGCGGACTCTGCTCGACTGGTGGCAGGAACAACCGGGAAGATCGCTTGTAGTCTTCGGCAGTGGGCTCGGCCGCTCAGCCGACCCCAACGTGCCGGGACCGGTGTCAATTGAGGAGTCTTTTCCGGGGCTTCTGGAACAAATCGGAGTCAAGATCCAAAACCCACCGAGCGTCGACCTTGGACCGGACGGCGCGCTGACGATGATGCTGCGCGGATCAAAGCAGGTGGCGCTTCCTGAGGACGGAACCACGGTTCGGACTTCTGCCATAGCGAACGTCCATAGAATCTTCGGCTCCGGTTGCAGCGTGCTTTACACCGACACCAACGGGCAGCCGATCATAACGAGATGGCGCACGGGCGACACGGTGGCCTACTTCTGCGGCGTCGGCAGCTCGCATGATACCGCGCAGCTCCTGACCTCGGTCATCCGGCAGGCCGCCATCAGCACGTTCAGGCCCCCTGTGCCTCCCGTGATCTCGTCAACAGGCCATTATCTGTGGAACGGCACCACTCACGGCTATCTCATCGTCGGTAACTGCTGCAGCGAGCAGGCATCGGTTACTGTGGCCCGTCGTCCGTATGCGTATTGGGATGTTCTGGAGCGCAGACTGGAGCGGGAAGAGAGCATTGATCTTGTGATACCACCCGACTCGCTCAAGGTGATTCGGTGGATCCCAAAGACCGCAAAACTGTACGATATCGCTGGGGCTATTAGCATCAAGAGCATCAGCGCGGGAGCCGGACGGGCTGAGGTAGTTCTTCGTCCCGGACCAAACACCCAGTTCATTGTTCGCTCTGTTCCAAAGCGCCTGCTAATTGACGGGGTGCAGTCAAACGACCGCACGTTCGAAAACTGCGGGCCGGATCACTGCACGATCACGCTCACCAAGCCTCTCGCCGGCGAGCACACATTCACGCTCATCTGGTAGCGCGGGATATCAGCGCCACCTCAGACGATGGATCACGAGTCGCAAACTGACAGTTGAGGTCGATTCCATCGGCGGGCTCGTCTCCGTGCATTCCCGCTGATATTGTGACATCAAGCTTGTCAGGAGCAGCTTCCCCCAGGGTTACAACGATCAGCGGGTAACTCGACACGGCCCTGGGGAGAAGCTGCCGCCTGTATTCGATCTAACAAGTCATCATAAGACGGCCTTTTGGTCATTCCCATAGCTGTTATGGGCCTGTGGAACCGCCGGACGTTCCACCTGATGAGCCTCCCGAGCCTTGAGAAGGCGCCGGGGTGCTCGGAGTCGGTTGAGGCGCTGTTGTCCCGGATGGACCCTGCGGGCCAGGCGAGCCTTGCGAACCCTGCGAACCCTGCGGCCCTGGAGGACCGGGAGCACCCTGCTGTGGAGCCGGAGCAGGTGTCGACATCGGCGCCGGTATTTCGATTACCGTTGTCCGATTTGGCTGCCACCAGGCAAAGTAGGCTATCAATAGAAGCGCGATCACGACAAGCAGGACGACGACAAGCGTCCCCCACATCCCCGAATCGTCGCGCTCAACACGTGCATACGGACTCATTGTTCATTCCTCACTTTTCATCTTCGAGCGAGCTAACTTACTGCCTTGTAAGTATTGATTACCCCACCTCAGTCTTGGATTAACCTGAATATGGCAGATACCACACACCTGTCTACGGAGCCTCGCACGCGGAAACACATGCTGCGTTATGCGCGCATGAACAAGTTAAGCGTGCCTCAGTTTCGGCAAAACTGACAAACCTGTTTGGCAAGCGTTATAATTGGGTCAGCCGGGTATCGATAAGAACGGGCACGGGTAACCTCGGCATCGTTCCAGGGGTTCCCACCGGTCAGCCGAATAACGCAACTGCCGTGTCTCCCGTCATAGAGGATGATGAAAAATGAACCGTTACTTGATTCTGCTCGATGTGATATTTGTCGCGCTCTACATTGGCGCAATGTTGATCCTAAGTCGCCTGGGGCGGCTGCCAACGACGATCACTGTGCTCGATCTGGTTCTGCTCGGCTTCGCGAGCGCCCGGCTCACTGATGTTTTGAGCACGGACGAGATAATGCAGTGGCTGCGTCAACCGTTTGTCAGGATGACTCAGGAGGAAGTAGCTGGCCGCGAGGTTGAGACACGCGTTGGGCGTGGCAGAGGATTTCGCAAGGTGCTCGGTGAGCTGCTCTCCTGCCCGTGGTGCGTTGGGGTATGGGTGGCAGCCGGCCTCAGCTATGCTTACTTTCTTGCGCCGAAACTCGTGTGGCTTTTCGTCCTGGTTCTTGCAGTCTCGGAAATCGGGTCGCTGCTTCAGACGATTTCGACTATATTAGTGCGCCTTGAGAAATACTTCAAGGGCCTGGGTGTTCCGGATGAGGGTATCTAATGGGTCAATTGCCATGCATTACGCCATTCGGGATTCGGAAATCCCGTCTTAGCTTTGTGGTGGCGATTCCGAAATCGCCACCCAACAACCAATGTGGCTATATGACGACAATCTGGTCTGATACAGTTTAAAACTGGCCCTGCGGGGGGTAACGCTTCCCTGTGCCCCAGTAAGAGACTACCAAGAGTGGAGTAAACACTCGACCGTGTCGTGGCGCTTGGTCTCACGCCGGTTCTGATCTCTCACACTTTTGGACCCGAGACTAGAAGAGACGACCGCCGCGCAGCTGAACGCGTGGCTGACATGGCACAATGCCGTAAGTTGATAAAGGTCATCAAAGGCGACTACTCAGCTGAAGAAACAAAAGGTCTGATCGCCGCAATGGACCTGATGGTCGGGCTTCGGATGCATTCCTGCATTGCTGCGCTATCAAGCGGAGTGCCCGCCATATCTATCGCCTATGGCCCCAAAGCCGTCGGGATTATGGGGCTTGCCGGACAGAGCAAGTGGGTAATCGACATCAAAGACCTCACCTCGGAGGCTCTATTCGAGCTTATTGAGCGCGCCTGGGGAGAACGAGACGATATTCGCGGCTCGCTCTGCACCCACATACCGGACGTGCTCGCTATGGCCGCTGACAACATCGGGATGATCTCCGAGCTTGTCCATCAGCCCAAATTGGAGATGCAGGTAACAGACACCGCAGGAAGCCCAGTCGTCGCACAGGAGTCAGGCAATGTCACTGGTCCGTGAACTTCTCCGCCTCAGGTCACAGCAATGGATCTCCAGACAGAATATAGAAGCCATCCAACTCGCCAAGTTGCTAGTTTCCGCCGCTGAGATTCTCGACTCTGACACCCGGAGCCTACTGCGAGACACCTTTAGCGTCGAACCGATAGACTTCTATGGCTCGATGGAGTTCGGCTGGATCGCATGGCAGTGCCCTGAGCGCGGCGCGTTTCACATCAACTCCGACTGTCTTGTCGTTGAGTGCCTCCGAGACGGCGAGCCGGTCGCTCCTGGTGAGGAAGGCGAGATTGTGATCACCAGTTTTCACTCCGATGCAGCCCCTCTCATTCGCTATGCCACCGGAGACCTGGGTGTTCTGCATCCGGGATGGTGCCAGTGCGGCAGGTCGCTCCCACTTCTATGCACCGTCAGCGGACGCCTCGCCGACTGCATCGTGCTCCCAAGCGGCAAAACGTTTTCGCCGTACTTTGTCACGTGCGCGCTCAACCACGTGCCCGGAGTGCGCCAGTTTCAGGTGATACAGGAAGCAGACGGCAGCATCCGGGTACGGCTCGCGCACTGTGAAAAACGGCCAGAGACGGACACTGTATCGCGGGCGATCTGCCAGGCGCTTGGGGCGGAGGTGTGTGTGGTGGTCGAACATGCCGACAGGCTCCCGCCGGAGCCGAACGGCAAGTTCAGAGTCGTAAAGTCGTTCGTAGAGCCGGTGGGAAGCGGGGTAGTGGCAAGATGATCGGCGACAGGACCTATCAGGCGTCGAGCCAGGATAGACTGCGATTGCGACCGCTTGCTCGTCGCAGGGAAGACGAGGTCGTCAGCATCGGAGGCGTGCCGAAGGTTCTGATCGCCAAGCGCGCGGCTTCGCTCGTTCGCCATCTGTCGCTTCAGATCTATGAGATCGAGGGCACATTTCAGGATTCAACACTCAAGGTGCTCATTGCAGACGACGGTTCAACGCTTGACTACATCACATCTGTGGTATTTGCAGGTCATACAACCATCAAGCGACTGGAACGCGTCCCCGCAGTCTCAGCGCACAGCTTAGACGTCAGTGCAGCAGACCTGACGATTGTGGGCGCCAACTTACTTCTGGATAACCGTTTCGAGAGCGCCGGGTTTGTGATGGTCCCGAAGTGGATCAGGCTGTTCTTGCCGATCTATGGGCACCCGGACCTAATGCTGGAACACCGCGACAGGGCTACGCGAAAGTACTTTAGGCGGCTGATGAGGACGATCGAAGACGTGGGCTACACTTCTGAAGTCACAATGGACCCGGAGTGGTTCCCCACGTTCTACAACGAGATGTACCGCCCCTACGCCATGCAGCGGTATGGATCGCTTGCTGTGGTGCACGACTACAAAGAAGTGCGGAAGCGATTCATGCGCGGCGGCGGTTTGATCGTGAAGCGAAAGGGCGAACCAGTTGGTGCAGCAATACTGTGCCCGGAAGGCGATACGCTTTGGGTGCCGCATATGGGGGTGCTCTCGGGAAACCCGCTTATAGCACGGGAAGGTATGACGATGGCGATGGACTATTTCATTGTCGATCTCGCGCACAGGCTGGGTTACAGTGGGATAAACTTCGGGCACGCTCGACCATTCGTAACAGACGGGGTTCTTCGGTACAAGCTCACGTGGCACATGAACGTTTGCGAGGATGACGACGCGCTGTCGGTGTTTGCGATGAAGCCGAACCCGTCGAGCGAAGCTGCGAAGATGTTCCTTTCACAGAACTCGTTCTATCACCTGCACGATGGGAACCTATCTGTATTCGCACCATAGACTTTACATAACACATCCGGGTCGATATGATCATATCGACCCAGATGTGTACATAATACCAGCTTGGATTCTTTTATGTTAACGCATATACGTGCGATTCAGAGCCCTTCAAAGCGACCTTCTCTAAAGATCGTGATATAGTTCATCGAGAAGTCGTCACGCCCGAGGAGCGCTTCACCACCGGCGATGAGTGCCATCAAGTAGCGGTCCATCGGGTCGATAATACCTGCATCGAGGCCGCGGTCCATAGCCAGGAGAGCAATCGCCTGGTTCAGGAACTTCCGGCCGGGCATGCCGTGGCTGATGTTCGACAACCCAGCGATTGTGTGAACACCCGGAAACTCGGTCATGATCTTCTCTATAATATCGAGCATAGATGTCCCGACGTCAGAACCCGTGCCTATAGGGAAAGTTAGCGGGTCGACGTAGATATCGTCGAGATCCACACCGGCGGCAGTGAGATTGTTCACCAGATCGCGCGCGACAGACAGGCGCTTCTCGGGGTCGGACTGTATCCCCGTGTCGTCCATCGCAAGCGCGATGACTTTGGCCTTGTTCGCCAGCACTATCGGCAGGATGCCATCCCACCTGTCGGTCTCAGCGGTGATCGAGTTGATCATCGGCTGACCTTTGGACGTATCGTAGACACCAATCGCACGCACAAGCGCTGCGGCGTTTGGTGAGTCAAACGAAATCGGCACATCGACCGCTTCCTGAACTACTTTTGTAATCCACTCAAGCGCCTCGGGTTCGCCTGTGGTAAGCGTGCCGCAGTTCACGTCAATGTACGTAGCCCCGGCCTCGACTTGGTCTTTTGCCATCTTGGCGATGAACTCGACATCACGGCTGAGAACTGCCTGCTCGATAACCTTCTCGCCCTTCACCTTGCGGCTCGTGTTTATCCGTTCCCCTACTACCAGCATAGTTTTATTAGCCTCCTGAGTAAATGGTGTCTTTTGCCATTTACGTTCCCGTCGTGGCGTAGACAACAGCGGCGCGGCATTTTGCGCTGCGAGAGTCTTCGCCACGAGTCCTGAAAAGAGTGCCTACTCTTTGCCCCATGACGGTGGATCGATCTTCTCGGCGAAGACGTTCATCCACGCCGAAGTGTGTTCAAGTCGCCAATCTCGCGCTTTTTGGACTTTGTAAAGCTTCTTCGAACGCCCCATAGCCTTTGCGCGCTTGTGGATCAGCCACCAAATACACTTACGCTCAGGGTAGACCTCGCAGTGGCCGTCTTCGCGAGTGCCTCCACACGGGCCGTTTCGCATCTGCTTCGGGCAGCGCATCGGACAGGTGAACGCCGTATGGCTCAGGATGCACTGACCACAGTCCTGGCAGCCAAAAATCGGCTTTTTAACGCAGTTTTCAGCGAACGTCGCGCAAGCATGAAGCCTCGGACGCTTCTGGACGAACTCGGCTAGCCGCTTACTTGCTTTGCTCATTGTCCTGCCTCCGATCCAACACCTGCGGGCTCATCAGCTGGGACTTCAGGCCTCGGGAGAAGCCCAGCCTCCTCGACAAGCCTCTCAGTGATAGATTCCCACATCACCGGCATAATATGAAGCCCCGCAACGCCTGCGATCCCGCGAAGCTGCTTCATAATCTCAACCGCGATCTTTACGCCTTCCTCTGCGGCGGCCTCTTTCTCGGTGATGGCCTCCATGCGCTTGATATACTCGGCGGAGATGCGCATACCCGGCACGCTTTCTTTCATGTACAAAAGCGCCTTGACGCTTCGAACGGGCATTACGCCTGCAAGTATGAAGACCTCGCGGTCCATGCCCTGGTCGCGAACGGCGCTCATCCATCGCTCAAAGGCTGGGATGTCGAAGACTGGCTGGGTCTGGATGAAGTCCGCGCCCGCGTCGATCTTCTTTCGCAGGTTCAGAATCCTCAACTCAAACGGTTCGCCGAAGGGGTTCGCCGCGCCTCCGATGAACATCCTCGGCTCGGATTTCATCTCATCGCCGCTGTAGAACGTCTTCTCGTCGCGCATCTGCTTTATCATGCCTATGAGCTGCGTCGAATCGAGATCGAATACGCCCTTCGCGTCGGGATGATTGCCGAACTTCTGATGGTCGCCGGTCAGGCAGAGCACGTTCTTCACACCAGCCGCATATGCGCCGAGAATCTCGGACTGCATCGCGAGCCGGTTTCTGTCCCGGCACGTGAGCTGCATGATCGGCTCGACGCCGCCGCAAAGGGCAAAGTAGCTCGATATCGCGCTCGACATCCGCACGATTGCCGTCTGGTTGTCTGTGAGGTTGACCGCGTCGACTACCTCCTTGAAGTAACCACACTTCTTCGCGATCAATCCCGCGTCGGCGGACTGCGGCGGACTCATCTCACCGCAGACCACGAACTCACCGGCACGAAGCAGTTTTTCAAGATTGGTGCCGCTTTTCACGTCACATCTCCCAGTAGGCCGGAGGATCTGTGAGGCCTACTTGATTCCAGCGGCGGTTTTCGCCGCACTGATAGTGTTTCGCATAAGCATTGCGATGGTCATCGGGCCGACTCCGCCCGGAACCGGTGTAATCGCCGATGCCCGGTCAGCCGCCGAAGAAAACTCGACATCGCCGACAAGCTTGCCGCTCTCAAGCCGGTTGACGCCGACATCAATCACAACCGCGCCATCTTTTACCCAGTCGCCCTTAATCATCTCAGGCCTGCCGACCGCTGCGACGAGAACGTCAGCCTCGCGGCATACCCCGGGAAGGTCTACGGTGCGCGAGTGGCAGATAGTGACCGTCGCGTGCTCTTTCAGGAGCATAATCGCCACGGGCTTGCCGACAATGTTGCTCCTGCCGACGACTACTGCATGTTTTCCTCGAAGATCGACGCCGGTTCTGCGCAAAAGCTCCATAATTCCAGCAGGCGTGCATGGGGGCAACGGGCTCTCATCGACAAACAGCTTGCCGACGTTCAGCGGATGGAAACCGTCGACATCTTTGCTGGGGTCGATAGCAATGAGCACCTTCTGCGAGTCGATATGGTCAGGCAGAGGAAGCTGCACGAGGATTCCGTTCACGTCGCTGCGGTTGTTCAGCTCATCTATCAAATTCAGCAGATACTCTTCGGTTGTCTCGACAGGAAGCTTATACTCAAATGACTCTATGCCGAGCCGACCGCACGACTTCTGCTTGTTCGACACATAAACCTTGGATGCCGGGTCGTCACCGACAAGAACCACCGCCAGGCCCGGGTTCACGCCCTGCGCCTTAAGCGATTCCACATCAACCCGCATTTCCTCTTCGAGCTGATCTCTTACAGCCTTGCCATCAATAATCTTCGCAGTCATATCTGTCGACATAAGTCCTTTCATTCTGGAGCTGTTAGCAGTTAGCTATTAGCTGTTAGCTTCTTGGCGCTTGCATCTGCCAAGTTGTATCAGTAAAATATTTAGAACAGTCCTACGATGTTGCCTTCTTCGTCGAATCCAATACGTTCAGCCGCAGGGGACTTCGGGAGGCCGGGCATCGTCATGATATTTCCGGTGTATACTACGACAAATCCTGCTCCGGCGGAGATTTTCGCGTCGCGCACGGTGATCTGGAAGCCTCTGGGGCGTCCGACAACCGAAGCGTCGTCTGAAAGCGAGTTCTGGGTCTTCGCAGAGCATACCGGAAGCCCGCCGAAACCAAGCTTCTCGATCTGAGCGAGCTTCTTTTCAGCTTCAACCGTGTAGATTACGCCGTCTGCGCCGTAAATAGTCTCGGCGATCTTGTCGATTTTGTCCGTCAGGCTCATATCAAGCGAATAGAGCGGCTTGAAGTGCGAGGGCTCAGACTCGATCGTGTCGACTACGAGCTTCGCGAGCTCTACCCCACCCTCGCCACCGTCAGCCCACACGTCTGAGAGCGCGACCAGGTAGCCCTTTTCTTGGCACAGATCATAAAGTGTCGAGACTTCCTCCTCGGTATCGGTCGGGAACTTGTTGATCGCGATGACGGGGGTCAGACCATGCGCGGTCATGTTCTCGCAGTGCTTCCAGAGGTTCTCGATCCCGCGAGCAAGCGCCGCCGGGTCTGAGATGGTGAGTGAGTCTTTCTTGACGCCCCCATGCATCTTGAGCGCCCGGATCGTCGCGACGACGACCGCAACAGCAGGCGAAAGTCCCGCAGTCCTGCACTTGATATTGAGGAACTTCTCAGCGCCGAGGTCCGAGCCAAAACCAGCTTCCGTGACGACGTAATCGGCGAGTTTGAGCGCCATTTTGGTCGCGATGATGGAGTTGGAACCGTGCGCGATGTTCCCGAACGGGCCACCGTGGACAAAAGCGGGTGTTCCTTCAAGTGTCTGAACGAGGTTCGGCTTGATCGCGTCTTTCAGGAGAACTGCCATCGCGCCCGAGGCCTTCAGATCGGCAGCGGTTACGGGTTGACCCTCTTTGTTAAGCGCCACAACCACCCTCGCAAGCCGCCTTTCGAGGTCATCTCGATCAGTCGCAAGGCAAAGAAGCGCCATAATCTCAGAGGCAGTCGTGATATCAAAACCGGACTCACGAGGAACACCGTTGGTCTTGCCACCCAGACCAATCACGATATTTCGAAGCGCGCGCTCGTTCATGTCCATAACGCGCCGCCATGTGATCGTAAACGGGTCGATGTTGAGAGGGTTTCCCTGATATAGAGAGTTGTCGAGCATAGCGGCGAGCAGATTGTGGGCGGATGTGATCGCGTGGAAATCTCCTGTAAAGTGGAGGTTGATGTCCTCCATTGGCACCACCTGGGCGTAACCACCACCGGCGGCCCCACCCTTCACACCAAAACACGGGCCGAGGCTAGGCTCTCGTATTGCGATCGCGGCGGACTTGCCGATCTTTCGCAGCGCGTCACCAAGACCGACCGTCGTAGTGGTCTTTCCTTCGCCCGCGGGTGTCGGTGTGATCGCAGTCACGAGGATCAATCTGCCGTCAGGCCGCTCGGCCATCTCGTCGAACACGCCGAGCGAGATTTTGGCTTTGAAGCGTCCGTAAAGCTCAAGGTCCTCATCAGAAAGCCCGAGGTCGCGCGCAACTTCAGTGATGGGTTTCGGCCTCGCGGCCTGTGCTATTTCAACATCCGTTAGGTGTGCCATGCTGTTATCCTCCCGAATCCTCGTCCCTGCCGAGTCTTTCCAGCAAACACAGGATACCCACTTCCAGCTCGTCTTTATAGTAATTCAATGTAAGATACTTAGCAGTCCTGACGCACGATTTGGCAGTCCTGTAGCGTACAGGTAGAATAGTGCCCGTAACGGCGCTATTTAAACGCGGCGCGCACTCTCACACGGTGCTCGCGTGGGGTCTGCCCTGTATATTTCTCAAAAACTTTCGTAAAGTAGCTCTGATCGTTAAACCCGCACTCAAGGCATATCTCGACGATGCTCCTGTCCGTGCGACGCAAAAGCTCTTTGCTCTTGTCGATCCTCATCTGGTTCAAAATCTCGGTAAACGACCGCCCGAACTTCTCTTTCATAAGTCGCGAGAAGTGCGAGGGCGACATGCACGCGGCAGACGCGGCGTCATCACGAGAAATATCGTCGGCCAGGTGCTGCTCCATAAACTGAATCGCCGTCGTAAGAAGCACAGTGTTGGGGTAAGCCCGCTGCTCTTTGATCGCGTCCATTATGCGCTCAAGCATAGAGACAAGCCACGCAGAGAGGTCAGCTTCGTCGTCAATCCCCGAGAGGTCGACAAGCGAGCCAAAATGCGCACCGAGGAGCTCCGAGGGTTCAGCTCCGGCCTCGACTGCGGTGCGGCTCATCATCACAACGAGCTCAAGTAGAAAGCTCTTCAGGAGGCCCGTCCTGTCTCTACCCAGAAAGTAGATGCCTACCAGGGTCCTGTTGATGATCTCCCTTGCCTGGTGCCTGTCGCCGCGCTTGATCGCGGCAAGCAAGCCCGGTTCCTCGCGAAGATAGATATCGCGGATGGAGTCGTAGCAGCGGCTCTTAAGCTCATGAATCGCCTCTGCCCGTCTTGACTCGCGATCGGCGTCAAGCTTTCGCAACTCCAGGAACGGCCCGTTGGTCAGGTTCGACTCGACCGCAAGCTGAAGGAGCCTATCTGCAGCTGCGCGAATCCTCGTCGCGCTCCATTTTTCACGGGAGAAGTCGTCGATAGGTATTCCACCCGCAACCAGACCACCCAGAAGCTCCGAGTTTCGCATCACCGGAATCGCCCAGATGATGCAATTGCCGGAACATAGATGAAGGTAAGGCTCTCCCCATCGCAGGGTTTCCTCAACGGCGCGCGACCTCGCTTCACGGCAACGCACCGTCTCTTCGGGTGAGTCGCAGCATAGCCCACCTTCAAGCAGGTCCCCATGTCTGTCGATCAGCGACACAGACAGGCCGTATTCCTTGCGATATCGATTTGCCAGATGATTGAACAGGATTGAGTCGACCAAAGAAATGTCTCCTAATGAGAATTCTCTGACTACAGATTAGTGTAAGAACGAGGAAAGGTCAAGGGAGAATGCTCTGAACATAAAATTGCCCCGCCTGTGCCGTGTGTCTACCGAGTTTTTGAACCCCGTAAAAAACAGGGCGGGGGCCAAAGCCGGTATCTCGCGATTTCCCCTTTCGGGGACTGCCACTTGAATACCGAACCAATCCGGCTCCCTAAGCAATGAGTGTCGGCTCAAAACTTCCTCGACTAATCACGCACACTGCAGGGCAATGCTAAGACCAACTTTATATGTCTTATTTTACCACCTTTTTCCGCGATTCACAATCAAATTACAGAGCAAAATTTCATCTTTTTCAGCTACCTGATATCGACCAGGCTCGGTTGACATGAGGCCGGTTTTCGACTTATACTTATGCGGGCACGGGACTCCGTAGGTATTCCCCATGCCAGCGTAAAGTATCCAGCGGGAGGAGACACCACACAGATGCAGAGGAATCGCCTTGGAACCGTACAGAGACGCCCGATTCGGCGAAAGCGAGCCGTTCGGTGGTTCTGGAGAATATCCGTTTTGGCGATTCTCGGGCTTGTTGTGACCCTCGGAACCGGCGGCGGCTATTTGTGCATCAAAAGCCCCGTAGTGCGCAACATGATCCACGACAGGTTCGCGGGTGACTGGAAACCCGCAGCCGCTTTCCCAGGGCAGAGTGAAATCACCGTAATGCTCCTTGGCAGAGATGTCGACCGCGACAGACACGGCAATATTGTCAAGACAAATGGCCGCACCGACACAATAATGCTCGCACGGCTCGACTTCGCGAACAAGACAGCAAATATCCTCTCGATACCGCGGGACACCCGGGTCAGGATCCCCGGACACCGCGGACGGCATAGAATCAACGCCGCACACGCCTACGGCGGGCCGGAACTGACTGCTGAGACCATCGAGGGTTTCCTTAATATAAAGCCGGACCAATACGTTGTAATCAGCTATGATAGCTTCGAAAAAGCGCTCGACACGATCGGCGGGCTCGATATCAAGGTCATCAAACAGATGGACTACGACGACAACTGGGGCAACCTTCATATTCACCTGAAACCCGGTCAGCAGAGACTCGGCGGCAAAGACGCACTCGGATACGTGCGCTTCCGCAAGTCGAACGATGGAGTTGCCGATACCGACCAGGACAGAATCGCTCGCCAGCAGCAGTTCATCTTTGCGGCAAAGCAGAAGATGCTGGCTACGTCGACATTCTTCAGGCTTCCGGATGTTATCAGCACGATTAGAACCGGCGTGAACAGCTCTATGAGCGACGCACAGCTTATGTGTATGGCTCAGTTTCTGAAGGGCCTGCCAGCCGAAGCAATACACACCGCAACACTTCCGAGCTCCTCGGGGGTCTATGTTACCGCTGACGACGGCGAAGCCCGCGACATCGTCAGCAAGATGTTCAACTAGCAAAGGCAATAATGACTCGCGAAGAGTTTGAAAATAACACGATCGAGTTCCTGAGGACAGCTGGCGGCACCCGCCCCGACCTTCGGGTTGTTGAAGTAAACGGACGGAAGTCGGTTGTCAAAGATTTTCGCCGCAGCGACTTTCTGTTTAGAGCAATTGTCGGCCCGATCCTTGTCGCCCGTGAAGCGTGCGCGCTTGCACTTCTAAGAGATCTGCCCGGTGTCCCCAACTTGATTGGCAGGGTCGACCGGTATTCGATCTCAATCGAGTACATCGATGCGCCGAGCCTCGGCAAGTCCTCAGTGTCCCCACCCCAGTCCTATTTTGACCGACTGAGCGTGATTATGGACACTGTGCACTCGCGCGGAGTGGTTCACTGTGACCTCAGGAGCGGCGGCAACGCTCTTGTAGATGCCAATATGCAGCCGTGGGTTATCGATTTCGCCGCTTCGGTCATACGTGGGCGAGGTCTGAACCCGTTCATCAACTTTCTTTTCAAGCAGTTCGTTCTGGCCGACAACCATGCTGTGCTGATCCTCAAGCGCAAGAGCGCTCCCGAGTTGCTCACACCTGAAGAACAAAGGCTGGTCGAGACCCCGCTACCGTTTGAGAAGATCGGTAAAGCAATCGGAATCAACATCAGAAACCTTACTCGGAGACTTCTTACGAGGAAAGCTGCCCCAAAAGTCGCTACAAAGCGTTGACAGCGCGCAGGCCGCATAGTATAATAGCGTAGTTTCGCGGGAGTAGTTCAGTGGTAGAGCGTCAGCTTCCCAAGCTGAATGTCGCGAGTTCGAATCTCGTCTCCCGCTCCATATCTGGCGACGTACCCAAGTGGCTAAGGGAGCGGTCTGCAAAACCGCTATTCGTGAGTTCGATCCTCACCGTCGCCTCCAAGTATTGAGCGTGAAAATGGCCTCCGGAGAAGACTCTCGGAGGCCCTTTTCGTAATTCATCCAACTGATTCCCAACATTACTTTCCGCCGATCTTGAATATCGCCTCCATCCGATCAGCGGCCTCCCTCTCCATCGATGGCATTACATGGCCATATCGATCCATCGTGATTCCAATGTTGGCGTGGCCTGCACGTTGGCTAATGATCTTTGCGTGGATACCTTGTTCGATCAGCAGAGTGATATGACTGTGCCTAAGATCGTGGAGACGAACGCGCTTGACATCGGCTTTTGCGAAGATCCTGGCGAAGTTCCCAGAGAGCGTATTCGGCGCGATCGGGTTCCCATCGCCACGGTTGTAAACCAGGTCCTAGTTCTTGTACAGCTCACCTACCTGTAGTCGCGTCTGAGTCTGGTCTCCCTTGTGCCTGCGAAGGGCCAGTGCAAGAGTTTCGGGAATACTGATCGTTCTTCGGCTGCTTGAACACCAGGCCTGCCCTCGTCTGCTCTAGGAGCCTGTCCGAGTATTCGGTCACAAAAAAAGCCTATATATTTCCCGTGGACAGCATGATTTTGTGGTATGGATGTCGAAGTAATAAATATGAAGACTTACCGACCTTACAATCCTGACCAGCAGTTTCTGATGGCTCCGTCGATTCGGGAGTGGCTGCCCGATGGTCATCTGGTGTATTTTGTGAGCGACAAGGCCTACCGTCGTGATGAGTTGCCGAAGGAACTTGCTTTTCGCGAGGGTCGTCTTGCCAAGATAAGACAGGCCATGCGTGAGCTTGAGTCTGAGGCAAAAGAGGCTGCCGGGCAGGACGGGGCTGATGCTGAAGCCGCCGATGCGCCCGAAAAGCCGAAAAAGCGTGGTCGTCCGAAGAAGAAGCCATCGGGCGTTCCAGAGGACAAGGCGCAGAAGAACTTCACGGACCCCGAGTCGCGGATCATGCTCGCAGGTGACAAATCGTTCATCCAGGGCTACAATGCGCAACCGGCAT
>JBBRAE010000033.1:0-26722 GCA_038207085.1 Armatimonadota bacterium
GAACCCGACATTATGAAGGTCGAGTATGAACGACCCGCAGCAAGGTCTTGCTGTAAATAGGTAAGTACATCGAACGATTTGTTACCGGTTGTGTCGGGGGAATCGCTGTTGTAGATTGTAAATCCGCCGGGTCGGCCCATACTCGCGGGTCCCATTCCATCGGCAACAACATTACCGGTTAGTACGGATGATCCTGTATCGAGCCATCCGATGGACGCCGAACCGTAGTAGTAATTGGTACCGAATCCTAGAGAATCTACCTCAAGCATAGCGCTAGTCAGACTCATACCTGCAAGTTCAGCTATCGGAACCTCGAAGATCGATATGGTATAGTCATTGCCCCATTGCCCACCCATACTTAAGGATACGCCCATGGTGGTCTCGCCGGTGGTGTATCCGGTAGAACCGTACTTGGAATTCCATGCGTAGGAAGCATCTCCGGCAGAAGGAGTATACAGAGTGATACTTGCCTGTGCCGAGATTACGAGTACAATCAGCAGCAAAGCTGCCAAAACAACCGTTTTCTTCATAATACAAATTATCCTTTCTTGCTTTTCGAATGGACTATTTATCCGTAGTAGTCTTGGTGCAATATCAATGCCAAATCGGCCAATATTTGGAAAACAGGTAGTATTGCCGGGATTGTTTTTTTCTACCCTCTCCTAAACCTAACTTAACACGGAGCCTCCTATAGCATTAAATTAGGTTTTTACCATGGATGAGCGAACCATCGGAACCTGACTCGTTACGAAATATTCCTTATAGTAGCAAGTCAGGTTGTGTTTGTCTATCAAAAAGTTTAGCATTGGGGCGCGTAAAAGTTGTGCACCTGCCAGCACCTAATTCGTGAATAATTATTTCCGCTCTGGGCCCCAGTGGGGAAATAAGGGGACTGAGCCCTTTGTTAAGCCTTTCGCGGTCGGCCTCTTCAACTACCGATCGCGCTACTCTTAGCATGGCAGCAGTATACAATCTGCTGGATATTTTGCCAATAAAGGGCTCAGTCCCTTTATTTCCCCTTTATTTCCGACATCCAGAGCGCGAACAATACCCTGGGGACAGGCGAGTATCCGCTTGTGAAGTACTCCTATGACTCCTTTGGTCGGAAAGACAAGGTTACCACTTACTCGTCTGCCTCTGAGACGGCGGCACGTGAGACCAAGTACGCCTACGACAAGGCGAACCGGGATAAAAGGTGACAGGCACCTTTTGCATTAGGGCGCGCTGTTGGCTCTTGGATCGCGGAGGGGCGGAAGCTTTGACACGTGACGCTAAAGCATCACTATCGCGGCTCTAATATATACTGAATTCTTTGAGATTCCGTGGCTGTCTCTGACACGGTCTTGGTATGCTTCGGGACAGGTTTTTCGTCCCGAAGCCGCCGGGTGTAATGTGCGTCCGCCTGGTTGGTCTGTTGGTCTTGTTTGAATCGCAATTTGCGCGAAATGGTGGAGATTGGGGAGGTGGACGGCGGGTCGCAGACCCGCAAAGACAGGCCCGGGATTTCAAATCCCGAACCATCAAGGCTGCGCCAGAAAAGAAATAGGACAACAGTCCCGCCATAGTCTGAGATTTGGGGACGAATGTCCCCCACACGTGCGACGGGGAGCAATCTCCCCGTCGATCAAGATCGGGCCCTTACTCTATCTTGCCAACAGGCGCGGCGTAGATTGTGAACTCCTCTTCGCCGTCGACGCCCAGGAGCGCGTCCATTTGGTCCTGGAAATAGGCGCCGATGGCGCAGGTGCCGGCGTCTATCGACTCGGCGGCCAGGTACAGGTTCTGGCAGAGGTGTCCGGCGTCTAGGGCGATGATCTTGGGGGAAAGGATCGAGTAGCGCCACTCCGTGCGGTAAGGGACGGCGGTCCATACGAAAAGCGCGGCTGCCTCGGCTGCGAAGGGCTGGCCGCAGCAGGCCTCGACTGCCCTTTGCCCGAGGTCCGGGTCATCGCCAAGAAATAGAAGTTTGTGTTCTAGTGGGAGGTATCGATACAGCCCGGTGGACACGTCGTTCACTCGGTTGATGAAGATATAGGTCTCGAAGGGATGGCGAGCGCCGCCCGAGGGCGCGGTGCGCAGGGCCATAAGGCCTCCCTGGGCCGGGATGACCTTGGAGACACCCTGGGTCGCCCAGAGAAGATAAGACAGCTCTTCGAGGCTGAGAGCCTGCGAAGTGAACGACCGTCTGCTCCTGCGGCGCGCGAGGGTTTCCCTTACCGATGCCTCTCCCACGGTCAGCTTGTCGGCCGGGACGAGGTCGACGAGCACCGAGTCCTCGGGATAGGGTTTCTCCTGTGAGGGTCTCGGCTCGCCTTTTTTCTGGTCTGTATCGTATTTGCCACGGGCCCAGTCGACCCAGTCGTCGTTTCTTAGAAGAGTTCGATCGGGTTTGATATCGTCCACGCTTGTGTGCTCCTTTGTAATATAACCGATGAGTATTTGGGGACGAATGTCCCTGGGACCTGCGCCGGGAGGAATCTCCCCGGCGATCATGGCCGATTATCCACCCGTCTGCCGCACTGCCCCGCCGCAGACTGGGATGTAGGCTCCGGTGACGAAGGCGGCGAGGTCGGACATCAGGAATGCGCAGACTTTGCCGATCTCCTCGGCGTCGCCCTGGCGGCCGAGTGGGACGCCGGAGACATAGCCCGTGGTGTCGACGTCCGGGGTGACTTTTTCTGTGCGCATCCAGCCGGGGGCGATCATGTTAACGGTGATGTTCTCGGGGCCTAGCTCGGCGCTCATTACCCGCGAGAGGCCGACCATCGCACCTTTGCCTGCTAGGTAGACGGACCAACCGGCTGCGCCGAAGTTCCACTGCTCGGTCACGATGTTGACGATCCTGCCGCCGCCGCAGGCTCGCATGATCGGGCGGACGGCGTTTACGGTGTTCAAAACAGCCTTTGCGCCGTAGTCGAAGGCGTTTGTGTAGTCCTCCCAGGCGACGTTTTCCAGCAGACCCTGCTGCACACCGGCGATCGCGTTGTTGACTACGCCGTCGACACGTCCGAACTCGTCGTGTATCTCGCCAACCATCGCGCGGACGGCGTCGGGGTCGGTGATGTCGGCGCACCAGGCTCTTGCGCGGCCACCCTGATCGGTGATGGAACGCGCGAGCTCGTCGGCGAGGTCACGGCTGGTGCTGCAGTTGATCGCTACCGCCGCGCCCTCGCGCGCGAGCACTCGCACGATCGAAGCGCCGATGCCGCGCGCGCCGCCGGTCACTATTACTACTCTGTCTTTAATGAGCATGAAACTCTGGACCTCCGGTGGGGGTTATCAGGTGATTGTTAGGCGAATGGGGGTGAAAATCCTTCGGGGGAACAAATGGGACGTCGCGGGCCCGGAGACCCGCGACGATCACTTCACTGTTACATCGGCTACTGGACTTCTCTTGATGGTCTGAGAAGTTTGTAGAAAATGCCCATCAATAGGAATGTGGGCGCCCACTGCCCGACAAAAAGCGACCAGTCCCGGTTCTTGCGGCCAAACAGGATTGCGGATGCGATGATAGAGCCTCCCGCGGCGATCGCATACGCCACGGTCGGAACCTTCTCCTGCGCCTCCATCATAGCCTGGGCAGGCTCGCCCTGCTGAAGCCGCTCAACACCCTTTTTGACTGCCTGGCCAGTCTCCTTGACAGCCTGCTGCTCCTTGATCATTGCCTCGGCCATAGTTCATACTCCTCCCGTCTAGACGGTTTATATCTCAAGCATGAACCAATTACCCCGTGAGCACTGGGGTGAAACTAGAGCTAGCTGCCCAAAAGATCCGGTCGAAGGACGATGGTCTGATCGCGGCGTCGACCGACTGATACTACAGCAACCGTCGTGCCTACGATCTTTTCGATCCGGCGCACGTAGTTCTGAGCGGCCTCGGGGAGGTCGCTGAAGCTCTTTGCAGCGGTGATGTCCTCGCTCCAGCCCGGCATCGCCTCGTAGACCGGCTTGCACTTCTCAAGGGTCGCAACGTCGGTCGGGAACTCGTTGACGATGCGACCGTCGACCTCGTAGGCCGAGCATATCTGAAGCGTATCGAACCCTGAAAGCACGTCGAGCGAGATCAGGCAGAGCGCCGTGGCTGAGTTGACTCTTGTGGAAAGCCGCACAGCAACCGCGTCGAACCAGCCGCATCTGCGGGGCCGACCGGTCGTCGTGCCGTATTCCTTGCCGCGCTCACGGATGGAGCTTCCGGTCTCGTCAAGCAGTTCGCTTGGGAACGGGCCCTCACCCACGCGGGTGGTGTAGGACTTTGCGACGCCGACGACATGGTCGATCATCGTCGGGCCGATCCCGGTGCCAGTGCATGCGCCGCCTGCGACGACGTGTGAGCTCGTAACAAAGGGATAGGTGCCGTGGTCTATGTCGAGTAGCGTCCCGTGCGCGCCTTCAAAGACGATCTTCTTGCCGGATTTTGCGGCCTGGTAGATCTCACAGGCGGTGTCGGTGACAAGCGGAGCGATACGGCGGGCGTAGGCGCTGTAATCTTCGAATATTACGTCTGCGTCGAGCGGTTCGGCGTCGTAGACGTTGGTCAGGAACTTGTTTTTGATGGAAAGCACATCATCAAGCCTTGCGCGGAAGAGCTCTGGGTCGATCATCTCCGAGATACGGATGCCGATGCGCGAGACCTTGTCCGCGTAGCAGGGCCCGATGCCGCGACCGGTGGTGCCGATCTTGCGGTCGCCTTTGCGCTCCTCTTCAAGCCTGTCGAAGAGCTTGTGCCAGGGCATAATCACATGCGCGCTGCCACTTATCTTCAGGGTTTTCACCTTGAAGCCACGCTCCTCAAGGGTGTCGAGCTCGCCTGTCAGGACCGACGGGTCGATGACCACGCCATCCGCGATGTAGCTCGTAACCCCGGGGTTCATCGCACCGACCGGGAGTGTATGGAACTTATAAAGCTGATCGCCGACGACAACGGTGTGCCCGGCGTTATTGCCTCCGTTGAATCGAACGACGACGTCAGCGGTCTGGGAGACGTAGTCGACAATCTTACCTTTGGCCTCATCGCCCCACTGCAACCCAACAACTATGATACTAGGCATCAAGAACTCCTGACAAAAATGCATTGGCCCCAGAAACTAACCCAAGGGCCATCGGCAAGTATATCAAAACGCCAGCCCGTATGTCAAATTTTCCGAAGCGCAAGGGTGAATGTAAAGATTGTCGGCAGCGGCCAAGCAGTCACCGATATTTTGACTTACGACAATATGGCGCTCGCGCGCCTTGTGGCCGCCGAAAGGGAAAAGCGGTGCTTGCACACCGCAGTCCACATAGAGGCTGCCGGGCACCGACGATTCCTGCATGCACCCTTGCAAAAGTGGGCTCTTGCTGATAATGTGCTTGTACCTTACAATATGTTTAGTAAAATATTTGTTGGAGGCAGCCGTGGGAAAACAACTCATTGGAGCCTGCGGGCTTAGTTGCACGGAGTGTGAAGGGTATAAAGCTACCCAGGCAAACGACGCAGTGGCCGTGACGCGTGTCGCGGAAGCATGGAGCAAGCAGTTTGGCGGCGACATCAAGCCAGAGCACGTGTGGTGCGACGGCTGCACGAGCGATGGCCCTAAGAAGTGCGCGCACACCGGCGAGTGTGAGATTCGCTCGTGTGCTACAGGCAAGGGTTACTCGACCTGCGCGGAGTGTTCCGACTTTGCATGCGACAAGCTAAATGGGTTCTTCGGGACCGTCCCGTGCGCACAGGAGAGACTGACCAAGCTTCGAGGGTGAGCCCGACGAATACAGCGACGCGGTCGAAAGAGGCGTGAGGGTTCAGTAGCTCCCACGCGTTTTACAAGATACTAACGAAAGGTGTGGCCGGAGGCTGACAGCTGATTGCTGGTGGCTGAAAGCTAATAGCTAATGGCTGAAAAGAAACTCTGGGGCGGAAGATTTAGAAAGCCTATGGACAAGGCCGTGGAGGAGTTCACGGCTTCGGTGCATTATGACTCAAGGCTTTTTGAGCAGGACGTGCGCGGCTCGATCGCCCACGCGAAGATGCTTGGGCGGCAGGGGATTATCTCTGTCGACGACTCTGAAATAATCGTCGAGGGGCTGATATCTGTCCTTGAGGACTACCGGGCGGGGAAAGTTGAGTTTGATCCGGCGGCGGAAGACGTGCATATGAACGTCGAGCGGATGCTTTCGGCTCGGATCGGCGAGCCCGCGGGCAGGCTGCACACCGCGCGGAGCAGAAACGACCAGGTCTGCACCGATATCAGGCTTTGGCTTAAGGACGAGATCGATTCGCTTCGCGCTTTGATTAGAGAGCTTCAAGGGGCGCTTGTGGACTCGTCCGGGGAGCACCTGGACACACTTATGCCGGGGTACACCCATTTGCAGCACGCTCAGCCCGTGCTTCTGGCACACCACCTGCTCGCCTACTTCTGGATGCTCGATCGCGACTCCCAGCGACTCGGGGACTGCCGCGGGCGGGTCGACGTGATGCCGCTTGGCTCGGGGGCGCTTGCGGGGACGGGGTTTCCGATCGACCGGGAGTTTGTCGCGGCCGAGCTTGGGTTTGCCTCCATCTCACAAAACAGCCTGGACGCCGTCGCGGACCGGGACTTTGTCTCGGAGTTCCTGGCGGCGGTCGCGATATCTATGACGCACCTTTCGAGGTTTGCCGAGGAGCTTGTGCTCTGGTCTAGCCCGGAATACGGCTACGTGGAGCTCGATGACTCGGTGACGACGGGGTCCAGCATCATGCCCCAGAAAAAGAACCCGGACGCAGCCGAACTCACCCGTGGCAAGACCGGACGGGTGTTTGGCGACCTTGTGGCGATCCTCACACTTCAAAAGGGCCTCCCACTTTCCTACAACAGGGACCTTCAAGAGGACAAGGAGCCGATCTTTGACGCCGCAGACACGCTTCGGGGGGCGCTTCGGGTGTTTATCAAGATGATCCAGACCGCCGAGTTCAAGCGCGAGCGGATGCGTCAGTCGCTGCGGGGTGACTTCTCCACCGCAACCGACCTCGCGGACTTTCTGGTGCAGACAGGCGTCCCATTCAGGCGGGCGCACGAGATCGTCGGGGAGCTTGTCGCCGAGTGCATCGCAGGGGGCAAGGGGCTTGAAGAAATTACGCTCGGGGAGCTAAAGGAGATCGCGCCTGAGGCCGGAGAGGACGCGCTTCGGGTGCTCCAGCCCGAAGGAAGCGCGGCGGCTCGGACTGTCCCCGGCGGGACGGCGCGCCCGGCAGTCGAGGCGCAGCTTGCGCAGGCGCGGGAGAGGCTCGCGTAGACCCATAAATTAACTTAAACCAGCAGAAGCTAAGTTGGCCCAGATTTACCTAAGTTGTAAGTTAGCCCGGATTGAGCCGATGTTGGCCCGGATTTACCTAAGTTGGCCCGGATTTGCAATCCGGGCCAACTTGGCAGTCAAGGGATCTGTGATCCCGTTCTTTCGACCGTGCCCAACCTACCGGCATCACAGATGCCTATTCTGCCTGATCGTCCCGGATCACAGTTCCGGACGAACGAGAGGTGCGCCTCCTCGCCTGTTTAGCCTCGTCCAAAACGGGATACTCTGGGGTTAGTTTTGCACTATGGAGAGGCGACACATGGACCAGAGTATCACGATCAGACCAGCCACTGAGTCGGATGTTGCGGCGACGATTCCGCTTTGGGCTGAGTTTCTGGACTTTCACAGCACTCGGGACAGCTGGTTTACCCGATCGGACCGGGGCGGGGAATACTGGGCGGCTTTCGTGCGTGAGCGGGTGTTTGACCCCAAAAGCATCGTGCTTGTAGCTGAGTGCGAGGGGGAAATGCTCGGCTACTCGATCGGCACGATCAACTCCCGCCCGCCAACCTACGCGGAGCTTCAATATGCGACGATAACCGACCTTGCCGTCTCTACCGCAGCCCGCAGGCTGGGGGTCGGCGCGGGACTCGCGAGCGAAATGATCCACCTGCTAAGGAGCCGCGGAATCAATAGAATAGAGATCGGCGTCGCGACCACAAACGAGATATCCATGGCATTTTGGCGCAAAATGGGGTTTCTGCCGTTTATGGAAAAGTGCGTGTCCTGCACCGATAAATAACAGGCTGGACAAACCCGGCAGGCGTGCTATAATGACCCCGATCGACAATCACACAAGTGAAATCGAAAGGGTTTTGTTATGATAGAGCACGAGATTCGCATAGGCACGCTTGTTCCCTCCAAAGGGGCGGCGGGCTACATCAGTCAGATCCTGCCCCACGGGTTTGAGTCGTTTGGACTTAGCTTCTGGGGGAGTCTGGACGGGGTCGACCTGGAGAAGACCGCCATTGAGACCAAAGGGATCCTCGCGGGAAGCGGCGCTGTGATCAGCAACCTCGGAGCGTTTGGCAACCCGCTTCTTCAGGACGAGGCCGGGGAGCTTGCCCGTGAGCTTATTGAGAAGTGCATCGACGCGGCGCACCTGTTTGGCTGCGATCTCGTAAGTGGCTTCACGGGGCGGCTGACCGACGTTCCTATCAATGAGAACCTGCCACGGTTCAAAGAGGTCTGGGAGCCGCTGGTCAAGCGCGCCGCCGACCGTGGCGTGAGAATCGCCTGGGAAAACTGCGACATGGGCGGCGACTGGCAGCGCGGCAGCTGGAATATCGCCCACAACCCGACCGCATGGCAGATGATGTTTGACGCGATCCCCGCAGAGAACATTGGACTTCAGTGGGAGCCCTGCCACCAGATGGTGAGTCTGATCGACCCCCTGCCCCAGCTCAGGAAATGGGTCGGCAAGATGTTCAGCGTCCACGGCAAAGACGCGACGGTCCTCTGGGACGTCGTAAAAGAGCACGGCTGCGACGGCCCACACCAGTTCGCCTTCCACCGCACGCCGGGGTTCGGCGACAGCAACTGGACCGACATCATAACCGAGCTCAGGCGCGGAGGGTTCGTCGGGAGCATCGACATCGAAGGCTGGCATGACCCCGTCTACAAGGGCGACCTTGAGATGACCGGACAGGTACATGCTCTAAACTACCTCAAGCAGTGCCGGGGTGGCGCATTCGTGGCGAACCCGATTCAGTAGTTACCAGCAATCAGCCGTCAGCACTCGAGTGCTGGCGGCTATCTCAATATTCGCTCATCTCCCGCTCGACGGGTCACGCGTTTCGCGTCGAAATACTCAAGAAGCGGTACAACGAACTTGCGGCTTGAGCCCGTGAGGTCGCGAAAGGCGCTTACGGTGATCCCCCCACCCCCGGAAAGCGCCGATCGAAGAAGCGACTCGGCCTGTGCGACGGCGTCGCGGCTTATGAAAAGCCCCTCGTCGAGCTTGACAATCGCCCCCGTGTCGACCAGATACTGGAAGACCTGCCCATCCCACCCCTCAGGCGACGGCGGGTTTAGCCCGGCGTCACGATAGGCCTGCTCTATCTGATCTGCCGCCCGTTTCTGCTCGCTTGAGAGGCTGGGAGCCCAGCCTGCAAACCTCGTGACCGACTCGCTCGACTCCACTCGGCCTAGCCGTTCAATTTCTGCGAGAACCGCAGCGAAGCCCTTGGTGTCGATGCTCCGCGCACTTGCGGCACGAAGCTCCTCCTTGGGCATGCCTGCCTTCAAAGAGTGCGCCGCGTGGTAGGACTCAAGGGCGGACGTGACCCGCGACGAGATCGATTCAAAAGTAGCCGGATGCATCAGGCGGTCACCGGCGAGTTGGAGTGAACCGATTCGCTGGGCCGCCGCCCGAACATCTCCTTCAGGCTCACCGACCCGCGCGGCTAGCTCGCGGAGCGCGACCGGCCCCGGCGCACGGAGCAGCGCGTCTTCGACCAGGTCTGAAAGCTCTCCGCGGCGGCGAGCGTCGAGGGTTGCGATCAAGCCCGAGTCGCTTTTTCTGTGCCGCACAGCCGAAGGGTCGAGGACCGCGCCGCCGCCGATCGTTCTCACGGGCGAGTAGGAGCGCAGGACGAACCTGTCGCCGCGAGCGGCAACGATCGGCGTCTCTGAAACAAACTGGATGTAGCCCTCGCCGCCGGGAGTGATCTCAGTGCCACCTATCACGCTCACCCGCCCGATGTGCTCGGATGTCCCGATGTGCAGGCGCGCGCGTTCGCGGCTTTTCACAGGTCTGGCAGCGCCGGGGAGCACTCGCAAAAGGGCGTCGATTCGAGCCGAGGGCGCGAGGTATCCGGGGGGAACAAGCACACTTCCGCGCCCGACATCTGAGACCTCTACCCCCACAAGGTTCACTGCGACGCGGCTTCCGGCGACTGCCTCCTCGACTATTCCCCCGTGGACCTGAAGCCCCCGCACGCGCGTGTCGATTCCCTCTGGGAGCACCCGCACAGTGTCGCCGACTCGGACCGCCCCGGAGGCGAGCGTGCCTGTGACGACAGTGCCGAACCCCGTCATCGTAAAGACCCGGTCGACCGGCAGACGGAACGGACCCCCTGGGGTCTTTCCCTCGACCGAGCCTGCGAGCTTTGCAAGCTCTGCCTTTAGCGCGTCGACACCTTCGCCCGTCACTCCTGAGACGGGGATGATGGCCGCTCGGGCAAGAAACGTCCCATCAAGCGCCCGGCGAACGTCGCTCTCGACCATCTCCAGCCACTCGGGCTCGACCGCGTCACTTTTGGTCAGCGCGACTACCCCATTTTCCGCCTCAAGGATCTCCAAAATCTCCAGGTGCTCAAGCGTCTGGGGCATCACGCCCTCGTCGGCTGCAACAACCAGAAGCGCCACATCTACGCCCGTAGCCCCGGCGAGCATGTTCTTTAGGAAGCGCTCATGCCCCGGCACATCGACTATTCCGGCGACCTCTCCCCCAGGCAGGCGAAGCGAAGCGAAGCCGAGATCGATAGTCATCCCGCGCTCTTTTTCTTCTTTTAGCCGATCGGTGTCGACTCCGGTAAGCGCCCGGATGAGCGTGGTCTTGCCGTGATCGACGTGCCCGGCGGTGCCGATGATTGTGTGGCGAACAGAGTCTTGTGTCAAAGCTGACCCCCATTTGCACAAGATTACCACATATCGCCCCTCATGGTATAATGTACCCGGTCGCGACGCAGATTCGAACAATCCGCGCCACGGTGATGGAGTCCGCCGCATAACCGCCCGGACGGGATGATGACTCCTACGTTGGATTTTTTACGTCGGAGGTATCGTCTTATGCTACAGAAAGTGCTGTGGTTATCCCTTGCGGGGGCTTGCGGGACCGTGAGCCGGTTTGCGTGCTGTGAACTCGCCGCAAAGACCAGGCTTGGACACTTGCCGATCGGGACGTTCTCGGTCAACATCATCGGAAGCTTCCTCTTTGGCCTGGTCTACTCGCTTGCGGAGCGACGGGTTCTGATTAGCCCCGAGACTCGGGTGATTTTGCTCGTGGGATTTATGGGGGCGTTTACTACTTTCTCCACCTTCGCATTCGACACCGCCAAGATGCTGCGGGCGTCGCAGTGGGCGCTTGCGTTCGGCAACGTCTTTGCTCAGACCGCGCTTGGCATCCTCGCGCTCGGCGTGGGAGTAATCGTCGGTCGGCAAGGGTAACGTCGTCTAGACCGAAACCCGCCGACATGCTACAATGTATTGTACGCATAGTGCGTTTTTGTCGCGTACGGCAGTAGGGACAGGACTTTCCCCAAAGTATGAAGAAAAACCAGAACAACATTCGCAATTTTTGTATAATCGCTCACATCGACCACGGCAAGTCGACACTCGCAGACCGGATCCTTGAGATCACCGGCGCGATAGACCCACGTAAGATGCAGGCGCAGATGCTTGACCAGATGGATATCGAGCGCGAGCGCGGCATCACCATCAAGATGACAGCCGTGCGACTCGAATACACCGCCAAGAACGGCGAAACCTATGAGCTGAACCTGATCGACACGCCCGGGCACGTGGACTTCAACTATGAAGTCAGCCGTTCGCTCGCCGCGTGCGAAGGGGCGCTCCTGGTCGTCGACGCGATCCAGGGGGTCGAAGCCCAGACGCTTGCCAATACCAACCTCGCAATGGCGGCGAACCTGGAGATCGTGCCGGTCATCAACAAGATCGACCTGCCGACCGCCGACCCGGACAAGGCCAAAGAGGAGATCGAACAGGTGCTTGCGATAGACGCAGCTGACGCGATCCTCGCGAGCGCCCGCAACGGCATCGGCGTCGAAGACATCCTTGAGGCAATAGTCCACCGCATCCCGCCGCCTTCAGGGGACCTTGAGGCCCCGCTTCGCGCGCTCATATTCGACTCGCACTTCGATCAGTATCTTGGAGCGGTCGCATATATCAGAGTGGTCGACGGAGTGATGCGCCCGGGGATGAAGATCCGGATGATGTTTTCGGGCAAGGAATTTGAGGTTACAGGCGTCGGAGTCTTCAGGCCTCAGATGATCGCGGTTGACGAACTGAAGGCCGGTGAAGTCGGCTACATCACAGCAGGGATGAAAAACGTCGGAGACACCGAAGTCGGCGACACTGTGACCGAGGCCGAAAACTTGGCTACAGAGCCGCTTCCGGGTTATCGCAAGGTCCAACCGATGGTCTTCTGCGGGCTTTACCCGATCGATTCCTCGCAGTACCCGGAGCTTCGAGATGCGCTTGATAAGCTTGTTTTGAACGACGCCGCGCTTCAGTATGAGCCGGAAAGCTCCGCCGCGCTTGGGTTTGGCTACAGGTGCGGGTTCCTTGGGCTTCTGCACATGGAGATCATCCAGGAGCGCCTTGAACGCGAGTTCGGGCTTTCGATGATCGCGACGGCGCCGAGCGTCGTTTACAGAATTACCAAGACCGACGGCGAGGTGGTTTTGGTCGACAACCCCGCGAACCTGCCTGACCCGGCCTCGACTGAGAAGATGGAGGAGCCCTACGTCAACGCGACGGTGATCGTCCCATCCGACTACGTCGGCCAGGTGCTCGACCTTGCCCGGGAGCGGCGGGGAATCGTCGACAAGATGGACTACTCCGGCGGCCACGTGGTTTTGGTGACCTACAAGCTGCCGCTTGCTGAGATTCTGATGGACTTTTTCGACCAGCTTAAGAGCCGCACCAAGGGTTACGCGTCGTTTGACTACGAGCTCGCGGGCTACAAGGAGTCGAGCCTTTCCAAGCTAGATATTCTCCTGAACGGCAAGCCGGTCGACGCGCTTTCGTTTATCACCCACAAGGACCGGGCCTACGGCCGGGGCCGGATGCTCGTTGATAAGCTGCGCACGCTCCTTCCGCGCCAGCAGTTCGAAGTAAGAATCCAGGCCTCGATCGGCGCAAAAGTCATAGCCGCCGCCTCGATCTCGGCGCTTCGCAAGAACGTAACGGCGAAGTGCTACGGCGGAGACATCACCCGAAAACGCAAGCTGCTTGAAAAGCAGAAAGAGGGAAAGAAACGCATGAAGTCGATCGGCAGCGTGGAGATTCCTCAGGAAGCGTTTATGAGTGTGCTTAAGCTCGGGGACTAAAGCTTTTGGCTATCAGTCGTCGGCTCTCATCTGACGGCTGATGGTTGCATGTATAGTTTGTCGGCAGCGGCCAGCCTTTATGGGGAATGCGGCGCGCGAACGCCGCTTTGTTCTCGGGCGACAGCAAGGCGCACAAGCGCTGACTTATCGGCAGTCGGAAGATTTGTGAAAGCGCGGCTTGCACCGCGCACTCCAAAGTCAGCTTGCCTGCTGCCGACAATCTTTACCTGCACCCACGGCTGATAGCAGTGTTGACACATAGCCCGCTTTATTCGTGAAGCGAATAAAGCTCTTGCTAAGAGAGCATCATTCACGCTTCTCGTGAATAATGCGGGATAGTAGTCTTTGCAGTAGACTGTTGACGCAATCAAACCTACTGTTAAGAAGGGGTGTTGACGATGTCCAAACGCAGTGCAATTGCCCTCAGTGTTTTGATCACAGCCGCAGCGGCTGTCGCCTTCTGGCTGGCCAAGCCGACCACTACTTCCGCCGACAAACGCCCAAACGTACCTCGCCTGAAGTCGTATCACGCCAATATGAAGTCAACCATTCATCAGAGTGATGGAACCACAACCATGAAACTGATGGAAGATTGGTACCAGTACCCGGGGAAGAAGCGGTCGGACATCAGCTCGGACAAGACGATATTGGGCGCGATTGTCAACGGAGACCAGACCGTGACTTACAACACCATTACCGGTTACGCGGTCATCGAACCGGCAAGTGAGGGTGCTGCTACGCTGGTCGACCGCGAGGCCTCAAAGATGGTCCCCACGTCCGATCTTCCCCAAACCGTGGGCATGCACAGAGTTGCAGGAGAGGAAAAAATAGCCGGTAGGACATGCGATAAACTCCAGTGGGAGCAGCAAGGCTCAACTTACACGATGTGCTTGGACAAGGAAACCGGATACCCGCTTCGCATGACTGGCGTTGGCCCTGGGAAACGGCAGACTGATATGGTGGTCACTTCACTTGATACGGAGCAACCCGTTCCCGACTCAGTGTTCGATGCAGGACAGATCTGCGGAGTTCGAATCGTCCGCAACCCGATTGCCGATAGTCTGCTCACACAAGCTTTCGTGATAGGCGCGGCACCGTTCGCTCCCCCAAACGGCATGACTTTCGAGAATCTTCGTCCTGCTTCAGTCACCATCCCGCAACTCACCACTTCGATGAGCACCGCCGGACGCAGACAGATAGGCGACATCTTCGCACCATCCTACGTCCCGGTCAGATTCAAACTTGCCGTAGCCGCACCTCGTCCCATTAAGACCGGAACACACAACCGGTCTTCGGTTTCCTATGGCAAACAGTTCAACAGCATAGAAATTGACTACGTGGACCCCAAGACTGGCGATGCACTTGTCTTGCTAGAAAGCGCGGGAAAGCCTACGCCTGGTGAGAAACCACTTCAGGCAAATGGATTCTCAGGCAATGTCACCCGCAGGTCAAGCCCATTTAGCTACACGATACTTACGTGGAAGAAAAGTGGGACTTACGTGCAGCTTGGTGGAGCAAACGTTGCCGAAGACGAACTGCTCAAAGTGGCCAAGTCGCTGCGAGTGCTTACCAAGTAAAAACGTATGGCCCGGGCTCATTGCCCGGGCCGTTTATCGTCGCGTTAGAACGCCGCTCGAATTGGTTCGCGCTGTTCCTGCTTCTTTTCAACATACTCATGCATCCGGGTGAGCTCGTTCTTGAACTGCTCGAAGTCAAGATCGATGCCACTGAGGAACGCACTCCAGCCGGTGGTGTCCATCACAAAGCGGAGCGCTTCGGATATCTCTTGATCGCTCGCACCGCTCATCCTGGCCGCCTGGGTGTGGTAGTAAACGCAGTAATGGCACTTGATCGCCGCGGCGACACCGAGGCCGATCAGGCTCTTGGTCTTCATCCCAAGAACACCATCCTCCATCTCCATCGCCTTGAACGAGTTCCAGTCATGCTCTATCACACCGTCAGGAAGCGCCTTGAAGAAGCTGGGAACCAAGCCGAGCTTGTCTTCCATATCCCGGTAGATTTCTTCTCTCGTCATGATCATCACCCCTGTTCAGTTTTCCCCTCGCGTTGCAGTTATATGAGCGACAGCCGTGAATTCTTCCGACACATGAAAAGTGCCAATGGCGGGCGCGGCGACCCGCCACTACGGGCTAAGACGCGTTCGCCCTGAACTTACGTTGACCTGTGGCCCAGACCTCAGCTATACTGCTCATAAAGAGATTAATTCACCATACAAGGAGACTACTGGATGAGCGACGGTTGGAAGATCAGGGAGGCCTCTTATTCGGCCGAAACTGCAAAGGCCTACGAAGGGCTGTTTACTCAAGGGAGCGGGTACCTGCACGTGCGAGGGTCGATCGAGGAACACTTCAGCGACACCCCACAGAATGTCACCTACACCCGAATGCCCGCAAACGTCACCTCCGAGAAGTTTCCTGAGACCAAGGCCAAATGGGGCACCTATGTCCCCGGCGTCTACGGCAAGCACCCGCTGCTGAACTGGGAGCTCATCAACCTGCCCTGGTTCCTTGAGATCGGCCCCACAGTCGCCGGTGAGCGCCTGGATATGGAAAAAAGCCGCATCGAGGGCTACACCCGCGAGCTCGATCTTGCCTCAGGGACTCTGCGGCGCTCGTTAGTTTGGCAGACCGAGTCCGGGGAGATCGAGGTCACCTTTGAGCGCTTCGCAAGCGCCGAGCGTAAGCACGTTTTTGTCCAGAGGGTGACTCTTTCGTCCAAAAGTGCGATTGAGGTTGTGATATCGGGTGGAATCGACTCGGATGTGCGCACCAACGGCTATGACCACTTCACGGCAGTCGAGCTAAGGGAGTTCGAGGGCTCGGGCGTCGAGTGCTCTGTGACGACCGACGGCGGCGACACCGTGCGCACCGTTTCCCGGTTCACTGCGCCAGATGCGGACTGGAAGGCGACGATCGAACCTCGTCGGGCGACGCTTTCGTCCTGTTTGCTGATACCTGCGGGCGGCACGCTCACAGTCGAAAAGCGGACGGCTGTTACAACCAGCCGCGATATCGACCTCGTCGACGCCGGTGACGTGCTTCGTGAAGTGGCTGGGATGAGCTTTGAACAGCTTGCTGATGAGAATCAGCTGGTCTGGGACGAACGCTGGCGGAACTCCGACGTGCGGATCGACGGCGACCCCGAAGGGCAACTCGCCATGCGGACGTCGCTCTTCCACCTCCACCGCTGCCACGTGCCCGACGACGACCGGGTGGCGATCGACGCCAAGGGCTACGCAGGTGACGCCTACTTCGGGCGGTTCTTCTGGGACACGGAGATATATCTGCTCCCGTTTTTCCTCTACACCGACCCTGACAGGGCGCGCACGCTCGTTGATTTTCGCGTGAGGACGCTCCCCGGAGCAAGAGACAACGCCGCAGACTACGGCTACCCCGGCGCGCGATTCCCTTGGGAGTCTGACTCCTTTGGGCGCGAAAGCTGTTCGCTTTGGCAGTACCGCGACCACGAAATCCACGTCACGGCAGACGTGGTCTACGGGATGGTTCACTACGCCGTCGCGACCCAAACCCCCGGGTTTTTGGTTGGTGACGCCGCCGATGTGATAACCGATACCGCCCGCTACTGGATCGCCCGGATGGACCGCAGGCCCGACGAGGAGCATCCAAGCATCCTCGGTGTGATGGGACCCGACGAGTACTCGCCGATCACCAGCAACAACTCCTACACCAACCGCATCGTCTCGCTGAACCTCGCGATCGCCGCACAGGTCGGTCAGGCGACAGGCGTCGCCGAAGAGGAGTGCGCCGCCTGGGCCGAGGCCGCGCGCGCGCTTCCCGTGCTGCAGGACGAAAACGGACTCACTATGCAGTGCGAGGAGTGGGAGCACTTCGCAGAGCCCGATTTTGAGAGGTTCTGGCTGGATCGCTCCAAAACATTCGCCGCGCAGGTGAGCCAGGAGCGGCTCTACCGCACCAAGTGCCTGAAGCAGGGCGACGTGACGATGATGATGGTGCTTTTTCCGCGCGATTTCACCGACGAAGAAGCAAAAATAGCCTGGGACTACTATCTGCCGTATACGACGCACGACTCGTCGCTTTCGGCGGGCACCCACGCGATCCTCGCCTGTCGCTTGGGTCTTTCAGAAGAGGCCTGGAAGTTCTGGCGGATGTCCTCGGGGATCGATCTTGATATCAAGCACGGGGCGGTCGCCGAAGGGATCCACATCGCCTCATCGGGGGCGAACTGGCAGATAGCCGTCAACGGATTCGCCGGGATGGCGAGCGCGATGGAGACGACGACGCTCACTTTCAACCCGAAGCTCCCCGCCGCCTGGACACGCCTCGCGTTTCCCGTGGTCTGGAACGGCTGCCGGGTGCAGGTGGATTTGAACCACACCGAGCTCACCCTGACCAACTACGGCGAGTGCGAGCTTCCCGTGGTCGTCGCAGGCAGGGAAGCCACGCTGTTCCCGACCGGCATACTGACGTTTTCGTATAAGAAAGAAGGATAGATGAAGTCTGCTGTAATATTCGACCTCGACGGCGTCTTGGTCACAACCGATGAAATGCACTATCGGGGCTGGAAGAAGCTCGCCGAGGAGGAGGGAATTCCCTTCGACCGCTCGGTGAACAGCCGCCAGCGGGGAGTGAGCCGTATGGAGAGTCTTGAGGTGATGCTCGAGCGCGCGCCCAAGAGCTACACCACCGAAGAGAAGCTTGAGATGGCGGAGCGCAAGAACAACTACTACCGCGAGTTTCTTGCAACGCTCACGCCCGGAAGCGTCCTCCCCGGTGCGCGCGAGATGCTCCTGCGCCTGCGCGAGATGGGGATCAAAACCGCGATCGGAAGTTCGAGCAGAAACGCGCCGACGATTATGAAGCAGGTCGGAATCGAGGGCCTGGTCGACGCGGTTGTCGACGGCAACGGCATTAGGGCAAGCAAGCCGGACCCCGAGGTGTTCTTGCTCGCGGCAGAGGCTGTCGGCTGCACGCCCGAGCAGTGCGTGGTGGTTGAGGACGCGACCGCCGGAGTCGAGGCTGGACGCCGGGCTGGAATGGCGGTGTTTGGAATCGGGACCCCTGAGTCGCTTCCGGGGGTTGAGCACCTCGCGGTGAACCTCGCTGGGGTTACTGCTGAGAATTTGCTGAAAATTCATTGACACCTGTATCGCTCGCCTGCTATACTCGTGCTATACAAACACACGTTCGATGGAGGGATAGAGTTGGAACCTAAGATCGTCGAAAAGGCAAGCTTTAACATCGTGGGGATGCAGTATGTGGGGGAGAACAAAAGCGGGGAAATCCCGGCGCTTTGGGGGATGATGATGCCCGTCGCGAGCAAGCACGTCAGGGTGGAGGGGACCTGTTGGTACGGGGTTTGCGAGTGCATCGGGCATGAGTCGGCTTTTTCGTATGTTGCGGGCTACGAGGTTCCTGATCTTGGGATGATACCCCCGGGGCTTATCGGCAAGAGCGTTGCGGCGGGGAAGTTTGCGGTGTTTACCCATCGCGGGCTGCTTTCGGAGCTTCAGGCGACTTGGGGAAAGATCTACTCAGAATGGCTCCCGGCCTCAGGGCTTGAGAGAGCCGACGGGCCGGACTTGGAGCTGTACGACGAGCGATTCAAGCACGACAGCGCTGACTCCGAGCTCGATATCTACATACCGGTCAAATAGGACTCGCCCAAAAGGGGCCGGAGGCTTCACCTTCGGCCCCGAGTTCACTACCTCGCCCAAAGCGCGCTCACCAAAAGGCCCAACAGGCCGACCAAGCCAATCGCAAGCACCACTGAACACGGCAGACAGCAGCAGAACACGTGCGGCCCACCGCCGGGGTTTTGTCTGAAGATTACCACAGCTCGCCTCCTCGCCTAAACTCCTCTATGGCTGTCTATTACCCCCAATCGCCCAAGAACCCTCACAATGTACGTGAGAACGGACGCCCGGGGTGGAAGTGGGCGTCCGTTCTCTAGTCGGCACCGGATATTTAGTTGTAGATTTCCAGGTTTATCGCATCCGCAGGTCAGAAGCGCACCTCCTTTCCGCTCAAACAAACGCAAAAACGGACCGGCGGGTACAAACAATGATTGCCAGCGCTGCCAAGAAAAGTCCGCGCCATCGTCAAGGCGTGGTGGGTCCTGAGAGCCCCCGTCAAACCAGTGCGCGACTTCGTCTCGCCGCGCCCTGATGATGAGGCGGACCTCTACTTTCGGCAGCCTGGCAACCATAGGATTCTCCCGTAGGCCCGTTGGCTTTGCGTCCCCGCCTTTCGACGGGTTTGCCATTTATCGTTGTAGTTGGTTCTTACAATAGAGTTATGCCTCGTATGGAAGAGTTGCTGAGCTGGGAGTAATGCGGGAATTTGTTGGGGAGTGCACGGCAGATATTTTCGGCTCACGGGAACAATCACCAAGCCTCGGCAGTCTATGCAGGTAGAACATAGACATTCGAGGTAATACCAAGAGGTGACACTATGGCGTTTAACACGGAACTTGTCGGAAGCACAGTCGAGATGCTGGTGATGAAGCTTTTATCGGAGCGGGCGATGTATGGCTATGAGATCATCCAGGTCGTCAACCAGCGCACGGAGGGAGCGTTCAACTGGAAGGAAGGGACTCTCTACCCCGTGCTCCACAGGCTGGAGGGCGATGGGCTGCTCGCCAGCGAATGGCAGACCGGGGACACGGGCAAGAAGCGCAAGTACTACAAGCTCACAAGCCGGGGGCTCGCCCACGCGGAGGAGAAAGCTTCGCAGTGGCGCGTGTTCTCCCGATCGGTAAACTCGGTGCTCTGCGAGACTGCGGGTTAGAAAGGTCGGGGACTTATGGAAGACCGAAACTTTGAGAAACTGGCCTCTGAGGCAGCGGCGGGGCTTGCCAAGGACCCGGAGCTGTATCTGGACGTAAAGCAGGAGCTTGAATCCCATCTGGAGGAGACCGCGGATCGCTTCCTGGGGGCTGGCAACGACACGGAGGCCAGCGCCGAGCTTGCAGAAAAGGCCTTTGGCTCACCGCTCGACGTCGCAGCCGAACTGCTTGCGGCAAACAAGCGCAGGATGAGGCTTCGCGCGCTCATTCGGCTCGCGCTTGGGGCGCTGGTGATCCCGGTCGCGGTGCTCCTGGCGGTCTATATGGGCTACGGCAGAATGGCGCGGGCGCAGTCGAACCTGGCGACGATGACGGCACTGATTGGTGCAGGTGAACCCCGGGTGAAGCTGCCGGAGCCACCTTTTGCTTCCAGGTTGTTTGCTCGTCCTGGGGCTTCAGACCCAGTTCTGAAGGTGTTTACCGATGGGATTGACAAGCCTGAAAGGATACGGGCGTACTGGCTGGCGCACCAAGATGAACGGGGTTCGGAGATGTTCTACGCCTACTACACGGTTACGCTCTGCCATCACTATCAAAACAAGGACAAAGGCGAATATCCCGAATACGTCCGGGGGCTTCGGGATGGTGAGAAAGTCGAGCCGCAGAACGCACTCTACAACGTGCTCCTTGCAGACTATTACCTCATGCGCGGGCTTCGCGAGATGCCTGCGAACGTCAAAAAACAGTAGGCTTACAAATTGGCAGACCGCCGCATGTTCGACCTCGGAGTCGCCGAAGTGCTGAAGACCTCGAAAAAGCCGTACATTCGGACTTATCAGCCGGAGATTATGAGGATCAAGCTGAACGCGCTGCCTCCCCCGGTGCTAATGGAGGACTACATTCAGCGAATAGCAGTAACGGCCGTTGAGCTCTTCCCACAGCTTTCCAGGTATCGCGACGTAGCGCGCAGAACGGTTGGAAGCGCAAAACTACTGCACTCTGAAGGTCGAAACGCCGAGGCTGAAGCGGTGCTGGACACGTGGAGGCCGTATGCCAAGCAACTTGCAGGGACTAACAAGACCTATTTAATCCACCAACTGGTAGCTTTGATGGCCACGAAGATACTGACCAAAGAAGGCGTCGCAGTCTACAACGATCTGGGGGCCCACGACAAAGCCATGGACGCAGATGCGACCTATAAACAGCTTATGGCGATCAAAGACTACCTAGAGGCGCGCAAACGCAACCCAGGGACCGACACTGTCCTGCGCAACAACTCGTCCGCACTTTCGTCAATACTCGTGCCGATATTCCCGGGCGTCAAGCCGCCGACGATAGAGGAACTGAAGCCCGGACGGATGCAGGAGCATGTGATAGCCGAAGAAGTCGCTGTACAGGGGCTTATCATCGTCCTGATGCTTGCTCTTTTGGGCACGGTGTTTCAGGGGACGGTGTGGTCCTTCCGGCTGCGGCGCGCTGGGTCCGCATCGATCCTGCTGCTGCCCCCCACAAAGGTCGTGGCAAAGTCCATCCTGCTCGGCGCAGTGCTTCCGATGCTTATCTATTGGGTTTACTCAAGAATTCCCATCGTTGGCGGGAGAGAGTTTGGTTTGAGTAGCTATATGTCGCCGAGGTTCATGACTGAGATGCTCGTGACCGCGTTTGTCGCGCTGTGGCTCCCCTCACATATCATCCGGGGATACATCCGAAGGCGTTGCTCGGAGCTAGATATCCCAATGCCCGACGCGCGCCGTGAGCGGACGATCAGTCGGCGGGTCCGAGGCGCGGTGATCGCGGGGATTGTGCTTGTGGCGGCTGTGTTCTTTGTGCCAACACTCACTTCGCCAATCGTTACCACCGCGGGAGTGCTGCTTGCTGTTCTACTTGTGGCGGCTGCTGTTGGGCATGCCGGGCGCATGCGCCGAGACTACGGGCTTTACTTCGGCACGCTCGCGCGGTCGAGCGCCCCTGTCTATGCATTTTTGATCATCCTGTTTTCCGTAGTGGTGCAGCCGCTCCAGATGCAGAGCGAAGCGATCTGGCTGAGGCGGGACACGGTCATGTTCGGTCAATTGCTCGATCGCTCAAGCAAGACAGCGGGATACACCAGGATCGAAAATGAGGCATCAGAGATGTATCAGAGGATGATTCTCAATGCGCTGAAACACGACTGACAAGCGACAACAAGATGCTTCGGTCCAAGACTACTGGGCCGAAGCATCTGGTATGTTCACTTGTTACTTTGCACTTTCGACTCGAAACACATCCACCTCGTGCCCGCCAGAAGTCGCCTGGTAGGGAGCGATCCACTGCCGTGCCATCTCCTGAAACTCGGGTGCGAGGCTTCGTAGAATTCTCTACTCAAGCCACAATATTCAGGTTAATCCGACACTAGCCTGCATTATTCACGAGGAGCGTGAATAATGCTTTGCTAGCGAGAGCTTTATTCGCTTCACGAATAAAGCGGGCTAGGGTTTGTGAAGCGCCATATCGACCGTGTCGAGCATCGCCTCATGCACGACCTCGGAGAGCGTCGGGTGCGGGTGGATGCACGCGGCGAGGTCGTCTACCGTAAGCTCGCTCTGGATCGCGACTACCGCTTCGGCGATCATATCGGTCGCATGCGGGCCGATGATGTGGACGCCGAGGATCTCGCCGTACTTGGTGTCGGTGATAACTTTCGCGAACCCCTCGCGCTCACCCATCCCCATCGCCTTGCCGTTGATGTTGAAGGGGAACTTGCCGATTCTGATGTTGTCGCCAAACTTCTCTCTCGCCTGCTCTTCGGTGAGCCCGACCGAGCCGACTTCGGGGTGGGTGAACACCACTCCAGGGAACGCCTTGTAGTCGACCCGCTCGTCGTGCCCGAGGATGTTCGAGACCGCGACGATCGCCTCGTGGAAGGCGGTGTGGGCGAGCATCGGGTCGCCGATGCAGTCGCCGATCGCGTAGATGCCGGGGACGTTTGTCCGCATGTGGTCGTCAACGAGGACTCTGCCGCGCTCGGTCGCGACGCCGACATCCTCAAGGCCGATGCCCGAAGTAAATGGACGCCTGCCTACAGCGACGAGGATCTTTTCGAACTCAAGCTTCTCAAAGCTTCCGTCGGCGTTTTTGATCGTGACAAGCTTGCCTGCGGCGGTGTCCTCAGCGGCTGTTACGGAGGTATTGGTCCGAATCTTCAGGCCGGACTTCTTCAGGCTCTTTTCAAGCTCGCCCGCGATCTCCCGGTCCATCGTGCCTGCGATGTTTGGAAGCATCTCAACGACCGTCACGTCCGAGCCAAGCCGGGCGAACGTGTAGCCGAACTCAAGGCCGACGTATCCGCCGCCGACTACCAAAAGACTCTTGGGAACGCTTGTTGCCGCGAGCACCTCGGTGTTGGTCCAGACCTTCTCACCGACTTCAAAACCGGGCATCGGCAGAAGCGCGGGGACTGAACCCGTGGCGATGATGATGTTTTTCGCGGTGATTCGCTCGGTTTTCCCGGAGTCGGTCGTGACTTCGACGGTGTGGGCATCGACGAGCTTGCCGGTCCCCTGGATTTGGCGCACACCAGAGCCCTTCAGAAGCGAGCCGACGCCGTTTCGAAGCTGGGTGACTATCTTGTCCTTGCGGGAGACGATCTTGGGGTAGTCGACCGAGTAATCACTGACGCTTATGCCGAAATCGGCCGCGCGCTTGATGTTGTCGATGATCTCCACCGTCGAAAGAAGCGCCTTTGTAGGGATGCACCCGACGTTAAGGCATGTGCCGCCGATGTGGTTTTTCTCGACGATAACCGTGCGGGCGCCGAGCCGTCCCGCCCTGATAGCTCCGACGTATCCGCCGGGGCCCGCGCCGATAAACAGAATATCCGCGTCATAATTTCCGCTGCCAGCCAACATTTCCAGAACCTCACTTTGTAGACGATCGCCTGGCTCCAAGCCAAGCCTTGTTATTGAATCCAGAAGCGACGAGGACACCTCGAAGCCAGCGGGCAACACAGCGCCGATACTTCTGGTAAGTCTATAACTCAAAATACCATCTCCCCCGAACAAAACTATGGGTGCGCTCCTCAAAAGCCAGCGCACACTCACTTCATTATATATCACAACGCGCATGCACTGTCAAACCGCGCCGACTATTTTCACGCTCACACGCGCCTACCGGCAGCACACGCTCGATAGAATCGCCAGCAAGGGCTTTGGGGCGCCGGTGAGTATCAAACCCAGGACAACTTTATGGGGTGGCAGCGCACTCAGTTCGACAGCTTCATCTATGAACAGTAGACAGTGGACTTGGACGGCAGACGCCGGTCCGATAGGAAGCAACCCGGAGTACGTTCGTAAAGTGAACGTGAGCGTGGCGATGTACTACACTGCGGTCCCGGTGCCGGCCTGACGGCATAGCACTGATCCTCAGCATCATCAAGCAGTAGCCGTTCTTATCCCTGTGGCCGGGATGGTAGGTTCCGGCCACAGGGGACCGAGTGCAACCTCGTCTATTTCCTTGACATCAGCGGCGGTGTGGTCTACTATTTAAGGAGCCCAAGCCTGAGGATGGGCATAACTCTCCAGCAGAACACAAAGTTTCAGGGAAGGGACTACGATGGCAGGACGACTGAGGCCCAAAGAGCGCAGGCGGCGCAGGAAAAAGTCTGCGATTCTGGCAAAGCTCGCAGTAATCGTTGCACTGTCGTGCGCGGCGTTGGTGGTGTTCGCCATCGGAAACAAGATCGTGCGTCCGTTCCGGCTGTGGTTTGTCGAAAAGCAGTCCGTGAACCAACTGCAGACCAAGCTCGCCGAGCTCAAGCACGAGAACATCGAGCTGCAGGCCAAGCGCGAGTATCTAAAAAGCGCCGCCGGTGCGGAAAACGAAGCCCGACGCCTGGGTTACGTAAGCCCGGGTGAGGTCGCTGTGGTAATCGAGACGTCAAAACCCAAAGCTCCCGCGCAAAAGCCCCGAAATTAGCTACCAAAGGCAGAAACCCCGCTTGCGAACGGCCTTGGATTGTGGTATATTTTGTAGTGATGCGGGCCCATAGCTCAGCGGTAGAGCGGGCGGCTCATAACCGCTTGGTCCCTGGTTCGAATCCGGGTGGGCCCACCATCAACTAGAGGAAACCTTTTTTCTATGCAAATCGACCCTGCCGGACTTCCGGCGGGGTTCTCGCGCATTTACGAGAGGGAATCTGGCTCTTATCGGGTGTTATCGGCAGTCTATCTTGTGGCCGAGGTTTGCCCTGAGAACCCACATTGGGGGACATTTTCTCTCTGTTTGGCGGGTTTTCTCTGAATCTTGTGGTCGAAGGGCAAGTTCGACCACAAGACCACCAGCGACTGATCTCGTCGGGCCAAGCTTATGTGCTCGCCAGACTGGAGGCTCGTATGGATCGGCGTTCTGTCGAGTGATAGGGTGCGACTGCGGGAACTCAGTCCGGTGATAAGCGTAAGACTTATCGAAACCGGCGTTCCCGCAGAATGCAAACCCTGGGTTTTTCGTCGTTTTGAGCGTGGAGTTCGTGCTCAGCAGGATAAGAACGGTCACTTGCCGAACACTGTAGTGACGGCGGATGTTGCATTGTTTTTGGAGTAAAAAGGGCTCCGTCCCCTTTCTCCCTCAGAAGATGCTCGACCAGGCAAAGAGGACTTATAAGGAATGTTTGAAGGATGCCGGTAAGGATGCACAAGCTTGCTTCGACAAGTGCGATCTGATGGCTTGGGTTCCGGGGTTTGCACCTCTTGGATATGCTGCCTGTTATGAAGGGTGTTCCTACGCCTTCACATACAGGTGGAATGTATGCACCAACTCGTGGAACAAGAGCATGAAGAACGCCGACGAGTGGCTCGACTGGTGTCTGAAGAAATGCAAGAAAAAGAAGAGGTAAGCCGATGGATTCAAGAGTTCTCTACCCACCTAGAGATTTTATGCCAACATCAGCAGTATGGGGTTTCTGGGTTGCAGCGTGGATGGCTTCAAGGAACTGGGCAATGATGGGGCAGCAAACACGTGGCCGTCGGCTGCTATTCACCGCAGTTGTCGCCCAGATGGTCCTCTGGTTGTTGTTTATCACTGGTATACACCTCGCCTGCTCGATCTTCGGAGGTGCTTCCGGTGAGGTGATCTGGACATGGCCCCCAATTGCTACAAGAATGCTAATAGCAGGCTTGATGATGATTGTCAATGGGGCAGTTGGCTATGGGTTGTACAGGAGTCAGTCGGAAGCAGTATCGGCTTGGACATCAACTCAACCCACGCCATCGGTATCCAGCCCTTATGTTTCATGGCAGTTCTCAATAATGGTCATCTCTGCCACTTTGATAATCGCTCTTGTCTTCTTGGCTTTGGTATTGAGTGTCCGTTAGGTATTGATGATGCAAGATTATACCTGTAGCTTGTAAGAACCACATCCGGGCCAGTAATAGCCCATCTATTGGGGAATAAAGGGACTGAGCCCTTTATTGGCAAAAGATCCAGCAGATTGTATACTGCTGCCATGCTAAGAGTAGCGCGATCGGTAGTTGAAGAGGCCGACCGCGAAAGGCTTAACAAAGGGCTCAGTCCCCTTATTTTCAG
>JBBRAE010000034.1:0-25607 GCA_038207085.1 Armatimonadota bacterium
GTCCCACCCGAAAAGAGCGGCTGCGCACATCCCATCCCACGTTTCTTGCAGTAAACACGTGTCCTTGGATGTCGCCGGGGCTGAAATGCCAGGCACTATAGTGAAACTTCAGCCCGATCAGCCTTTCTTTTGCATCCCATAGATACGTGAAGTAGCCTTTGTCAATTACTGAGTTGAGAACTGTTCTGAAGCGCGGAGGATTCCCAACAATTTCAAATACGGAGATGAACTGAGCCGACCCGCCACACTTTGAGACTACTACGGCTTGGCTGTTTGTGGCATCTGGAAGTCTGACGATCCTTTCGACACGAACTCCCCTGATCCGGGTGAGCACGTTCCACCCGTCTCCGATATTCTTTCTGATTACCAGGTCCTGCGGCCAGCACAGGTCAGAATTGGGCTTGCTGTCGACAGCGGCAACATCATACGTATCTCGATTGCGCTCAAGACGCAGCACTTCGCCCGATGGATAGTCACAGACGGCAGACGAGCAGGCAATCACGAACAAAATCAGAGTTGTCAAGATACGGTGAAACACGTGAACCCTCCATTATGTCCTACACCAGTATAACGGATACAAAGAACGGATACAAAGCGACGGAGGTTTACAGATAGGGGTGGAGTCAGCCGCCAACTGATAGCTGACGGCTGAAAGCTCTCTTACACCTCGAACGGGTTTTCACCCGGATACCACATCGACTCAGGAAGCGGGACGTTGATGTTCGTTACGCCAAGGAGCTTGATCGCGTCGAATAGCACGTTTCCGCAGTGGTTGAACGCAACTGCGCCGTGGTGCGGGAACCGTTTGCCGATCAATATGTGGCGGTAGAAGCGGGCGAAGTTCGGGATCGCGAAGATTCCGAGGCCGCCGAAGCTCATCGGGTCGATGTCAAGAATCTGACCCTCAGCCACATAACTCACGAGTTCGCCTTCAGCGTTGCCCTGAAGCCTGAAGAAGGTCGTCGGGCCGGGCTGGAGCTGGCCTTCGAGCGTTCCGCGGGTAATGTCGGGCTCCTGTGTCGGGTCCTCCATCAGGCGGTTCATGATCAGCTGGAACTTCATCGAGCAGTTCTTCATGCAGCAACTAGGCGTGTTGCCGCAGTGGAATCCCATGAAAAGATCGACCACTTCGGCTCCGAAAAGCTCGGTCGATGCTTCGATCATATCGTTCGGGACTGTGTTATTGATATCGAGGATCGTCGCCGGGGTCTCGCTTGCAAGGTAGCACATATACTCGGAGAGCGCGCCGTAGATATCGACCTCGCATGCGACCGGGACGCCCCGGGCTGAGAGCCTGGAGTTGACGTAGCAGGGGACAAACCCAAACGCCTTCTCAAACGCAGGCCAGCACTTGTCGGCGAAGATCGCATACTTGCGGGAACCGAGGTTCTCTTCGGCGAAGCGAGTGAGCGCGAGCTCGAAGCGTGCAAGTTTCGGGAGCAGGTCGGGGTAGGTGTTCCCCGCCCCAAGCTCGTCGGCCATATCTTTTGCGATTGCGGCGATCTCGGGGTCGCTCTCGTTGACGGAGTTGTAGAGCACGAACAGGTCCAGCTCTGAGTTCTCCATCACCTCGACGCCGAGGTCGTAGAGCGGCTTGATCGGCGCGTTGCAGGCGAAGAAGTCCTGCGGGCGAGGCCCGAACGCGAAGATTTTCAGGTCCTTGACGCCTATGTAGATACGGGCGATAGTCTCAAATCGCTTGATCTTCTCAGCGAGCTCACCAGGGAGCCCCACAGGCATCTGCGGGATGTAGACGGGGACGTTTCGCAGACCCACGTTGTAGGACGCGTTCAGCATTCCGCAGTAGGCGTCGCCTCGGCCGTTGATGAGGTTCGTTTTGGTCTCTTCAGCTGCGGCGCAGATCATGACGGGGCCGTCGAACTTCTGAGCGAAGATCGTTGAAGGGCCTTCAGGTCCGAAGTTGCCGAGGTAGATCACCGCGGCGTTTGCCCCGGAGGCCTCGACCTCTTTAAGAGCTGCGAGCGTGTCTTTTTCGTTCTCGATGATGGTCTTGCAGGCATAGACCTCTACTCCTGCGCTTTTACAAGCATCGGCGACCATTCCAAGCCTTGTGCGGGTGAGCTCGATTGGGAAGCAGTCCCTGCTGACGCCAACGACGGCGAGTTTCACCTCGGGTGCATTGCCAAGTTTCGGCATAAATAAACTCCTCTCGTGGATAACAAACAATCGTATTCGTTCTCGACGGCGCTATCTGCGCCGTCTCTTAGAGGCTGGCGCGTAGCGCCACCGGGGAGCGCGCACGCTCCAATTGTAATTATTCGCCACCGGGGTCAAAACATCCTTTTCTTGACCCGACAATCCGAAATAGTTAAAATGTGAGGAGTTCTTTTGGGAGATTGTAAGCTTGGAAATCAGTATTGCTTTGGTGCTGCTTGCGCTTGCGCTTGGCAGCGACGCGTTCTCGGTGGCGGTGTGTGTGGGGCTTGCGGGTGCGACACCCAAACAAAAGCTTCGGCTTGCCTCCGGGTTTGGCGCTTTTCAGTTTTTGATGCCGATTGTGGGGCTTCTTGTAGGCCACATGTTCGGCAGAGTCGCGGGAGTGTATGCGTCCTACACCGGAGGGGGACTTCTGGTCGTGTTTGGCGCTGCGATGGTGTGGCGGTCGCTGTCGCACGGAATTACCTGTCCTGCGATGATTCACACCAGCGTCATCGCGCTTATTACAGCTTCTCTTGGTGTGAGTCTGGATGCTCTTGCAGTCGGTTTCGGTTACGGCTCGGGGATACAGGGGTCGCATATTCTGTTTGACAGCACGTTTATCGGCGCGGTCGCGTTTGTTATGACGATCATCGGCGCGGAGCTTGGCGGGCAGATCGGCAAAGTGCTCCAGCAGCGCGCGCCTGTGGTCGGTGGGCTGATTCTTTTTGGTATCGGGGTCAGGATCATCATCCAGACTGCGACTTAGAGTTTATGCTATCAGCCGCCTGTGTGAGCGGCGCATGTTGGCTCGGATTTGCAATCCGGGTCCCAGAGGCAAGCACGGGATCTGTGATCCCGATCTTTCGACCGTGCGCGGTCAACCGGCATCATAGATGCCTATCCGGCTACATCGTCCCGGATAACATATCCGGACGAACGTACACCAACCTCCAACCTCCATCCCCCGTACCAATACCGGTTCTTCTTCCAAACCCCTGTTATGTGCTCTAAAGCGGGGCAGGGTGTGGATTATCTATTACAGGATCGTTATTGTGACGGGCCTATCAGGACTTGACGACTCGGCATCGGATACCTCGAAGCAGGGGTGGATAATCTGCCCGCTTTCACATCCCAAGCCGCGCGTCCCGGAGATTGTGCCGGGGCCGGAGCCGCCAATGTCGCTTGTGAAATACAGCTCTAAGGAGGTTCTAGACGTGCTGTCTCAGCTATTTGGTAAGGACACTATCGTCGGCATTGATGTCGGGAGCAGCTGCATTAAGGCGGTTGAAATTGAGGCCGCGGGCTCAGGCTGGCGCCTTGTCAACGCAGCCCTGCAGCCTACGCCTCCCGACTGTTGCCGCGACGGAACAATCACTGACACTGTGGAAGTGGCTCAGGCGCTAAAAGCACTCCTCAAGTCCGCGGGGATCCGTGCGTCCGGTGGGATTGCGGCTATTTCCGGCTCACAGGTAATCGTTCGACAGGTGCAGATGCCCAAGATGAGTGAAGTGCAGCTGCGCAAATCGATCAGGTTTGAAGCAAACCGCTACATCTCTTCATCTATGGAAGATAGCGTCGTCGAGTTCGAGATCATAGGCAACGTGCCCGATTCGGAAATGATGAACGTGATGCTCGTGGCCGCTCCAAGAGAACTTGTGCAGGGACGCGTTGCCGTGCTTGAAGCCGCGGGAATCGAGCCCATCTCTGTAGACGTCGAAGCGTTCTCGCTTATGAGATCACTTGTTGAGTCCGGGAACTCCGAAGCCTACAAAGGCCGCACCGTGGCCCTTGTGGACATGGGAGCCTCCCACACCGACGTTAACATTATCTCAAATAGAGAGTTCGCGCTCACCAGAAGCATCCCTATCGCAGGGGACAGCTTCACCAACGCGATTCGCACCCTTACGGGCTCGACCGTCGAAGATGCCGAACGCGTCAAGTTTGAGATGACCGGCGAAGAGTCGATCGACAGACTTGCATCAGGCGAAGGCGACACCAGAAGCTGGAGAGTCGTTCAGCCGCTGCTTGATGAACTCCTGCGCGAGATTCGCAGGTCTATGCACTACTATCAGTCACAGTTCCCTGAAGGCCAGGAGGCGACTTCGGTGTCGAAGATCATCCTCTCTGGTGGAGCTGCGAGAATGCCGGGGATGGCGGCCTATATGGAATCCAGGCTGACTGTTCCCACCGAGATGGGCAACCCCTTCTCCGAAGGCTTGATCGGACCCGGACAGTTTACACAGGACTTTATCAACGAATATGGCCCCGTGCTTGCTGTGTGCGCCGGACTTGCGCTGAAAGAAGAGATGACGCGGACCAAGCAGCCGGTCGCCGCGTGATCGGAAAGGAGATCAAACGATGCCATCTATTAATATGATCTCTCCCAGACGCGCGGAAAAACGCCGTCTGGAATCGAATCTGCGCAGACTGCTGGTTGCGATCGTCGTAGAGGTTATGGTCGTTCTGGGTGTCTCGGGGATGATGGTCCTCAAGATATCCTCGACCAAGGCGGATATCTCCGGCCTGAATGCCGATATCGACAAACTGCGGCCTACGCTGAGCAAAATCGAGTACTACAACAAAGAGATCAGTACGCTTAAGCCCAAGCTCGATACACTGAACTTGGCAAAGTCCGACACCCTCAGGTGGAGGCGGGTCCTTGACGACCTGAGCGCGAGCCTGCCGCAGAAGACGTGGCTCACAAGGCTTGCGGCCCAGGCGCCTTCCGATGCCACCAAACCTGAGATACTCGTCAGCTTGAGCGGAGTCTCGGCAAGCCAGCAGCTTGTTGGCGAGACGATGCTTCGCATGCAGGACAAGGTTTCAGACTTTGACAAGCTTGACCTGAACTTCACTCAGAAGGCCAATGCAGGCAGCAGGGATGCTGTTGAGTTCCAGGTTGCGGCTATAGTCAAACTAGTCGCGGAGAAAGACAAAAAGGAGGTGGAGAAAAGTTGACACTTCCAGCGTTTAAGGCCAGCAAGCAGTCAATCATAGTGCTTGCTGTGGTGGCCAGTGTAATATTCCTACTCGGTGGCTTTGCATACTTCATGACATCAAAGCAGCTTGGCACTGTTGTCGCTGAACGAGACGACAAGCAGCGGCAGTGGAATGATGGTAAGAAGGTAGCAAGCCAGCTGAAGCAGGCTGAAGCCAAGTGTCTTCAGGCGCAAAGCGATATCAGTTATCTTGAGACTTCGGTTACAAGCCAGAAGTATATTCCGACTATGCTGAAGCAGATTGAGGTTCTTGCCTCATCGCTTCATCTCAATGTGGTTTCGGTGCGACCGCAGGTGCTGCCGCCCGCGCCTCCTCCTACGATCAAACGGACGAGCGAGGATCCGCAGGCAGCCCCACAACCGGGTGACGCCTCCGCGGCTCCCAAGGTGATCGCGTCCAAGCCTTATGACGAGATGCTTGTGAACGTAGAGGTCGAGGGTTCTTATTGGAATGCGCGCAATTTCATCAGCCGCCTTACCAAGTTCCCCAAGATTCTGGCGGTAAGTGCGATCACTATGTCGCCGTCGGATACGAGCACGTCGATGAGTTCGCCAAAGCTTCTCGTGACGTTGAGCTTGAAGGCCTTTGTCTTCCCTGTGGAAGACAGTAAAAAGGACCAACCCAAGCCTGAGGTGAAGCCCTTGGATCCGAAGACGGAGTCCGCGAGGGGCGAAGGGAGGTCCTGCAATGAAGGATAACAAGCAGGTGCAGCAGATGATCGCGCTCGGCGTCCTTGTTACGCTCTGTGTCGGCGTCTTTGCCTTCCAGATGCTTCGTGGCAAGCATTCTGCGCCGCCTTCATCCAAGGTCGTAGTCGGCAAGCCTGACACGTCAAAATCGGTTGCGCCGCCCGTAGGGGCAGGTCCGGCCGAGGGCGTAGAGGCCGTCGCTGTTGCTGAGGTGAAAGACGATGGGCTGATGATGGCTCCGACCGGACACGATCCGTTTGCTCCGGCGATGGACACATCGATTCGTATTGGATCGAGCACACCGTCTCCGTTCAAGATAGCAAGCTCGAGGACTGGCGGCAGAGTCCCGAAGATGGACTCGTTCTTTGAGTTCAAGGGCGACAACAACGCCGCAATCGAGCCGCTTCCTCCGGTCAACCCGAATGCATCGGGAGGCCAGGGGCAAATGAGTCAGCCGACTCCGCAGTTCGTGTTGACCGGTGTTATCACAGGGGACGTGAACGTAGCCATAATCAGGCTGAACGATGAAAGGCACATAGTCCGCATAGGACAAACTATAGACGGCGAATATAGAGTCGTCAACATAACGGGAAACAGTGTAAAACTGGCTTGGGAAGGCCACAACGACATAGTCTTGGTGCTAGGAGGCTAAGGGATGCGACGAACATTTAGCGGGGCGGGACCCGTAAGCGTGGTTAGCTGCGCAATTATCCTTTTAACAACAGTAACTGGCGCTCTTGGAGCGTCCGCGGGAGTAAAATCGGACGACGCCTACTGCAAGGCTGCTCCGGTCATCTCTGAGCCGAGCGCTGTAAGAGCGCCGATCGGAGCAGGCGCGGCCACATACAGGCCGACCGATTACACTCCGCGCAATATCTGCCTGGACTTTCACGCCGCGGACATCGCGGACGTCCTGAAGGCGCTTTCAGTGCAATCGACATCAAACATCGTGACGAGCCCCGACGTAAAGGGTCAGGTTACGGTGAGTCTGAACAAAGTGACCTTTGGCGAGGCAATGGACACGATCACCAAGCTCGCCGGGCTGAAATATGCGATGACCGGTTCCGACACCTACGTTGTAGGCTCGGCTGCCGCTGTCGCAAACGTTCAGGGAATCGCCTCACAGGAGTCGATTACCGCAACCATTCCGCTTGCTTATGCGAGCGGCAAGGACGTTATGAATACCCTGCAGGTTCGGTTCCCCGAGCTCAAGTGTGGTGCTCCTGAGAAGGAAGCCACAGCGGGTCAGACTTCGTTTATCCTGCTTTCGGGACCCAGGGACACAGTCCAGGCCGCGAAGGAAGTGGTGCTCAGCATCGAGGAGGCCCTCAAAGCCGACGCCAATCTCAGAGTCTCAGAGGTCGTGGATTTGAGGTTCGCCAACGCCGATCAGGTGATCAAGGCGATAGCGCTTTCGTTCCCGACGGTTTCTGCTGTAGTCGGCCCTACCACCGGCTTTACCCAGAGACCTCCGCAGAACATCACGTTCACTTCTGCGGGCTTGTCTACGAGCGATGCCTGGTCCAAGCAGGATCCTACCCAGGATGCAAAGAGCATTGTTCTTTGTGGAGACCCAATCCAGATCGCGAAGGCCAAGGCTATCATTGCCCAGATGGACATTAGACCCAAACAGGTGCTGATCGAGGCCAAGGTCGCGGACATCACTATTGGAGACGAAAAGCGCCTTGGAATCTCCTGGAGCTGGACTAGTATCGGCTTCAGCGAGAGGACCAACGACAACGGCGGCGGCAACGGCAGTTTCACTCGCCTGCCGTTTGACATCGAAGGCTCGCTTGACGCGATGTTTGCCAATAACGATGCGAAGCTCCTTGCAAATCCGACTATTGCGACCCTTGATGGCAGGTCAGCTACGGTGTTTATCGGCGACGAGCTGAAGTACGTCGTTGGCATTAACGTCGCCCCGAACGGACAGAGCACGTTCCAGACGGAAACCGCGATTATCGGTATCACCCTGCGTGTTATCGCGCGGCCCGATTCGGACGGGTATATCACCCTTGCCCTGCATCCCGAGGTCAGCGCGATCTCCGACTGGCTCAGCTTCACCACCGGCACCGGCGGCAACAACAATGAAGGCCAGGTGGCTTTGCCTCAGATCGCTCGCCGCTACACCGACCACATGGTTCGTGTGCGCGACGGTGAGACGATTGCGATCGGCGGCTTGATCAGGGATCAGGAGATCAACAACCTGAGCAAGATACCGTTCCTCGGGGACCTTCCGTTCCTCGGCAACCTGTTCAAGCACAGGGAAAAGACAAAGACTCACTCCGACGTTGCGATCTTCATCAAGGCGTCTGTTATGAAAGACTCGTAGATACTTGTTATGCGGGCCGTAGGTTAGTCCTGCGGCTCGCAGGTATTTCGGGGAGTCCCGGCATACGGTTGCGCGAAAGCTGGGAGTCGGGCTATCGACAGCGGGTGACGTTTTGGGGTGACGGTGGGTGATGGGATTACTACCATAGGGTGAACGAATATTTGCGCTCCCACGTGGGTTTCACCCCTGCAGCGTCAGGCACTGACGACGTGTGTCCGCAATGGCCCATTTTGCTTGTCACCCGTTTTCATCCAAAAAACTCGCTAAGTTTATCTCCATCCCCTGAAAAAGTGGGGGGTGAAAAGCCGATAAAACTGTAGGGAGCGCAATGCGGCAGGGACGCGCAGCGTTTCCGAAGTTCAACTGACATTTCAAAGGCCGTGCGATGGGCTTATGCGCCAGATCGCGCGGGGTGTACCAGGATGGCAAGACCACAGGCTTTTGGTGATATTTGTACGCGGCTGGGCCTCATTAAGGATGACCAGCTTAAGCAGGCTCTCGAGAAGCAGAAGCAGCTCTCAACTGAGGAGTCTCTTGGCGACGTGCTCGTCAACATGGGCTATATATCCGAAAAGGACCGCATTCGGTGCCTGGGTGAGCAGTGGGGGGTCCCGTTCATTGACCTGACGGACTTCGATCCCGAGCCTGATATACTGAAGCTTGTAAGCCAGGAAGTCGCGCGGCGTCAAAAGGTCGTCCCGATCAGCCGCACAGACGGCAAGTTGTCCCTTGCCATGAAGAACCCGCTCGATATCTTCGCGATCGACGAGATAAGGCTCGTCACGGGGATAGAAGTCGAGCCGATGATCGCGACCGAAGAAGACTTGGTCTCCACCATAAACCGGTGCTACCGCGCTGGAGCGGGCTCAAGAGAGGCCGTAAACGATGTCATCCGTGACCTTGAAGGTGAGCAGATCAGCTTTAGCCAGTCCGATGGCGACGATGACGAAGATATTTCAATTGAGCAGCTTCGGGAACTCTCCGAAGAGGCGCCGGTCATCAGGCTTGCCAACCTGATCATCAGCCGGGCGGTAGCGGACGGCGCAAGTGATATCCACATAGAGCCTACCAAGGACTCGGTGCGGGTGCGCTACAGGATAGACGGCATCCTGCACGAAGGGCTTGCCGCGCCAAGGAAGATTCAGGCGTCGCTTACGTCGAGAATCAAGATTATGGCGGAGATGGATATCGCCGAGAAACGCGCACCTCAGGACGGACGAATCGGCGCTACGCTCGACGGTCGGCAGTTTGACTTCCGAGTCTCGACGCTGCCATCGGTCTATGGAGAGAAGATCGTTCTTCGAGTTCTCGATAAGAGTTCGATCTCGGTCGGCTTGAACAAGCTCGGGCTCCTGCCGGAAACCCTTGAGAAGTTCGAGAGCCTGATCCTACGAACATACGGAATTATTCTTGTAACGGGGCCTACGGGAAGCGGCAAATCGACGACGCTTTACTCGGTGCTTTCCAAGGTCAACTCCGGTGAGAAGAACATCTTGACGATCGAAGACCCGGTCGAGTATGAGCTTGGCGGAATCACCCAGACCCAGGTGAACAACAAGGCCGGCATGACATTTGCCAGGGGCCTTAGAACGATGCTTCGCCAGGACCCGAACATTATCATGGTCGGTGAGATTCGAGACCAGGAAACGGCGCTGATTGCGACTGAGGCGGCTCTAACCGGCCACCTCGTCCTTTCGACCCTTCACACCAACGACGCCCCAGGCGCCGTCACACGAATGGTCGATATGGAGGTCGAGCCGTTCTTGATCGCTTCGGCTGTAATAGGCGTGCTTGCCCAGCGGCTTGTGCGCGTGATCTGCCCGAAGTGCAAGGAGCAGTATAAGCCGCCGGTCGACGCGGTCAAGCGCCTTGGAATTTCAACCGACGATGGCTCGCCGGTCACGTTCTACCGTGGGAGAGGCTGCGACCACTGCAAGGGCAGCGGTTACAAGGGCCGAATCGGCGTCTATGAGCTTATGCTGATAAACGACAGCGTCCGCGATCTGATCCTGAAGAGGTCGTCCTCCTACGAGATCAGGGATGCCGCGATCAAGGCGGGTATGAAGACGCTCAAAGAAGACGCGATGGAGAAAATCTTGCTCGGAACGACATCCCTTGAGGAGTCGCTGCGGGTTATCTATTCGGGCTAGCTCGCATCATTCACTTCACGAATAGTCGGGCTGGTAATGACATGTTGGGGGAAATGGATACACGCATGGACGCATTTGCTCTGGACAATATTGACGGGTACGCAACCGAGGCAGTGACCAGGTCAGTCGACCACGTTCACATTGACGATCTCCTGCGGGAGACCGTGGAACGCGGCGCGTCGGACCTGCATATCTCTGTAGGGCTTCCCCCGACTATCCGAATCGACGGCAAGCTCGTGCATCTTGATTATCAGCCGCTCACTCCAAGTGAGACTCAGAGAGTAATGTACGATATTCTGTCTTCAGACCAGATCCAGTGGTTTGAGAAGACCCGGGAGCTCGACTTCTCTTACGGCGTAAGTGATGTCGGGCGCTTCAGGGTGAACGTGTATCGCCAGAGGAGCAGCGTCGGAGCTGCACTTCGGTCGATCCCGGCCCAGATTCCGTCAATGGAGCAGCTTCACCTGCCAAATATCCTTAGGGATCTTTGCAGAAAGCACAGTGGACTCATTCTCGTGACCGGCGCAACCGGAAGCGGCAAGTCGACCACCATTGCCTGTATGGTCGACCATATCAACTCAGAGCGCGAGGTCCACATCATGACGATTGAGGACCCGATCGAGTATCTGCACCGGCACAAACGCGCGATGGTGAACCAGAGGGAGCTAAACAGCGACACCGACTCCTTCGAAAACGCGCTTCGTGCGGTTCTCCGAGAAGACCCGGACGTGATTTTGGTCGGAGAAATGCGCGACCTTGAGACAATTTCCGCGGCGCTAACGCTTGCTGAGACCGGACACCTCGTGTTTGGCACTCTGCACACCAGAAACGCGCCGCAGGCGGTGGACAGGATGGTAGACGTCTTCCCACCCCACCAGCAAGACCAGGTCAGGGTGATTCTTTCCAACACCCTGGAGGCTATAGTAGCCCAGCAGCTTCTGCCACGAATGGGTGGCGGCCGAGTAGCCGCCATCGAAGTCATGACCGCAACTTCCGCGGTTAGGAACCTCATAAGAGAAGGCAAGACCTTCCAACTGACATCGGTGATCGAAACGGGAGGCCAGTTGGGGATGCAGTCCATGGACAAAGTCCTTGCGGAACTGGTCCGAAACGGCAACGTGAACAAGGAAGAAGCTTTGACCCGGGCCATCGATCCCGAGAACTACCAGAGGTTCCTCCAGGGAGGCTAGTAATGTCGGTATTTATGTACACCGTGGTTGACACCGCGGGACGGACCGTGAAGGGTCGTATGGAGGCTGATAGCGAGCAGCTCGTTATGAACAAGCTGCATGAGCAGAACCTCCATATCCTGGGCGTCAACAGAGGCAAGGAAGCCAAGAAAGCTCCTACCTTTGGCAAGAAAAAAGTGAAGCTGAAGTCGATGGTGATCTTCAGCAGGCAGTTCTCGACGATGATCGACGCGGGAGTCTCCGTCGTGCGCTGCCTTGACATTCTGGAGTCGCAGTCAAAAGACGAGGTGTTGAAAGCCGCTGTCGGGCAGTGCAAGCGTGACGTAAAGTCGGGCCTGTCGCTTACCGATGCGTTCGGTAAGCACCCCAATGTCTTTTCCAGGCTCTATGTGAACATGGTCCGTGCGGCTGAGACCGGCGGTATTCTCGACCAGATTCTCGATAGGCTGGCGGGATTTCTTGAAACAGAGGACGAGATCAAAACCAAGATCAAGTCCGCTATGACTTATCCGATTCTAGTGCTATCGTTTTCTGGGATTATGGTGATGTCGCTCTTTATGTTCGTTCTGCCGAAGTTCAAAGAGATCTTTGTCAGCATGAACGTGAAACTGCCTCTTGCAACCAGGCTGCTCTTTGATGCCAGCGCGATATTGAGGAATAACTGGTGGCTCTTGGCGATTCTCGCGATTGGTGGGCCTATCGCTTACAGGATGTACGCCAAGACCGACAAGGGGCGATATCAGATCGACCTGATCAAATTGAAGGTCCCGGTGGTCGGGGAGCTCGTTCAAAAAATAGCGGTCTCCCGGTTCTCCCGGACTTTCGCGACCTTGATTGCAAGCGGTGTGCCAATGATGCGCTCGCTTGAGATCGTCGGTGAGACGTCTGGAAACGTAGTTATCGCAAAAGCCGTAAGCAGCGCGAGGACTTCGATCCGCGAGGGTCAGAAGATCAGTGCTCCGCTTGCAGCAAGCGGGCTTTTCCCGCACATGGTTACGCATATGATCGACGTTGGTGAGGAGACCGGAAGGCTTTCCGAGATGCTCATCAAGGTCTCTGACTTCTATGACCGTGAGGTCGACTCCGCCGTAAAGGCTCTGACATCGCTTATCGAGCCTTGCCTTATCGTAGTCCTTGGCGGAATCGTCGGTTTTATCGCGGTCTCGATTATGGCGCCGATCTTCAAGCTCGTGAGCGCCATCGGCTAAGAAGCGCAGAGTTCAGAGTGCAGAGTCGGGATAGATTTGTCCATACTCTGAACTCTTCACTCTGAACTCTGAACTTGTGAATAAGGAGTGCGCCCGACCCGAGGCGCGAAATGATGGTATGATGCAGCCCGATCGCAGACGAAAGATAAATGAAGAGGGAGTTCAGGTCTTGCTGGCCGAGTACACCAGAACAAAGGATGTGCGGGTTCGCGACAAGATAGTACTCCAGTACAACAACCTCGTGGAGAGCATTGCGCGCAGGTTCTCGGGGGCTTTGGAGCCCGTGGAGGATCTGGCACAGGAGGGTTACATCGGCCTGATTACGGCCGTTGACCTATATGACGCCTCCAAGGGCGTGAAGTTTTCCACCTACGCGACGCACTTTGTCATCGGACAGATCAAGCACTACCTCCGGGACAAGGGCAAGATCATCAAGGAACCGGCCTGGCTTCAGGAGATCAACCAGAAGATGAGCCGGGTGATCGACTCGCTCGCCCAGAAGGACGGCAGGCCGCCCACCGAGGCTGAGATTGCCACGGTGATGGGTCTTCCAGAGGAGCAGGTCGCCGAAATGCTGACGACGCGCGAGGTGTTCAAAGTATCATCCCTTGACAGCACTCTGGAGCGCGACGACGGCACCGGCACCGGAGGCACGGTAGACCCTGAGAAGATCAAGGACAATAGGACAACAAGCTTCCAGCTTCCGCTCGAGGACAAGATCGTTCTTGAGACGGCTATGGAGCGGCTAAAAGACATCGAGCAGCAGGTGATCCAGCACTTTTTCTTTGCTGACTTGAATCAGACAGAGATCGCGAAGAAGCTTGGCATCTCGTGCAATTATGTGTCACATATCTTGAGGAACAGCACGAAGAAGCTTAAGAAGATCCTGATGACCGATGAGATCCGTGACACCCAGATCCAGGCCACTCAGTTTTCTCGGCGTGTGACAGACCAGAACCGCGTCGCCGGGCACCTGACCGTGGTAGACGGCCTGACCGGCATCTACAACCGACGCTATTATCTTGATCGTCTGAGCGAGGAAATCACACGCGCCAGCCGCTACGGGCATCCCGTAAGCGTGCTCCTTGCGAGGATAACGCTCCCCGAGAGCGTAGGCAAGCTCGCGAGGCTCATTCGCACCGACGACGTGATCCAGCAGGCCTCCGAACGCATCCGCGGCTCGGTAAGAAAGGCCGATGTGATCGCAAGGATCGAAGACAACGTCTTCGCCCTGATCCTGCCCCACACCGGGCTTCAGGCCGAGCATGTGGCTTCAAGGGTTGAAAATATCCTCGGAGCAGAGGCGTTTGTGTCGCCGCACACGGGTGAATCGGTAAGGGCCGAGGTCCAGGTTGCCTGGGCAAGCTACCCAGAGCATGCCGGAACTGCCCGGAATCTGCTCTCAGCTGCGACCGACTCGCTTGAGATGGAAGACCTCTACGCACTGCCGCTTGCAGCTTAGTAAGTGCTAAATATGTTGGGTGGCGATTCGGAAATCGCCACCCAACATGAATCGCCACCCAACATGAACATGCGAAAACGCACCGACTACCCGACGATCACCCTCATCACCGCGGTGTCGTCGCGCATCGAGGTGACGCGGAGGTCGTCGATGTGGCTTACTAGATCTTCGGTGGACATCTGGCCCTGGGACATTTTAGCGCTGTAGATGTTGATCAGCCCGATCAGGTCCAGGAAGCCATCTTTGCACTTTACTTCTACCAGCCCATCGGTTGCGAGGAGTATCTCGTCGCCTGTTTGGAGGGTGATCGTGTTTTCGGTGTAGGTGGCGAAGTCGATCGCGCCGACGATCGGGCCGGTTGGCTCAAGCTGGGTGATGGTGCGGTCCGCGTCGTGCCACACGAGGACCGGCTCGTGGCCGCCGTTTGCGTAGGTGAGCGTGCGATCTGTGCAGTCGAGGATGCCGAGGAACACCGTTACGAAGCTGTCCTCTTCGCTGTCCATCGCAAACGCCTTGTTCAGTAGGGTGAGCATCGCGGCGGGGCTTTCGCTGTCGCACGCGGTGCCTCGAAGCGAGTATTTCGCCATAGCCATCTGGACCGCAGCGCGAAGCCCTTTGCCGGAAACATCCCCAATCACGATCCCGATCTTGCCGTCGCCGACAGGGAACACGTCATAGAAATCCCCCCCGATCCTGATCTCTTCAAAGGCCGCGCGGTAGATGGTCTCAAACCTGAAGCTGCCGATTCTCTCCGGGACGACGCCCAGGAGCCCGGTCTGGAGCGCCTCCGCGATCTTGTGCTCGCGCTCGTAGCTCGTTTGGAGTACCCCGCGGGCTTTCACCTGCTCAGTCACTTCAACAGCGACGATCCCTACGCCGATCATCTCCCCGTCGGACCGGCGCACGGGGATGAACTCCGCGTCGAAGAACCGCTCCTCAGGGCGGCAGAACACGAACTCGTTCCAGGTGATGATCTCGCCTGTCGCAAGCACCTGATCGACCGCCTTTTCGGTGAGCTTTCCTCCGTCTCTGTGCCACACCTCGCTTGGGCGCTTGCCGACCGCCCCTTCGGTCGACACGCCGATCATCTCGGCTATCGCGCCGTTTGCGATGGAGAGCCTGCCTTCCATGTCAAGAAACGCAAGGCCTATCGGCACATCCCTGACAAACATGTCGAGCAGCGCGTTCTGCTCATCGATTCGGGTCTGCATCTTGTGATGTGTGGTCACGTCCCTAATGACGACGACCGCACCTGTTATTGCGCCTGCGGGATTTCTGATCGGTGCGGCGGTAGCTCCTACGACGGTGTTTGGTCCGCTTTGTCCGTTCAAGATGTAAAGTTCTTCGGCGATTGATTGCCCGAGCATCGCCCGATTGACGGGGTGTTCCTGCATGCGAAGCGGCGTTCCGTTCATGCGTCGGACGTTTGCCATCTTGACCCAGGCGTCGAGTGGCTGTCCGACCTGACGGTTGAGCGGAACCATACGCTCGACGGTGGCGTTTGCGTAGGTGACGTAGAGGTCGGTGTCGACGACGATCACGCCGCCTGCCATACTTGAGAGGATGACCTCAAGCTCGGTGCGGCGTTGGTCCGCCGACTGTTTTGCCACGGTGAGCTGGTCTGCAAAGGAGCGGACACGCCTGTTGGACCTGCGAATGAGCGAGGTAGCGAACCCGACTACGGCGGTTCCGAGCAGGAACGCGACAAGCCTCGCCCAGCTCTCCGTTCGCTCTGCGACGGGCCACAGTCCGTCCGGGAGCACGAAGAAGTAGGTGAAAGCGAGCATGCCGGTGACGAAGGCGACCACAGCCGGCCCTTCGCCAAAGAGGTAGGCGACGGCCATGATCAACAGGACATACGAGATAGGAAAACCGCCGAGTGGGAAATATGGCTGCAGTGCCAAGAGCCCTGCTGTAACCAACGCTTCAAGTGCAAGCGTCACCACATACCCCAACCATCGCGGCGCTATCACGTGTCCCTTCTCATCTGATGTTGCCCCGTACGAGGTTCCCGACATACTGCATGGTCGTCCTTTGCAGGCTGGCTGTTAAGAAGGTGCGTTTTTCGATCAAGCGCGTAATCTTACTTTCTTATATTACCCCGTGTTTTCTACAACGTCAACCGGTCGATCTCAGCTTCTCATCTGTTTTTTGGGGGGAGGTGCGCACGTGAAGCTAAAGCATCACGCTGAGAAGATAGGAAGCAGGCAAAAGCAAGCTCCCGAATTACACTCTCAAGCTTGCTTTAGCTCGCTTAGGGTCAGGTGCGAGTGAACCCCTTCAGGCGGAGCGAATTGCTCACTACCGACACCGATGAAAGCGACATTGCGGCGGCGGCCCACATGGGGTTAAGGAGAATCCCGAAGGCGGGGTAGAAGACGCCGGCGGCGAGCGGGATCAGGAGCGTGTTGTAGACGAACGAAAGAAACAGGTTCTGACGCACGGTTCGGATCGTTGCGCGGCTGAGCGATATTGCTGTGGCGATACCTGCCAGGTCGCCTGAGATCAAGGTGATGTCGCCCGCTTCCATCGCGACATCTGTCCCGGTGCCGATGGCGATTCCCACGTCGGCCCGGGCAAGCGCGGGGGCGTCGTTTATCCCGTCGCCGACCATCGCTACGATCTTGCCCGAGTCTTGGAGTCGCTCTATTTCTCCTGATTTCTCAGCGGGACGCACCTCGGCCAGGACGCGCGCTATTCCCACTTGCCTTGCGATCGCCTCAGCCGTCGCTCGGTTGTCCCCGGTGATCATGACGACCTCAAGCCCCATACTCTGAAGCTTTTTGACGGCGCTTGCGGAGTTCTCTTTCAGCGTATCGGCGACAGCCAGCACACCTGCCGCGCGACCGTCGAGCGCGACGAACATTGGCGTCTTGCCTTCGCCGGAAAGCCTCTCGGCAGCGCTTTGGAGCCCGTCGATGCTGACTCCGCGCTCGTCCATAAGCCGCGAGGTGCCAAGGAGCACGCGCAGGCCTTCGACCTCGGCCTCGATCCCTTCGCCCGTAAGCGATTTGAACTCGCGCACTTGGGAAAGCTCGATGCCGCGCTCTTGGGCCCCATGAACGATCGCTTCGCCGAGTGGGTGCTCCGAACGCTGTTCGGCTGACGCAGCAATTCGCACAAGTTGGATCTCATCAAACCCATCGGCCGGTTCGACGTTTACAAGCGCGGGCTCTCCTTTGGTGAGCGTGCCGGTTTTGTCGAGGACGACGGTGGTTACCTTGTGGGCGCGCTCGAGGATCTCGCCGCCTTTGATCAATATGCCGTGCTCCGCGCCTTTGCCTGTGCCGACCATAATCGCGGTCGGCGTGGCAAGCCCAAGCGCGCAGGGGCAGGCGATGATCAGCACCGCGATGAAGTTCACAAGCGCGAAGTTGAACGCAGGCTCGGGACCGAAGGCGAGCCACGCGACAAAGGTCAGAACGGCAATCCCGATCACCGCGGGCACGAAGTAGCCTGCGATCACGTCGGCGAGCCTCTGAATCGGCGCTTTGGAGCCCTGGGCCTGCTCGACCATTTTGATGATCTGGGCAAGCGCGGTGTCGCGCCCGACCCGGGTCGCCCGGAAGGTGAAGCTGCCGGTCTTGTTGATAGTCGCCCCGATCACTTCGCTTCCCTGTGACTTCTCAGCGGGGATGCTCTCGCCTGAGATCATCGACTCATCGACCGCCGAAGCGCCGTCGATCACTACACCGTCAACGGGGATTCGCTCGCCGGGGCGCACGATGACCGTGTCGCCGACCCGCACGTCCTCGACCCTGATATCGATCTCACTTCCGTCTCTTATGACCCGGGCGGTCTTTGGACGAAGCCCGGCAAGCCTGCGGATCGCCTCGGAGGTCCTTCCCCGGGCACGGGCTTCAAGGAAGCGACCGAGCAGGATCAGGGTGATGATCACAGCCGAAGTGTCGAAGTAGACCGGCGCGCTCCCTGCTTTAAAGAAACCGGGGAAGAATATCGTCGCCGCGCTGTAGAGGTATGCGGCGCTGCTTCCTACGGCGATCAGGGTGTTCATGTCCGCCGTTGCGTGCTTGAGCCCGGCCCACGCGCCCCGGTAGAACGGCCACCCGGCCCAGAACTGCACCGGCGTCGCAAGCATGAGCTGAACGATGGGGTAGGTGAGGATCGCCGGGATTAGGTGCGCAATTGAGTGGAAATCTCCAAGCGAGCCGATTACAATCGGAAGCGTGAGGATCGCACTTATGACGAACCTGTCGCGCCATCCCCGAGACTGATCGACGGGCGCTGTTTCGACCGATTCTTCTTCCTGCGCGGTCTCCTCGGGCACGTCGTAGCCAAGGTCGCGCACTTTCTCGCGAATCTCTTCGGGGGATATCTGGCCCTGTACGAACTCGACGCTCGCCTCTTCGGTTGCGAGGTTGATATTAGCGAGGATCACACCGTCAACCGCCGCAATCGAGCGCTCGATTCGGGCGACACAGGAGGCGCAGTGCATTCCCAAGACTCGAAACGAGACCACTTCGAACCCCGCGTCATACCCGAGGTCGCGCACGGCGTTGACGAGGTCTTTTTCGCTCACCGTGCCCGGATCGTAGATGACCGAAAGGGTGGCAGTCGCCGCGTTGACGTTCGCCTGCTCGATTCCCTGCAGCCGCCCGATGCCGCGCTCGATACGCGCCGCGCATCCCGCGCAGGTGATTCCTGTTATCGGTAGTTCCAGTCGTTTAGATGCCATATCAGGACTCCAGACTACTTCTTGTCATCTTTGGGCTTGACCTTCACCCCGCCCGAGGAGTTCCCCATTTTGTCGAGGACAATCGAAACCGCGCCTACGAACCTTGTGAAGTCGAGTGTTCGGCGGTTGATGTCTTGCCTGACGCGTTCGTTGGAGGCGGGGCCGCGGAACATGTCGTCCACAAGCGCGCTTGATACTTCTATCTGCACCCCGCCGACGGTGCCTTTATTTATGATGTTCAGCCTGTTCCATGCCGAGGATTTGTCCGGGGTAGGCTTTGCCTGATAGCCCCTGTCAGAAAGCGACTTCACGAGCGCATCGCCGAGCTGGCGATAGTTGCCGCCGACATAGACGACACGGTCGGTTCCGGGAATTACATGAATTGCTATCGTCGCCCCATAATTCTTTGTAACCCGCTGCAGTTCAGGCTCGTCATATCTTGCAGAGGACACGCAAAGAGACGATGAGTCCCGCTTCAGTCCGTTGAACGCGTAAGACCCATATCTGTTGTTTGCGATGGCTTCGGCGAGCTCTGACGACCCGGGCTCGATGTTCCCGCCGTGAGGCGCTGCGATGAGAAACGACCTGACACCTGGTTTGTAGACCACATTAAAGTCTACTCCGGGTTTCGCGGTCTTTATAAGTTCGGTGTAGGAGACATTACCAGTTTGGTCGGTTTCCTGCTGAACATCCGCAACGCAGACACCGGAGAACATCAAAGCGGCAAGCGCCGCAGCAAAAGCAATGGTTTTCGTCATAGGGATCGCCTCCAAGTTCAATTCGTCCCGTCAAGTGATTCGTCACATATATTATACCAGACGACTTTCTTCGGCAATCGTTCTGCACAATTATGGAAAACTCGCATAATAGTTAGGGAACGACTGTAGAGCTGGGTCGTCTAGTTAAGAGTAGATGGAATCAACCGGGCGACCGTGCGTTAGGAGGCACAAGAAATGGTAAGAAAAACAGCATCCACGATTATCGCGGCGATGGTGGCAATGGCCGTTGTAGCTCCAGCCGGAGCGGCATCATTCGGTGGCAAAGCGCTTAAGGGCGTAGCCATCGGATACGTTGTCAAGCAGTCGGCGGGGGCGCTCGATAGCTTTATCAACAAAGTTACTCTGCAGCGCGGGGTTGCCCACAACCTCGACACCAAAGTGGTCCCGATCCTTTCCGTGGGAGAAAAGGGCTACGTCGGAGCCGTGCAGATCGCCGGACCCTGGGCCTATGTGAACGAAGTCAAGGCGGTTTTTCAGTATGAGCAGAACTTCGATAACGGCCGCTACAGGATCAAGGCTCTGGTCCCGAGCGGCAGCTTGAACCCGCTTCAGCTCAAGCGCATCGAAAAGGTCGGCGTGACCGCGTTGATCGATGTTTCCCTTTCCGGCGGTCTGAAGAACGAATATTACGGCAATGGAGTCGGCGCCAGTCAGATCATCCGCGCCGCAGCGGTCGCCGTAGGCGTGAAAGCCGTCGCCAATCCACTAAATAAGTTCATCAACACTATCACCTTCAACAAGGGTGTGGCGACTGCGGTTGTGCCGATGGCAAGCTTCGGTGAGAAGGCCTACATCGGCGGTGTGCAGATTTCGGGTTCTGCAAGGACCTTTGACGACGTGAAGGCGGTCTGGCAGTATGAGGACCTGTTCAAGAACGGTCAGTTCAGGGTGAAGATTCTCGTGCCGAGCAACTCGATCAACCCGCTCAAGCTGAAAAGAGTCCAGGGCGTCGGTATCACCGCAGTGATCGACACGAGCATCGCCGATCAGAAAGAAGCGAACAACAATAGTTGGGATGATCGCTCCCGGGATAACAGGGACAATCGCGACAATCGCGACTATCGTGACTATCGCGACTATCGCGACTCCAGATATGATGACGTTCGCAAAGACAAGAAAAGCAAAGACAACTGCAAACATAAAGGCTGGGACGCTCGCCAGCATGACAAACACGACGATCGTGACTGACGACTGAAATAGCATATAGATGGGACATGATGGACCCAATAGATGGGGCATGATGGACCGGGATTTGCAATCCCGGTCCTATCTTTGCGGGTCTTGATCTTGATCGTGCCGTGTCTCCAGACGCGGCACGCATATTTGAGGGGTCTCCAGACCCCGTTTCTCATGGTGCGGGGTCAGAGACCCTGGGAATGTCCACACCGGATCTGGAGAACCGGCGCGATCACGCTTCACGAATAAAGCGGGCTAACTATTTGCTGGTGATCCTCCTGCGGTAGACATACCTGTGAACCTCCTGCCAGTAGACCTCGTAGAGCCCGTCCCAGGGCGACCCGCCCGACTGAAGCCGTTTTCTGATGATCCGCAGCCGACGCAGGACCTCGTCGTAGGGAATGTCGAAGCGTCGTGAGATGTCCACCGGGCTCCAGCCCTCAACCGCAAGTGCAAGCAGGGCGGCTTGGGCCTTGGAAAGCGTTGCCGAGTGCGCCATCTGGGCGAGCTGCTTTCGCACCAGGTAGTCAGCCGCAAGCTTTGGTATGGCGGTTTCATCCATCTCGGGGATTCGCCTGTCCTCGAGTCTTATCTTTCGGGCGAGTTGGCGCTCTGTGTACACCCTCGTGCCATCGCTCTCGTCCATTAGCAGTTGGTCTGCTGTCTCGTCTTCTACAAAGGTCTTTTCAAGTTGCGCTGTGGCCATATTGTTCTCCCTCTGAATCGTGGCAGTCGAACTGATGTTCGCTTGCTAGAATATACCATGTTCACAAACTGTTGTCAACACAATTCTTAGCAATAAGACAGAAATATTTCCGTCTATGAAATAGTGGAACAAGAAGGAAAGATGAGGTACAGGGCATCCGGCGAGAAAAGCCAAAAGCCGAGTGCCGGAAGTGATCGACGATGCGTGCAATTAAGATTGTTATAGCCATAACCTGGTGTTTGTTGACCGTTCTTACTCCGGCGCTTGCCGACTGGCCTGCGTCGATGGAGATCGGCGGCTTTGCAGTGACTGGGATAACCGGCACAACGGGTGACGACGGCTCGGGCAAGGCGACGGGCAGGATTGTGATCCCCGGTGACGGCACGTGCCCGGTCGACCTGGTGATGAACTCATCCGGTGCGGTTACAGGCAGCGCGAGGTCGGGCTTTACGCTGGGCGGAGTGCGGATCGGCGGCAGCTTTATGCTCGACGACGGCCACGGACTGCAGGGAACCGGCGTCATCTATACTACAGGCAAGCAGATCACCGACGCCACCATTTCAGTCGACCCTCAGTCCGGCGTTTCGGCAAACGGCAAAGTGAGCCTGGGCTCCGGGTTTGAAGTGAGCGTTACCTGCGAGGCGAGCTCGCGTGGAATCTCCGTCAAGGGGTCGTCCCAGCGGGACGCAACGCTCGATACCCCCATCGCGACCTACGTTTTCAAGGGAGAGGTTGAAGTCTCCTGCTCCGGTCAGGCGATTGTCACTACCGCTACAGGCGACGTCGAACGCAAAGGCAAGGTCGGCGGTATGACGAGCGAGTTCAAGGGCGTCTCCTGCCAGGTGGACCCGGCCTCCGGCGAGGGCGAGATGAACGTCGGCGGCACAAACATTACGATCGACCTCTGGTAAACCCTCTTCACTGGAACACTTCAGCTCGTTTCGCGGTCATACTATTGGAGCCACGCTTTCACACTGGCGCAGATAGCGCCATAGTGCTCAGTCTGATAACTTCCATTCTGTGCCGTAGTCTGCTATAATCGTGCCAGGATGCTCGTTTTATTGGGGAGGAATCCGATGACTTTCAGGCGTTTGCCCTTTGTCCTGATCGCTATGATCATCGCTGCCGGTGCGTGCTTTGGCACGGACGGCGACTGGACGATGATTAGATACGACGAAGGCCAGAGTGGCTATACCGCGCAGAAACTCAACGCACCGCTGAGTCTGTGCTGGCAATACAATGGAACCAAGTTTGATAACAACCCTTCTTCACCTGCCGTGCTCGGTGGAATGGCGTTCTACGCCTCTGGAGACAGGGTTTATGCGCTCGACTCTAAGACGGGTGAGCTCAAATGGCGCTACCCGTCGGCCGATGGGCTGAAGTCCGTGATCAAGACCGGGATTACGGCCTGGGGGGACCTCGTCATCTTCGGCGCAACCGATGGCAACGTCTACGCGCTCGACCGCACCAGTGGCCGCCCTGTGTGGGCTTTTGCCACCCAGAGGCCGGTGCGCTCGACTCCGATCGTGTATAACGGCATCGTCTACGTCGGAAGCGACGACAACAGCCTGTATGCGCTCGACGCCAAGAGCGGGACTCAGGTCTGGAGTGGGCCATTCCGCACCAATGACGACGTTCATACTCCTCCCGCGTTTGCGACCGGTATGGTGATCTTCACGTGTATGGATGCAAACATCTACGGCGCGAACGAAGCGAGCGGACGGATGCGCTGGGTCTATCAGTTGCCGATGTCGGCGATCAAGTGCGGGCCTGTTGTTTCAAACAATCAAGTCTACATCGCCGCAGGCCGAGCGATCCACGTGCTGAGCGCTAAGAACGGTCAGATCCGCTACAGGATCGACCTCGAAAGTGACGTTGCCGCTCCGATCGCTATGGCCGGGAACGACATCTACGTTGTGGGTCGCAACCGAAAGCTGTACGCTTACAACGCGGGCATGTCCGGCTTCAAGCTGAAGTGGGCCGAACCCGTAACTATCGGCGTTCCCACCTCGGCTCCTCCCACCGTTGCAGGCGACGTGGTGTACGTCGGAAGCTCCAAGGGGATGATCGGCGCATACTCCACCGAAGACGGCAAGCTGCTTTGGCGCTACAACATTGCCCCGTCCGTGATCGGAAACGGCGGCAAGTCGTCCGCGTTTACCAGCATCACGGCACCGATGGCCGCAGCCGACGGCGCGCTCTTCGTCGTAACCGATGATGGGACGCTGAGCTGCTTTAGAGCTTCCTCGCCGGACCAGGCAGCCCCGAAGATTTTCAACGTGAACCCTCCGTCCGGTGTGTCGATGAACGGCTTTCCGCCGCTCACAATCTCCGGGATACTTTATGACGAGTCCTCCGGCATCGACGAGAGCACGATTGAGGTGCTTCTTGATACCGAGAAAAAGGACTTCGTATATGACCCTTCGACCCTGCTTGTCTACTGGAGCAAGCCGGTCACCCAGCCGCTCACAGCGCTTAGCGATGGACGGCACAACCTGACTATCCGGGCCAAGGACTGGAAGGGCAACCAGCTGAACTACACATGGAGCATTTCCATAGACAACAGCCTGTCGCGCCGGGCTATGCCAAAATCGGTTAAGCCTGTTGCCTCCAAGGCCCCGCGGAATAGCGGCAGTCCGGCCAGCCCAAGCAGTAGTGGGATCACCGGCAAGCCTGGTGGGATGAGCCCGGGCGCTTCGGGCGCCGATTCTGGCCCGCCTCCTCCTCCAGGGATGGATGCTCCTCCGATGCCTGGGGCTCCGTAGGGGATGAATCAAGATGAGATACGGGGTTGGCTGAGGCTAAGCAGGCTTGAGCTTGTTCCACGCAGGGCGTTTGACCTTGTGAGGAGCTTCGGCAGCCCCGATGCGATATTTGGCGCAAGTGAGGCCGAGCTAAAGGCGATCGACGGCATGACAGTGCGAGCCGTCGCCAAGGTGCTCGGCCCTGAGCCTGCCGGGATCGACCAGCAGATCGGTATTCTGGGGGAGTGGGAGATCACCATGCTCTCCATAAACGACCCCGACTACCCCGCAAACCTCCGTCAGATCTATGATCCGCCCGCTGTGCTCTACGTGCGCGGGACGCTTGAGGAGTCCGACCGGTTCTCTGTATCGATCGTCGGCTCGCGGCGTGCTTCGATCTATGGCAAGACAATGTCTGAGCGCATCGCAAAGGACCTCTCCTCCCGTGGAATCTGCATGGTAAGCGGCGGCGCAAGAGGAATCGACGCTGCGGCCCATCAGGGCGCGCTTAAGGGCGGTGGCAGGACGATTGCCGTGCTCGGGTGCGGTGTAGATATCGCCTACCCAAGTGAGCACAAGGCGCTCTACTCCAAAATCGCCGAAAGCGGCGCGGTTGTCTCTGAGTTTTCGCCCGGGACCCCGCCTGAGGCCTGGCGCTTCCCATCACGCAACCGAATCATCAGCGGCCTCTCAAGTGGTGTTCTGGTCATCCAGGCTCCAAAGGACTCCGGTGCGCTGATCACTGCAAAATACGCCGCCGAGCATGGCCGCGACATATTCGCCCTCCCTGGAAACGTCGACGACATCCGAAACGATGGCTGTCATGCCCTGATCCGCGACGGCGCAACGCTTGTAACCGGCGCAGATGACATCCTCCGCGAGATCGGTGTCCAGCCCGGCGAAGAGCGCAAGCCCCAGATGTCGCTTCCGATGGGTTCGCTTTCTGACATCGAGCGAAAGCTCGTTGAGCTGCTTTCGCTGCAACCTAAACACGTCGACCAGATGATCGAAGAAAGCAGCCTCCCCGCACCCACCGTCACCGGAACGCTCACGATGCTTGAGATGAAAGGCTTAGTGAAGCGAGTGCCGGGAAACGCGTATGTGCGGGCTTTGTAGAAACCAAGGGGTGACTGGGTCGGCAATGGCCGGCTCATAGACCGGCCACTGCCACTTCCCTACGATCTCACAATGATCGTCGCCGGATACGCCGAGCCCGCGAGCGGGATTGTCGTAATTCTGAACTGCCTGGACTCACCGGGTTGGAGCCTGATACGTGTAACCTCGAACTCCGCCGGTGGCAGGACGAACCTCGCGC
>JBBRAE010000035.1:0-24790 GCA_038207085.1 Armatimonadota bacterium
GGCGCCTATCACCAGATGATGCACTTCCTCTACACGTTCGGCGCGTGAAATCTTTCAGGGCAGGCGCAAGGGCTACTTTGCACCTGCCAGATCAACCTTGGCAAGCAGATTCATATCGACGCCGTCGACGTTGAGAGACACAATCGCGCTGAGTTTTGTATCGGCACCGGCAGTCACTGAGTCAGGAGCAACTAGCGTAAATGTGGCAGGAATCGCACTTGCGTATTTGCGCATTCGGACGTTCGGAAGAACCGGCTTCATTGTCCACCCAGGAGGCGGGATCAGGCTCACTTTCCCGGTAATCAGGCGGTCTGTCCAGTTGCGAAGTGCTGCTCTTACCACATATCTGCCCGCTGTTGACTTGCTCTTTTCAGCAGTAAGAGACAGGTCTACAGGGGTGAGCGCCAACAGCGTTTCATTGCGGCAGATTGGATCTCCCACCTTCTCAGTCACGTTTCGCCGTAGGGAGTGTAGGTTGTCTGCCAAGTTAGGCGGTGTGCCGATACTTGGGTCCCCAGGAACGACAAATCCACCACCAGCCACAGAGAAGCTCTTCCCCTTGGGAACAAATATGATCCGGGCTGATCGAATTTCACTATCGCCACTATCGAACTCCCTTACCCAATCAGTTGCACCGTTGAGCCCAGCAAAACAGTACTTATCATCCAAAGTCCTCTGGCTCTCGTATTGTCTGGCTGCGGCAGTCGCAGATTTCTGTATACGAGCATAATACGCTCTCTCCACAGGCGACACACTCGTGCCGGGGAGTCCTACGGTAATTCCTGCCTCCAACTCGGCCATTGTCACGGTGCGCACGAAGTAATCGGCGTAGTTGGGCTCAGGTGGCGGTTGGCCCTCAATCGCAAAGACCGTGCTCTTCTTGCGGGAGCCATCTGGATTGGTGTCAATATACAGGTCATAATCCCCGGCAGCAAGCCCCAAGATTCGAACTGTGATTTCACGCGGAGTGTAGCGCATGTTGGCCAGTTGGAGGCAGGGAACATCCGTAGGCGCCCCTGTCTGCGGGCAAAACAATACATCCCTGGCGTTTCCATCGAGCTTGGCTTCGCTCAGCTTGTCGTAGTGGATTATGGCGACTTCGGCGGGCGCGGGAGTCGTATCGGCGGCAACCGATGTGGCCATCAGGCACGCAAAAGCGGCAAAAAGTGGTCTTATCACTGCAAACCTCCAACATCGCTGGCGATGCTCTGTCTATACTATTAATTGACTGTTTATAGCGCACGGTATTACCCGTAATTCTACGGGAATTGCACGCGGGTCACCTATTTTCTCTATAAGCCTTGCCTGATCGGTAGAGATTGAGGCGGGCGGAGACTGAACTTGTGAGCTGCGGCAGGTCAAGCGATTTCGACCGAGCCACGGCATTCTCAGCAGTTTCCACCGCCAAGTCGAACCTGCCAGCTTCGGCGTAGGCGGCTGCGAGGGTGTCGAGAATAGAAGGATCCTCGTAGTTGCTCGCGCGACTGGCGATGTCGGCAAGGCGGACTGCCTCTTCGCCGTTTCGATAATGGCCGTCGGGGCAGGTCGCGTAAATCCAGGCGAGAGTGTTGGCGATGATCGGCTCGGTCGGGCTGAGTTCACAGGCGCGTGTCAGGCTCTCGACCGCCCCCGGCAGGTCGCCGGTACGTTGCTGGATGAGTCCGAGGCTGAAGTGCGCGCGGACCATCCCCGGGTCCAGCTCGGTCGCGCGACGGAAGTAGTCGGCGGCTTGGGTCAGCTGACCAGTTTTCTCGAAAAGCATCGCCATATCGGCATGCGCCGCCGCCGAGTTGGGGTCGAGGCCGAGCGCGGTGGTGAACTGATCCCTCGCACCGGCGGTGTCACCCTTTTCAAGAAGGGCAAGACCGAGGTTGTTGCGGGCGTCGACAAACCGGGGCATAATCCGCACAGCCTCGCAGTAGTGGACGATCGCCTCATCGGTCTTGCCCTTGATCGAAAGGGCGACGGCCATATTCATATGCGCGCGGCCGTTGGTGTCCGGGTCGGTCACGGCGATCGCCCGGGCAAAAAGCGTCTCGGGGGTCTTCCAGTAGCCTACCTGGGCAAAGGTCACAACCGAAAGCGCGACCAGGGACGCACCGGCCGGCACGGCAAAGACTGCGGGGCGAACCCGTTTGGCAAGGGCCGCGGGGAGCGTCCATGCTAGGGCGGCGAAGACTCCTATCAATGGGACGTAGGTGTATCGGTCGGCCATTGCCTGACCACCGACCTGCACAAGCCCTATCACCGGAACCAGCGTGATAACATACCACAGCCAGCCGAAAAGAATCACGGGAAAGCGCTCGCGGAGCCGCAGAGCACAGACGCTTATGACCACAAGAATGACCGCTGAGCCTGCGACTTGCCAGACAGGTATAGTCGAGCCGGGGTGTGGGTAATAGACCGCAAGACCAGCGGGCCAAACCATCTTCACGAGATACCCGACGTAGGACACAAGCGCGTTTTCCAGCCTGACGGGAAGCGGGAAGACGTCAAAAGTCGCGACCGCACCTCCGCCACGCTGGGCGACGAGCGTCATCGCCGCTGAAGCGATCGCCATCGCAAACAGTGGGAGCTTCTCCCTTAAGAGCCTGCCGAATGGAAGATTTCGCTCGAGCGGCCAGTAGTCGAGCAGTATCAGCAATACGGGCAGCGTGACGAGCATCGGTTTGGCGAGGAGACCAAGCGCAAAAAGCAGAGCGACTGAGGTATAGCGAAGCACTCCCGGGCGCTCGGCGTACCGGACGTAGGCCAGGATCGCAAGCATCATGAAAAACGTCGACAACACGTCTTTTCGCTCGGCGACCCAAGCGACCGATTCGACATGCAACGGATGAATGGCGAAAATGGCGGCGACGAATGCGCTCTTCCACGGCGAATGGGTGACTCGGTCGAGCAGGATAAAAAGCAGCAACGCGCAAAAGATGTGCAAGACCACGCTTACCAGATGATGATAGCCGGGCTTGTTCGCCCCAAAGAACTGCACGTCGGCCATGTGGGAGATCCATGTGAGCGGATGCCAGTTGGACGCGTACCCTGCGCTTGTGAAGGCCCAACGGACGCTCTCTGCATTCAAGCCCGAGAGCACGTGTGAGTTTTCGAGCACGTACTGGTCATCGTCAAAGGTATAGGTGAACTCGTGACTGGTCACCTGCCAGTACACACCCAGTGTAACCGCGGCGATTGCGAAACATATTAAGAGTCTGGTAAGCAAACCTGTTTTCATAATCCGTCGACGCAGAACCTCATCACTATCTACAATACGCGAAGCGCGCCGCTAGTGTTACAGGCACAGCCAAAGTGAGGGTTCTTTGCGCGAAGGGAAATATCCTGCCTGCTCGCACTGTTTGAGACGCCCCCGTGGTATCAGCCTGTAGGCGAGTGTGCCGTCCGAGCCGATTGCGACATAGACCTGTCGATACAGTATTTCGTTGTCGCTGAGTGAGGTCGGCCACTGGCTGGCATTGTAGTTGATCATACAGAAATAGTGGGGCATAAGACCGGCATGGTCCATCGGCACGAAGTCGTTTGGCGTCAGTTTGCCACCGGTCAGATGGATATATTCCGCAGTCGGTCGAACTGATCGGGCACCGACCAGAAGTTGGTCGAAATGCATTTGCCGAACATGCCGACTGGGCTTGAGATATCGTTTCTCAGGCTTTGATCGAGCTTTGCCGAAGTGATCGCGCCGTCGTCGACCGTAGCGGCGCTTGCCGCACGAAAGGCGAACGGGCCGGAGGCGATCTGCTGGCGGGGGGTCATCTCGGGGTCCGTGCCCATCTTGACTCCAAGCCACCTGTCCGAGCCGCTCCAGATGTCTGCAGGGAACGGGGTGACGCTCCCAAGCATCACGGAGAAGACTCCTCCAAGAGAAGCGACTGATGGCTGAGTCTCAGACCAGATCGACGTCCCCCCCTTTGCCGAGTCGTAGATCGAAAAACTGAGCTGGCGTGTCCCATCGGCTACCGGGGTCCCGTTAGGGCCGAGAAGCTTGCCCTGGTAGTTCACGATCCCAGGAACACCCGAGGCAAGACATAACGAGCAGCAGATTACTATGATAACAGCTGTCAGCAGTAAACGCATTGTGACGATACCTTTCCCCTACAGAAGACATGTGCATACTTAACCTGATTCTTCCGGTGGCGCGTGCAGATGATTCGGTCAATAGTTCATTCCATTTTCAGCGTAACATGGTGCGTGAAGTAAGTCAATCCTGAGAACTTTGCCGGTACACGGCACGGGGACGCCGTTTCCGACGCCCCCGGTTTCTATTTCACTTGCAGCGGGGCGGTTATGACCGCGTCGATTCCATCTCGCGCTTGAGAGTGGCGATTTCCTCGCGCAGGTCGAGGACTATACCCACAAGCTCATTTCTCGACAGCTCTTCAAGCTCTGCGACCACGTGCTCGGGCAGCAGGCCGTCTTCGAGCATGTGAACCGGCTCGTGGACGATGGGAGCGGCGGACTTGGCAGCAACTCCGCTCTTTTGGGTCAGCAGCGACACTACAATGAGCGTCAAAAAGCTTAGCGGCACCGTGAATATCGCCGGATTGTCGATCGGCATCGGCGCAGTCGTCGGGTCGAGGCCGTAGAGCTCCTTGTACATCTCAGGCGAAAGCAGAATCACCGCAAGGGCCGAGACCATACCGACGATCACCGACGCGGTCACGCCCTTGGCGGTCGTGCGCTTCCAGAACAGAAGCATAACGATCGCCGGCAGGTTAGCCGACGCAGCGACAGCAAATGCCCAGCCTACAAGGTATGAGACGTTCATCCCCTTGTAGCGGATGCCCAGTATCATCGCAATCACACCGACAACTATCGCTGCGAGTTTTCCCGCGCGCACCTTCCACTTGTCTGTCATCTTGATGCCGAAGAAGCGCTCGACGAGGTCGTGGGCGACTGCGCCGGAGGAGGCGATGATCAGTCCGCTTACCGTGCCAAGCACCGTCGCAAACGCAAGCGCGGAGATGATCGCGAACAGGAAGATTCCGAAAGACTTGGCAAGAAGCGGCGCGGACATGTTGTTGTCAGTCAGGTCCATCACGCCGTTTGCCATCGCCCCAAGACCCATAAACAGGGTCAAAACGTAGAAGAAGGCGATCGCGGCGATCGCTACAATCGTCGACTTGCGCGCGCACGCCGGGCTTGGAACCGTGTAGTAACGAATGAGTATGTGGGGGAGCGCCGCCGTCCCAAGGAATAGAGCGAGCATCAATGAGATGAAGTTCAGGTTCTCGTTTAGAGTGCCGCCGACCTTGAACTTCAGGCCGGGGCGGAGCAGGTCTTTACCCTTGGTGAACTTCTGATAGTAGACGGTGACTTTGCTGTCGCCCTCGTCGAGCTTCTCAGAGGGCCAGCGCACGATTGTGCCGTTCTGAATCGCCGACAGGAACTGAGTGGGGTCAAGCGGCCCCGTCTTGGTGACCGACTTGCCCTTTATCTTGATCTCGCTCATGTGCCCGACGGCATAGAACTTGCCCTCGGCCTTCGGGGCGCCGTTGTAGAGCTTGGTGCCGTCTTTCAGCGTCTCGACGGTCTGCGCTTCCCTGAGAACACCGGCGTCCTTGTCGAACGACCAGACCGAGGTCTTGCCGTCTTTGGTGAGCTTCACAAAGCCCTTTTTGCCGTAGGGGGTTTCCTGCCAGCCGTCCAAGACGGTGTAGGACTTGTCCGAAAGCTTAAGCGAGCCCTCCCCGATCATTGAGTATGGTATCGTAGTGAACTTGTGATAGGGGACGTTTCCACCCTGATCGGGGTTGGTGCTTAGGCCTCGACTGAGGACAGAAATCACGAGCGTAGTTGAGAAGACGATCAGAAGGCCGCCTTTCATGAACTGCACGTAGGTGGTCGATGCCATTCCGGCGGTGGCGACGATTATGATGACGATCGTGCCGACCAAGATGACTCCCCAGACATGCGCAAGCCCGAGCAGCGGAGTAACAAGCACTCCCGCGCCGACCATCTGAGGGATCAGGTAACACATGGAGACCACGAGGGTGCTTAGCGCTGCGGCAAACTGGATGCCTTTTGAGTTGAACTTGGCGTCGAGCGCGTCGGCGAATGTGTACTTGCCCATCCGCTTCATAGGTTCGGCGACCACAAAGAGCGCAACGATCCAGCCAGCGAGGTAACCGATCGAGTATAAGAACCCGTCGTAGCCGTACGCCGCGATCATCCCACAGATTCCCAGGAACGACGCGGCGGACAGGTAGTCACCGGCAAAGGCGATTCCGTTTACGGCCCAGTGGACTGTTCCACCGGCTGCGTAGAAGCCTTTTGCGGTCTTGGTCTGGCGTGCGTAGTAGTAGGCGATCCACAGCACGAACCCGACGAATGCGACAAAGATACTGACCGCCCAGGCGGAGGAATGGTAATTCATCTGTTATTCCTCCTCCTCTGCGACGTCGAACAACTCGGCCTTGTTGTACATCTCCTCGGCGCGTCCGCACTGGTGGTTGTAGACTACGGCGATTACGAGCGCAAAAAATATCAGCCCAAACCCATAAGCCACCGCAATGTTGGAGCTTCCGAACGACTTTGCCATGAGACTTGGCCAGAGGCTGTTGATGAGGACGAAACCGGCATAGATGGCGCAGTAGAGAAAGAACATCCAGATCCCGAGGCGCGTTTTGTAGCCGGTGGACTTGTCTTCGCCCCATTGAGTTGAAGGTCCGTGGTCCATGATTGTTGCTCCTTAAGCAAATATCAGCTTGCCGATAGGACACCCGGACGATTTCTGCGAGGACACCCCTTTCCCCAGCCATTGTCACGTGCTTATCTGGCAGCTACTTTGTGACGAGTATAACTTGGCTGCCAGGTAATGTCAAGAAAACACAAGGTGGATTTAGGATTTGGCCAGATCTGCACGCTTACGGTTATGTTGTCTTAATGATCGGGCAGGGGAAATTGAGACGTTACGTTCACTTGGGACGAAAAAACGGGTGCAACCGAAAAATCAGCCGCACCCGTTTCTTATTCCCTATCAGAGCAATTCATTCATCGCTCATCGCTTTTCTTACTTCAGTGTTGCCTTGACCGCGGCGACGATGTCGTCTCTGGTCGGGACGCAGGCGTCCTCGAGCGGCTCGCTCATCGGGATCGGGCAGTCCTTGCCCGCGAGCATCATCGGCTTGGCGTCGAGCCAGTCGAAGCCGTTTGAGCCGTCCTCGAAGGTGTAGTCCATATACTGGCGGACTATCTCGCTCGCGACGCCGCACTTCGGGAAGCCCTCGGAAACGGTGACCAAGCGGCCCGTTTTTCGGACGGACTTGGCGACCGTGTCAATGTCAAAGGGCACGAGGGTCCTTGGGTCGATGACTTCGACTTCGATTCCCTCTTTGGCAAGCTCGAGCGCGGCGTCCATCGCGAAGTGGAGCATCCGGCAGTAAGCGACGATTGTCGCGTGCTTGCCCTCGCGCTTGATGTCAGCGACGCCGAGCGGGATGGTGTACTCGCCGTCAGGAACCGGGCCCATAACGCCGGAGTAGAGAACCTTGTGCTCGATGAAGAGCACGGGGTTGTCGTCACGAATGGCGGACTTCAGGAGCCCCTTGGCGTCATACGGGGTCGAAGGCATCACAACATAGAGGCCTGGACAGTGCATGAACATCGCCTCAAGACTCTCTGAGTGGTGCGCGGCGATGCTTCGGCCGACGCCGCCTTCGGTGCGGACAACGCAGGGGACCTTGGTCTTGCCGCCGAACATATATCGGTTGTAGCTTGCGTTATGGATAAGCTGGTCGCTTGAGATCGTAAGGAAGTCGATGTACATGATCTCGGCGATCGGGCGAGTGCCTCGCATCGCAGCGCCAGCGGCGGCTCCGACGATTGCGGCTTCGGAGATCGCGGTGTCGATCACGCGCTTGGGCCCGAACTCGTCGTAAAGCCCCTTGGTCGCAGCATACGCGCCGCCGTAGAGGCCTACGTCCTCACCCATGATGAAGACCGTCTCGTCGCGGACCATCTCTTCTCGCTGGGCCTCAAGCACTGCCTGGCCGTAGGAGATCAGTCGCATGCCGTGCTTCTCTTCCATCGGCTTGATTTCGCTTATCTTGAGCTTGGGAAGAACACCCTTGGGGGAATCATTCGAAGCTTTGCGGACGGCGGCCCGGATGTCGTCTTCCGCAGTGTGAATGGCCGCAAGGATCGGCTTCTCGGCCTCAGCTGCGGCTGCGACTTCGGCTGCGTCTACGGGGACGAACACGTCGTCCATAAGCTCAGAGACGTCAGGGAACGGGCTCTCGATTGAGAACTTGGTCGCCTCTTCGATGCTCGCCTCTGCCCGAGCCATCACGGCGTCAAGCTCAGTTTCGGTCGCAAGGCCCGACTCAGTGAGCATTTTGCGGGTAACGGTGAGCGGATCGCGCGCTTTCCATTCCGCCTCTTCCTCACGGGTTCGATAAACCCTCTGGTCGCTTGAGGAGTGACCGTACCAGCGGTAGGTCTTCGCTTCGATCAGCATCGGGCCGTTGCCGCTTCGCGCGTGCTCGACGGCTTTCTCGACGGCATCTTTTACGGCCAAAACGTCCATGCCGTCGACAATCATGCTCGGCATGCCGTAGGCCGCGGCTCGCTCGGAGATGTTGACGATCTTGCTCGCCTGCCCCGCGCAGTCCACCGACTTCTCGCAGAACGGAACGCTCATCCCGTAGAGGTTGTTCTCACAAATATATACGACAGGGAGACCGCAGAGCAGCGCGCTTCCCATGTTGAGCGCCTCATGGAATGACCCAGTGTTGGTCGAGCCGTCACCGAAGAAGCAGAGGACGACCGAACCGGAGCCCTTCAGGGTCTCAGCAAGCGCAGCGCCGGTCGCAACTGGGATGTTTCCGCCGACGATTCCCGTGGAGCCGAGGTTCCCCTTCTCGACATCGGCGATGTGCATGGAGCCTCCTCGGCCCTTGCAGTACCCGGTAGCCTTGCCCATAAGCTCGGCCATCATCTTGTTCCAGTGCTCCTGGCGGGCGGGTTCGCCGTTGGCGTGCTTGTTGCCGATGGCTCCGCAGTGCGCGTGGCCCCTGTGGGTGCTCGCGATGATGTCTTTCAATTCTATAGCGGCGGCGGCGCCAACCGCGACGGCTTCCTGACCGGCGGAGAGGTGGGACGCGCCCTTGATGGTCCCGTCCCGGAGCAAGGAGTATACCTTGTCCTCGAAGAACCGGATCTCATACATTGACCGAAGATAATCCAGCAACTCCTCCTTGCTCTGGCCAGGCTTTGCGGATGGGCGTTCTTTGGTTTTCATCAAGTTACTCCTTAGAAAATGGCGCCTTCTGCCATTTACGCTCTGTTAAGTGGTAAGCCGACAGCAGCGTGCAGTTTGCGCTGCGAGAGGCTCCGCCACGGCTAGATTGACGCGTAGATCGATAGCTGGAGGGCGCAGTGCCCCAGACCATATTGTAACGTTTTTCAAGCTCCACCGTCAAATCGTGGAAAAACAGACAATTGCGGGCTAGATAGGGAGGTGCACACTGCGCCGGGTTTCAAGTCCGGGGGGTCTATGTGACACGAATTCGGGGAAACCCGTCCCCAATACACTGTTATTCAAGCTCACCTATTCCCTAAACTCCGACTTATTGATATAATGCAATCGTCCGGTCAACTTGACTTTCACAGCAGTTGCCCCCGGAGATATTGCCCCGTCGACCAAAAGAAGTCGAGCTCTGGGCAGCGATAGAGAATCCCAACTATGAACCCAAAACAGATCGCACTCGTTCTGCTCGTGCTGGCGACACTAGGGATCACCATCACGCTTGTCGGAAACGCTACCAGCAAAGACTTGGTCGGCGCAGTGCAAACGGCCTGCATCAACCCCAATGCAGTGGATAACCCTTCAAAGAAGGTTACGCTCAGGTGGCTTTGCCGCTACTACTGGCCAAGCGCAAACGAAGGCACGATTGTCGAACGACAGATCGAAAAGAAATTCAACGTGGAGATCAAACCGATCTTTATTGACGGCACCGCCTACGGCATCAAGCGGCCTCTCATCTTCTGCGGAAACGGCGCGCCGGACCTGTGGTGGGAGCCAAACCCAATCACGCTGCAGAAATACGTAAAGCACGGGTTCGTCGCCGAACTCCCCTACAAACTCATCCAACGCTACGCGCCGACCTACGTCAAGCACATGAACGAAGAGGCTCCTGTCACCTGGCTCTATTGCAGAGTGGACGGCAAGAACTACGGCGTGCCGACTATGTTCATGGGGGGCAGATATCCGACCTGCAGCGTATGGAGAAAAGACTGGCTAAAGAAAGTCGGCATAAACAAAACCCCTGATACGCTTGAAGATATGCACACCGCACTCTACAGGTTCCGACACAACGACCCCGACGGCAACGGCAAGATGGACACCTATGGCATGAGTGGGTCCACACAGGCTTGGCACATGAACTTCGTAGAGATATACGGCGCATACGGCATCGCACCGCTGGACTGGATAATGAAGGACGGGAAGGTCGTCTGGGGCGGCATTCAGCCCGAGACCAAGCAGGCCCTCGCGCTGCTCCGCCAGTGGTACAAAGAAGGCCTGATCGACCCTGACTTCGTAATCGACACCGAAAACCCCGGCGGACGGCTTGAGACTAAGATGCTTTCCAGCAAGATCGGCTACCACAATGGGTTGGGCTCCGACTACTTGACTCTCGACCACAAAACCAACCAAGGCTTCGCCGCGAACTTCTACAAGCTCAATCCCAAAGCCGACCTCACTCCCGGACTCTTCCCCAAAGGTCCCACAGGCAAGCGAGGTGCTCGGGTATGGGGAAGCGGCGGCAATATGACTTCGTTTGGCATACAGACCGCAAAAGACCCCGAGAAGGTCATCCGCGTGCTAAAGATCTACGAAGCCGCAAGCGCAAACATTGAGGTCGGTATGGAACTCGCGGGCGGCAAGCGCGGCGTGCACTGGTATTTCAAGAACCCAAAGGGCGAATACCCCGGCCAAGCGTCCGGCCTCCCACCCTATGACAACGCAACCAAAGCGTCTATGCAGGCTCTTAGCTTCTATGCAGGAGGAGGAGGCCCCGGAGGAGCATTCGTTGAATCTACCGCTTCCACCAAGACCTCCGACCATTTCCTGCCACCCGCAGCCGTCGCCTACCGCGAGAAATACTGTAACGAGAAGTACGGTATCCCGGACGTCTTAGGCAAGGCGGACGTTGTTCCTTCGTCTGGGGTATATCTGGGAGACCTCAGAACCCTGCAAATAAACCGCTTCGCAGACATTATCCGAGGCGCAAAGCCATTGTCTTCATTTGACGACTTCGTCAGGGAATGGAAGCGCAGAGGTGGCGACATAATGACCATTGAAGCTCGCAAGATGTACAAAGAGAAACTTACGATCTACAAGGAGCTCGGAATCCCGATCAAGAAGGTGGAAAATGGCAAAGCCAATTAAAGGTCAAAAGCGAGCCGAGCCGCTCGGCAAATATAAAGACCTGCTTCTCATGCTTATCCCGGGCCTTTCGATACTCTTGCTCTTTAACTACGTGCCGATGTACGGCATCGTGATAGCTTTCAAGGACTTTATCCTTTCCAAGGGCATTTTCGCAAGCCCATGGGTTGGTTTTTCGAACTTTGAAAGGCTCTTTGCCGGTCAGGACTTTGTGCGGGCGCTTATCAACACGATAACGATCAGTCTGATGCGCCTGGGGTTCGGATTTTTTGCTCCGATAGTCCTGGCCTTGCTCCTAAACGAAGTGAGATTCCAAGGTTATAAGCGTGCTATCCAGACGCTAACATACCTGCCGTTTTTCCTGTCGTGGGTTATCCTCGGCGGAATATTCCTGATGTTTTTCTCGCTCGACGGCCCGGTCAACCAGATTCTTATGAGTCTTGGCAAGGACAGTCCTATCGAGTTTCTGACCAACTCCCAATGGTTTGTATTCACCCTTATCCTAACCGGCATCTGGCAGGGGGCCGGGTACGGCGCTGTTGTATATCTTGCGGCGCTTTCGGGAATATCACCGGATCTTTACGAAGCTGCGATGATCGACGGCGCAAACCGCTGGAAGCAGACCCTGCATATCACTATCCCCTGCCTCAGGCCGACGATCCTCGTGCTTTTCATCCTGAGCCTCGGAGGGATTTTGAACGCGGGATTCGATCAGATTTACAACATGTACAGCCCTGCGGTATTTGAGCGGGCCGACATTCTTGACACTTACGTGCTGCGACGGCTTACGACGATGGACTTTGGCCTGTCGACTGCGGCCGGACTTTTCAAGTCGCTCGTGGGGTTCTTTTTAATCGTTGTCGTCAACGCGTTCGTGCGCAAGACAAGCGACGGCGAGTATGGAGTGTGGTAGATGAACTACAAGCAAAATCTTGGCGAGAAGATATTCAACGCATTCAATTTGATATTCCTGGGAATTATCGGCATTCTAGCGCTCTACCCTTTCGTTTACACTGTGTCGATATCGCTTAGCACCCAGGCCGAGGCCGCACGTGGCGGGCTTCACCTTTTTCCGAGCGAGTTGTCGTTCACGTCGTATAAGATGGTCTTGAACAACCCCGAGATTCTGACCGGCTACGCGAACACGCTTTTCCGCACCATCATCGGCACTGTGGCAACGCTCACGGTGACGTGCCTCACGGCGTTCCCGCTCGCGAGAAAGACGCTTCCCTACAGAAGCCCGATTATGGTCTTTATTCTCTTTACGATGATATTCGGAGGCGGACTGGTGCCGAGCTTCCTGCTGATCAAGAGCCTCGGGCTCTACGACAACCGAATGGTCTATATCATCCCAGGGCTTGTGAGCGCGTTCAACGTGATTATTATCAAGAACTTCTTCCAGTCGATCCCCGACAGCCTGTACGAGTCGGCGACGATCGATGGGGCTACTCCCTGGCAGATTCTTCGACTGATCTATATACCGCTTTCAAAGCCTGTGCTTGCAACCGTCGGGCTCTGGACCGCTGTAGGGCACTGGAACTCCTGGATGGATGCGATGCTTTACATCGAGAGTGGCAGCAAGCAGGTTATGATGAACCTCCTGCAGCGAATCGTCATCCAGAACAATATCGACCTGGTGCAAAAAGGGCTCGCAAACCCCGACATAAGTCAGTTCACTCCAGAGACGATCAAAGCGGCGACGGTCGTGATCACGATCCTGCCGATCATTCTGCTCTACCCCTTCGTGCAGAAGTTCTTTATCAAGGGAATCCTGATCGGAAGCATAAAAGAGTAAGCTATCAGCTTTTAGCTATCAACCAAAAGGACGGGAGTCACATCCCGTCCTTTTTTGTTTGCATCCCAAGCTTGCGCCGTCGTCCCGCGCTGGCGTATAATGACTGCGACAATTTGAGAGGTAAGAGGATAATGCTTGAGCAACTGAGAAGGCTCGTCTGCGAGCTTAACAAAGAACTTCCAAAGAACGGCCTGGTCACGATGACGAGCGGCAACGTCTCAGGACGCGACTCGGCTACAGGGTATATAGTGATCAAACCAAGCGGCGTGTCGTTTGAAGACCTGACCCCCGAGGACATGGCGATCGTCGACCTCGACGGCAACGTCGTCGAAGCGACGAAAAACCCGAGCGTCGACACCGCGACCCACCTCGTGATCTATCGCCGCCGCCCCGACGTAAACGGGGTAGTGCATACCCATTCCAACTACGCGACGAGCTTTGCCGCGCTCGGGCAGCCGATCCCCGCAGTTCTGACCGCTATAGCCGACGAGTTCGGCGGCCCCGTGCCCTGCGGGCCCTACTGCCAGATCGGTGAGGAGCAGATCGGTGAGGCCATAGTCGATCACATTGGCGCAAGCCCGGCGATTTTGCTCCAGAACCACGGGGTGTTTACCGTCGGCCCAACCCCACAGTCCGCGCTAAAAGCCGCGGTTATGGTCGAGGATATCGCAAAGACCGTGCATCTTGCCATGCTTCGCGGGACCCCAATCGCAATCCCGGCTGAAGAGGTCGCACGCGGACACAAAAGATACGTCGAAAAGTATGGGCAGGGAGGCAAAGCGTGAGAGTCCTTCGACTGCACAAACCTATGGACCTGCGACTCACCGACGAACCCATCCCGACTCCAGGGCCCGGTGAGGCGCTTGTGCGGGTGACATCGGTAGGCGTCTGCGCATCAGACGTCCACTGGTGGCGCGACGGGCGGATCGGCAGCACCAAGCTCGACAAGCCGCTTGTCCTCGGGCACGAAGGCGCGGGGGTTGTCGAGGCAGTCGGAAAGGACGTAACGAGCGTTGTGCAGGGGAGCCGGGTCGCGATCGAACCGGCACAGCCGTGCTTTCAGTGCGAGTTTTGCAGAAACGGCAACTATAACGTCTGCCCGTCGGTGATGTTCTTCGGTACCCCGCCGACCGACGGATGCTTCCGCGAGTACGTCGTCTGGCCGGAGCGGCTTCTAATCCCTATCCCTGATGAGATCAGTATGGACGAAGCGGCGATGGTAGAACCGCTCGCTGTGGGCGTCTACGCAGCGGAGCTTGCCGGGTTTAGAGCCGGTGAAACGGTCGCGATATTCGGCGCTGGGGCGATCGGCCTCTCGGTCCTTCAGCCCGCGCGTCTTGCTGGAGTCGGCAAGGTGCTCGTCATCGAGCCTGTCGCCGAACGACGCGCGATGGCTAAGAGGCTCGGTGCCGACGAGGTCTGTGACCCCTCAGAAGCAGCCGCGATTGCAGAGAAGTTGACCGGCGGACGCGGTTTTGACGTAGTGGTCGAGTGCGCGGGAAGCGTCGAGGCGGTGCGGGCAACGGCGTCTCTTGCCCGGGTGCTCGGACGAATCGTCATAGTCGGGATCCCCCGAGGAGATGATTACACGTTTGACGCAAGCGCCGCGCGGAGAAAGCAGCTCTCGGTGGCGTTTGTCCGCCGCAGCAACAACACGACCGAAGAATCCCTTGAGCTGGTGCGCGATGGACGAATAAACGTCGCAAGCTACGCGACGCACACCTTCGGCCTGGAAGCGGTCGCAGAGGCTATGGAGATGGCCGAGACAAAGTCCGGCGGAGTGATCCGCGCGGTAGTTCGAGTAAGCGAAGAGTGACTTCCACTGGTGAAGTCTGGAGGATATCTATTGGCTGAACAAACAACCACCCAACCTGCAAAGACCGACGCGAACCCGAGCAAGCCCTTGTGGCTGACGCTGGCAATCGTCGGAGGATGCCTCGCCGCACTCATCGTCCCCTACCTGCACGTGCGGTTCGGGTCGGCGACGTTTCCGCGCGCCGCGACTGTCGCGGTCGCAAACATCGGGATATTTCTGGCGACCTACGCGTTTTTCCGCCGCATGTTGATGCCAAACAGCAGCTCCTTCGTGGGGTTCATCGTAAGCCTGCTTGTCGCGCTTCCGGTGTTTATCATAGCCTTCTTCGGGCTCGGCTACGAGATCCCGGAGATGTTCGATTTTGGTCTGATGTACGTGATTGGAAGCTGGGTGGGCTCAAGCGAGGCCGCCGAGTTCCTGCACCCGGCACAGGCAGAAGAAGCGTAGATTACAGGGGCTGGGAGGAAGGGGATAGGGGCTGGAAAAGACTGCACCTAACCCCTCCCCCAGCCCCTGTTTTTCTAAATGAGCATCGACATCGGTGACTCGAGAATCCCCTTCACCCGCCCGAGGTAATCGGCGGCCGGAGCCCCATCCATCACCCTGTGGTCCCACACGAGCGACAGCCCCATCATCGAGCGAATCTTGATCTCGCCGTTTATGACGACTGGCTTTTCAACGACCCTGCACATCCCCAAAATTGCGCTCTGCGGTGGGTTGATGATCGGGTTGAACGAATCAACGCATGTAGAAGTGAGGCTTGAGACGGTAAACGTCCCGCCGGACATATCCTCGCGTGAAAGCTGGCCTGCCCGAGCCTTGCCCGCAAGCGTTTTGATATCAGAAGATATCTGAACAAGCGACTTGCGGTCGGTCTCTGGGATAACCGGGGTCACGAGCCCGTCTTCGATCGAAACCGCGACGCAAAGGTTGATATCGTCGTGTATGACGATCTCTTTTTCTACAAGCGAGGAGTTAACGATCGGATAGTCGAGAATCGCAAGCGCGGCGGCCTTGATAACAAGCGCGGTCGAGCTGATCTTGATCCCATAGCGCTTCATTGCCTCAGCTGCGATGGAGTCGCGCATCGCCAGCGCGTCGGTCATATCGACCTCGGTTACAAAAGTAACCTGCGGAGCGTTTCTGACGCTAGCGGCGACGTTCTCGCCGACGGCTTTGCGCATCCCGGTGTAGGGGATGATCCGTCCTATTCCACGCTTGCCAAACGGCACAAGCGGCATCGGCGGGACCGCGCGGGTCACGTCGTCGCGCATAACCCTACCTGCGGGGCCGGTGCCGATGACGGTCGAAATGTCGACCCCGGTGTCAGCTGCGACCTTGTCCGCAAGGGGGGAAACCCTCTGTGCGGGAGTTGCGGCGAGCGGCGAAGCGAAGGCGAGCACGTCTTTTTCGACGATCCTGCCAGCGGGGCCCGTGCCCTTGCCCGCGAGAAACTCAATCGCGATGCCGTTTTCACCGGCCACCTTGCGAGCTCTCGGGGAGATAAAAAGTCTGTCGCCGGACGCGGCGGACGCCTTAGGCGAAGCCGAAACCGTCTCTGGGACGGGGGCCTGTGCGGGAGTCTCAACTGCGGCAGAAGCCGCGCCGTTTCCGATCAAATCGTCTATTTTCTCTCCGGCTGCGCCGATCACTCCGACGGTTTCTTTCACGGGAACGATCGAGCCTTCCCCTGAAACGATCTTGAGCAGAACGCCGGACTCAGGCGACTCGACCTCCATATTGGCCTTGTCAGTCATAACCTCAAAGAGAATCTCTCCCTTTTCGACCTTGTCACCTTCTTTTTTGAGCCATTTCGTTATCGTCCCTTCCTCCATAGTCTGTCCGAGGAACGGGAGAACCACCTTTGTTGCCACATCAACCTCCGAGTTGTTAAGCCTTACGTAAGTGTGTACCGGGAAGATACTCCACGATACAACATGAGCCAGGAGAGGGCGGACACACTGGTCCGCCCCTACTGCCGGATTAACTTGATTCTTGTGCATTGGCAACTGCCGCTACGAAGCATCGCACGCGGCAGATAACAATGGACAAAGCACAAGATTTATGTTAAGCGTGCACTATTTATTATTATACATTGGCGTCGGGATTCCTCCGCGCAAGATTGTCTACAAACCGAGCACCCTGACGCCGATCGACACCTGGGCGAGGTCGCTGTTGAAGGTGATACTCGGCTCCAAACAGTCAAGCCTGCGGGAGTAGGTAAACTGCCAGCTCCGCAGCTCGTCTTTGCCGAGGTCGTAGTCCAGAACGATCCCATATGCGTTTCTTCCACGGACATAACGACCAGCCGCCTGCACCTCGCGCTTGATATCCACATCGTCGAACTCAAAAGGCGTCGAGCCGCCGATCCAGTGATTGATCAGCCGAAGCGACGCGAAGGAACCGCCTTCAAGTATCCGGCTCACGTCGAGTGACCCGCCAAGCACCCGGTATCGGTCCCCGGTGTCGTAAATCGAGTAGCGCGCCGTACCCGAAGCTCGAAGCACGGTATTGCGGTCGAGTTTCGCAAGAGTCGTCGAACCGATCCCGCGCGCGTCCCAGCGGTTGATCACCCCGACGCTGTCCGGGGACTCCTCAAAGCGTCCCCAAGAGGCTCTGAGCTGCCCCTGCAAGCCGACCTCCGGACGATCGATCGCCGCCTGGTGCGAGACGATCCGCACTCCAAGCTCGGGAAGACGGCTAACCAGAATGCCCTCCTCATCGACGTCGGGAGTCGGCTGTCTGGACTGCAAAGCGCCAAACCACGCCCCCAAGCTCGGCGATGGGGCCTGTCCCTGAAACTCAACGTTTGAAGGCGAGTCGCCGTACCGCCTGGGCTGCACTATCGAGGTGCGGCGAAGCTCCATCCTCCAGTCCGGGACATAGGGAGAAATCGTCATCGCGTCACCGCTCCAAGCATGCCCGCCCGTAAACCCACCGAGTATGCCCCTCCTCACTGAGAGCCTGAGGCCGAGCGCGAGCTCGTCTTCGTTGGTGCTGACAATCGGCAGATCACTTGCGACAAAGAGCCCGTCGCGCCCGCTATAGCCCGGCCTCGGCATAATCGACCGATCCTCGTTGCTCTGGGACAGGTTGACTGAGAGCTTGGGGAGGCTGAGCAGCTTGAAGTTGCCGAGGTAGATCCTCGCGCGCTTCAGAATAAGGCGCTGGTCGGATGTGAGCGTAATCTCGTTGGCCGACACGCGGTAGTCGGGGTTCGGCTTGTTGCAGGTTGTAAAAGTGGCGTTTTTTAGAATCCCCGTGTTGATCGCGCCGTTGTAGAAGAATTCGTCACCCGTGAGGCGCTTGTTCCCCTGCTGGAAGAGCACCTCGCCGTAGGCGTGGACGCGCACGCTGCCGTCGTCCATCTTGTTTGACTCGATCACCTGAGCCTCAATGACCACAGGCTCCACCGACTGCTCCTCCACCTGGCTCAGAAACTTTTTGGGCTCAGTCGCAGACGACGGCAAAGCAAGAACACAAGCCGCAACTGCAGTGAACAGGCCGAGTCTGAGGCACCTCAATGCCCCCCACTCTGATCTCTGATCTCTGCACTCTGAACTTCTCAAGACTGCCTCCTAAGGAGATAAAGAAAGAACGGCGCGCCGAGCATCGCCGTCACGACGCCGACCGGCAGCTCACCGAGCGCGCGGGCGATGGTGTCGGCGAGCACAAGCAGAATCGCCCCTGAGATCGCCGCGGTTGGCAGCAGCACCCTGTGGTCCGCGCCAAACACCCGTCTGCATATATGTGGGACGACAAGCCCGACAAACCCGATGATCCCGCTCACAGAAACCGCGGCGGCGGTAACAAGCGAGGTCACCACTATCACCAGGAGCTTGAGCGACTCGGTCTCGATCCCGAGGTGCCGAGCGGTCTCCTCGCCGAGCGCAAAAACGTTCAGGTCACGGGCAAGCGCGTAAAGCGCCGCCAGTCCTATTACGGCAAACGGCAGAGTCATCGTCACATACGACCAGGGATCGGCGGCGTAGGGCGCCTGAAAGCTCCCCAGCAGCCAAAAGATAATGCGGCTCGACTCCTGACCGGCAAGCGTCATAACAAACGTAAGAAGCGCCCACAAAAACGAACCTACAACGATCCCCGAGAGCAGAAACGAGTGGATCGACACCCTTCCCGAAAACCTCGCGATGCTGTAGACGACCATCATAGCCGCGATCGCAAAGACAAAAGCGACCACCGGCACACCGAACCCGTAAAACCAGCCCCCAAGCCCGAAGACGAACGCGATCGCCGCTCCGAGACTCGCGCCCGAGGAGACCCCGACGGTGTAGGGGTCGGCAAGCGGGTTCAGAAGAAGTCCCTGAAGCGCCACACCCGATGAGGCGAGCAAAATCCCCACGATCACCGCGAGGATGATCCTTGGGACCCTGATGTTCCAGATGATCGTATCGTGCAGAGGGTCGACCGAACCCGGACTCCCCAGGCCGATGTGGCTTGATATCACCCGCGCGGATTCGGCGATAGAGACGCTTTCCGCGCCTACGGAAAGTGACACCGCAACCGCCGCAGCAAGCACGAGCAGCAGCACCGCACAGCCAAGCGCGACCCGGCGCGTAATTGACACCCGAATATTTGTTTTTTCGTTGGTTACAGAGCGCATTTCTACTGTTCAGTATAGGTGACACAGGGGGGAATTAGCAAGTTTGGCAGATTGACAGCCGCCCACGTCGCGTCTATAATCCGAATTGATGAGCTTCTACAGGAAAGGATGAATTGTCCGATGAACAAAAGAGTAGCCCTTGCAGCCGCCGCGCTTGCAGTTTTCGCCGTGCCTGCCCTACATGCCGCTGAGGATGAGAACCCGAGCAGGTATGGTTTTCGCCTCCTGAGCTATGCGCCGTCCGACGGAGATCTCCGAGAGGACACCAAGTCCACGTGGTTCGGCCCGGGGCTCGACTGGTATATCGAACGCGATGAAGACGAGCTTCCCACCAGAATCGCCACACTCGGTTACGTGTCATCCGGGGACGATTTGGTGCTGCGAGCCAGAATATGTCCGCTCACCTACACCAAGATCAGTCGGACGCCGATATCGGCAAGCCGCAACAGATATGTCGGCTACGGAGCCGGAATTTATCTGTTGAGGCTGCGACAATTCGATGTCTCCAGCACCTCATTCAAGCCCGGCGTCCACGGGATGTACGGTCAGGAGTTCGGCGGCAACTATTTCGCCGAGGTCCGACTCGACCTGGTGCCGAGCTTTGAGAATTACAGCTGGAGCGGAGTATCGCTCAACATCGGCACACGCGTGTCACTTTAGTTAACAACCATGGTATAATGGTGTCAGGCGGGCGCTTAAAAGATGGCACCCAAAAGGCCCGACGAGCTTTCGCCGGGCCTTTTTCACGTTTCCACAACCTTTATCGAACCAACCGAACTCAGACTTTGTCAAAGCACCTCGTAATCGAATATAATATAGGGGTTTTGGAAATAGAGATACATTACGCAAGATATTAGCAGAGGAAGAGCAATTACCATGAGTTCTGAAGTTTCAGCACTGCAGAAAATGCGCGCGCAGTATCAGCCTAAGCTGCCGGCGGCGCTTCGATCGGCAAGCATCAAGGTGGAGCTTGGCGCGCCAACCACTTCGGTTTCCGACCAGGATGAGATCAAGAGTCTGTTCCCGAACACCTACGGGCAGCCCGAGGCGAAGATCGTCGCCGGTGAGGGGAACCTGAAGACCGACGCGATCAAGGTGGGAGTCGTCCTCTCAGGCGGACAGGCGCCGGGCGGACACAACGTCATAGCGGGTCTGTTCGATGCGCTGAAGGCCGCGAACGAGGATAACAAACTTTACGGTTTCCTGAAAGGCCCCGGCGGAGTCATCAAAGGCCGAAGCAAAGAGATCACATCCACCACCATCGACAAATACCGCAACACCGGCGGGTTCGATATGATCATGAGCGGACGCGACAAGATCGAGACCCCCGAACAGCTTGCCGCATGCAAGGCAAACTTTGAAGAGATGGGCCTCGCGGGCGTCGTCATCATCGGCGGCGACGACTCCAACACCAACGCCGCGCTCCTGGCCGAGTATCTTCGCGCTGAGGGCTCCAAAACGGTCGTCATAGGCGTGCCGAAGACTATCGACGGCGATATGAAGAACGAGCAGATCGAGGCGAGCTTCGGTTTCGACACCGCATGCAAGACCTACTCCGAACTTATCGGCAACATCAGCCGCGACGCGACTTCAGCGGTCAAATACTGGCACTTTGTAAGGCTTATGGGCCGCGCGGCAAGCCATGTGGCGCTCGAATGCGCGCTGCAGACCCATCCCAACGTCTGTCTGATCTCCGAAGAGATCCAGGAGAAGGGCACCACGCTTGGCAATATCGTCGACCACATCACAGGCGTCATCAACAAGCGCGCAGAGGCTGGCAAGAACTACGGAATCGTCGTCGTGCCTGAGGGACTTCCTGAGTTCATCAGCGACATCAAGGCGATGATCGACGAGCTCTCGAACATCCTCGGCAAGGATGAGAAGTACATCCACAGCCTTGAAGACCATTCCGAGCGCGTGCAATATCTTTCCCAGCACCTCACCGACCACAGCGCGCAGGTCTACGGCTCGCTTCCGCCGGAGATCCAGGAAGTGCTATTGCACCGCGACAGCCACGGCAACGTCCCGGTTTCGCAGGTCGAGACCGAGAGGCTCTTGATCGACCTGGTCGCGGACAAGCTCCGCTTCCAGAAGTCGCACGGTGAGAGCAAGGCCAAGTTCAGCCCGCTTTCGCACTTCTTCGGCTACGAAGGCCGCTGCGCCGCGCCGACCAACTTCGACGCCGACTACTGCTACTCGCTCGGCTGCACCGCAGCTCAGCTCGTCCGCGCGGGGCTTACCGGCTACACCGTGAACGTCCAGAACCTGACCAAGGGCAGCGACGAGTGGGTCGCAGGCGGAACTCCCGTCACGATGATGTTCAACATGGAAGTCCGCAAGGGCAAGCCGACGCCGGTCATCAAGAAGGCGCTTGTTGAGCTCGACGGCGCTCCGTTCAAGACGTTTGCAGAGCACAGAGACGCGTGGGCGACCGAAGACTGCTACGTCTTCCCCGGCCCAATCCAGTACTTCGGCCCGACCGAAGTCTGCGACGCGACCACAGTGACGCTCGCGCTCGAAAAGAGCGGCAAGTAAGCTATTCGCAGAAGAACCAAGCCCGCGCCATGCTCGGCGCGGGCTTTTTTATAGAGAGGTGAACCCATGCAGTTTGAAAATGTAACAGTCGTCGCCAAGGCGAACGTGTATTTTGACGGCAAAGTCACAAGCCACGCCGTCGAATTCGCAGACGGCAGCAAGAAAACGATCGGTCTGATCTACCCCGGCAGCTACAACTTCGGCACCGCTGCCCCTGAAAAGATGGAAATCATCGCAGGAGCGTGCAAGGTGAAGATCGCCGGATCTGACAACTGGGCAGACTACGAAGCGGGGACTTATTTTGAGGTGCCCGGCAACTCCGCGTTCGATATCGTCGTTGAGGAAGGCATCACCGAGTACGTCTGCTCGTTTGGCTAACAACCGACGTGATACCGTTCCAAAACTTGTTTGTCCGGGTAAAGCTGACCGGCGCACCCGCCTGTGAGTGGCTGACAACAAGAGCAACCAACAAGAATATGACAATCGAACAGTGCTTGCGGCGGAGAAAATAGCGCGCAATCTATAGCTGGAGCACATTTTGTGAACGCTTCAGTTTGACGCGAAAGCTCCAAAATGGCTATAATCACGATTGGTATGCAGTGGAATCAATACTGAGGTAGCAAATACATGAACGAAGCCGAGGCTAAACGACTCTGGCTGGAAGCAGTTGAACGAGTAAAGGACGTAACGCTCGCGCCGACGCTATGGCAGGCGCTTGAGGTCGGACACGGCATCGACCGCGAGGGCAATACGTTTATCATAGGTTTCTCTTCTACGGACGGCCCGGAAGGCAGCTATCTGAGGAGCTCGGAACATCGCCCCATCATCGAAAAGGTGATCTCCACGCTCTTCGGGGAGCCGATGGAAATCCGCATCATCGAGGGCACGTCTCAGGCCGAGTTCGTACTCTACAAACAGCGCGAGGTCATCGCCGAGCAAACCCGCAGGAAGGCTCAGGACAGAAAACGCGTCGAGCGCGCCGCTGAAGCCGCATGGGAGCAGATCGCCGAACAGTGCTCGCGGGCCTACGCCAAGACCCCAATGCGCCAGATGCCCCAAATCAGGGCGACCTTCTTCGCTACTGCGCTTGAGATGGTTTCCGATGCGATGGACAGGATTCACCCCGATGGACAGATCGACGAGATCGGCAACAGGGCGCTCGCGCGCGTGCTTGAGAAGCTCGCGACGATCACCGACATGCCGAGCGTCATCGTTGGGATCGAGCTGTGGAGATACCGCGAGAACAGGCCGAAAAAACAGCCTGTCGAGCATGCCGAGCAGCCCAAAGCAGCTGAGCCGAAGAAAGAAACTCAGCCGCAGTCATGAGAAAACCGAATATTGGGGCCAACCGCGGCTTCACACTGATCGAACTTCTGACAGTGATTGCGATCATCGCCAGCCTTGCGGCGATGCTATTTCCCGCGTACGCGACAAACCGCGAAGCAGGCCGCAGGACCAAGTGCGCCTCCAACCTGAGGCAGATCGGCCAGGCGTTCGACAACTACGCATCCGACTGGAACGGGTTCTACCCCTGCAGCGACCAAAGCGACAAGAACGCTCCTTACCTGTGGATGGGAAGATACTGGCGCTGGCCCTTGAAGCGCTACCTGGGGCTGGCGATCGGCAAGGACCCATCGCAGCCGGGAGACCCAAAGTCGTCGGTCGGCAACAGCGTCGGGATTCTGATCTGCCCGAGCGACCCTGGAGCACGCAAGAACTACGACTCGACGTCTTACGGCTACTCCACAGCGTTCTACCATGCGCCCGAGCAGATCAACACGATGACGACACTGATGCTCTACAACAACCCTTCCACCGCCCCTGCGGTCATCGCACAGAACACATCGGCGGTCATCTACCCGACGAAAAAGGCGATCGTCGCAGACTGGACAAGCAACCACTCCACAGATAAGGTTACGTGGTGGAACTGGGTCGGCTCCAGGAACTACCTATTCTGCGACGGACACGTCAAACACCTGCAGGCAAAGCATATCAGGCCCGCGAGCAATGGGTTTCCCGATATCAACCTTACCGTTAACGGAATCGCAGGAAGGGACCTCTAGCCCGCTTTATTCGTGAAGCGAATAAAGCTCTCACTAGCAAAGCATTATTCACACTCCTCGTGAATAATGCGGGCTAGGAGCCTGTCCGAGTATTCGGTCACAAAAAAGCCTATGTATTTTCCGTGAACAGCATGATTTTGTGGTATGGATGTCGAAGTAGTAAGTATGAAGACTTACCGACCTTACAATCCTGACCAGTAGTTTCTGATGGCTCCGTCGATTCGGGAGTGGCTGCCCGATGGTCATCTGGTGTATTTTGTGAGCGACAAGGCCTACCGTGGTGATGAGTTGCCGAAGGAACTTGCTTTTCGCGAGGGTCGTCTTGCCAAGATAAGACAGGCCATGCGTGAGCTTGAGTCTGAAGCAAAAGAGGCTGCCGGGCAGGACAGGGCTGATGCTGAAGCCGCCGATGCGCCCGAGAAGGCGAAAAAGCGTGGTCGTCCGAAGAAGAAGCCATCGGGCGTTCCAGAGGACAAGGCGCAGAAGAACTTCACGGACCCCGAGTCGCGGATCATGCTCGCAGGTGACAAATCGTTCATCCAGGGCTACAATGCGCAACCGGCAT